>JAFGDQ010000054.1 GCA_016932015.1 Spirochaetota bacterium | reverse complement strand
ACGGATTTGTTGTTGAATCCGACGGATTTGTTGTTGAATCCGACGGATTTGTTGTTGAATCCGACGGATTTGTTGTTGAATCCGACGAGCAGGAAAGCAAACTTGATTAATAATCTACAATTTAATAATTTCTAATGGAGCTGTTTGCGAATGCGTCATATTAAAAATTTTATTACCAATACCCTGTATGGAAACAGCATTACGGCCATGCTGAGAATTTTTCTCGGCCTTCTTTTTATATATTCAGGTTTTTTCAAGGCTCTTGACCCGGGTAATTTTGCGCGTATCATTCTTCAATATGATGTATTCCCGGAAATACTGGCTCCATACGGCGCGATAGTAATGCCCTTTCTTGAAATGGTGATCGGAATTTTACTCCTGTCCGGATTCAGAATAAAATCAACATCATTACTCTCAAGCTTTCTGCTTACATTTTTTATTATTATAATTTCAATAAATGTTTACAGAGGAAACACATTTAACTGCGGGTGTTTTGAGCTGAACAGATTTGAAATAAGTGAAGAAATAGGTATTCCATTAATTATAAGGGACATTGTATTTTTACTAATGCAGCTGCTTGTACTCTGCGCAAAGCGCCAGCCTTTTTCAATTGATAAGATAATAGAAGAAAAAAATCTCAGCAGTTTGTAAGCTTATTATAATATTCAGAATAAGGCTTTCCCGTAGCCGGATCAGTCAAATCAGGAGTAATCTCAATAAGATGTTTAAGCACAAAATCCCTGTTCCTGATTTCAGGGTGAGGAATAGTAAGCGTATCTGATTCCAGTACAGAATCCCCGTATAAAAGAATATCAATATCAATAATCCTTGGCCCTTTAGGGATTGTTTTTTTTCGCCCCATCTTTTTCTCTATGCTTTTGGCAATCTTAAGCAGTTTAAGCGGCTTAATATTTGTCCTAACAAGTATAACCTGATTGAAAAAATCAGGCTGTTCAAGAAAATCTACCGGATCGGTCTCCTCAACAGTACTCATTTTTAATATTTCTATACCGTCCGTTGAGCCAAGTTCCTGACATGCTTCGGCAAGATTTAGAGATCTGTCTCCAAGGTTTGATCCGAGTCCCAGATATACCTGAGGCATAATTATAATCTGTCCCTGTAATCTGCTCCGGAAAGCTCAATTATACTGCACATTTCCTTAATTCTTGATAAAATACGGCCATGGGATTTATCTTTCATACTCTGAGAAGGGTTAACATTTGAAGTAAATATGGTAAATTTCAAGGCTTCATATCTTGCGTCCACAAGATTATACAATGTCTCAAGCTCCCATTCAGAATCACGCTGAACACCGAAATCATCAATAACCAGCAAATCAACTTCAGCAAACTCCCTTTCAATCAGGTCAGCTTCTCCATAAGTTGGAGAACTTTCATTAAAGGTTGATTTTATGCGGTTAAAGAATGTCCTGGAAATCTTTATGTATTTACCGTCTATTCCGTGTCTTGTAATAAGTTCTGTCAGGATTATTGAAGAAAGAAGGGTTTTGCCTGTTCCGGGATTACCCCATAAGAAAAGTCCTTTCTTAACATTCGGGAATTCACGAATAATATTATACGCAGTATTTTTTGCCTGCTCGGTTGCCTTATTGATTACTTCATAATTATTAATAAATTTCCAGCGATATTTTTTATCAATCCCTGATTTCGCATAAATACTTTTTATTTTCTGAATTTTTAAAGCTGTCTCCCTGCAGGAACATTGCAGTATTTTCCCGTTTTCGTTATAATAATAAGGAGAGATACCTCCGCATTTACACTTTGTTTTTACACATTTAGGGCAAGGTGCAAGCGGTTCTGTGCCTAGCTGCTCAAAATGGGGATTATGTATTATCCCTGTAAACTCACAGCTAATACAGTATTTACTGTTATTATTGCTGTTAATTGCTTTAGATTCACGGGGTTTCACTTTTGTGCTGTTCATTCTTATTATTCGTCTGTATTATTTATTTGAATCACTAATCAGTAATGAGAGGATGTTTTCAGTTTCAGAAAAAAGCCTGATGTTTAATTTACTGCAGAATAATGCAATAATTATTTTAGAAGATCAGTAAAGAATTGTTAAATACAGATTCACCAGGCAATTACATTTCAAATTTTATTAAAGAACAGTAATCACGAGACATAATGTTGTCAAGAAATTTAAAGCATATTATATCATTTTACCCGAAGAATCAGAACAGCTTGATCTGTTAAAAAAAGCATCTCATAAACTATTCCAATCTTAAAATGGTATGATATGAATAAAAAAAGAAATTAACTATTTTTTTTTATTAACCGATATTGAATCTATAATTGAATATTATATAGTGACAGGCTATAAGCTGTTGATTTCTTAAAGAGTTATTAGAAAATTCCAGCTAGATATACAATTAATAACCGGTTACTATTTAATTACATCTTAAGCAACTAATGAGGTTAAAGTTATTATGAAAAATAATCAGTTGAGAAAAAACATTCTCTACATAATGCTCCCGTTATTAATGACCTTATTGATAATTAATAATACAAATGCTCAGGAAACAAAGGAAGAAGAAACGCCTAAAGAGGAAAAAACTGAAGCCCCGCAGGATCTGCAGGGCTGGCGTATAAGGGATTATAAACCATATGTTCAGGCAATGAAAGACATATCCAAACTCAGCAAGGAGTATTCTGAAATAATACTAAAACTCGCGATAGATACCTATTCTTCGGGTCTTGATATTCTTGAAGACATGGAATCTGAAGTAATTAAAGTTCAGGAAAAAAATAAAAAGAAAAAAAATCTGAATGAAAGATGGTACTGGCAGGAAATTGACAGAAAAAACCAGGAAGCGAGACAAATCAGAATGCTGAAGCAGGAAGCAAAGATGAAGGCAATTACCTACTTTGTCCTTGCTATCAATCATCTGGATGATGTACAGTCAAGACCTGTTATTGAAAGCCCTGAATTTATCAATTTTAAAAAGCGTTTATACCAGGTATTTGTATCAACACAGTATGATCTTCACAATTTTCTCGCATGTATACCTATTCTGGAAAGATATATACTGATAGATAATAATACAAGAAAAGATATCTGGGCTTATAAATACATTACCAACTGCTATGCTTTCATGGAAACGCTGCTTCTGAAATCAAAGAATATATCTCAGGAAAAGATTATTTACTACAGACAGCTTAAAAACAAATATCTGCTTGAAACAGCCGAGATACAGTATGGTGTTGAATCTGTTGAATACAAGCATATGCAGGAAATTGTAAGCAGAGACGAGAAAAAAACCGAAAGGCTTAATGATTTCAGATGAGTAAAAAAAGAGACGAGAAGCATATCCCTATCGTCTCTTTGCTATATCACTCACTGAATTATAAATCTGCATTCCCAGAGTATTCTGCTCGGTAATTATTTCTTTAAGAATTTCCGGCGTAGTGAGTGGATTGATCGTGATTGTACGAAGCACAACTATTTTCTGAGGATAATATTTTGTCGATTCAAGCCTGGTTCTTGATACAAAGCTGTTATCCTGCTGACGAAGCAGCCTGTGCAGTTCCACGTTTAACGCATTAAGCATATTATTGATCTTTCTGATTTTTTTACGTATACTTTCCAGATTAGCAGCATTGCTGGCCATTTTTTCCTGTAAAGATTTTAATTGCTGCTGAACCTCTTTTGGAACAAACCTGTAAGTAAAAATAAAAAGTTCCGGATAAGACATAGCTTCAAAATTATCATGACTTATTATCAGGTCTTTTATTGTCTCCGTAAGTTTAAATGCTACCTCAAGAAGAATTCTGAATCCATTAGTTCCGAATATCTTTAAAGTTGTCCACGGTTTTAAGCAGGAAAACGGTCTTGAACCTTCAACAGTAAATCTGCCCTGATCAACCGAATCCGGGCGCAAAATATAGCTCGCTGAATGCTTAATGTTTTCAAGATCAGTCTCTTTTCTGAACAAGATCATTCCCATTGACAGCGGTGAATAAAGAAGTTTATGCGCATCAAAGGTTACCGAGTCTGCCCGTTCAATACCTTTAAGTATTGACTTATATTTATCAACCAGAAGAACAGCTCCGCCCCAGGCTGCATCAACATGAAAATGTGTTTTATTCTCATCGGCTATTTTTCTCAATTCCCAGAGATTATCCACATTTCCTGTCTCAGTAGTGCCGGCAACACCGATTAGTGATATTATTTTTATCTGTTCACTGTTTTCAATATTATGATGCCTGATGTCGGCGCAGATCTGATTCAGGCTCTCTATATCAATTTTATTTTTTGAGTCTACCGGGACTTTAATCACATTGTCCTGGCCTAAGCCGATTATTCTGGCTATTTTATCTATTGAATAATGCCCCCTTCTTGAAACAAGAAAAACAGCCTTTTTACAATTATAGTACCTGAAAGCTTCAAAAAAACCGGCCTTTCTGATTCCGGGGAATCTGTCTTTAGGGGGAAATGCTTTATTTCTTGCTACAAGCAGGCCTGTTAAATTAGCAATTGTCCCGTCAAGAGTAACATTACCCAGTGCTACTTTCGGATTTTGTATGTGCTGTTTATAAAAAGATTCAGTCCTGTCAAAAATAAGCCTGTGTATCCATGCAAGAAGTTCCCGCTCCACAAAGGAAGATGCTTTTGCCGTCTCAATCTTAACCTGATTCTGATTTAATGCAGCGATTATCATTTCTATTAAAATCATGAAATAAGGAATAGCACTGGTCATATGGCCTATATAATACGGACTTCCGACCTTAACAGAATGCGCTATGATTTTCTCTTTGATTTCTGTGAGGACATCTTTTAACAAATGAGGAGATTCAGGCAGGTCTATATCAGAAAAAAGCTCGGATAATTCGGGAAGAGAAATGGAGCTGTGTATGCCCCCCTTTTCAGTAAAGAATGCATGAATAAGATTAAGAAGATCATTACCGAATTCCATAAATTTATCCGGTGAATCCGGCATAATAAAAAGTCTTCTTAAATGATTAATATCTGCAACAAATTCAATTTGCTTGCTCATATCACTTAATGTATGAACTTCCATAATAATTAATACCGTGTATAGATAGAGAACTGAGAATCAGAATTATTCAAATAACTAAATAATATAATAATTCCCAGTATCAGGCAACAAATAAAAAGCCTGCATTGAATGGTTGAAATATCTTTTTTAGGTTTTAATCTCAAGAAAAAAAAATATTTTCAGGAAATTTTCTAATCCATTTCTTTAAATCAAACGATAATGTAATAAGAATTAACATAATCTTTTAATAAACCAGAAAAAGAGATCAGATAAAAATGATTAATAGCAAAAAAACATGGTCATTTCCTGAAAATATAGATTTTGAAATGGTTATTCAATATGTGATTGAATTTGAAGAAAATCAAATGCCGAAACAAATGATATTTGATCTCACTAAAACAAAGTATGTTCATTCGTCATTTGTAGGCTTTCTGATAAATGCCAAGCAAAAAGCGGGAAAGTCCAGATCAGAACTGCAGCTGTTAGTTTCTCCGGAAATAGAAAAAATTTTTATAAATATGGATCTTGGAAAATTTTTACAGTATCAATCTGCAAAGAATGAGCTGGAAAAAAAATCCGCCTGAAATTAGTCGGCAATATAGAGTCCGAACTTCCCGGCAAGTCTCAGAATCGCGAATCTACCGTACAATTATCCCCTTTCATGCTGCTTAAAAATCTGATAAAATCTTCTTGCTCTCTTATTCATTTCATGTAATATAAACATACAGTCAATTTTGTTTGATCAAATCGTCTATTCAATGAAACATCCTCAAATATTCAAAACATTTGTTATTCTGCTGCTATTATATGCATCAATGCCGTTCTTATATGGTAAAACCGGCTATAAAGAATTACAAATTAATGGCCTTAAAATCTTCACTGAAAAAGATTTAATTAAACAGGCCGGGATTACACCTTTTAATAAAAACAAAAATCATTATAAATCCGTTTCAGAAAAGATTATTAAATTCTACAGGGAAAAAGGCTATTCTCTGGCAAAGGTTTTTCTGATAAATGAGAATAGTGAAATATTATCTCTTTTTATTGATGAAGGCAGTATCAATAGAGTGATATTTAAAGGCCTGAATTCATTTGATATAATGAAGATGAAATACGAATTTAATCTGCAGCAGAAAATATATAATAAATATATTGTCAATAATGAGATATCAAGAATAAAAAAGAAATATAACTATAAAGATATAAAAGTAAAAATTGAACGCTCTGTAGATGGAGAAAGAGCATTATTTCAGCTCGACAATACATTCAATCTGCCCTGGGTAGGAGATACACGCCTGCCTTTTTTTTCAAAATACAGTTCTGATCATAACCTGATCATTACTCTTGAAAAAAACGACATTGAAGACTCAGGCGGCTTGTCTCTGGGAATACGTACGAGCTATAGCAAAGGCCTGATTCCGTCGGTAAATTACAGTGTTCCCGGTCTGTTCGGGAAAAAAGACAGGCTGAATATAATGGCTTCAATGGGATGGATGTACGGACTTGACTTTAAATTTAAAGAGTATCCCAAATGGACTTTTTTTGAGCTTAATACCGACTATTATTTTACGCCTCACTTCTTTAAATATTATACCCCCAAAGCATCATTGCAAGGATACTACTCCAGATCTTCAAGAAGCGATATCGGGCTTTCAAATTATAATTACCTGCTGCTGGAAAGTATTTTCTCTCCTGGTGTAACTCTTTTTGAGAAGCTGCGGATATACATCGGTGCAGGAGGTGAGCGTGTTTTTATTTATAAACCGAAAATCGATCAGAATGCTGAATATATTGTTGATATTGAAGAAGAAACTGATGTCTGGGCTGTTTTCGAAGATCGTGTAAAAATTGACCTGCGCCCATGGAGTCTGAAAAACGCATCAAAACACAGATTTGAGGCAGTCTTCAGGTACTATATGAACTCGGATATCTTTTATTCATTAGATATTGAAATGGACGGTGAATTCGAATTCAGAAATCTCGATTATTATATTTTCACAATAAGGTTTTTCAGAATCTGGGATGACCCTCCATTTTATCATGAACATTCAGTCTCTGATTCTGATTTTAAAGGATTTATGGGACAAAGCCTTTATACAAGGAATATTATTAAATCTTCAAATGAATACAAAATTTCAGCATACAAAGACTCATTCCATGTCGGTTTTTTTGCAGACTTTACAAGATTTGAAGGTTCAGGATATGATCTCTACGGATATCAGAACGGCATTGTAGCCGGAATAGCAGGGCATCTGATTTTTCTTGATCAGTTCGAATTTAATATCTATTACGGTAAAGACTATCTTTTTTCAACAAAAGACAGTCAGTACAATATTTATTTAAATGCAAAAAAGAAATGGTGATTTTAAGAGATCAGAATAATTTAAGAAAAGTTGAATGGAATTCGGAAGAGATCAAAGGAAATTCAGAATAAATTAATAATGATTTAGAAAAAATCACCAAGGACCCTGATTTCAGTTTCCATCTTAATATTATACTTATTCAGAATTACCTCTTTTATCTCATTAATGAGATTTAAAATATCTTCTGATGTTGCTCCGCTGTTGTTTATAATAAAATTAGTATGAAGATCCGATACGCGGGCTCCGCCTATGCTCTTCCCTTTCAGGCCGGCTTCATCCACCAGCTTCCATGAGGAATACCCGTCAGGATTTTTAAATACCGAACCGGCTGACGGATAATTAAGCGGATGTTTTGATTTCCTTTCTTTTAAAATATCATTAATACGGCTTTGTATATTTACAGTATTATCCGCTTTTTCTAATTTAAAATAACCGCCTAAAATTATGCTGCATCCCGGCATCTGCAGTTTCCTGTAACCGAACATGTCTGAGGATACGGGTTTGTTTATTATTTCTCCCTTACTATTCATATATTCAATGCTTTGAAGGATTTCAGCAAAAGCACCGTCTGCAGTGCCCGCGTTCATCGCAATTCCGCCGCCGACACATCCAAAAATCCCTGCAATGAACTCCATGCCCTGAAATCCTGAATCAACACAAAATTTGAGGAAATCCTTTTTGTCAACTCCGGAATCTGAATATACGGTTCCTTCCTCTGTTAGCTTTATATCAGCCTTTGAATGAAAGGAGTTCATCATTACAACGATTCCTTTTATGCCTGCATCACTGACAAGCAGATTTGAGCATCCGCCCAGTACTGTTAAATCTATAGAATTATCTCCGCATATTAAAATAATATCCTTCAAAGCGCTTCTGTCCTTCGGCCATATCATATATTCCGCCGGCCCGCCTGTTTTAAAGCTTGTATATTTTTTCAAAGGCTCATTAGTTTTTAAAGTTCCGAGATTATTTAACATATTTTCAAGGTTGACAGCTAACTTCATTTATAAATCCTTTAAATTATTTTCAATAGTAATAAAAATGATAAAAATATTAACTTTTTAAATCAAGTCAGATTATTTTGTATCTTTTTAAAAAGCTAATTGTAAAAGCGGATAATTTTTATTAGTATGTCATTTATTATATGTAATCAGGTTTAATTCAATAATTAAACATATGAAAACCCGGTAATAATATAATAAGTCAAGATTTTAATTTTTTGATTCGATATATAGATAAAGAAAGTCATTTATCCTGAATTCTTAAAAATATTATAATTAATTACTTCATTTATGTTATCAATAAAAAAAACAAAGAAAAATATTCCCGATCTTACCGAATTCACAGATGAAGACGGCTCAAAATGGGTACAGACGTCAGCAGATGACCTTTTTACCTCAAATGAGCTTAATGAAATACTGGAAAAAATTGAAAAAGACACCGACAAAGACGGGATAGTTCTTGCTAAATTTGAATTTCAGAAAGTTAATAAAGAATATTATGAAACAATCCTCGACCTGCAGGAAAGGCTGAAGAAACAGAATGAAATACTGAAACGGCTCCTGACTGATGCAAAGCTGACAATTGACAGGAAAAACACCAAACTGAAGGAACTTGTAAACTATATTAGAAAACTCCATTTACTTCTTGCATATTATAAAACAAACCCTGAAGAAATTGACAAACTGATTCCATCACCGGATGCTGTTGTGTACGAACCTGCTGTCAGTTATCAGCAAGGAACAGTAAAAACAGAGGAAACTGATGAAGAAGACAAAGCTGCTTCAATAGAATACAGTGATGTTGAAGAAATATTACTCGACTCTCAGGGCAATGAGACAGGAAGTCTGCCGGGCTGATAACATTTAATTAATCCCGCCTTATTTAAAATTATGAGAATATTATTAATAATCACCCTGATGCTTTTTTTCTCAGCATGTCAGAAACATAATAAAAGTGACTATTACATTACATACATTCAATCCGACCCCGCAAGACTGGATCCCTTTTACAGTACAGATGTCGTATCCGGCAGAATACTGACAAAATTATTCAACGGCCTGTTTAAAATTAATGCCGGCGGCCAGCTGGTAAAAGATCTCACTGATGATTACAGATTTGACGGCAGGACTCTGGAACTTTGCCTTAAAAAAAATGTTCTCTTCCATGACGGAAGTCAGCTAACCTCTGAAGACGTCATTTTTTCTCTGAATAGAATCAGGTTTTCCAGTAATCCGACTTCGCCGAGAAAATGGATTCTTGGAAGTATCAAATCAATTAAAACTTCAGGAAGACATAAATTAAAAATAATACTTAAAAAGCCCTCATCAACCTTTCTGTATATTCTTACTATGCCGAACTGCTATATAATTTCAAAAAATTATTATAAGACACACGCCGGGGTTACAGGCTCAGGGCCGTTTACCCTTTCTGAATGGGAAAGCGATCACAGAATAGTCCTTGAAAAAAATCCGGATTATTTTGACGGAAAACCGGAAGTCAGCGGAATAGTATATAAAATTATTTCAGAAGACCTTACGGCAAGGTTTGAATTTCTTAATAAAACACTTGATTATTTTGAACTGCCTTATCTTTCAAGAATGAATATCAGGAAGGAAAAAATATCATTCATTAATATACCCGAGCTGTCAGTGCATTACATTGCATTAAACAATTCAAAACCGCCTTTTAACAGCAAAACTTTCAGACAGGCTCTGAATATGGCTGTAGACAGGGATAGAATCATGAAGAGTCTGTTTATAAACAGATTCATAAAAGCTGCCGGGCCGGTACCTCCCAAAATCGGTGATTATATTTCTACAGTTAAAGGAATATCATATGATCCGGTTAGAGCTAAAAGTATTATTACAGATATGGGGCTTCAGGGAAAAGAATTCATAATTTTTATCAAATCCGACCATCAGGTATCTCTGATTTGTCAGATGATACAATATTATTTAAGCAAGGCAGGACTGAATGTTACTATAAAAGAAATGGAATGGTCAGCTTTAAAGGCATCAGTATTAAAACAAAATTTCGACATGGCTTATTTTACATGGCATGCGGACTATCCTGAAGCTGAAAATTTTCTCTTTCCTTTATTTTATTCAGGGAACAAGGGTGCAGGAGGCAACAGGGCTTATTATTCAAATCAAAAGGTGGACAATCTGCTTCTTAAAGCTGAAAACACAATTGAAGGTAAAAAAAGGTTTGCCATTTACGATAAAATATCAGGAATAATAGTTGACGATGCTCCGTGGATTTTTCTATGGTACGGAGATAAAAAAATTGCTCTGTCTGAGCGCGTAAAACAATTTATACCCTACCCTATATATAACGGGATGAAAGGGAATGAAATAAAACTGGATTAAGCTATGCCTTTGAAAATGCACAACACTTTGACCGGTCTTGAAGATGAAATAATACCCGGCGGAGTAAAAAAAAACAATATTAAAGACTATCCTCCTGTTACCATATATTCCTGCGGGCCTACGGTTTACAGCTATGCCCATATAGGAAATCTAAGGACTTTTATATTCAACGACCTTCTGAACAGGTACCTGAAATTCAGAGGTTTTAAAGTACAGCATGCAATGAACATAACCGACGTTGACGACAAAACAATAAAAGGCGCTCGCGAAGAAGGAGTAACATTAAAGGAATATACAGAGAAATACACTGATATTTTTTTTGAAGATTTAAAGACTCTGAACATAGAGCCGGCGGACTTCACTCCTAAAGCGACTGAATCTATTGACGCGATGATTGATATTCTGGAAAAGCTGAAAGAAAAAGGAATTGCCTATGATAAAGACGGATCCCTTTATTTCAGCATTTCAAAATTTCCTGATTACGGTAAGCTGAGTAATCTTGACAGAAGGGAGATCATGAGCGGTTTAAGATACGATACTGATGAATATGAAAAGGAGGACGTTCGTGACTTTGCCTTATGGAAAGCTGCAAAAGAGGACGAACCTTCATGGGACACTCCTTTCGGCAAAGGCAGGCCCGGCTGGCACATAGAATGTTCCGCAATGGTCAGAAAAATTTTCGGTAAAACTATCGACATTCATACCGGTGCTGTTGACCTTATTTTTCCTCATCACGAGAATGAAATTGCCCAGAGTGAAGCCGCATACGGCGAACAGTTCGTAAGATACTGGATCCATCCCGAGCACTTAATAGTAGACGGAGCAAAGATGTCCAAGTCTCTGGGTAATTCCTATACACTCATGGACTTGCGTGAGAAAGGATTTTCTCCGAGATCAATAAGATATTTATTATTAGCTACACATTATAAAAAACAGCTTAACTTTACTTTCGACGGAGTTAAGCAGGCAGACAACACTCTTGAACGGGTTGACAACTTTCTGCTGAGACTTAACGATATAGCAGATGGCAAAGAAAACAATACCGGGATTGAATCAATAATAAACACTTTCCTGGATAAGTTTACAGAGACTGCAGATAATGACCTGAATATAAGCGGAAGCCTGGGTGTATTTTTCGATTTTGTTCATGAAATCAACTCTTTGATAAATGAAGACAAAATTTCGAAAAATGATGCTGAAAAAGTTATGAAAGCAATTGAAAAAATTGATTCTGTTTTCGGATTTATCTTTTTTAAAGATAACAAAGAAAACGAAATTGATTCGGAACGAATAGAAAAACTGATTGAAGAAAGAAACGAAGCAAGGAAAGCTAAAAATTTTCAAAAATCAGATGAAATAAGAGACCTTCTGCTGGCAGAGGGTATTATTCTTGAAGACAGTAAAGACGGTACCAGGTGGAAAATCAGGAAATAATATTCGGCCGCAATCCGGTTATTGAATACATCAGGCAGTCTTCCTCAGACAGCGGCGCGGCTCTCTATGTATCGGAAAACGCGCACGGCAAAATAATCGGCATTATCATCAATCATGCTAAAGAAAAAAAGATCAAAGTAGAAATCTGTTCTAAAGACCACATAAGCGCCTTTGTAAAGGGAGCGAAGCATCAGGGCGTTGTACTTATCCCTTCACGCAGCTCAGTCTCAAAAGCCGAAGACAAACCGGACATAGACACTTTTCTTAAAACAGCGGCTGAACGGAAAGGTGTGCTTGTTCTGCTCGACCAGCTGACAGACCCTCACAACATCGGCTCAATTATCAGAACTGCCGAAGCATTGGGCGGACGCGGAGTCATTCTTACCAAAGCTAACTCATCAGGCATTACAGGATCAGTAATCAAAACATCCGCAGGAGCAACAGCGTATCTTCCTGTTTATACGGTAGCAAATGCCGCAGGATTAATCGATAAAGCCAAAAGCGCCGGATTCTGGATAATCGGCAGTTCGGACAAAGGCGATACTGATATTGAAAAGCTTAAAGAGCTGAAGCCTTTGCTGATCATAATAGGAAGCGAAGGCACAGGCATGAGACGGCTTACGCAGGAAAAATGCGATTACGTTGTGTCCATACCCTTAAGAGGCAACATTTCCTCACTTAATGCTTCTGTCGCAGCCGGGATCATTCTTTTTGAAACGCTGAAAGAATAATATAAATAATTATTCAAAATCATTTATAAATACACTACCCTTTTTTAATCATAATAAACAATTCTTATTCGAATTGATTCCATATTATGGAAATCTATATTTTTATCATCTTTATTAATTTATGCTTCTATCAAAATAAAAAAGATAGTAGACTTTATTCGTAATTTAAAAAAATACTAAAAGATCTATACGGTTAAAGAATCCGGATTCTTTAACCGGCATCCGTAACTTTTCTCAATATTTAAAATAAAAATAATTATCAGATATAATCACATATAAAGGAAACTTAGCATGCAAAAAAAATCTCACTCACCTGTTAAAATGAGTCTGGGGCTTATGGTGCTGGCTTTCGCCGCCTATATCTCGCTCGGGCTGCCCGACGGCCTTTTAGGAGTTGCGTGGCCGTCAATACGGCATACTTTTTCTTTAAATCATGACGCATTCGGCGCCCTTATGATTGCATTTACAGCCGGCTATCTGACATCCAGTTTTTTCGGCGGCCGTCTTATGGCCCATTTCAGACTTGGCACTCTTCTTACTTTCAGTACTTTCTCGGCTGCTGCCGCTCTGCTTGCGTATTCAGCAGCGCCGTTCTGGTGGGTAATGGTAACTGCGGGAGTAGCCGCAGGACTGGGCGGAGGAGGAATCGATGTTACACTTAACTACTATGTAGCGGCGCGTCACGGAGACAACCTTATGCAGTGGCTTCATGGAAGCTATGGAATAGGAGCCACCATCGGCCCTGTTATAATGACAACAGCAATAACCATGAGCGGAAGCTGGCAGTCAGGATATTTAGCGGTCGGACTGGTTCAGATGGGACTAATGGCATGCTTTTTATTTACAATCCCAATGTGGGAAAACAGCAAAACAAATCCTGAAGATTCACAGGACGGCAATCAGTTACACAACTCTGATATCTCTATGAAAAAAACACTAATGCGGCCGAGAGTCTGGCTGAGTATATCGCTGTTTTTTATTTACATGGGTGTTGAGGTCGCCTTTGGAGCATGGTCCTACAGTCTCCTTACAGAATCCCGCGGAGTATCGGCAAAACTTGCCGGCTACTGGGTAAGCAGTTTCTGGGGAATATTTACAATAGGCAGATTCATGGCCGGAATATACACATCACGCATAAGCAGACTCAAGCTTGTTACAGGCAGCCTTCTTATTTCTCTTTTCGCAACCGTCATCCTGACAATCGATATAAATAATATTTTAAGTCTCGCGGCTGTAACCGTAATTGGCCTTGCTATCGCGCCGGTACTTCCTGCCCTGATCTCCGGAACAGCAGACCGGGTTGGAAGGGAGTATACTGCGAACGCTATCGGCATACAGATTGCTGCAATGGGTATTGGAGGAGCAGTCATTTCATCCTTAAGCGGAGTTATTGCAAAATCAATTTCACTTGAAGCGATACCTGTTTTTATGATAATTCTTATACTTGTGTTAATTCTTTCAAATACATATGCTGTAAAAGCAAAAAAATCTTTCTGAACAGCAGCTTTTCAGAAACCGCAGGAGCAGCCGGTAATTTTATAAAAAAAAATTATATCTATTCAGCTGTACGGGATGCTTATTGATGAGCAAAAAAGAAAAATTTACGGAAATTCATAACGAATATTATCCTCTTGTTTTCAGTACTGCCAGAACAAAAGTAGACAATATTGAAGATGCCAGAGACATCTGTCAGGAAGTATTCATTAATTTTTATGAAAAACCTGAAGCAATAGAAAATCCGGGGAAATGGTTATATGAAACATTACGCTTTGCTGTGCTTAACTATTACAAATCCAGAAGACAAGATATAGATGTTAATATTGACGATATTTTCCCGGAAATAGGCCTTACATTTGTAAACGGATTCAGGAACGCCAGAATTATAATGAACGAAGCATTTGAAAACAATGAGAATTTTATGGATGAAACAGACCGGAATCTTTTTGATTTAATTGCTTTCTATAACTACAGTTATGCTGAAACGGGAAAAGAACTCGGCTTAACCGGAAAGCGGGTAGAATATAAATACAAAAGGATTGTAGACAAAATAATTGATTTTCTGAAAAAACGCGGAATTAACAATCTGGAGGATCTGCTATGAATAATAACGTTTCAGTATTCACAAAAGTCCTCCAGAATCTTTCCTTCAGACAGGGTCTTGATCATGAATCAAAACAATTCGCATTAAAATACAAAAGAAAAGCGCTTGAAATTACTCTTAAACATTTCGGAGACCTCAATTTTATTTATCGTCTCGTTCTGAGAATATACTTTTTTACTAAACGCACAGGCCACAGTCTCTCTGTTCTTCAGTGCAAAATTCTTCTTGCGGTCATTACACTGCTTTCTGTTTCAGTAATATTTTACGGAGTTTACTTATGACCTTTTTTTAGCAAAAGAGAGGGATATTTATAATCCCAAAATCAAGATTTATATATATAACTTGATTAGAAGTAATTGACAATATTCCCCTGATATTATGTTCTGTCATTCTATTCGCTGAAAATAATTATCCACAAAAGGCATACAGGAATTTTTAGCGCCCGCAAATAGCTCAAAACTAATTTCAAAACTGCATTATAAAGGATTTAAATGACTAAAATTCTATCTAACAACACTGATCAAATTAAAAGGCATCCAAAACAGCTTTCAGATAAAATGATTATGATTCTGGTAGCATTACTGGCTTCATTCCCCGCATTATCTACAGACCTGTACCTGCCGTCTTTGCCTTCAATGAGTGAGCAGCTCAACTGCTCTGTTTCGCTTGTAAGTTTTTCTCTTGTGGTATTTTTTATTGTAATCAGCACCAGTTCCGTTTTCTGGGGGCCCTTATCCGATAAATACGGACGCAAACCGATCCTTTTAGTAGGCGTTCCAATGTATATTATATTCAGCCTTTTCTGCGTACTTAGCCAGAATATCTATCAGCTGATTGCTGCCAGAATATTTCAGGCAATTGGTGCAGGAGCATCCATGGCCGTTACACTGGCAATTATTAAAGATATCTTTCCCGGCAAAAAAAGAGAGAAGACGATTGCCCTGGTAACAGTACTGAACGGAGTAATTCCTGTTATTGCGCCCATGATAGGTGCTCAGTTAATCAGATTCACATCGTGGCGTGGAACATTTGTTACATTAACCGCTATAGGAATAATAGTTTTTATATTTGTTCTTTTTCTGAAAGAGACAAATTATGAGCTTACTGATTTAAGCGTACTAAAAACAACTTCAAGATTGTTCGTGGTACTGAAAAATGCACATTTCAGCCGTCTGTTGATTGCTTTTTCAGTAATTTCAATACCGCTGCTCGGCTTTATCAGCGTATCTTCGCTGATTTTTGTTAAACGCTTCGGTGTCAGCGAACAGGTATTTGGAATATATTTCGGAGCAATCGCCATGCTGTTTGTTGTCGGAGGTCCGATTTACCTTTTTTTGCGTAACTACTTTAAGCCATTGCCAATAATCACGGTATGTTATATTGGTTCTCTTGCCAGCGGAATACTGATGCTTACAATCGGGCAATGGAGTCCTCTGCTGTTTGCCATTTCAGTTGCCTTCGGTTATCTTTCTGTCAGTACAAGCAGGCCGCCATCGAGCAGTCTACTTCTTGAGCAGCAGGATACGGATACAGGCTCCGCGTCCTCTCTGATACAGGGTGCCTTTATATTAACAGGAAGCATGGGCATGCTGATTGTTTCATACGACTGGAGCAACAGGATTATGGTGCTCGGAATAATGAGCGTTATACTGAATGCAGGCGGATTCATTCTCTGGATGTATACAAAAGCAAGGTGCCGTATACCGAAGCATTTCCTGTAAATACGAAATCCCGATTCCTCTGAATCGCTTTTAAATTGCTTTTAAATTTTTCAAACTTAATCCTGAATAACTGCTGATCCCGCAGACTGCTGCGGAATTATTTAACAAGAGCAATATATTTAATTACCTTTTGAATATACATCAATTTCCAATAATAGTCCGGATTTTACCGCCTGCAAATCCAATTATAAACGAAACAAAAAATCCGATACTCACATACCAAAGCCAGAAAATATCGGTACAAAAAAGAACAAACAGATTGGTTATTATACTGATAATCAGGCCTGCTATGGCGGCTTTTTCAGGAAAACCCCGGAAAAAATATTATACGATCCGAAAAGACTGGAAGCTCCCCTCTGCAGGCCTGAATAGAAAATCTTTATACTGCTTTCAGATATTCTGCTGAAAACAGAGGATACTGGAAGCGACATCACGTCAGATACAATATAAAACCCTATAAGAGCGCAAATAATGTATAGAAAGAACTGGACAGTATCCACAACAACAATTGATTTCAGACCGCCGTAAAAAGTATAGATGAATGTAGCAATACCGATTACAGCAATTGAGAGTTTATAATCCCAGCCGATAAGAAGCGTAAGAGGTATTGCTGTAACAAAAAGTCTTGTACTGTCCGCCAGAATACGCGTAATATGAAATACAATAGAGATAATCTTGCGGGATGATATTCCAAATCCTGACTGGATAAACTGATATACTGTTTCAATATTGCCATCGAAGTATTTCGGGATCATTATTACAGCAACAAAGATTCTGCCAGCAAGATAGCCGAAAGCAATCTGAAGAAACCCCATGCCGGAAATATATGCCACCCCGGGTATTGAAATAAAGGTAAGTGTGCTTGTTTCAGTAGCAACAATTGACAAACACGCAATAATCCACGGGATGGATCTGCTTCCCAGAAAATAGTCGTTGATATTTTTAAAACCGGAAAACCTGAGCCCAATAATATTAATTACAATAAAATAAATAAAGATTATCAGAATATCAATGCTCATCTTATCTCTACCTGTTTGTTGTTATAAAAAGAAAGTATTTTTTAAATACTGCAGGCAGCAGGTCAGCAAATTGCATAAAAATCAAAAACGATTATATTATGTTAAAGTTAAAAATATTATTTTGTAAAATCCTTATTGATAACCTGATCCTCAAAAACAACTGAATTCCTTATTACAGAGTTTTTCCTAACAACAGCATGCGGAAGTATCACAGATCTTTGTATTAAAACACCTTCTCCTATTATAGCTCCCTTCCCTATTATAGAATCCATTATTCCCGAACTTTCTGCAATTTCCGCGTCCGCGGAAATAATTTCAGGTACAAGGCCGAGTATCTGCGACATTTGTTCACGCAATTCATCGACTTTCTTCAGCAATTCAACATGCACATTCAAGTATGATTCTATAGTACCCGTATCATACCAGTAACCCTGATGCTCGTAAAATCCTACTGAATGATATTTTATCAGATCTATATAGCCGGTATATACAATGCTGGAAAATTCATTCGTCAGATACTTAAAAATAGCAGGGGAAACAATTCCGGAGCCAGTATATATATACGCGGATTTTCCACCTGTACCGAGAAAATTTTTGAAATCAATAACTCTGTTTCCTTCAATACCCACAGGACCGATAGCTGAAGCCATTTCCGTTCTTCTAAGAACAAGAGTTGCAGGAAACCCGTTCTTCCTGTGAGATTCAATAAGAGACTGCGGATCCAGATCCATAATAATATCTGTATTTATCAGCATGACTTCAGAGTCTCCAATAAGACTCTCACATTTCTTAAATCCGCCGCCTGTACCCAGTATCTCCTCTTCTACGGAAAAATCAATCCTGACTCCGAAATAATCATTAGCCCTGAAATAATCAATGATATCTTCACTGCGGTAATGCAGGTTGCATACGATATGATCAATACCGGCCTTTTTTAAAAATAAAACTGCATAGCAGATAGACGGCAGATTGAAAACCGGAAGCAAAGATTTGGGAGTACTGTCAGTGAGCGGCCGGAGTCTTTCACCATATCCGGCTGCGAAAATAAATCCCTTCAAAAATCAACCTCAATAAACCTCTTTATAATACCTGCAGCTGCTGCCAGTTCATTTCTTTTTCTGATATAACCATTAAGATAGGAAACAGTGGGAATAATATATTTCCTGTAAAGATCCTTTCCAAGAGATGTAATCTGATAACCAAAAGTTCCTATTGCTTTTATATTTCTCTGAAAAGCCATTATGTCGAAATAATACTCATATTCATCAAATTCCATGCGGCTGTAGCCGCCTGCTTTTAAAATATTATAGTGGTCCTTTTTCAATTTTTTAACAAGATTATCTTCAAGCTGGAGATAAGAGTCACGCAAAAGAGAAACCATGTCATAATGCGGCAGCCCCATTCTTGCGTCCTGAAAATCTATCAGGGAAGGCTCATTTCTGCTTATTAGTACATTCCTGCTGTGGAAGTCTCTGTGATTAAGAACGAATAATTCCGGTTTATAAAGAATCACGGCAATTTTACGGAATTCTTCGCGAAGTTCCTCAAGCAAATCATTTGATATATCAGCTTTAAAATATCCGATAAGGGCATGATCAATAAAAAAATTGAATTCATACATCAGTTTGTCAATATCAAAGGCAAGACTGAACGGAATGTCTTTCCTGTTATTATTAATAAACTGAATCTGGGCGATTATATTTATCAATTCACTGTATAAAGTGGCAGCTTCTCCCCTGCTCATCTTTATATAATTCTGTTCAAGCAGAACATCTCCTAAATCCTGAATTAGCAGCAGGCCTGCTTCTTCATCAGTACAGTATATTTCCGGAACAGGGATTTTATTATTTTTAAACAGGTCATGAATAATGCAGAACGCATATTCCTCCGGCGGAACTCCTTTAAAATTCTCATCAATACAGAGAATATAGCTCTTTTTCCCTGATATAATTCTATAGTATTCTCTGGAAGAGGCATCTCCTTTCAGTTCCGAAGCTTCAAAAGAACTGCCTGAAAATTTCTCAAGAAATAAATTTATTGTTTCGTTTTTAAACATCTTATTGTTTTTCAATAAAAAGCCTGCCCGGTCAGAATAACAAACGACAAATTTACTGAAGAAATAAATATTTTATATTTTAAATATTTATACAGCGTTGAAAGATTTATTTTAAACAGGATAATCAAAAAAATTCGCGATAAGCTGAGACAAATTAGCATAATCGAAAATGAAAATCAAGTATCAAATTATATCTATGAATAAAACATAAAGAATTATTATTAAATCCGCATAATTTCCATGTATATCTCAACTGGAAATTATTTGATGAAAACCGGTCAGGTAATACTATTCCCGTTTTAAATACACAGTATGGGTTGGGAAAGGAATACCGATTCCCGCTTCATTTAAAGATTTATAGATTACTTTTGTTGCTTCTTTCTTTTTATACAATCTTGCATTATAATCTGATATCCAGAACCTGGCATGAAACACAAGGGAAAAGTCCGCCATTTCTTCAAAAAAACACTGAGGTTCCGGATCAGATAACACTTCATCTATAGTTTTCAAGGCATTGAGAACAACAGCTTCCACTCTGTCAACATCTGAGCCGTAAACGACGCTGAAAATTACGACAACCCGCAGGCTGGGGTCAGGAAGAACGAAATTTTTAAATCTTTTATTGGCAAGCTCTCCATTAGGAATAACAATTATTTCGTTATCATAAGTGAGAAGTTTTGTATTTCGGAGTCCGACTTCTTTAATTATACCTGTATCATTATCAATTGTCACCATATCTCCGGCAGCAATTGAACGGTCAATTGCCAGAAAAATACCGCCAATAATATTCGCGAGGCTGTCCTTAACCGCAAAGCCTATCGCGATACCGAGTATTCCTATTGAAGCCAGAAAAGGGCCGACATCAATATCAAATCTTGAGAGTACAACAATTACAATGAGAGATATAATAAATATTTTGCTGAAAGTAACAAACAAAGGCATAAGGTCCTTGTTAACACGGGGATTTATTCTGTCTGTGACATCTTTGCCCCAGATACTGATAGAACCTTCTATAATTATTATTAAAGCAAATGCGGCAATTGCCAGAATAATAGTAACTACTATATCATTGATCATGTCGTAAATTACAGGTGAAAATCCAATAGATAATGCCGCAAGTTTTACTCCGAAAAAAAATGTTACCCATTTAAGAGATTTTCTGAATTTACGAATTCCCTCCTCTCCGATTCTCTGATCAGAGAGCAGCTTAATCCTGGGGGCAGTCTTTTTAAAACCTATGGATATTAATTTCCCGAATCCCCAGAAACAGAAAACAATCAAAAGTGCAAAAACCCATTTATTGCTTATTATTTTACCAAACTTAGTACTTCTTAATTTATCCAGCACTATCTCTGATCTGGTTTTCTGCTTGGTGTCAAGTTTTAGTACCAGTTCTGAAAGTATATATTCCACTATCCAGTCAGCTCTTGTTTTTGCATAACGTTCCAGAGTACTTAAAAGATGTTCATCCATTGAACCTTCAAAAGCATAACCATCAACTCGTTGCCCCGAATCCACATTGATTACTTTAAAATCAATTAGAATTGTATTGCCCTGAATAATATATCTGCCCGTTACTGCTCTGTCAGCTTTTAACTTTTTCAGTAATTCAACAGAAAAATTACTATAATAAAATATTTGCGGAGTCAGATTTTTCAACTCAAGCTCCTGCCTTAAAGACATAGGATTGTAAATTTTGATCCCTTCATATTTTGAAATATATTTTGATATCAGCTCAGGAACATATGTAGAGAGATATTTAAATTCCGAATCGGAATAATTAAAAAAAGGAAGCATAATTATTACTTTATCATTACCTTGCGTCTTCAGCCGAATATCAGTACCCTTATTCTGATTATCTTCTTGCCCGGCAATTATATTTGAAAAAGAAGCGATTATAATTATCAATGCAGAAATTATAACCGGAATACTCTTATATAATTTCAGTAAAAGATATCTCATTAATGATCCTCTTTTGATTAAGAAAGTTTATACAGGCTCCGTCTTTTTCCTTCTGACAAGGCTTTGAAGCAGACAAAACAAACAGATAAAGAACAATCCGATAATAATTCCTGTAATCATTCCAGCCAGAATATCTGTCGGATAATGTTTGCCGACAACAACCCTTGAGACTGCGATTAATAAAGAATTAATAAGCACAGGAATCCAGTACCTTCTTACATAGATAAAATAAACAATAAAAAATGCAAAGACATTGGAAGCATGATTGGAAGGCATTGAAAAATCCTTCTTGCTGAATTCCCGGGAAAAATTATTCAAATTCTCCTGTTTTAATAACCTTAATTCCACTGATGGCCTTAACCTCCCAATAGCCGGCTTCAATATTCTGTAGCATATCACATCTGAAGCGGATACGGATATTATCAATACAAGTATAAAGATAATTGCCTGTTTTTTTAATCTGTAAACGGCATATGCGGCAAACATCAAAACTGTAATAAAAATATAAGTTTTACCGGTTATTACTGCAAATATATTGAATATACAGCTGTCTTTTAAATTCAAAAAAAATTTAATTATTTCTAATTCCAAATTTTAATCCCGCGCAATCTATTTATAAGTTTTCCACTGTCAGATTATTGTCTAATACGTTAAAAGAGTCAATTAATTAAACAATGCTGATTATCAAACTGGCTAAAAATCATTTATCAGCAGCAAAAAAACTATTGACATAAAAAAAATAAATTAGAATTAACTAAATTTATTATATATTATTAATAAAATCTTTTTCCGGAGGCAATGCATGATAAAAATAGATGCCGATTGCAATTTTGAGAGCACTGATCTTAGTTCAAATATGGAAGATTATGTTGAGAGTATTGAACTCCTTTCCAGGAAGAAAAAAGTTGTACGCGTCAAGGACATTGCCAAAAGTCTTAACATAAAAATGCCGAGTGTTACTGCCGCACTGCAGAAACTGGAGGAAAAAGGCCTGATCAATTATGAAAGATACGGATATGTTGATCTCACAGAATCCGGGAAAGCTATTGCTGAAAAAGTATATAACAGACATTCATTTCTTACAGATTTTTTCCATGATGTATTAAAAATCGACAGGAAAAGAGCTGATAAGGTTGCCTGCCGCGTTGAACATGATTTAACATCCGAAGCATGCAAACAGATTTTTAAACTGATTCAATTTTATAAATCCGAAAGCAGTGAAAACCGGGAATGGACAGAAAGACTTAATGATTTACTTGAGCAGAGATCTTTAAGTGAAATAAGGGAAGGTGACACTTCGGTAATAATATTTATAAATGAAAGCCCGTATAAAAAAAGGCTCAGTGAAATGGGATTCAGAAAAGGGGAAAATATAAGAGTAATCAAATATGCTCCTCTGAAAGATCCTATCGAAGTTAAAATAAAGGACTACAATATTTCATTAAGAGTTGAAGAGGCAAAAAGCATCATTGTAAAACCTGTTATTAATGGAACAGATGAGGAATCCTGATTCTATCTATTTATTAATAATGCGATAACACAAATCATTCTTTAATTACGGAAAATAAAATGCACAAAAAGACCATAGTAGTAGGACTTGCAGGAAATC
Source organism: Spirochaetota bacterium (assembly GCA_016932015.1). Taxonomy (GTDB): domain Bacteria; phylum Spirochaetota; class UBA4802; order UBA4802; family JAFGDQ01; genus JAFGDQ01. The sequence goes on along the minus strand of JAFGDQ010000054.1, from coordinate 13,465 downwards.
CCAACAGCGGTAAAACAACGATTTTTAACGCATTGACCGGATCACGCCAGAAGGTCGCGAACTGGAGCGGCGTAACTGTGGAAAAAAGAGAAGGCAGGCTTTCCTATAAAGGCTATAATATCATTATTGTAGATTTGCCGGGAACATACAGCCTGAGTTCATTCAGTATTGAAGAAATTGTCGCAAGAGATTTCATAATCGGAAGTCATTTCCGGCGTTCTCAGCATGGAGAAGGAAGGAAAAGCCGCTTCAGCGGGAGAAGAAGGCATCATAATCATTCACATCACGCTCAATTTTTTGAAGAATATACTCATCAACCGGCAGACCATCCTGATGTAATAATTAACGTTGTGGATGCCGGCAACCTTGAAAGAAATCTGTACCTGACCACACAATTGATTGAAATGAATGCCCGTATTGTAATGGCTTTAAATATGTATGACGAAGCAGAAACAAAGGGATTTAACATAAATACCGATACGCTTTCTACTTTACTTGGTATGGATATTGTAAAAACGATCGCAACAAAATCTATAGGCATTGATAAGTTACTGGATGCTGTAATTAACGTATGCCTTAAAAAAAGCCCCAAGACAAGGCATCTTCATATTAATTACGGTGCAGACCTTGAAAAAGAAATAAAAAACATACAGGAAACCATATGGTCTGATGAAGAAATCGGGCAAAAATATTCTACACGCTGGCTTGCAATGAGGCTCATAGAAGGAGATCCCGACGCGGAGAAAAAATTAAAATCATTTACCAATTATAATAATATAAAAAAGCAGGTTCAGGAAAGTAAAACTGAAATTGAAAAAAAATTTCATGATTCAATCGATACTGTCCTTACGGATATGCGTTATGGATTTATCACCGGTGCGATAAGAGAATCTGTAACCAGGACAAAAGCAAAGCGCAAAGATTTATCTGAAAAAATTGACAAATTTGTTACGAACCGCTATCTTGCTTTTCCCATTCTTATTGTTTTTCTATGGCTGCTGTTTCAATTAACATTCAGTCTCGGGAAATACCCGATGGACTGGATTGAAAAGGGCGTTTCACTGATATCAGCTCTGTTCGAAAAACAAATACCCGAAGGCCCCCTGAAAGATCTTCTGATTGACGGTATTATAGGCGGAGTCGGAGGAGTTATTGTTTTTCTGCCGAACATACTCATCCTTTTTATGGGTATCAGTTTCATGGAGGATACCGGATATATGGCAAGGGCGGCCTTTAAGATGGACAAAATAATGCATACAATGGGCCTTCACGGCAAATCTTTTATCTCCCTGGTAATGGGATTCGGATGCAATGTCCCTGCAATAATGGCTACCCGTTCCCTTGAAAGTACAAGAGACCGGATTCTGACAATACTTATCAACCCGTTTATGAGCTGCTCCGCAAGACTCCCGGTATACGTTCTGTTTGCGGGTACTTTTTTTCATAAATACGCAGGCGCGGTCATCGCATCTTTATATTTCATCGGAGTTATCTTTGCATTTATATCTGCTAAATTATTCCGCGCGGTTTTTTTCAAAGGCGAATCAACACCTTTCGTTATGGAACTTCCTCCTTACAGAATGCCGACATTGAAAACAACTCTGCTTCATATGTGGGACAGAGGGTCTGTTTATTTAAAAAAAGTCGGAGGAATAATATTAGTCTTTTCCATTATAATCTGGGTGTTAAGCGCGTATCCGAAAACTGACAATAACGAAGAATATAATTTAAAAATAGAAAAAATTACAGCAGATTATAAAGCAAACAGAAATATTTTAATTTCACGTCATGGTGAGGTGCCGGAAGAACTGAACATGCTTAAAGACGAATACCTTTCTAAAAAGGAACAACTGCAGCTTGAGATGAAATCCGAGCAGATGAAAAACACATTTATAGGCAAATTCGGAAAAATCATACTTCCTGTGATAAAACCGCTGGGATTCAACTGGCAAATGGGAATTTCCCTGACAACAGGATTCATAGCAAAGGAAATTGTAGTAAGCACAATGGGCGTGCTTTATCATGCTTCAGAATCGGAAGAAGAAGGAGCTCTGATTAAGCCGCTTAACCAGGTACTGAAAAAAAAGGAATTCGGAATAACTCCCCTTATAGCATATACATTTTTGTTATTCGTACTTTTATATGTTCCCTGTCTTGGAACAGTCGTAGTAATGGGAAGAGAGGCCGGCTGGTCGTGGGCTCTTTTTTCAATTGTTTATCAGATTATTCTGGCATGGATAGTTTGTTTTCTTTTTTACAATGCAGGGCTGCTTCTGGGATTCAGATAAAAAGAGTCCGCCCCGAAGAAAGGACGAACTCCATGATATTCAGGTGACATATCTGAATGCTTAAAATATTTATTAAGCATTCAGATATAAGAATTATTTTTCTTATTTAAAATCCTTGGGTTCTTTAAAGAATCTTTTTACTGACCAGTCTTCAAGTGTAAATGCATAATCTGATTCGGTAGATGAGCAGATATATGCTTCCTTCCCGAATTTGTTATGAATTTTCATAGTAACTTCTTTATCGTCAATCTTGCCTTTAATCATACAAATCAAACCTTTCAGATTTTTCTTTTCAACTTCAGGAAATTCAGCAGCCCTTACTGTACTGAAAGCACTTAAAACCGGATCTATAACTTCTTTATTAATTCTGGCATTTCCGCGCTCTGCGTAATACCAGTTCTCAACAGTTTTCTTTTCTTTCTGTTCTTCATTGGTCTCTGCTTCTTTATTTTCATCCTTTGGTTCTTCAGGCGCTTCCATTCTCTTTTCGAAAGTCATGGTTTTTCCCTTATAGCTTACCTGGAGCCATGTTAATACATCACTGGCAAATTTATGGATTTCTTTTTCCCGCAGTTCCCCAATAGTGGTAGTAAAATCGGAATTCAGGTTGCTGTTTGCCAGGTAAACAGCCTCATCATCCGCAATTCTGACATAGGCATTCCGGTCTGTTGTACTGGCTTTGCCTATTAATATTTCTCTCTCAACTTGACCTTCATTTTTCACTAAAACATGTATCGATTTTTCAGGAGTTAAATCATATCTGATATAATGGTCATTTGATATATAACTGACCATTTCAAGATTCCTGACTCCGGTTTCCAGTTTATTTACTTTTACACCATCAGCAAGATACTGGTCGTTTATATACCAGTCCTTATCCTTCTTTTTCAGATTTATTGTAATATTATCTTTTGTGATAAGGATTTCATCAATTTTGTCAAGTTTGGTTATATCCGGAATACTATCATTCTTACTTGCCGTATTTGAAAGTACAAGATAAAGCAGAAGAACGGCAATAATTACGAAACTTACTACAATTCTTTTATTCTTCATTATACTGCAAACTCCTTCATAATTCTCTTTTTTCTTGCCAGCCTTTTTCTCCATACAACTATTCCAAGTATGATTACAACAAGAGGAAGGCCGGCTATATTAAAAAGTTTAATAATGAATCTTGATTTATCGCCTGAATCTTTCAGCGGACTTATTTGTATTCCCTTTGTTCTCATTTCAGGAATATTTATGTTACCCGCAAGAAAATCTACAACATTATGCATAAATATAGCGTTAAGAGACTTACCGTTTTCATCCACAACATTTGATAACGAAATCTCTGAAGTACCGGCAACAAATATTCTGGCAGGTTTTAAACTTTTTTCAAGAAAATCTTTTGATTTTATATCCGATTGTTTTTTCTTTTTGCCCTTTTCTTTTTCAGGAATTTCTTTACCTTTAAAATAGCTGGTAAATTTACCTTCAACAAGAACAGAGAGGTCTTTGACTGACATCTCCGATGAATCTGATGGAGGAATTATAGAAAAAGGCATAAAATTAACCCGGCCTTTCATGAGCCAGCTTTCTTCAGAAGACCTTACAAGTACAGTCTTTTCAGCTTCCGCATCTTTCATTTTCTCACTGTCAAGAGATATGGATGACCCTTTTGGCCATACCATCATCTTCAGTGATTTTGTAATTACATTATTTTCATTCAGGCCTTTTTCCTCAATAATCGGCGCGAAATAAATTTTCTGTCCGTTAAGTCCCTGTTGATTCGCTTCATAGCATTTTTTATCCAGTACAATATCTTTATTAACATTTATACCGTAATGTCCCAAAAGATTATCCATTCCTGAAAGTACGGGAAATACAGCAGGCTTTCCCCCTCCGAATCTCATTGCCTGCTGATCTCTCATCTCAAAAAATGAATCGATAGCGAACAGTACAGATTTTCCCTCCATGATAAACTGGTCAATTTTCAAAATCTCCTCATCAGTATAACGGGTCTTGGGGCCGTTTATAATTATTACATTAATATTGTCCGGAATATCCTCTTCAGCAAGATTGATTTCCTTTATATCATACATGTCAGACAGTACGGATTTTAGAGCGCCGCCTCCCATCTGTGCGTCATTCAAATCAACCTCATTATGGCCTGTAATATAGCCGATTCCGGGATTAACATTAATGACATTATCAATAGCAGTATTCAGACTGTCATGAAGAGTTTCAAGATTTCCAACCACATACTGTCCGAAAAGAGATCTTGAAAGCAGCTGAATCGTTTCAAATTTATCACCAAGTTCGACTACAATACCGATCAGTCCCTCTCCAGGATTGATAAACTTTCCATCCATTCCGCGCATTCTCTGCCATGAAAGACTGGCAACGCCAAAGACATCCGCAGCGCTCATTGCTGTTTTATCTTCAGCAGGATCAATAAATTTAAATTCAACTTTATTATAATTTTCGATACTTATTTTTTTAGCTATTTCTCCGACTTTTTTATCCAGGCCTTTCACTCCCTGAATAGGAAGATTGCTGCTTGCATAAAGAGTAATCCTGATTGGATTATCCAGCTTTAAAAGGGTGTCAATCTTTCCTGTCATCTTCTTTATCAGAGTTGTAATCCTGTATTCCAGGCCCTCTGCTTCAGTAATTGAAGTAAGCTTTTCAATAAGATCTCCGTGCACTATTGACAATCCCATATACGCGTTTCGGAATTTAAGCTGATCGCTTTCTATTTCTCTTACCTGAATCGGGAAAATGCCGAAATCATTAGCTAAATCCCTGTCTTCCTCAACATCAATAAACTCATAACTGAAATTATCATTAGCTGCTTCGGAATATTCCTCCATAAGGTCTTTCAAATACCGGTGTACAGTGTTATAAGGAGCAGGAAGATTTTCAGAAAAGAATATCTTGACATTCAAAGGTTCCTGAAGCTCAGCTACAACATCTTCGCTTATTTCAGACAGGGAATAAACGTTATTTTCAGTTAAATCAAATTTAAAAAACAGGGTTGAGCTTACAACGTTCACCAGAATTACTATAACTAAATACAGGATAATTTTATTTCTCTGTAATATCTGACCGATTATTTCATTTATTTTCATTTCCCGTTTATCTCCTTTCCTCGAGTATCTGAACAGTTCCTATGATTCCAATAGCCATAACAGACAGAAAATAAATAATATCCCTTGAATCTATTATGCCTCTCGTAAAATTTTTAAAATGATAATCAGCGCTTAAATACTGGGCAAAGCCGAGTGCTGAAGACGGGAGAAAAAATAAAAACTTGTCAACTAATGTAAGAATCAGGCACAGGACAAGGCCTATAATAAAAGAAATAATCTGATTCCTGGTTAATGAAGAAGAAAAAATTCCGATTGAGGCATATGCGCCGCCAAGTAAAATTGCACCGAAATAGCCTCCGAAAACAGGTCCTAAATCCGGAGACCCCACAATTATCATTGATATAACATATGCTATAGTAGGAAGAAGCATGCTGATAATAAAAACTATGCCTGCCAGCAGCTTACCTGTAACAACATCCCCCAGAGAAAGCGGCAAAGTCATCAGAATTTCAAAACTGCCTGTATTCTTTTCTTCAGAGAACAGCCTCATTGTAACAGCCGGAATAACAAATGAAAAAACGAAAGGCAATAGCTTGAAAAATTCTCTGAGTTCTGCCTGATTAAACAGAAAAAATGTTGAAAAGAAAAACCAGCCTGTAACTACAAGAAAAACGCTTATAACTATATAGGCAATTGGAGTTGTATAATAACTCATCAATTCCTTTTTCATTATTGTTAAAGGATTTTTTAATTTACTGTTCACTGACTCAATTATTTGACTACTCATTACTTTCACCTCTGGTTAATTCTCTGAACACATTTTCAAGGCTGCGTGATTCTTTAAGCATTTCATACAAAATCCAGCCCTTATCACTTATCCTTCTGAAGATATCCGGTCTTACTTCATTGTCAGCTGCAGTTATTATTGTTGCACCGGTCAGATTGTCATCCTCTGTCTTTATTACATCTATTACACCGCTGATATTCCTTAGTTCCTCTTTCAGTGTATCAAAATCCGTATTAGCGACTTTAACGGAAATCCTGCTCTCATTCCCCTGTGAAGCTTTTAATTCACTTGTACTGTTATCAGCTACGATTTTCCCTTTATCAATAATAATAACTCTGTCACAGGTTGCTTCAACTTCGGAAAGGATATGAGTTGAAAGTATTACGGTCTTTTCCTTCCCGATTTCTCTTATCAGCTTTCTTATTTCAATAATCTGATTAGGGTCCAGTCCGCTTGTAGGTTCATCAAGTATAAGAATTTCCGGATCTGCAATCATCGCATGTGCCAGCCCTACTCTCTGCTTAAATCCCTTGGAAAGGTCTGATACATTTTTATGCATCATCTCCGTTAATCCGCACAGACTTGCCATTTCCTTTATTCGTTTTTTATCCCTGACTCCTCGAATTTTCGCGACATAATTTAAATAATCGTATACGATCATATCTCCGTATATTGGAGCGGATTCCGGCAAATATCCGATAATGCTCCTCACTTCATTCGGATTTTCATCTGACAGATAATCCCCGACACACACTTTTCCGGAAGTCGGTTTAAGATAACAGGTAAGCATTCTAAGTGTAGTGCTTTTTCCAGCCCCGTTAGGCCCCAGTAATCCTGTAATTTCCCCTTTTCTTATGGAGAAAGAAATATTATTTACTGCCTGTACATCGCCATAATTTTTTGATAAATCGCTAACGCTAATCATCACCCTTGGTCCTCCAAAGAAGTTTCATTATAATTGCATTTTTTAATGATTGAAAAGCTTCCCATTCATTTTTTAACATGAGATTCATTATTTGTCTGTATTGGTTTGCTGTTTATAAAAAAGGTCCGTATAATTGCTGATATTTCAATTAAGGTTAACGTTAATCAATACCCGTTGTTTTCCGATTAAGTTTCATTTTTATTGCATATTTCATAATTATCAAAACATCCGGCAATCATTATTAAAAAATGAGTATATATAATCAATTTTGTCTGCTGATTTTAAAAAGTCTTCACCGAATACTGATGATTCGCTGAGATTAAGAGGAGAAACTTTTTTTACAACTATTTTTCATTTTTCAGTTTGTCAAATATTTTTTAAACTCTGCCGTAATCATCATCAAGTCTGATAATATCATCTTCCCCGAAATAATCACCGGTCTGAACTTCAATGAATACAAGATTATCCTTTCCCGTATTCTCAATCCTGTGGCTGGATTTCTTTTCTATATCTACAGACTGGCCTTCCGTCAGTTCAAAATCTTTATCATTTAAAGTCATTTTTGCCATGCCTTTAACAATAAGCCAGTGCTCGGCACGCTTCTCATGCATTTGCAGGCTAAGACGTTTTTCCGGATATACGGTTATTCTTTTAACCTTATGATCTTTTTCATCTGACAGGATTTCATAGAATCCCCATGGACGATGACTATCATTATCTGTTTGATTTTTCATAGCGAAAGATAAAAAACGAATAGTGAAACAGATATTCATTTCACTATTCGTTATAAGTTCTTAATATTTTATAAAATTAAAAAGAATATTACTATTCAGATTAAGATCTATCCGTTTTTTTCCATGAATTTTGTCATGAAGTCTACTAATGTAACTATACCTTCTTTAGGCATAGCATTATATACTGATGCTCTTATCCCGCCGACAGAGCGGTGTCCTTTAAGTCCGGAAAGGCCTTCTTTATCAGCTTCTTTGATAAAAGCGGCTTCAAGGTCTTCACTCGGCAGTCTCCATACCATATTCATCTTGGATCTTGATTTAGCATCAACAGGAGACCTGTAATATCCGTTACTTCCGTCAATAGCATCATAAAGAAGTTTGGCTTTTTCATCTCTTCTCTTTTCGATCTCAGCCATACCGCCTATTGATTTGATCCATTTGAATGTAAGATTAGCCATCCAGATTGAAAATGTAGGAGGTGTGTTGTACAGTGAATTTGCTTCTGCATGAGTCGCGTATTGAAGATATGCGGGAATATCTGTTCTTGCTTTTTCAAGCAGACTTTTTTTCATAATAATTAATGCCATACCGGAAGGAGCCAGATTCTTCTGGGCACCTGCATATACCATGTCAAGTTTATCCCATGGCAGCGGGCGGGACATAATTTCTGAAGACATATCAGCAATTAAAGGTGCGTCGGTTTTCGGAAAATCCTGCCACTGTATACCGCCGATTGTTTCATTTGAACATATATGAATATATGCTGCATCTTTAGTTAGGTTTAAGTCCTTAGCATCAGGTATTGTAGTATAATTATTTTCTTTCCCGTCCCATGCTACATTTACCTTACCTATTAGTTTTCCGTCATTTAAAGCTTTTTTTGCCCATGAACCGGTTACAACATAGTCAGCAGTCATTCCTTCTTTAAGGAAAGACATTGGTACCATTCCAAACTGCAGGGTTGCCCCTCCCTGTAACAGCAAAATATCGTAATCTTCAGGAATATTCAGCAGTTCCCTGGTAAGAGAAATAGTTTCGCTATGTACGGAATCGTAAATTTTACCCCTGTGACTCATTTCAACCAGTGACATTCCGGAGCCTTCATAATCCACCATCTTTTCAGCTGCTTCTTCAAGTGCCTGCAAAGGAAGTATGGAAGGTCCGGCCGAAAAATTATAAATTCTAGCCATTTTTAATTTTAAAAACCTCCATTAACTTAGTAATAACTGATAAGGGAATAATCTTTTTAACTCCCGTAAGAAATTCGCGGCGGGAACCGTCATTTTCGGAAAATTTCAAGAAATTCCTTTAAAGCAAACAATTTCGGGGAAAAGATTAACAGAGTCAACAATATATTATAAAAAAATAATCATGGAGGAATTATTCCTGTTTCATTCTCGACATTAACTGCCGGATGAAGTTAATCATGCTCGTAAGGACAAGTGCACTGAGTATTGTATCGAGAAGCATAGGCATATTAATTCCTGTTCCCTTAAAAATTCTCAATACATCAATTTTATAGCATATAAAAAGAGTAAGCAGAATAACAACAACATCTCTGCTTGCTTCGACAGGACGGGATGTGGACATTTTTTTAAAAACTGACATTGAAAAAACAGCCGTAACAGCCGCATTCAGCACAATAGAAATAATAAAGAGATTTACAATATTAAGTAATAAAATTTCACCTTTCATAAGATATTCTCCAGATGCGATATTTTTTAATACTTGAAACGTTCGAAAGTGATATATTAATCCAAGTCCGGATTTACCTGAAAAACTTAATAAATCAGGAAATTCGCTTTAACATTCAGATTCAGTCCCAATATTATGACATTTTTTATTTTTTATAAGAATTTTTAAAAAATATCAAGCTTTTTAAATATATACTGTATCTTAAAATGAAGAAAGGTATTTATAAAGTGACTTTACCGGAAAATTCTGTTTAAATTTAATTGACTTACTGGATTTATGTCATTTATTTATTCAAATTTCAATTTTAAACTTAATTATGATACTTATATTATTTATATAAAAGGTAAATTATCAATTGAATTTTAAAAAAACTGTAATACTGGTTTCAGGAATTATACTGTTATTGTCAGGATCATTTATATTTCTGAACAGCGCTCCTGATGGCATGAAGGATGAAATCTTCATTATTGAAAAGGGAGATTTTTTAAAATCTGTCGCAAAAAAACTGAGTGAAAGAAACCTGATCAGAAATGATAATTTCTTTGTATTACTGGCAATGGTGCAGAATAAATCCACAGTACTCTCAGGTAAATATAAAATTTATAAAGGAAGCAGCTCAGGCAGCATTATTAACAGGCTGTCAAGCGGAGATATAATAAAAAAGAAAATAGTTATTCCGGAGGGTTTCAATATTTATGAGACTGCTGAATTGCTTGATGGTGAAAATATAACTGACGGAGACGAATTCCTGAAGTATTCCGTAAGCCGCGAATTCATAAATTCACTTGGAATTGATGCGGACTCAATTGAAGGATTCCTGTTCCCGGATACTTATGTGTTTGCGGAGAACCAGGACGCAAGAGATGTATTATTCGCAATGAACAGACAGTTCAGGAGCGTAATTAAACAGATAGACTTCTCAAACCTGAAAAAATTAAACCTTAACACCTATGAGCTTATCAATCTTGCCTCGCTTGTTGAAAAGGAAGCCAGAATACCTTCTGAAAGACGATATATTTCAGCTGTCTTTCACAACAGGCTTAGAAAGAATATCAAATTAGGCTGCGATCCTACCATAAGATATGCAGTAAAAAAGTTCAAAGGCAGAATAACCTATAGTGACCTGAAATATGATTCACCATACAATACTTATCTGTATTACGGGCTTCCACCTACGCCGATTTGTTCACCTGGAAGAGAGTCAATATCCGCGGCTTTGAATCCTGTTAAAACCAGCTACCTGTATTTTGTAGCCAGAAATGACGGCTCCCATTATTTTTCCGGAACTCTCAGGGAACATAATAAAGCTGTGGAATTTTATCAGAAAGGCATAAACAATGGATTCGTTGATGAACAGAAACTTCACTGAAATAGTATCGCCGGCAGGTAATCTGGAAAAGCTTAAAATTGCTGTCAAATATGGAGCTGACGCGGTATATTTCGGAGGAGAAAAATTCAATCTCAGGGATAAAGCAGGCAACTTCACTTTTGATGATATAGAGCAGGGGCTTGAAACATGCAGGGCCGGCAGCGTAAAGCCGGTTTTTCTGCTTAACTCCTTCCTTCATGAAAAGGATATAAAAACTGCCGAAGAGTATATTGACCGGATAAAAGATTACGATTTCCACGCTATCATGGTTTCGGACCCGGGCATGCTTACACTTTTAAAAGAAAAAAATGTAAAGGCAAACCTTCATCTGTCAACACAGATGTCCACGCTGAATCATCTTTCCATAAAATTATGGAATTCACTGGGAATTAGAAGAATAGTACTTGCCAGAGAAACAACTCTGGACGAGATAAAAATGATTCGCGATCATACTGACTCGGAGATCGAGATTTTCGCACACGGCGCTCTTTGTGTATCGTATTCGGGAAGATGCCTGCTCAGCAGATTTCTTTCTGGAAGGGACGCTAATCAGGGAAGCTGCTCTCATCCATGCAGATGGAACTTTTCACTTGTCGAAGAAAAGCGTCCGGGAAATCATCTTGAAATAATTGAACATTCATCCGGTACTGAAATTCTTTCTTCAAAAGACCTTAATCTGATTGAATTTCTCCCTGATTACATTAACGCAGGAGTAAATGCATTTAAAATAGAAGGCAGAATGAAATCACTTTATCATACTGCAAATGTAACGCGTATTTATAAACATGCTGCCTTGACAATCTCAAATAACGGCAACTTCCGGGAATTCCTGCCTTTTTATATGAGGGAACTTGATCTGATCAGTCACAGACCTTATACAAGCGATCTTTTTAATGAATTCGAAAATATGGGGTTCAGTCAGATCCCCTATATAAAGAACGCATTGTTCCTCGGTTATTTTATATCCAAGGGCAAAGATGAAACAGAAGCCATTGTTAAAACATTTAATCCTGTTTATCTGAACGAAGACATAGATATTATATATCCCGTTACCGGCCCGCAGATAAAAGACAGCACTGTAAGGGTTGTGGAAATTGTTGATGAAGAGGAAAGCACTGCTGTTGAGATGGCAAGGCCCGGAAAATTTTATACAATGACATTTGATAAAGCAATTGACAATGACGGCATATTAAGAAGAAGATTGCGGATTCAGGATTAATTTTTGAATAACCCGCGGTTTTACTGCGGACTCCATATATTTAACACGGATATTTTAATGAGCAAGAATATACACACAAAGCCCCCGGGAATTGAAGACATCTTTCCTGACAGGATTCCGCTCTGGAACTTTATACTGAACTGTGCTAAAGAAGTATTTAAAACTTATAACTTCAAGGAACTGATAATACCTGTACTCGAATATACGGACGTATTTATAAAAGGTATAGGTGATGATACCGATATAGTATCAAAGGAAATGTTCTCATTTGAAGACCGCGGAGGGAGAAACCTCTGCCTCAGGCCGGAAGGTACAGCCGGAGTAGTAAGGGCATATGTCGAAAACGGAGACTACAACAGGCTGTCACTTTCAAAATTCTTTTATGCCGGCCCTATGTTCAGGGCGGAAAAACCGCAGAAAGGAAGACTTCGCCAGTTCAATCAATTCGGAGCTGAAACATTCGGCAGCAACAGCCCGTACTATGATTCTGAAATAATCCTTATGATTGATGCAATTACAAAACGGCTCGGAATTGCCACTTACAACATTCTTATAAATTCTATAGGATGCCCGGACTGCCGTCCCGCTTACATTAAAGAACTAAGGGAATATTATAAAAATAATATCAATGAACTGTGTGAAGACTGTAAAAAAAGAGTTGATAGAAACCCGCTAAGGCTTCTTGACTGTAAAAATGAAAAATGCGGGGAGCTGAAAAAACACGCTCCGGTTATTTCCTGCTTTATCTGCGGCAACTGTAAAGACCACCACAACGCCGTAAAAACAAGCCTGGACAGGAACGGCGTTAAATACACTGAAGACCCGATGCTGGTCAGAGGGCTTGATTATTATACGAAAACCACTTTTGAATTTGTAAGCACTGACCTTGGAAGCCAGAGCGCTTTTGCAGCAGGCGGAAGGTATGACAACCTTGTTGAAACTTTCGGCGGAAAACCCACTCCTGCAGTAGGATTCGCCGCCGGAATGGAAAGATTAATGCTGCTGCTTGAAGGCAGAAAAATGGAGCATCAGCTGGATGTATTTATTGCATATTCCGGCGAATCAGCTTTTTCCAAAGCACTTGATATTCTGAATACTCTAAGATCCCGTAATATTTCCGCTGATATTGATCCGGAGTCCGGCAGCCTCAAATCCCAGTTTAAAAAATCAGATAGAGAAAACACAAAAATATCGATAATAATTGGAGAGGATGAGCTCAGGGAAAATAAAGTCACAATCAAAAAAATGCAAACCGGCGAGCAGAAAAAGATAGAAGAAAAAGATATTATAGATTTTATATCCGGAAGCTTAAATTAAACCGGATTATCAGTCAAAGCCGTTAATAGAATAATATGAAAAAAATATTTGAAATTT
>JAFGDQ010000053.1 GCA_016932015.1 Spirochaetota bacterium | reverse complement strand
ATCTTAAAGCCCTTGCAGTTGATCTGATTATTGGATACGGTATTTCGGATAAATTATTAATTTATTATAATAATAAGGAATTATGGACTGAAACCAGAAGGATGTCAGGTAAAAAAGAGGTTTTTGTCAATTCCATGGGCCCATTCGGGCTTTCATGGTATTTTAAAAATAATTCTCCGTCTTTATTTCTGAATGCAGGAGCAGGATTTGCTCATTTTTATGCACCTTTTGAAAACGATCAGGAACTGGATTACGGTTTTGGTATATATGCCGGACTTGGTTATGAGTTCATAAAGCATTACAGCCTTAATCTGACATACATGGCAGGCTTTACGAACAGAGAGGATGACGGGATAGAATTGGGAACTGACACGCAGTCATTACTGTTTACATTGACCGCTCTTTGCTACTGAAATCAATACTGAATGAATCACTATATTATTCTATCAGGAAATTATGCCGCATTTTAAAATTAAAAATATATCTTTTTTGTTAGCGGTGCTTTTTCTTTTTAATGCGAAAGCTGTATATGCTGAAACAAAAATTGAAGTGTTTGCTGTACACAGCAATATTATAAAAAGCTGGATACAGTATTCGGTAAAGCTGGACAATGAAAAATTCTCCGGGAAAAATCCGGTATCCGGATTCAGGAAAAGACCGGGCGGAAGTGTTCGTGAGCTGAGTTATTTTGAAAGACGTTATTACGGTATTGAGTCTCAAAAAGTTATAAGTGATTCATCTGTTGAAGTTACGATTAAATCAATTCCTTCCATAATAATTACAATTGAGTTAAAAGACGAAAAAGTGATACCCTATGTTTTTATTGAGGGCAGCAGATGTGTTCTTACGGGCGTGATGATACACGCGAAAAAAGGAGCATTGCTTTCATATACCGGCTATGTTGAAATTACAGGAACAGACGTAATGTCCGGTAATACACTAAAGGAAAGAATTTATAAAGACAAGTGAGTATATAATCTTTTTACGCAATACTAAATAATACCAGTTAATTATAATTAAGAACTTTATATTTTCCTGTGCTCCGGTTTTTTTCTTTACAAATTACTGACAGCTGATGTTCCAGCTTCACCAGCGACAGTAAAGCTTTGTAAATAATTCTGCCTGTTTTTCTTCTGGTATTTTTTGCCGCGTATTCGTAAAGCATTGAAGAAAAAAAGAATACCGTGACAGACTTTACCAGAATATAAATGCTTCTTAATATTGTCATTGCGAGCATCCGTATTTTAGTCTGATTTACAGATATATATTCCGTATACTCTATTGATAACAGTTGTATTAAAATAAATAATAAATTTTTAATTAGTTTAATATAAATTTTTTAATGAACGAAATGGAATGAAATCATGCGTTTGAATAATCCTGAAAGCCCGGGAATTGCAGGATGCAGATTCTGACGAATTTTGTCGTTTAGTTTTTAACTGCTGATTCTTTTATTTGATATTCCCGTCTGTCAAAAAGATAACCGCTGTATCCTGATTCCTTGTTTTGCGCTTTTACCCGTTTTTTAAGCATTGCGCTTACCTGCCCAAGCTGCCCCGGATGAGGCGGATTTGTAAAATTGCTGTCAGTAACTGCAGCCACGCTGAGCGCTATAAGCGGTATACTTTTTTTCTCTCCCTGACGGCTTGTAGCAAGGTAAAATCCGTCTTCGAGATGGTTTAGCGAGAAGAAATCCGATCTGCGTTTGTCAAAAGCCAGACAGAGTTCTTCTATCTTTTCCTCATTAATTGTACTTTCACTTATAATTATAAAATCGTCACCGCCAATATGCCCCAGTTTGGCTCCGGGTATTTCCTGTGTAAAATCGGAAAGTATTCTTGCCGTGGCTTTCAGTACATCATCCCCTTTGCTGAAGCCGTACCTGTCATTATATTCCTTAAAATTATCAAGGTCGCAATACAGTACTGTGAAAGTATTATTTCTCAGAATTTCTTCCAGCCAGTATCCAATTATTATATTTCCCGGCAATTGTGTTAACGGATTTGAACAGGTGGCGATTTTGATTTCAAGGTCAAAGGCTTTATTGATTACCTGCTTCATCGTAATTGTGCCCACAAAATTTCCTTCATCGTCTACAACAAGGACAGGGTCATATAAATCTTCCTGCCGTCTGCTCATCGCAAGCCGTCCGGCTGTCCTCATGTCCGTGTTTTCGTTTATAAGCAGGATATTTGATTTTGCTATTGATTCCGCGTATTTTTTTTCGAAAACTGAATACCCGAACCTCCCTCCGAAGACCGAATAAAAATAGGCGCGTGTCAGAACTGCCTTGGGAATTCCGGCTTCAAGAATAACAATATGGTCTATTGACTTGTTTTTTCTGAATAAACTGTCAAGTTCACCGCATGTCAGCGTATCATTCGGAAAAGTGACAGGATTAACAATCATATTATATATTGAAATATCGAATGTGTATTTTGACCTTTTTTTTCTGTCAAGAAGTTCGTTTATCGTATCCGCCGCGTATTCTGTTAATCCGCCGGGATCCGGGGACGGTTTTCCGAGGAAAAATCCCTGCCCGTAATGTACCCCGAGACGGAAAGCAGTCCGCAATTCGTCATATGTTTCAATTCCTTCTGCAATTATGAAACTGTCAACATTGGCTGAAAACCCGATTATGGATTTTACAAGATTTTGTTTATACGGACTGTTATGGATTCCTGAAATCAGGCCGTTGTCAATTTTCATGTATTTGGGAGAAGTGGCAACCAGGGTAAGCAGCCCTGAATGGCCGGCCCCAAAGTCATCGAGAGCGATATTGAAACCCTGGCTTACATAATACTGGATTATTTGTTCGAATTTTTCATAATTGTCAACACTGGTAGTCTCTGTTACTTCAATTACAATATTTCCCGGGTTCAGGCCGGAATTTTTCATACTGTCGAGAGTTTTATCGGAGCTGAATCTGTAATCACTGAATATATTGGGACTGACATTGAGGAAAAATTTTTTATCCCTGAATTCGTCAGGCAGTCCGGAAATCGCGTCAAGCGCTATTGTCCTGCATGTGTATTCGAGCTCCCAGCTAAGGCCCCATATTCTGGCTTTTTCAAACATAAACGCGGGATTCTCAAACGGACTTTCAGCCCTGGAAAGAATTTCGTATCCGTGAATGTCGCCTGTCTGGAAATCAATGATCGGCTGAAAATACGGGATGATTTTACGTTTTTGTATGATCTCTTCTAATAAATATTTCTTGAATATCACATCTTTTTCTATTTCCCGATAAAGTTTAGTGTTAAAATTTGCCATATAAATCCTTTTGTCAGAAATGCTGGAAGAAATAATTCCGTTTATTTCTTTGATAAGTCAAAATATCAGTCGTGGATAAAATGTTTGCAGATTGTTAACAAAAAATAAAAAAAAAATTAAATAATAATAAATTTGTATTCATTCCTCGGAATGGAATTTTTAATTTTTGCGTACATTTAAGGAGAAACGCTGTAGCCCGGCGGTGAGAAATCACAAATTAAGAAATCAGGAAGAATTATATATTATTTTCACAGTATCTTTATAATTTTTTTATCCAGCCCTCGAATACTACCGGTAAAGAAAAATTCTGACATCCGGTAATCCATTCTTAAAAAGCTGAAAATACTTTCAGCAGATTTAAGAAAATTATCCGGTTTTTAAAAAGCTGGTATTTTTCAAAAATTTTTAACAAAAAAAATACAAATACGAAATAATTATCAAACGTTCCGGCTGTATATAGATAAAAAACAAGCCTTTTGATGATATTTCGAAATCTATTAATTTTAATCATTGAGAAGGAGCAGTCATGGGGAAAAAAGCAGCATTTTCGGCAGGATTCATTCTGGGGATTCTGAATATTTTTGTTTTGACACTGGGATTGTACGCCCAGGGAACAGGCAAGGTGAGCGGTAAGGTTATAGATTCACTTTCAGGTGATCCTATTATCGGAGTTAATGTAATTATAAGAGAGCTGAGAATAGTGGCTTCTACAGACATAGACGGGAATTATACACTTCAGGGAGTTCCTGAAGGAAAACATAAAGTTGAGTTCAGAATGATGAGCTACGATACTTCTGTAGCTGAGGTTGATGTTGTTCCGGGCAAGGCTGCCAAAGTGAACATTACAATGTCGTTTAAAACTGCGCAGGAAGTTGTTGTTACTGCTAAAAGAATTAACAACACAGCAGCTGCTTTAATTTCAATAAGAAAGAAAGCTCCTGCAGCACAGGACGCTATTTCTTCGGAACAGATAGAAAAATCACCGGATTCTGATGCGGCTGATACAGCGAAGAGAGTTACAGGTATTACAATACTTGGCGGGAAATATATTTTTGTAAGAGGCCTTGAAGAACGCTACTCAGGAGTTCTCGTTAACGGATCTCAGGTTTCATCTCCATTGCCTAATAAACGTGTTATTCCTCTGGATATTTTCCCGACCGGTTTAATGGATAATATGATCGTATCAAAAACTTATCTGCCTTCAATGCCTGCTGAATTCGGGGGGGGGCTTATTACAATAAATACAAAAGACTTCCCTGAAGAGGAACAGTTGAGAATCGGGCTTTCCACTTCTTTTAACAGTGAGACAACATTTAAGAATTTTTATACATTTGACGGCGGAAAACTGGACTGGCTGGGATATGATGACGGAACTTATGCTATGCCGAACAGTGTTGACTCTTCAAGCGTTGCGCTGCGTCCCGCGGGATTACTACCAGGATACACTACTGATCAGCTTGTTGAATACAGAAAGGATTTTTCCGAAATATATGAGGCTGAAACAGCAACCGCAATGCCAGGGGGGAAGATTTCCTTTTCATACGGCGACAGCTATGAATTCGATGAAATTAAAGGCGAGAGAATCGGACTTTTATTGTCAGCATCGCAGAAAACCGGTTATGCAACAACTCACGGACATTATAAGAGATACGAATCAGGAATTATTGAAGCTGACTATGATTACGACCAGTCAAAACAGACGACCAATACAAGCCTTCTTCTTTTAGCGGCATACAGCCTTAACAGGAATAATGAAATTAAACTGACATCATTTTATACCCATGACTCTGAAAAAACGGCCAGATTGAAAGACGGACAAATGGGCGGTTCTACCTTCGGTTCTCAGGATGTACTTCAGGTTGTTTATACTACACAGGTCTTTTCTCAGCTTGCAGGCAGACATGTGTTCGGATCATTGAATAATTCAAAACTTGAATGGAATAGTGCTTTCTCATGGGCTAACAGGGATCAGCCTGATACAAGAGTCGCTTACAGGAATAACAGCGGAGATATTTACGCTACTGAGCCCTTCCGCCGTTATTTCAATGAGTTCAATGAATTTACATATGATTTTAATCCATGGGTCACTATTCCATTCAAGCAATGGAGCGGTCTGCAAAGTAAACTGCAGGTTGGAACAGGATACAGCCATAAAACAAGAAGAAATGATTCAAGAAGATTTAAATATGTTATTGATCCTACAGTGGATGAGAATACGCTATCCGGTATTGATGATTATCCGACATTGATAGACTTGGGTAACTATCAGATTTATGAAACAACTGGTACAAGCGATACTTCAGGATTTGATTCATATGAAGGTGATTTGAATATTCTTGCCGGATACGGCATGGTTGACATGCCTTTGATCTCCAAATTAAGACTTGTTACAGGACTGCGCTTTGAGAAATGGCAGCAGGAAGTAGACTCCTTTAATCAGTTTAATACATCTCAAAAAACTAGTTCAAAAATAGAGGATACTGATCTTGTTCCTTCAGCGAATATGGTCTACAGCGCAACTGATAATATAAATTTCAGGATTGCTT
This sequence comes from Spirochaetota bacterium, assembly GCA_016932015.1. Lineage (GTDB taxonomy): Bacteria > Spirochaetota > UBA4802 > UBA4802 > JAFGDQ01 > JAFGDQ01. The sequence goes on along the minus strand of JAFGDQ010000053.1, from coordinate 33,323 downwards.
ACAGCCGTACAATAAACAGGCCTGACTTTATTGAAGCTTCGGATTTTAAATACTACGATGAGCTTGAAACCGGCGGTGTTATAAGGGGAAATCCTGATCTTAAGAAAGCTGTAATCAATAATTATGACGCGAGGTTTGAATTCTTTCAGAATTCCACAGACCTTATTGCTGCAAGTGTCTTTTATAAGGAGATTGAGGATCCTATTGAGGCTGCAATACTGGATATAGGCGGGGACTTATTTTTTACTTATTATAATCAGGAAAAGGCTGATAATTACGGAGCTGAAATAGAAGTTAATAAGAATCTCGGTTTCATCAGTAAAGTTTTGAAAAATATTTCCATCTACGGAAATTATACCTACATTGTTTCAAAGATTACACTTAATTCTGAAAGTTCCGGCCAGGATTCTGACAGGCCGCTGCAGGGACAGTCTCCATGGGTCGTTAATACCGGATTCTTTTTTGATAATAAGGATTGGGGAACAAGTGCTTCACTTTTGTTTAATATGTTCGGCAGGAGAATTACACAGGTTAGTACTGTACCTGAAGACGGACATATTTATGAAGAAAGTTATCCAAAGCTTGATGTTTCTCTTTCACAGACGCTCGGCATATACAGCCTTAAGCTGAATGTTGAGAATATACTTGATCCTGATATTGAAAGAACTCAGGAAATTGATGGTGAGAAACAGACAATTGATTCATATAATAAAGGAATCACCACATCTTTAAGTGTGTCAGCGAAATTTTGATGCCCGATTATGCGAGGTTATGTCTGCATGTTTGTTTTATTCTTGCAAAAGGCGGAAATTTCAAAAAGCACAAAAAAGATGTTTAAATATAGGGTGAAAAAATTTTAAAATTTTCCAAGGAGGAAAAATGAAAAGCATTACCAGATTATTTTTAATTTTACTGGTTGCAGCCGGATTCGCATTCATGGGCTGCAGTTCAGATGATGATGATAGCACTTCAACAGGAAATCCTGTATGTACACCTAATGTATTCATACCGTCAAACCTTTCCGCACCGGCTGAATGGATAGATGCAGATGGTACTACAGAGGAAGATGATGAAGCTGACCTTTCCAATGGAGACACAGGTGAAATCGGTGACGTGGCAGTTACTTATGCCGACGGATACTGGGAATATGATTTAACAGGAGAGACCTGTATTGGGATTATCGGATCTGTTCAGGTACAGAGACTGGTTAAACTGATAATTCCTGCAGGCGCGACAGTTGTTGCAGATACAACGGTTCTTTCGTACATCAGTGTTCAGCAAGAAGGCGCTATTGAAGCAATCGGTACAGCATCCGCGCCAATAGTTTTCACATCAGGCGCATCAGTAGGTTCCAGATCATCTTCAGACTGGGGAGGAATTGTTATACACGGACAGGCTAAATGCAATACTGAAGCAGGTGTAAATACAGCTTCAAATACCGAGATCGGAACCGGAGCATACGGCGGGGATGTTAATAGCGACAGCAGCGGTACTTTGCAGTATGTAAGAGTTGAATTTGCCGGTTATGAAATTGCAACAGCGAAAGAATTCAACGGTATTTTCCTTGCAGGCGTTGGAAGTGGAACAACAATTGATCATGTTCAGGTTCACCGTGGTTCTGATGATGGTATTGAAATATTCGGCGGTACTGTAAGTCCCAGCTATTGTGTACTTACTTATAATGATGATGATGGATTTGACCTTGACGACGGCTGGTCAGGCGTTGCGAAAAATTTCGTAATTGCTAAAGGCGCTACTGTAGGTGACAGCTTTATAGAATATGATGGAACAGGAGCTGATGACAACAGACCTACACAGTCCTTTTTTGCTAACTTTACTTTCCTTGGACAGGGAGAGGGTAAAAAGAATACAGCAATTAATATTAAAAAAGAAGGCGCCCTTGTTGTTATAAACTCGCTTTTTGCTAATATTACAGATCAGGGAATCGTTCATCAGGGAGAAACAAACCTTGGCAGCGGCGCATTTAATACTGCTTTTTATGAAGATGTTACACATACAGGTTTAACTGATACAAATGGTGAAGGTACTTACAGCGGACTTCTTTCAAACCGATTTGAAAATGTTGTTTTCGGAGCTGCTGTAGCAAGCACTATTGGAAACGTAATATACAACGCTGAAGATCTTTCAACTACGGTTAATAAGTTTGATGCTGATATAATTGCAAACAATGAATTTTCAGCTGCAATGAGTTTTACTGCTCCTGCAAGCTACTGGGGAGAAAACGGCTCAAGCGACTTTCAGCCTGCTGCTACAGCTGCCGTAACAACAACTTATACAACAGCAATTACTTCATTTTCCGGTGTAGTCCTTACTCCTGCTGACTATGTTGGTGCAATTGATCCGGCAGGTGCAAACTGGATGGATACCTGGACAGCTTTTCCTGCAAACTAAGAACATAATTTTTTATAACATGAAAAATCTAAACTATAATCAGGGTAACACCCTGATTATAGTTTAAAAAATCAAATTAAAAATATATTTATTTATAACATGAACTTTAAAATTACTAAAATCCTGTTAATACTGTCAATATTTTTATTTAACGCCTGCGGTGATTCTTTCTCATCAGCGGCCAGAACTGAAATGAAAGAGATGTGTACACTGCTTGCTCAAAAGAAATATCAGGAGTTCAGTTCCAGGTTACTTACGAAATCTGAATTTGAAGAAGATATTTACCCCTATTTACCGGAAGCTAAACAAAAAGGCCCTGTCCCGGTTAATGATTACTGGATGTTCTCAACAATTGAGAATCAGAAAGCAATGAATATATTTTTTAAAACTTTCGGGCAGGAGGAAGAATTAAAATTTAAAAAATTCGGCGAACCTGCAAAGATAAAGAAATTTGATAATGGTATCATTGTATATAATCATATACCTGTATATTTTACGGAGAATACTGGTAAAGAAATCAAAATTGATAATTTTATTGAAGCGTTAGTCAGCACCAAAGACAAATGCAGAGTCTGGTCTCTGGGCACTGGCGACTAAAATTACAGTTTCCGATTATTTACTTAAAATACAAAAAATTTTTATAAAATCTTAACTTTTTTCCTTCAAAATAATCTCAATTAATTGAATTAAGCTTTTCTTTACTAACTGGAAAACCTGAATTATTATATTAATTTCAGGACTTCCTTTTCAAATTATTTGAAAGACAGCTGAAATGCATGAGTTAATTAAAGGTTCTTCCTTAAACGGGAGGCAGTCAGCTTCTAATACTCCTGCGCAAAGTCGATTCATTAATCATTTGAAAAGCTGATTTACCAAGAGGATAATATGCCTGCAATAGACATGAGATTATATAAAGAGCTGATTGAGAATCTTAACAGAATGGCCGAAGGAATCGCGAATCATCATGAAAACGAAGATTTTCCTCTGGCTGTGAATGAACAGATAATTCAGTCCGCGATCAATAGAATTAATTCGCTAAAAGAAGCATATGAAGATTCCGAAGAGCGTACAAGGAAGTTTTATCATCTGTATCTTCAGGAAATAAAAAATACCAGACGAGAGATTGCGTCTTTAAAATTAATTTTGTATGAATATTACGGTAAAAGAAATCAGGTTGTAAGGGATTTCGGCCTGAAAGTTTATAAATAAACATTCAGGCTTCTGTTATAATTAATTATTCCCCGGAAATGATATCCCGCAGCATTTAAAAAAAATACACATCCCCGTAGAGACTTACCACGGATGTGCGTCTCTACGGGCGGCTGGTGCAGAATAACTGAGGTGCAGTCATTTCATCATGCGGTTACTCCATTTTAAAGGCCGGTAACGTCATTGCTCAGGTCGACGGCGTTAACAGAAAGTCGTTACCCATCCGGCAAAAGTCGCTGTCAATGTGGCCAGGGAAGAAGCTGATATGACGGCGGAAGTTGCCGATATGGTTCAGGAAGAAGTTAATATGTCACCGGAATATGCTGTTATGGTCCAGGAAACCGGCGATATGGCGTGAGTCAACATGGCGGTTCTGAGGCGGTGGAAATACGAATAAAAAAAGTTTCCAGATGTGTTAAAGATCACCCAGCCGCTTGATCATGGTTGCTTCATAAGGGGATATCTTGAAAGAAAGCTCAATAAAATGCTCGTGTATGAATTTGTGAGTGGAGAACAGCACTTTCCACTGGCCTCTGTAATGTAATTGTACTTTTTTTCGTTTATTTGAAAAATTTAAAACTATAAATATCGTTTCATCCTGAAATTTCCTGAAGTATGCAATTATCCCGTCATAGCCTTTAAGCACAGGTTCCCATGAACCCATATACAGAGCCTTGTGCTCTTTTCTAAGCTTTATAAGCCTTTTATAGAAGTTAAGTAAAGAGTAAGTATCTTCGGATTCTTTTCTTACATTGGTTTCTTTATAGTCATTACACAGTGGAAGCCATATATCACCTTTTGTAAAACCGGCATTTGTTTCGTCAGACCATTGCATAGGGCTTCGCGCAGGGTCCCTGCCTGTATACAGTGGCCAGTAAAGTCTGCCAACAGGGTCCTTAATGTCTTTTTTTTTAAGTTTCGTGTTTTTCATGCCGATCTCCTCCCCGTAATAAATAAAGGGAGTTCCTTTTAATGTAAGCAGCAGCATGGCAGCGACACGGGCGCGTTTTTTTGATTCATTGCCTCCGCCGAATCTTGTAATGCTTCTCGGCTGATCGTGATTGGAAAGCACATTGCAGGGCCAGCCTCTTTCCGGTATATGCGAGTACCATCTGCTTATGCATTTGTAAATCTGCCTCGCGCTCCAGAAACGGTACATCAGAGAAAAATCGAATGCGAGATGAAGCTCGTCATCACCTTTACCGAGATAACTCGCGGACAGTGACGGGTCTCCCGGAGGCATTGTAAAGACTTCGCCCACAGTCATTCTTTCGGGATAGCTGTTCATAACTGTTCTCAGCTCTCTGAAAATTTTATGAACGCTTTTTCTGTTCCTGTCATACCTGAGTTTCTGAAAATGATGAGGTATCAGTGAAAACGGATTGTTCCTGAGATGCCTGTCCTTGATAAACCAGTTAACAACATCCAGCCTGAATCCGTCCACTCCCGCGTTAAGCCAGTATTTTATAATGTCAAACATTGCGGCTTTTAATTCTTCGTTTCTCCAGTTTACATCAGGCTGCTGTTTAAGAAAGGAATGCAGGTAATACTGCCCGGATTTCTCATCCCATTCCCACGCGCTGCCGCCGAAAGCGGAACGCCAGTTATTGGGAGGCCGCTTGTTTCTTCCCGGGTCAGCCCATATGTACCAGCCTCTTTTGGGGCTGTTTGCTGATTTTCTTGATTCAATAAACCACGGATGAAGGTGTGAAGTATGGTTCATTACCATATCCATAATAATACGGATATTTTTTTTATGAGCCCCTTCAATCAATTGATGGAAGTCATTTAAATTGCCGAATATGGGATCTATTTCCCTGTAATCAAGAATATCATAACCGAAGTCATACATTGGCGAAGTATTAACAGGCGAAAGCCATATTGCGTCAATACTCAGTTCAGATAAATAATCCAGTTTCTGAATAATGCCCTGAATATCGCCTACCCCGTCACCGTTGGAATCGTAGAAACTGCGCGGATAAATCTGATATATGATGCCGTATTTCCACCAGACTGATTTTTTATCTTCATTTTTTAGTGGCTTGCTGTTATGTGATCTATGAATTATTTTTTTCATTTGTAAGCGTATATGTTATATTTGTTTTTTCATCTTTATTTAAAAAGCACATTGCATTATGTACTGCGTTTTTCAGATCTTCACCGGGATTACTGGACATATTCCCGTGTCCCGGATATATTTCCTTTATATTTAAAGTATTCAGTGTCATAATAGAGTTTATGTAATCTCCAACGCTTCCTGATTCTGCGATGTATGAAAGTACTCCGCCTGCGAATAAAGTATCTCCTGTAAACAGGCATTTTAAAGAAGGTTCATAAATACATACTGAGCCGGAAGTATGGCCCGGTGTATGTATAATATCAAGTACAAAGTTTCCAAGGTCAAGTCTGGTTTTGTTTTCCATCCACAAATGAACATGCAGCGATATTTCATTGCTGTCCCCTGACTTGTATAATGTGACGTACTTATCGTTAAATTTCATTTTAGTTGCGGCAAACCGGTGCGCTGCAATGAGTGAGTGATTCTGAAAATACCTGTTTGCTCCTATATGATCAAAATGTTCATGGGTATTCAGTATAATATCAACATCCCTTATCTTTAAGCCTATTTTAAGTAATTGTTCCTGCAAAACAGGAAACGAGGAATCAAGACCTGAGTCTATCAGTATATTCCTGTAGTCACCTTTTATTACATAACTGTGGCTTGAATTATCAAAACCTTTTAAAAGATAAATATTATGATTTAATTCTACTATATTTGTTTCCATATTCTCTTGTTTTTTTAGTTTGTCATTTCAAAAATGTGATCAAGACGGTTCTGGCTGAAATAGTTTTTCATTTCAGGTGATAAGGAATTTATCTGGAATATGCCTCCTGCAAAATCTACTTCTTTTCTGAAAGCATTTAGCAGTCCAACCTGGTAAACAAGGTCTTTTCCTGCAGGCAGTTCACTGAGGTCTACTACAATTTTTGGATTAGGCAGAGACAGCATTGGAGTCAGGAATTCCCTGACATTGAAAGTTGCGTTTTTGTTAAATTTTCCTGACATTTTTATAAGGAAATGATCTTTTTCTTTACTGACTATATAATTCATATTTTTTCCTTTATACGGATTCCATTTAGCAGGGTTCTTAATTGCTTAGTACAATTTTCTAACTACAGATAATATCAGCAGGATTTTATAATGACGATAAGTTAAAGATAAATAAATTATAAATTTAATAAGCATATAATTTTTAATAATTTATTTATAATTACAGGATCAATAAGCGGTTTATAAATCTTGAATTAAATTTGTTTATATTTTTTAATGCTCTTTAATTAAGTTCTATTCCGGCATCATGAAGGAAACGGTTCATAATCAGGTCAGCATTATAATTTTCAGCGCGTTTAATAGCTTTTTTCCTGAAATTTTTCTTCGCTTTGCTGTCATCCAGATATGAAATAATGAAATCGGCTAACTGCGTTTTTGATCTGGCAAGAAAACCGTTGACTCCGTCTTCAATAATATCTTTCGGGCCTTTCGTGTTATATGCTGCTACCGGCAGTCCGCAGGAGAGCGCTTCAAGAATAACGCATCCGAAAGTATCGAACTTTGAGGGAAGAATCATAATGTCTGCTGCTGAATAAACTTCAGGAAGCTTGCTGTGATCCACCCAGCCCATAAAGATCGCGTCCGGCATAGCTTCTTTCAGCGATTCTTCTGCGGGGCCACGTCCGGCAAGAGCTATTTTTGCTTCAGGATGAGCCTGCTTTATTTTTGTGTAGATAGCAGGCAGCTCCATGACTCCTTTTTCCTCACTTAGCCTTCCTGCAAAAAGAATTACAGGATCCCCGTTTGTTGTACCAAAGGCAATGTTCTTTTCAATATCAACAGGCTTAAAATAGTTTTTAGCCCAGTGCGCCGTAAGGAATACATCCGATTTGTCAAAACCCATTGCACTGCTTTGAAACCATTTTTCCTGGTCGCTGTTAAGCACAAATAGTTTGTCAAAATTTTTATAAAATGCACGGAGAATTCTTCTTATTCTGTTAAGGTCATGCTGGTCAACATTGAAATTGGTTTTTATAAATGTCATCCAGTCCGTATGCACGTAAAAATACGCAGGTACAGAGTAGGCGTTTTTCAGTAAAATTGATATCATTCCCATAACTCCTTCAGTGGAAGTTATGATTTTGTCGTATTCCCCGTCCTTGAAGAGTCTGTGTACTTCAAGTATATTAGGTATTCTGACCGGCTGCTGCTGATAAAACGGCAGAGTAAATTCCGCGACCGGCGGAACAACGATCAGATGGTCTTCAGGTTTAAGCGTGCTGCTGCAAACAATTATGTCAATGGGCAGGTCTTTCTTTTGAATTTCGGCAAGCATTGATTTAAGAACAAGGGCAACTCCGTTTGTATCCTCAAAAGTATCCGTGAACCATAAAGTACGCTCAGGGTGTTCCAGTTTGCCGAGTTTTTTCGCAAAGTTTTTTAACAGACCTCTGCTGTTGTATAAAACCTTTGAACTTACAAATGAAGCAGAGTAAATTACAATTGAAGCAAGAGCAGGGAACGGCAGCCCGTCCATGAATTTATTGAAATCAAGAATATTGCCGGTCTTTTTTTTGTTTGTTTTTGTATACATCCTCATGAAACTCGGAACTTCAAAATATCTGATAAGCCCCTCCAGTCTCAGGGATTTGAATTCATCTATAGTTCCCACTTTCTTAAATTTTGCAGTTAACCGCTGTACAAGAAGCTCGGTTAGATGATTGAATATATTGTAAATACTTTCATCGAAAATCCTGACTGATTCAGGAGGATTGTTTTTTCTTGTCTCAGCCATTTTTATGGCTTCACTAAAGATAGGCCTGTAATTTTTCGGTACTATTATCCGGTCTTTCAGTCCCGGTACATTGCCTGTAAAGCATTCGTGGAAAACCTTCAGGAATTTTGCAGTTACTTTATGCCTTGTAAGTTCGGCAAATCCGTTGCCTACAATAAAAGCCAGAAATTTTTGCAGGGGCGATCCCTTGTGAAGGATCAGTCTTAAAAGGCCCGGGTCTTCCAGGTGCATCGGGACCTGGCAGAAATAATCCAGAAATGTTACAGTCATTTTTTCACTGCTGTTATTCGTTCCGAAAGGAGCAAGGTTTCCTGCCTTTATCGCTTCAAGAACCATCTCCGAGTTTTTCATGGTTTCTTTTTTTACTTTCAGTCCCTGGACGTGAACTCTTGTTCCCGTAAGGCCTGCGAAGATTCCCATATGGCTGTCAGATCCGCCTGCCATTGATTTCAGGTACGGATTGCGGCAGTATGTATCCGGTTTTATGCCGGTTTTTTTTGCAATGTCATCAATTGTCTGTGGAGTAATACCCTGTATCCAGTTCTTTACAAGCATGTTCTGCCATGTATCGCGCTGGCCGTTGAGCACTTCATATCTTTCAAAAAGAAGAAGCATTTTATCAAAAAAATCAAGCGGAAGGGCGTCCTTATATTTATAATGATAAAGCGGATGCGCCCATATGGTAGGAATATCATTCTCATAAGTATATTCCTGAAATTTATAAATACTGGATCTGTACTTATTCAGTTTGCTTTCCTGTTCAGGAGTGAATCCGTAGGCGAGTACATGAATTCCCACACTGAAATCAGGAACCGTGCACGCGAATTCAGCTCCTGTCAGAATGTCCTCTCCCCTGTCCTGCATTTCGTAGCAGGAACGGGCATTGTTATGATTTGTGATTGTTAATGCGTTACATCCGTTCTGTCTCAGGGTGTTGATCAGTGATTCACTTTCCTGCCATGACTCGGGCAGTGTAAGCAGCCTGCCAATTATTTCATCAGGTTCATTACTGTTGTAGTCATGGCAGTGAAGGTCTATTGTTAAAATTTCATCTGAAGGGAACCTGTTCTGCTGTTCCTTCGTGAATTCGTTAAGTTCGCTTATAATTTCATTGTGCAGTAATTTTTTGAATTTCATTAATTAAGTCTCCTGTTAATCAGGCCTCCCTGTATTATTTAATATTCCGTGTTTCCCGATATCTATATAACCAGGGTGTGTTAAAATATATTAAAGAAAAAGTTAAGAAATCTTAAATAAAAGGATCAGGCTGCCTTGAAGAAATATGACAGGCCTTTAAAAAGATCAATTACAGCCGGCAGAATGTTCAAATCCACTTTAAGATTGCTGTGTCCGAGTAATGGAGTCAGGATCAGCCTGGATGATTTGCCTTCAGCCTGCAGAATATTATGCAGCTGAACCGATTCCTGATAAGGAATCACATTATCTCCTGTACCGTGTATTATCAGCATTGAAGCTTTTAATTTATCAATATGAGTATCAACAGTCAGCTGTTCTTTTTTATTTAAAATATCCTTATTGTTGACAATAATTTTCCAGAGATATGTCCTGTAGTCAGTGTCGTTCATGAGGCGTGACAGTGTTGTCCTGTCTTTTGGAGAAATATTTTTTAAGAAACTCCTGAGACGGGGAGGGTCATAATTGTAGAAATTGTCCTGAATTGCAATGTTAAGCGCGGTGTCGAGTTCCGCGGAAACATCAACTGCGTATTTTAAAAAATTCCTAAGTACAATCAGTCTGCCGTATGAGTCGCTTTCCGGATTTTCCAGCAGATAGGTAATGATGTTTTCTATATCATGAAAAGCTCCGATTGTGCATATTGATTTGACTTTATCCGCGGTATTTTCCCTGCATGCAGCCATAAGGCACAGGCTTCCTGAAAAGGAAACCGTAAAAATTGATAATCTGGCTTCAGGGCAAATGTCCGGACGGCCGGTGATATATTCAATGGATGAAGCTATATTGTCTATGGACACTGGATCTATTTTAAGATCCTGTATCAGGGGATATTTCGGGGAAATTACAGTATAACCGCAACCGGCGAGAGATTTGCACACATTAATAAACCGCTGGTCTTTATTGCCGTAAGGGCTCATTCCGTGTACAGCAAGTATAACATTCCTGCCGGACGGTTTGTTCCTGTACCTCTCCTTTGGATAGAATCTCATGAATTCAAATTCTTTTTCATACAGGATTTCTTCATCTGAATTTCCCGGAAGAAATATACTGGACTGCTGCTGAAACAAAAATTTACCGGCGTTTATTATATCTATCATTTTATACCCGCGTATATTTGTTATTTTTAAAAGATTCTTTGAAGAAAAGGTTCTTCCTTAAAGTAAGACTCTTAGTTAATTTACTGGCTGTAAGTCTTCCCTTAAAGTCTTCCTTGTTTAATTTGGGCGTTTATATTAAAGTTGTGAGTAATAAATAAATTATAAGAAAAAGATAAAAAAAAAATTATTTTGGAAGGCTCTTTAAATTCATAATTATTTCATATCAGGTTTATTTAATTTTCATAAACCTGACTGCATTATGTACCTGTTATTTGATGTTCAGGCGAACTTGCGGCCGAATTTTGAGATGCCTGATTCCTGAAATAAATAATAACAATTTATTATTTAAAGAGAGGTATAATATGATCGTTACTGATTCAGTATTATATGATTTTCAGCATACGGATGACTATGGAATAACAGTCAGGGATTTCTTTGAAATTAAAGGGTTCAGCCAGAAGATAAAGATTTATTTCCGGAATGAAAACTACACTGTGAAGACAGCAGCTTCAAACGTAGATGTTATGGACGCTATAAGGCTGCGGACTGAAATATTTCTTGAAGAACTCAACAACAAAACCGGAGCAGGCGATTTTGATATTGATGAATATGATATTTATTCCGATCATTTACTGCTGATTGACAACTTTACTGGCAAGGTTATTGGAACGTACAGGCTTAATTCCAATCTGTTTTCCACTTCATTTTATTCGGAAAAAGAATTTGATATTTACAACATTATGACGCTTCCGGGAATCAAGGTTGAACTGGGGCGGGCCTGTATCAAAAAGGAATACAGAAACGGAACCATACTGTCTCTTTTATGGACAGGGCTTATAAAGTATATGAAGGCGATTTATGCGGATTATCTTTTCGGCTGTTCAAGCGTTACTCTTCCCGGGGATAATTTCGCAGCGCAGTTATACAAATTTCTTAGAGATTCTCATTTTATTGAAAGTGAAAATATGATGGTTTACCCTAGAAAGAAATACAGGATAAAGGATCTTGACCTTTACATGATGCAGATTGAAAGCAGCGAAAGAAAAGAATATCTTCTTTCTCAGCGTTTCCTTCCGGGCCTTGTAAAAGGATATATTTCCGCAGGAGCAAAAATATGCGGAGAGCCTATTTACGACCCCGATTTTCACTGCTATGACTATTTTACATTCCTTAATGTTAAGCAGCTTGATCAGGCATATGTCTCAAGAGTAACAATGTCGTGATTATTATATATTTACTTTCACAAAAATCGAAAACGCTGACAGTTGCTGATACTTAAACGCGTTGTTTTCTGCAGGAGCGTAGTATTCCGGATTTATTGTGCCTTCTCCGAAATCATCTTCCCCGCCTTCGGAGAAGGACATTTTTTATTTGAGGCAGTATGATTTTTTTTGAATTCTTTTCCATCAGAAGTAAATTCTTCCGGTATTTTTATTATTCAAATAATTGTATTATTTTTTCAACCGGTTGAGCTTTGGTAAAAGAATATGCCCCGCAAGACTTCCAGAATAAACAGCATTCGGAAGTATCTCGCATTCCGCCCAGCATCCGGGGCATTTGCTGACCCAGTTCCTGTATTTTTTCCTGAGATCACTATTCCATATTTCATTGAATGACTGTTCTGACAAATTACCGATTGTATTGCTGTTGAACTGGCATACCGGAATACTTCCGTCAGGCAGAAGCCTGAGGTGTGAATTCAGGGCTACACATCCGGGATTGGGATTTTTTTTATTATGTATAATTCTGTTGTTTATTCCTTCTATATAGTATTCTTTTGCTGCTTTTTCAAATAAGGATTTTTTCGAAAGGTCTCGTTTAAAATCCATGAAAAATTTATAAAGTCTGTCCGCTGAAATATTCACATACATTTTATCTTTTTTTACGTCGTCATTTATAATCACTGAGCCTGCTTCACTTTTATACGTAGCTGTAGCGAGATCAGCCATAACAATGTTATTTGTTATGCCGTATTGTTTAAGATAATCATGAAGTTTACTGTAATGGTCAATACATTCTTCATCAACAATAGTCTGATTTACAATTATCCTGCAGTTGAATTGTTTTTTGTATTTCGTAAGTTCTTTTACAGTCCGGACTGCCTTGTCCCATGCTCCTGCTGTGCCTCTTACTGAATCGTGTTTTTCTTTATATCCGTCCAGCGAAATTACAATATTCAGCCTTGTCTTTTTATTTCTTCCGGCGCAGAAATCAATTATTCTGTCCGTTAAAAATCCGTTTGTGGATATAAAAAAAGAAAAAGGTTTCAGTATTCTGTCCGCGGATTCAAAAATATCCGGGAAATCCTTTCTCAAAAAAGGCTCTCCTCCGCTTAATCTCACTGCGTCGAGTTTCGGCAGTTTCAGGAAAGCTTGTTTGATTTGTTCAGCGGTAAGTTCATTATGTTTTTCTTTCTTCCATGAATCGCACATAATGCAGCGGGCATTGCATCTGAAAGTAACAATGAATGTCAGGAACCTTGGAAAGTCTGAAAGATTTTTTTTGTTTCTGTATACTGTGACAGGGTATTTGTATATTCGTTTCAAATCGCAGCTCCTGCTCCTGTGCTGTTAAGTACAGTACGCGGAATTTGAAACTGGTGCGCGTCTGATTTGTTAAGATGGCTATTAATTATTCTTACCGCGTCATTGTTGCCGCAGACTCTTCGGCTGTTTATATTTTTTCTGTAAACTTCACTTAAATTAAGGAATTCCTTTAATGATTGAGTGGTAATATTTTCCATGTCTGTCATTTCTCCCGCTCCGGTATCTTTAAGAAAATAGGCGTTTATTTCCTGCTCAAAGTTTCCGGGTTCCGGAATTGCAAGAACCGGTTTGTTAAGGTAAAGCGCTTCTCCGACTACCTGATTGCCGGCAGTTGTCATTAAAGCTTTTGCTCCTGCAAGATCTTCAATGAAACGGAAGAAATCAATTTCGCAAAATTCTATGTTGCGCATGTTCTTAAGTTTCCCGAGCCCGTAAACCTTTACAGGATACCCGCATCCGGAAAGAGCTTTGATCAGGCTCCGGGACGCAAAGCGCCTGAGATATACTGTAAGATAATCTCCGTGTTCGGGAGTAATTTCAGTTATTTCTTTATTGATTAAAACACCGATTTGCTTAATATTCTTATATCCTTTTTTCAGGGGCGGGAAATAGAAGGATGATACTATTGTATCTTCCTGGCCTGTGTAGATCAGGTCAACAGCGGGCGCCATAAATGATGCCTTTGACCTGAGATGCAGCGGAAGAGCACCAAGATCATATGCTGTCAGAAAATGCTGATGGTCAAAGCTTATAAAGGAGCGTCCGCATTGCTTAGCCGCTCTCGGCAAAGCAGGATCAAAGTCAGAAATAATAAGATCAGGATTATAATGATCGATATCTCTGCTCAGGTGCTTTACAACACCGGGAAGCTCTTTTATATATCTTAATGCGTTCGTAACCGATGCGGCATAATTCAGTTTTTTATTTTTATCGTAAGCCCAGTGCAGTCCGGGGATTTTTTTTACAAGGACATCGCTGCTATTGTATACAGGCTCAAGAAGATCATAGGCCTGGTCCGGGGCATATAGTATTATTCTGTTATCCTTTTTCAGGTCTTCAATAAGTCCTCTTACTCTGGTGGCATGCCCTCTGCCTTCTCCTGCCATGCTGTAAAAAATAGTCTTCATTTTTTCCTTTTGTCCCGATTGCTTTATATATTTGCTTCTGTATATACAGTAGCCGTTTGGCCTTTTGCGTAAATTGTTTTCGTTTCCGGTTTAACCGGGCAGGCACTCCGGTTTCTGTATCAGTTTGATATGTTATAATTAATATTTAGGAATGGTATATCAAGAAATGATAAGCTTATAATTAAGAAAAAATGTTTTCTTTAATCTGCTGATGCAGCTTTTGATTAATTCCGGATATATTATCCGTTTGAATATTTTAAATATTGTTATACCTGCAGGTATAACAAATAAAATAAGAAGCAGCTGAAGAATGATTTTTATATTTTTTTGATTTATACATTTGATCTTCTTGTGTATAATGATTATATATTTAATAGAAATTGCCGTTTTTTTTAAGTAAAAAGTCATTCAACCTGAGTATAGTATAACACATAAAAAAATGAAGTATTTATAAAGAATGAGTTTATATTTACTACGTATATATTAAATTATTCTTACTTGAGAAACTGTAGCTGAATAGTTTCAATTATTAATAATAAACCGGAATTTTTTATATTGACGGGAAACGCATTTAAAGTTTTAAAGATTGATCAATGGCAATAATTGTTAGTTCCTTTCGTAACTTCTTAATTACTGCTGATTTTCCGGCCTTAATGGAGAATTAAAAGCCCATCCGTGTATTTTAGGACGTTACAGATTTGTTTCCAGAACATCTGATGTGTTTTATATTCAGGCTTAAATTCATAAGCTGTGACAGGATTAGTGGTAATATATGATAAAGAAAACAAAGACAATCTGGGCTGATATAAAGAAGATTTTCAGGGCATTATCTTCAAGCAGGTTTTCTCCTGAATATATCGCCCGCAGTGTTGCGGTAGGGGCCTTTATTGCTCTGACTCCTACATTCGGATTCCAGATGGCGATTGTGGGGCTGGTATGGTCCGTGTTTAAATTTTCAGGAAGATGGAGATTTAACCTGCCTATTGCCATTAGTCTCACATGGCTTACCAATTATTTTACCATTGTTCCGTATTATTTTATCTGTTATTATACCGGAATATGGCTGGGCGATTATGTATTCAGATTCAAATCCGCAATGAGTTATGACCGTTTTTCGGATCTGTGGCAGAAGGTACTGGACGCAGGTTTCTGGGATTCTATTGTTGAATTCGGAAACCTGATGCTTAAAACAGGAAAGCCGATTTTTATCGGTTCCCTCCCTTACGCGATAATCGGAACAATAGTACTGTACAAGATAACACGCTATTCAATAATACGTCACAGAAGAAAGGTTGAGCAGAGAATGCTCACACATGCAAGGCCTGTTCTGCATTTCGAAACCAGAGATGATATTGCTTCAGGCGAGTAATCTGAGCATCCGTCTTTTATGAGAAGGATCATGCGAAAGCACGGATCGTTATTCATTCAAATCAGAAAAACCGGATAATTTTTTCATGAACCTGATATATTGTCAAAAAATCATAAAGAAAATGCGCGGTCATAATCGGAATCAGCGACCTGTATTTTAAAAAGAGGAACGCCCACAGGATTCCGTATACAAAAGCCTCAATCCATGTACTAAGCCCCATTGACCAGTGTATCAGGGTGAACAGTACGGCAGATCCGAAAATGAGTAAAAATTTATTCGATGTCGCGAAACGCAGCTGCCGTATTACTATTCCCCTGTATATTATTTCTTCATAAATACCTGCTGTGAAAGAGAGGTAAAAGACATACAGGAATACAGCAAGGGGATGCCATTTCGGAACAGGGAAATACCATATTGAAGATATGTTCATATTGAACTTGTTTTTTAAGACGCCGAATATAAGCGTAAGAGCAATAATGAGAACTAATATAATGATCAGAAGAACAATTCCGTAAAGAACCTGTTTCTTTAAATTTTTTAAAGATATTCCAAGATCCGTGAAAGTAAACCATCCTGCCTTATACGCGAAATATATTACAGAAGTCTGCCACCCTGTGTATATTATAAGGTCCAGTATTATATTCAGCTTTACTGAGTCTTCAGGTATGAGCTGGAGATAAAAATCATTAAGAAGCAACGGAAGAGAAATAAACAGCAGTCTTAATAAAACGCTTCTTGTATTAATATTATCTTTCAATTTTTTTTATATCGTCAAATATTGTTGAAGATTGAGAGTCCTTTAATAAATATAACCGGATTTCCTTTAATTATAAATTCCGGCAGGGTTTTTTCAACCGTTTTTTAAAGACAACCAGTGCAAATCGCGGGCTGTCTGATTTTGTCAATAAGTGCCCGCATAACAATACGGGAGAAAACAGGAAAATAATTTTGAAAAACAAGAAAAATAGTAGTATACTATAACGAAGTACTGCTTTTTAATTTTTGCGTTTGACAGGTTTTTTTTCTCATTGTATTTAGCGGAATAAATAAATTTATATTACAGCATAAAAAATCAATATATATTTAAATATTATACATTAAAGTAATCAGTATAATTATTTTATTTTCAGAGGTAATGATGTTAACAGTAAATAATAACGGGAAAGTACTCGAGATAATATTAAAGCTGGAATCAATGAATATTAATAATTCGGATATGATATTAAAGGAGTTAAAAGAAGCGGCTCTGAAAGACTCGAAAGTGGATATTATGCTGGATTTTAAGCAGGTCCGTTTTGTTGATTCATCCGCGATAGCTATGCTGGTTAGTTTTGTACAGTCTCTTGCAAGGTCAAAAAGAAAAATGTCCATTGTCAATGTAACGGAACAGATAAGAACTACAGTAAAAGTTTTAAATTTAACGAATTTTTTAAATATACAATAACCACATTCAGGAATATTCCACCGCTGTATGCAGATTTAATAACACGTCATAGTTGAAACAAAACTATTAGTACCAGATAATATAATTGACTTATTTTTAATTAAGAAGAGTATTCTCTCAGGTATGTACAGGGGGTACTTATGTCAGGGAAACCAGATAACTGGAAAAAGTTAACACCTGAAGAGAAAAGAAGTGTTCGTCTTGATGCATGGGCCAGGGGTGACGGAATAAAATTCGACAGCCCGGAAGCTGAAGCGAAATACAAGGAAAGAGCTAATCTCTTCAGGGATGCACTTGAGTTGAAAAAGAATCCAGTCAGGATTCCGGTAAATGCGCTTGCCGGTGCATTTGCTCTTCGCAGAAAAGGTATCAATCAGAAAGCTACGATGTACGAAAGATGGCAGGAAGCAGCCGAAGCTATGATACAGTTTCACAGGGATTTTGAACCGGATTGTTCCTCTTTTATTTTTTTAAACTGCGGGCCTGCAATGGAAATGCTGCAGCAGACAAATATGAAATGGGCGGGATTCAGCCTGCCAGATGATGTTCAGTATCAGTTTGTTGAACAGGAGTACATGAAGTCTGATGAATATCCGCACTTTCTCGAGGATCCTACGGATTTTATGATAAGGTGCTATATACCGCGGCTTCATACCTCTTTGAAGGGGCTTGAAAAATTTCCGCGACTTGCTGCTGACAGTATAGGCCTGGGATTTCCGTACGGCTCTTTTCTGGACGGGGAGCTCCAGGAGTCTTTTGAGCTGATGAAGAAAACTGCGGAAATGAGCATGGAACCCGCGCGAATTGCGCTGGAGACAGGCGAACGTCTCGCTCAAATAGGGTTCCCTGCTTTTACAAGAGGATTCGGTGCCGCTCCGTTTGATGTACTTGGAGATTCACTGCGCGGCACCTCAGGCACAATGGTTGATCTTTACAGGCAGCCTGATAATGTAATTAAAGCATGCGAGAAAATATTAAGAATGATGCCTGTGCCTGACGCGCCTCTGGGTGTTACTCCTGTTGTTATGATGCCGCTGCACAAGGGATCGGACGGGTTCATGTCACAGAAGCAATATGAGCAGTTTTACTGGCCGACTTTTAAAGCGTTCATGCTGAGAATGATTGATGAGGGGCTTATACCTTCTCCGTTTGCCGAAGGAGTGTTCGACTCCAGGCTGGAGTATATAAGGGAGCTTCCTAAAGCTGCAACTTCATGGCTGTTTGACAGGACGGATATGAAAAAGGCAAAGGATATTCTCGGAGACGTATGCAGCATTCAGGGTAATGTTCCGATCACCCAGATCGCGACCGGTACAGGTGAACAGGTTAAGGAAAGTGTTAAACAGCTTATAGACTATTGCGGAAAAGGCGGTGGCTATATACTCGCACCAGGCACTCAGGTTGATGACGGCCAGGAGGAAACGGTTGGAGCAATGATTGAATTCGCCAAAGAATACGGAATGTATAATTAGAAACTGTATTATTTTTTTAAGTCGCTTATGTATTTATCCGTATCTGCCATAAAATCCCTGAATATTTTATAATGGCTTGTATCTTCGTATTTTATTTTTTTGATTGCTTTGTCGTCAAAACTGAAAATGTCCGCATCAGGGAACGCAAGCAGTATCGGGGAATGTGTCGCGATTATAAACTGCGCGTCAGTATTCCTGATAGACTTCATGATTATATCAAGAAGCTCAAGCTGTGTTCTGGGAGAGAGGGCGGTTTCCGGTTCATCAAGCAGGTACAGGCCTTTTATTGTATATCTGCTTCTGAAAAAAGACATAAGCGACTGGCCGTGTGACTGTGTCATGAGTGACTTTCCGCCGTAATAATTAAGCTGATCCGGGTCAAGAGTTGCCCATTCATCAAGTATTCTCGTGAAGTTCTGGAAAACACTTGATCCGAAAAAAGAACCGGCAACCGGTTCGTCAGCCCACTTAACGGAGATATATCTGTAGAACTTTCTTTCATAAGGGCTGCGTTTATAGCGCGCCCTTTCGCTGTCCTGCCATATATGTATATTGCACAAACGCGTTACAGCCTCAAGCAGAGTGGATTTTCCTGTACCGTTTTCCCCTGCAAAAAGTGTTACTCCGGAATTAAGTGAAATGGTTTTCGGATGGCGAAAAATCTCGAGATTGAACGGATAAACCTCCCTGTTGGGAAACTTGTCCGGATGTATGCTGATTTCTGTAAGATGCATTTTTTTATCTCTATATATATTTTATAGGAATTTATTTGAACGGGTCATATCCGGGTTTGACATAAAGTTTATCATTATTCATTATTTCTTTTTTATATGTTTCTGCCCAGTCTTCGGGATTGACCTCTTCAATAGCAACAGATACGGATTTTTTTTCGCATCCTGCAATGCTGACGACGTTTTTGAGTATTTCTTCGGAAAGTTTTTTCTTCTGCTCCTCTGTTCTTCCGGGATACAGTTTAACAGTTACATGCGGCATTCTAATTCCTTTTAATTTGAATTTTACTAGGTATTTTTAGTATTATTTATCTTGACATCAAGTATTTTTTCTGGGATGCGATATTTAAATTTGATAATATTTCTATTTAATGTTTTTTATTGATAACTACTGTATCAGCTGATTTAATAAAAAAATAAACATTAACAGATAATAGATTATACGAGAATATTTTTTCAGGAGTTTGATATGTCAATACCATTAAGAAGTGAGAAAAGTACCAAAGGAAGAAGGATGGCAGGTGCCAGAAGCCTGTGGCGCGCCAATGGAATGAAAGAAAGCCAGATAGGCAAACCCATAATAGCTATTGTAAATTCATTTACCCAGTTTGTACCCGGGCATGTTCATCTGCATGAAATAGGACAGCAGATCAAAGCAATTATTGAAAAAATGGGATATTTCGCAGCCGAGTTCAATACAATCGCGATAGATGATGGTATTGCGATGGGTCATGACGGAATGCTTTATTCTCTTCCTTCACGCGAAGTAATTGCTGACAGTGTTGAATATATGTGCAATGCTCACATGCCGGATGCCATGATATGTATTCCGAACTGCGATAAGATCGTACCCGGTATGCTTATGGCTTCAATGAGACTGAATATTCCGACGATTTTTGTTTCAGGCGGGCCAATGGAAGCCGGAGTAATAAAAGGAAAGAAGTATGATTTAATCGATGCAATGATAATGTCAGCCGATCCGAAAGTCAGTGACAGCGAGATCGATGAAATCGAAAAGCTGGCCTGCCCTACATGCGGATCATGTTCAGGTATGTTTACCGCAAATTCAATGAACTGCCTTACTGAAGCGATCGGTCTTGCTCTTCCGGGCAACGGCACAATTGTGGCTACTCATAAGAACAGGATAAAGCTTTTCGAGAAAGCAGCTCACCGCATAATTGAAATGATTGATATTTACTATAATAAAGGCGATGATTCAGTGCTTCCTAAATCAATAGCCACTAAAAAAGCATTTATGAATGCTATGGCACTTGATATTGCAATGGGTGGTTCAACCAATACTGTTCTTCATTTGCTTGCAGTTGCCCAGGAGGCAGGTGTGACTTTCACCATGAAGGATATTGATACGCTTTCAAAGAAAGTTCCGAACATCTGCAAAGTTGCGCCAAGTTCCGCATATCACGTAGAAGATGTCAACAGGGCCGGAGGAATTCTTGGTATTATGGGCGAACTCGACAGAGCGGGACTGATTGACACTTCTGTTAAACGTGTGGATACCGGCACCCTGAAAGATGCTCTTGATATGTATGATATAGTAAGGCCGACTGCAGTAGCTGCTGCAACAGAAATATACAGAAGTGCTCCAAAAGGCAGGGGACGCAACCTCAAGCTCGGTTCCCAGGGCACAATGTATAAAACTCTTGATACTGACAGAAAAAACGGCTGCATAAGGACTATTGAAAATGCATATTCAAAAGACGGAGGGCTTGCTGTTCTTTACGGTAATATAGCCAAGGACGGATCCATAGTAAAAACAGCAGGTGTTGATCCAAGCATATATAAATTCAGCGGCCCTGCGAAAGTATATTTTTCACAGGAAGCAGCATGTGACGCTATTCTCGGCGGAAAGATAAAGTCCGGAGATGTTGTGGTTATCCGCTATGAAGGTCCGAGCGGAGGCCCGGGAATGCAGGAGATGCTTTACCCGACATCCTATATCAAGTCCATGAATCTCGGCAAGGAATGCGCGCTAATCACTGACGGACGATTCTCAGGCGGCACTTCCGGCCTGTCAATCGGGCACGTTTCACCTGAAGCTGCAAACGGAGGAGACATTGCTCTTGTTAAAGACGGGGATATCATTGAGATAGATATTAAAGCCAGAAAGCTGGATGTAAAACTTCCTGCAAAAGAACTTGCTGCCAGAAGAAAGAAGGAGCAGGCTAAAGGGAAGAACGCGTACAAACCCGCGGGAAGGAAGAGAGTGATCTCTAATGCCCTTCGTATTTATTCGAAACTTGCCATGTCCGCGGATAAAGGAGCTGTCCGGAAAAAAGCTGAGGAACTTTAAGAAATAAGCATATGCTCCAGAGTATTGATTATTCTCTTCGCAAAGCCGGTATAGATGATATTGAACAGATCTATATGATAGAGCAGGAGTCGTTTAAAAATCCGTGGTCTATGTCAGGGTTTTATAATGAATTCGATGTTTCGCTTTCAGATATAATTGTAGCGGAATATGGAAAAGATATAATCGGTTTTGCAATAGCATGGTTTGTAGGGGAAGAAATTCAGCTGCATAAAATCGCCGTATCGGGTGATTTCCGCAAGCGCGGCATTGCAATGTCTTTTATTAATTACTACATACGTAAATACGGCAGGGCCGGCGCGAAAGTCATGTTTCTTGAGGTAAGAGAAAAGAATGTCGGAGCAAGAGCTTTTTACAGAAAGCTCGGATTTCAGGAAACAGGCATCCGGAAAAATTATTATCCTGATGACCATGCTGTTCTTATCAGGAAAGATCTTTGGTAAAACAGCAGTTAATACATTTTTACAGCATCAGCCCGCGGTTAAACTGCGTGCTGATGCTGTAAGGCCTTTCAAAGAATTCAATATGAAAATTAAAAATGTTAAATTCATAAAAAGTGCGGGTAAAGCCAAAGATTTTCCTGACTATGATTATCCTGAGTTCGCTTTTTTCGGCAGGTCAAATACAGGAAAATCATCTCTGATAAATATGCTGACAGGCCGTAAATCCCTTGTGAAAACAGGGGCAAAGCCCGGTGTTACAAAGCTTGTAAATTTTTTCGTAATCAATGACAATATTTCACTGGCGGATATGCCGGGTTACGGATATGCAAGGGTTTCAAAAAATATCCGTGAGAAATTCATGCCGTTGATAAAAGAGTATATTTCGAACAGGCCGACTCTAAAAATCGCATTCCTGCTGGTTGATATAAGGAGAGTGCCGGGAGATTTTGAGAGGGATATTGTTGCATCAATTGCGGGTCAGAACAGACCTGTAGCCGTCATCGCAACAAAATGCGATAAACTTTCAAAAAGCCAGAGAATAAAAGCCGTAAAAACAATTGCCTCTGAATTCATGGTGGATACAAATTCTATATTTTTATCCTCCTCAAAAACCCGTGAAGGAAAGGATGAAATTCATAATCTGATTGAGGAATTTTCAGGATAAATATTTTAATAGCAGACAGCATAAGCCTGAATATTAGAAATTTTTTCAAAATTATTACTTTCTCTAACGATATTATTATATAGATATATAATTCATAGTGATTTTTCCGGAATAACCGGTATGAATTTTTTCTTTCATTTATTGCTTTTAAAAAAAAATCCGAAAAAAATCAAAAAAATTGGGGAATTTTTCCTGTTTTTCTCTACTATAATTTTGTAAAGCAAAGGTGCTTACATTGAAACTTACAGGTGCGCTTTCAGATCCAAAAGTTAAAAAGTTTAATGATCTTTACAATTCATTCTACTCACTTGTGTTCAGTACTATTTACTCAAAGGTAAACAATTATCATGACAGTGAAGATATTTGCCAGGAGGTATTTTTCAGATTTTACAATAAACTGGACGAAATTGAAAATCCCGGAAAATGGCTTTTAGGCTGTCTCCGTATTGTTGTAATCGATTTTTATAAGCAGAGAAAAAGTGATGAGGATATCAGCGACCTTTTTGATGATATCAGCATGGGCTATGTAAACGGTTTCAGGGAAGCGCGTGTTCTGATTTCGCAGGTAATAGAGGAGATAAGCAGTGAAAGCGATGATGAGGATGAAAAGTCAGACACTGTTATTTTCAATCTCATTGCTGTTTACAGGTATACAATTGTCCAGGCCAGCAGACATTTGAAGCTTAATTACAAGCAAACGAGGTACAGATACAACAGGATCTGCGAAAAAATAATGGCCCGGCTGCGCGAGCGGGGCATTAAAGAGTTAGGTGATTTACTATGAAAGAACCGGCCAGACTTGAAAGAATACTTAAAAAGTACAAGCTTACATCCCGTCTTTCCTATTCTGTTAAGCGCAGAATTTTGAAATCAAAAAGAAAGACATTGGCCGGAATATTGAAAAAGGAAAGGTACGATTCTCCTTTTGTATCAGCGGCTGTTTATTTTGAATATCTGTTAGGCAGATTCGGTATAAATATTTCGCCTGCAGGAGGAGCAAGGGTATTTGCCGCAGTATCTGTATTTTCTTTGTTTGTGATTGTTTCATCTTCCGCCCTGCTTTTTTATAATTACAGGGATATCGCAACGGTTCACATTGCAGGGACTGGAATTAAGGAGTACCAGAAGGGGTATATTCTTATCGCTGACAGCGGTATAAGGATTGTCAGAGACGGCAGAGAGATATCCGGCATAAAACCAAAAGACAGGCTGCTGACAAAAGACGAAATAATTACCGGGAAAAAAGGTGTATTTCTGTTTCAGCTTGAGAAAAAGACTATGGTCCGAGTTCTTGAGGAAAGTCTCGCAAAGGTTGATATTAATTTAAAATTAAAAGCCTTAAGACTTGATTCAGGAACGGTTTTCTGCAATGTTAAAGAGCTGGCTAAGAATGAACAGTTCAGTGTTGCCACTTCTAATGCCATGGTAAGAGTTGCCGGCACTTTATTCAGTGTAAAATACCTGAACAGGAAAACAACTGTAATGGTAGTTGAAGGCATGGTAAGAGCCACGAATCTGCAGAATAATGAAACAGTTCTTGTAGGCCCGGGCAGGACTGCTGTAATTGAAGGAGACAGTACTATTGTCAAGAATTCGGTTAAAAGCGAAGAGCTTCCTCTTGGAAAATTCGGGAATCTTGAGTATATAGATAAAATAATGGAAAAAACCGAAACTGAACTGAATGAATTGAACACGGATACTTCTGATGGCAGTGATGCAGAAGATAAAAACAGATCAGAAGATAAGATAAAAACACTGGATGATATAAAGCGCAAATACGGCAAGCTGGAGGAAGTACAGCTGTATAACGGCAGAATTTATAAAGGAGCCATTATTTCCCGCGGTAAAAATTTCCGGATTGTGACACTGAAAGGAGCAGTAAGGATTCCGGCTGATAAAGTTAAGAATGTGAGAATTCTGGAATAGTGTTAAAATAATTCCAGCTTTCAATGTAATACCTTTCGTTTGAAATTACTGCTTACTGTCAGGAGGCATTAATAATGGAAGGGAAGATCAAACTCGGCGGTATAATCGGTTTAAGTGTTCTGCTGCTGATTGCAGGGACTTGTTTATTCGTTTTAAATTATAATAATGTTAAAGAAAATAAGTGTGTAAAGACAGGCGAAAAGAAAACACAGGAAAGTAAAATAGAAGTTGAGTCAGCTGTTAAACCAGAGACTGTAGCTTGTAAAACAGCAACAATAAAATTAAGTCTGGAAAAAGATGCTGAAGAGATTTACAGCAGTAAAAAGTTTAATTCCAATGAGGAAATAAAAAAAGAATTCGGCAGGCTTGAGATTGTTTATCTTTTTAATGGCAGGGAATTTACCGGATATGTAGTTTCAATTGATGATTTCTACAGTATAGTTACTATTGACGGGTTTAAAAAAATCCCGATGAAAGATGTGAAATGCAGAATAATAATCAATTAAATTGATTTTTTAAATAAAAGCTGATTATGAATTTAACGGTTACAGGGCAAAAGAATGATTGATATAAAAATATTTGAACCGGAATTCAAATTTAAGTATTTACCTGAAAGAGGGATATTATGAAATTAAGAAAAGCGCAAGTAATATTGATTAACGGATTAATTATGACATTATTTGTCAGTTTCTCCGGCTGTATTAAAGATAAGCTGCTTGAGGAAAAAAATGATAAAGCTGTTGTAACATTCGTACTTGGTGATGTGACAATAGAAAACAGCAGCGGATCGCATGCAGCCAGAGTTCGTGATGTTTTAACTGATAATGACATTATCAGTACCGGAAAGAATTCATACATGGTTGTTCAAATGGGATCAAGGCTTATGTTCAGAGTGCAGTCCGGATCAATTGTTGAAATGGCATCAATACTCAACTACGGGCAGGATGAAATAAGTCTTAAGAAGGGACTGGTATTGTCAAAAATTTCCAGGCTGAAGAAAGGTGAAAAGTACAATATTAAAACACCTACTGTTGTTGCATCAGTACGCGGAACTGTTTTTTCCACCGGATATTATGAAAACGATGTTACAAATATCGCGGTTACTGAAGGGGAAGTCGTTGTAAAACATCTTACTTCAGAAGAAGAAAAACCGGCAAATGCGGGGAACGCTGCCTATGTCTCGGACGGTGAGGTCGAGATACGTGAAATAGATAAGGTTGAAAAGCTGACTTTGCAGAAGCTTGAGAATATAGAATATATTGAAGATATTGATTCGGTCAGCGATGAGGAGCTTTCCGTTATTGGCAAAGAGATAAGTGAAAATGATATACGCATTGATCGCGAAATTAATAAATTTCTGAAAGAAAAGAATACTTTAACTTTAAATGAAATAAAAGAAAAGTACGGACGTATTGATCTTGTAAGGCTTTATAACGGCAAAACATACAAGGGCGCTATATTATCGCGCGGTAGCAGAATCAAGATGATTACACCTTCAGGTACAATTTATATTTCTGCGAAGAATATTAAGCAGACTGAGTCATTGTAAGTGTAAAAATGTAAAGGCAGGCCTATGTGCCTGTCTCTACATTTGCGGTATTGTAAAGTTAGTCGTTAATTCCTGATTTGCATATCCAGTATCTTCTATTCCAAATTCGAAATGAATAATATCCTCCACGTTTGTATCAACCATTGTGAAAACGCAGAAATTTCCATCAGGTTCAAATTTAATATTTATTAAAATTAATGAATATATGATTGATCTTTTGATGACTTCGATATATAGTAATCCTCACAATAAGGCAAATTAAATAATAAAAATATTATTTTTTTATAATGTATAAGGAATTTTTGAATACTGTGTTTATTTAAAATAAATGAAACAGGAGTGTTCAAATGCAGCATAAAGGGAAAAAAGTCGGGATTTTATTCTCAGGAGGGCCCGCGCCCAGTGCGAATACGGTAATTTCATCTACAGCGCTGAATTTTCTGGACAGTCATATTCCGGTTACAGGAATCTTTAAAGGGTATGAATACCTGCAGGATTTTAATATAAATTCTCCTGAGCAGCAGCTCAGAGAAAATCTTCATTATACAGAGATTACATACGCGATTTCACAGGTCAGGAATGAAAGAGGAATATATCTCAAAACATCAAGAGCTAATCCCGGAAAACAGATTGAAAAACTTGAAGACCTTGAAGAGACAGGGAAAAACAGGAAACTTAAAAACATTATAGACGCGTTTGATTATTTAAGAATAGGAGCTTTAATATCAATAGGCGGTGATGACACATTAAAAACCGCTAACTTTTTATGGAATATGGGGTTTCCGGTTATTCATATTCCAAAGACAATTGATAATGATTATTACGGAATTCCGTGGACATTCGGTTACTGGACAGCAGTTGACACAGCACAGAAAATCATGCTGAATCTGAGAGCTGATTCACAGGCAACGGAAAGTTTTTATATAGTTGAACTTATGGGCAGAAAAGCTGGCTGGATCACATATGCGGCAGGCATTGCGTCAGAAGCAATAATGATGATAGCTAATGAGGATATTGAGGAGGATGTTCTTGACCTGGATAAAATCTCTGAAAAAATTGCGGATGTTATACTGCGGAGGAAAAAAAAGGAAAAGCCGTATGGGGTAATTGCCGTAGCGGAAGGCCTTGCTGATAAACTTCCTGAAGGAGTCATTCCTGTTGAGAAGGACCGGCACGGGAACGTAATGTTCGGAAAAGCTAATATTTCGAGGCTTCTCGCGAATAAAGTACGGGAAAAATATAATGAAAGAACCGGCGGCAGTATTAAATTGACGGCAAAACAGATCGGCTATGAAACAAGAGCCGGATCACCTATAAGTTTTGATGTAGTGCTTGGAAGTATGCTAGGCTACGGAGCTTATAAATTTTATTCTGAAAACAGGTTTGGTGTAATGGTTTCTGTTAATGACAATTTTGACTTAAAGCCGGTTCCGTTTGAAGAACTTATTGATCCGGAAACTCTGAGAACCAGGTTGCGCGATGTACCTAAGGGAAGCGATTTTTATACATTAAAAGAAAACTTATCATTCAGAAGATTATCCCGTTAAAAAATAAAACCGGAGGTTTGCATGAGATCTGTTTTTTCGGGAATAATTTTAGTTTTTTTTTCAATAATTGTAATTTCCTGTTCAAACAGTCCGGGCGATGTCCTGAAAGATATGAAAAATTCAGGAAATGACGACCCTGTTAAAAAAAACAGCAATTATTACACAATAGGCACATTGAAAGCATTTGAGAAACTGGAAAAGCTGTCAATTGGAGGCAGTGATAAAAGCGATTATATGGATAAAAAATTTACAAAGGGTATGGATTGGACTATAATAGAAGAGAATATTGAAGGCAATAATGCTGTGGTTAAAGTAAAATACACAGCACATCCCATAGAAAATATGAAGGGTCTTGAACTTACTTTCAGATTAGTTAAGGAAAGCGGAAAGTGGAAAATTGATATGCAGAGGGAGCTTGAAATGAGCATTGAAATGCTTGAAATGGCTGAAAAAATGTAATGAGAGTGATAAAAAATAGTTCAATAAAGTTAATAAATATACTAAACCCCCAAAAAATTTTTCTTACTCCTTTATAGCATATTTTTTAAACAAAAAATCAGGCTTATAATTTTTCTTATTTACAAAAACCGCATTATTTCTCTTTTAATGAATAAAAATTGCTTTACTCGAAACATTCAGCATAAAATCAGTTATCAATGATCAAAATTTATTTCACAGAGAAAATATGCCAAAAAGAAATGACATACATAAAATTCTGATACTGGGTTCAGGCCCGATAGTCATAGGCCAGGCCTGTGAATTCGATTATTCCGGATCTCAGGCATGCAAGGCTTTGAAAGAAGAAGGGTATACTGTAGTACTTATCAATTCAAATCCTGCTACAATTATGACTGATCCGGATCTGGCAGACAGAACCTACATTGAACCAATAACAGCTGATGTTATAGAGAAAATAATCATCAGGGAAAAGCCTGATGCAATACTGCCTACGGTAGGCGGTCAGACTGCTTTAAACACGGCCATGAGTCTGAGCGAAAAAGGTATTCTTGAAAAATACAATGTTGAGCTCATAGGCGCAAATATCGATTCCATAAAAAAAGCGGAAGACAGGGACCTATTCAAGAAAGCCATGATAAAAAAAGGATTCCAGGTGCCTGATTCAGGACTTGCTTCATCCATTGAAGAGGCTTTTGAAGTGCTGGAAAGAATAAAGCTTCCGATAATAATCAGACCGGCATTTACTCTGGGAGGAACCGGAGCCAATGTTGTTTATAACAGGGAGGATTTTATTGAACTTGTTACAAAAGGGCTTGATGAATCGCCGATAAGCCAGGTGCTCCTTGAAGAGTCCATACTCGGATGGAAAGAGTATGAGCTTGAGGTAATGAGGGACACCAGTGATAATGTTGTTATTATCTGTTCAATTGAAAATTTTGATCCAATGGGAGTTCATACGGGCGATTCCATTACTGTAGCTCCTCAGCAGACCTTAACAGATAAAGAATATCAGAATCTCAGAGATATGGCTATTGCTATAATAAGAGAGATCGGAGTTGATACAGGGGGATCGAATATACAGTTTGCCGTTAACCCGCAGGACGGTAGGGTTATGGTAATTGAAATGAATCCGAGGGTATCGCGTTCATCCGCCCTTGCTTCGAAAGCCACCGGTTTTCCTATCGCGAAAATTGCTGCAAAGCTTGCAATAGGGCTTACACTCGATGAAATCAGCAATGATATTACAAGGGAAACACCAGCGTGTTTTGAACCGACAATCGATTATGTTGTGGTAAAAATTCCCAGATGGGCGTTTGAAAAATTCGAAGGAGCAGACACGACTCTCGGTACACAGATGAAATCTGTGGGAGAGGCAATGTCCCTGGGGAGAACTTTTAAGGAATCGTTGCAGAAAGCTCTCCGTTCCCTTGAAACCGACAGATACGGCCTCGGCTCTGACGGCGATTTTACGATTGAAAACGGAATAGAGGCGATTTCTGAAAATTCTCTTGAGAATTTCATCAAAAGCAGTATAGCCACACCGAAGGTTGAAAGAATTTTTTACATTAAAGAGGCATTAAAACGCGGATGGAGTGTGGATAAGATTTATCAGATAACCTCCATTGACCCATGGTTCCTGAGCCAGATGAAAGAGCTGGTTGACGCTGAAGAGAATTTTGTTGATAAATATAAAGCAAACGGGCTGGAGAAGGATGAAGTATTGAGAATGAAAATGCTCGGGTTCTCGGACAGACAGCTTGGCTGCCTTACTGATTATGATTCGCTGAAGGAACTGAACGGCAGGGGAGTAGAGTTTCAGAAAGAATTTTACAGGAAGAGAAAACAGAAAGAAAAGGAAATCATGGATTTCCGATTCAAAAATAATATTATTCCCGGATACCGTCTTGTAGACACATGCGGGGGGGAATTTGAAGCCTATACTCCCTATTATTATTCTTCATATGACAATGAGGACGAGTCCAGGGATTCTGACAGAAAAAAGATTATGATTCTCGGAGGAGGGCCCAACAGGATCGGGCAGGGAATCGAGTTCGATTACTGCTGCTGCCATGCTTCATTTGCTTTAAAGGAAGAGGGCATCGATTCTATAATGGTTAACTCTAATCCTGAAACTGTTTCAACTGATTACGACACTTCTGACAGGCTTTATTTTGAGCCGCTTACTCTTGAGGATATTCTGCATATCTATAATAAAGAGAAACCGGACGGCGTTATTGTCCAGTTCGGAGGACAGACCCCGCTTCGTCTTGCCCGTGACCTTGAAGCAAACGGAGTTAAAATAATCGGAACTTCTCCTGATTCGATTGACAGGGCGGAGGACAGGGAAAGATTCTCTGAAGTGGTAGAGAAGCTGGAATTGCTTCAGCCTAAGAACGGAATGGCTTTCAATGAAGAGGATGCTGTAAAAATCGCGTCTTCTATAGGGTATCCGGTACTTGTAAGGCCTTCTTATGTTCTCGGCGGAAGGGCAATGTCAATTGTTTATGATGAAGACAGCCTGCATGCATATATCAGATCAGCAGTACATCTTTCGCCTGAACATCCGATCCTTATAGACAGATTCCTCGATGATGCGATAGAAATTGATGTGGATGCCATCTGCGACGGAAAAGATGTTTTTATCGGCGCAATAATGGAGCATATTGAACAGGCAGGGGTTCATTCCGGAGATTCTGCATGTGTGATACCTACTCTTACAATCAGGGATAAACTGTTTGAAGAAATAACCGAAGCTACCAGGAAACTTGCCCTGGAACTGAATGTGATAGGTCTTTTGAATATTCAGTTTGCTGTTAAAGACAGCAAAATATATGTAATCGAAGTTAATCCCCGCGGCTCCAGAACTGTTCCTTTTGTTTCGAAAACAATCGGAGTGCCCCTGGCAAAGGTAGCGGTGAGAATCATGCTGGGGAAAAAGCTCGCTGATTTCGGACTTCTTGAAATGAAGAAGATTCCATATTACAGTGTAAAAGAGGCTGTGCTTCCTTTTAATAAATTTCCGGGAGTTGATACAATCCTTTCACCTGAAATGAAGTCAACCGGCGAGGTTATGGGAATCTCGCAGGATTTCGGCGAGTCATATTATAAAGCGGAAATGGCAGCAGGGGATCCGCTGCCTGAAAAGGGAACAATATTTTTAAGCATAAACGATAGATCAAAACAGGAACTCCTTAAAGAAACAAAGCTTTTATCCGGGAACGGCTATAAACTGATCGCAACTGAAGGTACGTCTCAGTTTCTGAATGAAAACGGAATTGCATGCGAAAGGGTGTTTAAAGTCAGCGAAGGAAGGCCTAATATTATTGATCTTGTTAAGGATAAAGTAATCGATTTAATAATTAATACACCAACTGGAAAAATTCCGAGATATGATGCTTATACCATACGTCAGGCTGCGGTAAGATACCATATCCCGATAATTACAACAGTCGCGGCAGCCAAGGCTGCTGTAAACGGTCTGTCTAAAGTAAAATCCAGAGGACAGTTATCTGTTAAATCGATTCAGGAATATCACTCGGAAATTAAATAAGAGGATATTACTTTTAAGCATTAAGAATTTACTGGTTAAGTATACACTAACTTATGAAAATTCACTGTGCTGCGGCATAGCGTGGAGGATAAAGATATAATGTATTGTTTGAGAGTTTTTGATTATTTTTCTTCTGCCCATTTTCTGAACGGCTATCAGGGAAAATGCGAGGACCTGCATGGGCACAACTGGAAAGTAGAAGCTGAAATTGAAGGAGAAAAACTGGATAATGTTGGAATGCTGATTGATTTTAAAATATTTAAGGCAAGTCTGAAGGAAATATTAAACGAACTCGATCATTGCCTTTTAAATAATCTTGAGGTTTTCAAAAACAGCAACCCAAGTGCTGAATTTATTGCAAAATATATATATACTCAGCTTCAGAACAAAATGCCGTCAGGAATTAATGTCTCAAGAATATCCGTATGGGAGTCAGAGAGGTCTCAGGCTGTTTATTATGAATAAGAATGAAGATTCAATAATATAATCTTAAAAAAATTGTTATTATTAGATTAAATATTAAAGGAAATTCAGATTGGATAAAGAGAAGATTAAAAAAGCAGTAACGGATTTACTTGAAGCTATTGGAGAGGATGTTAACCGTCCGGGTATTAAACGCACACCTGAAAGAATTGCTGATCTGTATGAAGAACTTTTGTCCGGAACAATGGAAGAAGCCGGCAGAATCATACAGGAGACACATGAGCTTGAACATGATGGTATGATTTTGTTGAAGGATATACCCTTTTATTCAATGTGTGAGCATCATTTACTTCCGTTTTTCGGGAAATGCCACATCGCATATATTCCGGATGAAAATAAAATACTGGGGCTCAGCAAAATTACCCAGGTGGTTGACATACTGAGTAAACAGTTGCAGGTACAGGAAAGACTGACTACGCAGATTGTTAATACTATTATGAAGAATCTGAAGCCGAAAGGTGTCGGTCTTGTAATGGAGGCAAGGCATCTCTGTCTTGAAATGAGAGGTGCCAATAGGTCTGATCCTTATACTGTAACATCATATGTTGAAGGCTTGTTCAGAAAGGATCTGAAAACAAGAGAAGAATTCATGAAGCTGATTAAGTAGTTTTTTTAAGCTAATTCAGTCAGTTACCGCTTGCCGCGTTTTTTGTTAAAAAACCGGCTGTTTCACATATTTGTGACATTGTTCACGGATTAAAATACTTGACAATACCATGTAATTTTAATTCTATCTAAGCGCCTCTTTATAAAAAAATATTTTTTTAATTACCGAAAATTACTTTAGCTGTAGCAGGTTTGAATTATATAAATATTAAATATAAAAAATCAAAAATTTTGATAGCGTAGAATTTAGGAGACCTGAATTAGAAAGAAAGCTCTTTTTACGATAATAGAATAAAAAGAGCTTAGAAATGAAATT
>JAFGDQ010000052.1 GCA_016932015.1 Spirochaetota bacterium | reverse complement strand
TTTAAAAAATTTTGAATAAGAAAAGGGAATATTGTTTAAATTTAGGAAATGTACTCTTTATAAAGTAATTTTTAGAGGTTCCCTTAAGATAATTTATTACTATAAAAAATATCGCAATGGTGCCCATCAGGGTAAGCTTATCCAGCTTTTGAGGCAGCAGATAGACACTGATCGGCGGGCCTCCCGCGTGTATCTGAGTGCTGGTAAAACCCGCAAGCGTGCCCCATATACATCCGCTCAGCACCCCCGGTTTTTTATTTTTAACTTCTCTCTTGATCCAGTAATTTAGGCAGAATACAACAGCAATCAGACCGATTATTAATTTTATAGCTTCATTGCTGAGATACCCCATAAGAAAAGAAGCTATTATAATCCCTGCTACTCCCGCGGGAAGAAGTATCCTGAGATGACGCCGGTCAAAACTCTTTCTGAAATTCCATACAGCAAACAGATCCATTACACAAAGTATAGGCAGCATAATTGCCGCCGCACGCACAGGAGCGATTACCAGCGACATTAAGGGAACCACTACAGCCGCAGGGCCGGGACCCAACCCGCCTTTTGCCATCCCGTATAATAAAACTGCCGGTACTGCTATCATATAAAAAAAAGGATCTGTAATTATTTCCATATTTAGAAATTTCCCTCTAAAATTTTATTGTCTTAATCAATCACGACAGCTTCCAAACTGTCTTCAGCAAAAAAAACACTGTATGAAAAATCTTCTTATAAACTATACTCTGCCGTCCCTGAGAATTTAAAACAGCATTCTATTTTTTTTAGATATGACTGACATCAATCCTTTATATACAAATCCGGCCTGTAAAAGCCGGATTTTATCAAGATACGGAACATAGAACAATGAAGTTTGACAGCAGAACGAAAGCCGTCTTTCATACGAGACTTTTTCCAATCAGGACTTTAAACGCTAAAGATTCTTTTTATATTCCTGACTTGCAGCTTCAAACATAAAAATTGGCGTATCAACTCTGTTAAATTTAACCGGGCAGTGATCTACTCCTTTCGGTACAAAGATCAGACATGTTTTAGTAAGAATATGCTTTTCCCCTCCCATCAGGAATTCTATCTCTCCGCAAAGTTCGCGCGGATAATTTCTGTTTGTTCCCGCAAAACCGATAACCTCATCAAAATCATGGCTGTGGGGTATTTCAATTTCAACAGGTTTGCCGTTAGGGAGTCCCCATATTATTTCACAACCCGCGAATAATGAACATCCCGGTACAATTGAGTCCATAATTCCGAGCAGCATAGTCCGGTCTATTATTTTTCCTTCTTTAGCCTGATCCTCCATTGCTTTAACCCATGCCTCAGGTTCCGGAGGCATTTTGTCTTCTGTTACAATATATTTACCATACCTGGTTTCAGCCATAAAACATCTCCTGTAAAATTTTATCAATCCAGATTATAAAGAATATA
Organism: Spirochaetota bacterium; assembly: GCA_016932015.1. Lineage (GTDB taxonomy): Bacteria > Spirochaetota > UBA4802 > UBA4802 > JAFGDQ01 > JAFGDQ01. Next base: position 5,987 of record JAFGDQ010000052.1, on the reverse strand, counting down.
ATTTCTATCCCGCAATAGTCCGATAATATAAACCATAGGGAATGAACTCTGTTATTTAATTGATATTGATATAATTTAATGAAGTCAATTGAATTTTAGGGTTAAAAATTGTTTTTCCATTAACTTGCCTTCAATAAAAAAATCCCTGACTTTAATATTTAAAACAATTAGTACTGACCAACCCTTTTCCCGGCAAACGGTTGTTATAAATTCATACTATAATTATTATTGATTAATACAGCTTATACGGTATATAATATGCAAAGATCATTACATGATTATTTTAGTAACCATAAATTAAAAATAAAAATGTTCTATCTCAAGGGAGCGCAATATGAATTTTCATATCTTTAAATCCATCTTATCAGCAGTTACCGGAATGAAAATTGTTTCCAAAATAATTGTCAGCTTTTCAATTATTTTACTTCTTTCAATTGCGGCAATAGGATTTCTTCTTTATGAATTACAGAATGTCGGGAAAAAGAATTCTGATAAGATGTATAACACTTTCATTATAGCAAACTTATCTCTTGAAGCTGAAAAAGCGCTTAGAGAATTTGACACTAACCTGACAAATCTCTCTTCAGCAATAAGCCAGAAGAATCAAAGCGAAGCCATGAGCCTGAGTACAGAACTTCCAATAACATATCAGTCCATAAGCAGTTCAGTATCAGGACTTAAAAAATGGATTGAAGATGAAAAGGGAAAAGAAACCCTTCAGGACATTGAAAGCATGCTGAAAATATGGGAGGATTCGGAAAAAGATTTTGTACGACTTGTAATGATCAGTGATAATGAAAAGGTTAATGAAATCGTAAATCAGTTAAAAAAAGGAATGAGTGATAGAATAACAGGTGTATATGTAATAAACAAAGAAGCAAAGGCAGTTGCAGATAACGCTTATGTTACTTCAAAAGAAGTAATGAAAAGAGTTACTATTGTTTCAATGGCGGTGGCCGTATTTCTTATTGTAATTGTCGCATTGATCGCAATTTATCTTTCCCGGAATATTTATAATTCCATTTCATCTTTTAAAAATATTTTCACTAAAGGAGCGTCAGGTGACCTTGGAACAAGATATCCTGTCAGACAAAATGCCAGAGATGAAATCAATGAAATGGGGTCATTTTTCAACAGCTTCATTGATAAAGTACGCAATACCATAAAGGAAGTGGTTTTTGTTTCGGACGACCTTGGTGTGTCATCCGATGAACTTTCCTCCACCCTGACATCATTTGCGGAAAACTCTCAAAGCCAGGCGGCATCCTCTGAAGAAATAACGGCAACTATGGAGGAAATCAGCGCAGGCGTGGATAATGTTTCCGAAAATTCCCAGTTTCAGTATAAAAAGCTTGATGAACTTATAACATTAATGAATGGACTTTCAGACATGATCAATACAATGGCCGCGAGGATTACCGAAACACAGGATTTGTCAAAAAAAATCTCAGAGCAGGCTGAATCCGGAAATGAATCATTACGCATGATGGATACAATCATGAACAAGATTACTGAAAGTTTCAAGAAGGTTACCGATATAGTTGATATAATTAATAATATATCAACGCGCATTAACCTTCTTTCATTAAATGCGGCAATAGAAGCAGCCAGAGCAGGAGAAGCCGGAAGAGGCTTCGCGGTAGTAGCTGACGAAATTTCAAAGTTAGCCGATCAGACAGCTAGCAGTATCGGTGATATTGATTTACTGATAAAGCAAAATAAGGAGGAAGTTGACTCAGGGATGCATAACGTTGTTAACACTGTAAACAGTATTGGCAGTGTAATTGACGGTGTTGACGCGATTAATGAAATGATGAATATGCTGATTGTTGAAATGAGAAATCAGCAGACTGCGAATGAATCGGTCAATGAAAGTGCGGAAGACGTCAGAAAAAGATCAGATGAAGTCAGAAGCGCTTCAGAAGAACAGAAGACTGCTGTAAATGAAGCAATGAAATCAATGACCAATATCAATGACCTGATTCAATCCACTGCGGCCGGTGCGGAACAGATGACTGCCAATGCCAGCAAGCTTGCATCAATGGCTGAAAACCTCAGGGATAAAATTAGTTTTTTTAAGATTTAATCCAGAAGATCTCAAAACTATTTTTGATCCAGTATTGTCACCGGTAAAAGAAGAATAAACGAAATAACTGACGCTGTCACAGCAAGTATAAACGCCGGAAAATAACTGCCTGTTGAATCAATAATCCATCCGCTTATTACAGGCGACAGAACAGAACCCAAACCGTGGAATAATGCCCACAGGCCTAATATGCTGCCGGAGTTATGCATTGAAAACCTGTCCCTGGCAGATGCGGCATATACAGCCCAGAGAGACCCGTAACCAACACCGAACACAACCACAAATAAAACCAGCATATAAAAATTATCTGCAAAGGCAATTCCCGTATTCCCGACAGCAGTAAGAAATCCGCAAAGAATCATTATTTTAATTCTTCCGAACACATCCGAAAGATGTCCCAGAATCAATTTCCCTATAGCGCCTGAAACAGCAATTATAGTTATAAGGAAGGCAGCGGATTGATAGTTAATCATTAAGTCACTTGTCGCATACACTGTCAGAAAAGTAAAAGGGACAAGTATCGAAAAGCTTATAAACATATAGGAAAATCCTATAAAATAAAACTGAGATTTTCTTAAAATTTCCGCATAAGTTTTTACAACAGAAACATGATTGTCTGCTTTATTCGCTGTATCATTTTCTGCAGACGGATGGCTTCTTATCAGGATATAATTTATCAAAGCCGCAACCAGTGCGGTTATACCGAGGCTTATCCATACAGCTTTCCAGCTGAATCCGCCGATTATAAATGGAATAATAATACTCCATAACGCGATTCCTGATGTTGTGCCCAAATCGACAATTGAAAGAGTAATTCCTCTTCTTTTTTCATTTACCCATCGCATTAAAACAGTAACTATAGGAGCCCAGCACGCGGAGTGCCCTATTCCTGCAATGGCAAAGAAAACCGAAGCCTGTAATACAGAGTTTGAGAATGACATAAGAAAAGCACCGATTCCAAGAACAGCAACAAATATACTCAATATTATTCTGGTATCCGTTCTGTCTGCGAGAAGACCAAATACCGGAGCAAAAATTGTACAGCTGACAAAGTATGAAGAAAAAATGATGCCTGCCTCAAATTTTAAAATTCCCAGATCAGTCAGCATATGAGGAAGAATAAGGCCGTAGGAATATCTTATTGCAAAAGCAGTAAAAAGGGTAAAAAAACCGGCAAAAATAATTCCTATAGCTCTCTTACTCATGAACAGCAACCCTCTTTTTTATTTTAATTAAGAAACCCCATAGCCGAGCTATGGGGTTTCTGTTATATTAAAGATTTAAATTATATGCAATCTTATTTTATATCTGGTTACCAATTCTCCAGCCTGCGCCTGTTGCTTCAGGAATAATTGCCGGATCATCGCAGTCACCGATATTGTAAAGCTCCGGTACCTTACCCTTAAGGCTTTCATACAGTTTTGTATTCGGAACAACACCTACAGGTAAAATATTATCTGCTTCAATTAATTTTTCTTCGCCTTCTTTTGTTCTGATCTTCAATCCTTTTCTGGTAACTTCAAGAAGTTTTACACCGGACATCAGCTCGACACCTTTCTTTCTGAACCATATGAACAACCGGTTCTTTCTTTCAGGAGCAAATAATCTTCCAAGTTCATCGCTTTCTTCAACGATAACAGCTTTTCTTCCTCTCTTAACCATGAATTCAGCAAGCTGGCATCCGTAAATCGCTCCTCCGATAACAACAATTTTCCTGCCGATCGGTTTCCATATTTTTTTGCCCTGAGGAACAAATATTTTCAGAACACAATTAAGGAATCCCGGGCTAAAAAATCTCAGAAAGAATTTTCCAATCCCGTATAAATCAGAAGATTTAATAACATTGGGTCCGTCAATACCCGGTATATCAGGATATCCCGGCAAAGCACCTGTTGCAACAACAACGGTATCAGGTTTCTCTGCAAGTATTACGGAGTCATTAATCTCTGTAGCTTTCTTAATTTTGACTTTAAGTTTCTTTAACTGAGTTTCAAAGTATTTATAAATTTGCGGGACAGGTTCAATTTCAGTTCCCTTTATTGTAGCTGCAAGAGGCAGATTTCCTCCAAGGATATGTCCGTTATCATAAAGGGTTACATCATGGCCTTTCATCGCCGCAACTCGTGCTGCCTGCATACCTGCAGGGCCTCCGCCCACAACAACAACCTTTTTCTTCTTATCAGCTTTTTTAACATCATACAGATCGGTTCCAAACGATGCGTTTATACGACACTGTCTTGCCTGGTTATATCTTTTATTACAGTTACCGCAATGTGTACAAGGCGCAACATCTTCAGGTCTGCCTTCTTTCATTTTATTCGGATAACTCGGATCCGCAAAAATACGTCTGTTGATTCCTATCAGATCCGCTTTTCCAGCTGCGATAGCTTTATCAGCTGTCTTAGCATCAAATCCGCTGGTTGTTAATATTGTTATTTTATCAGTTGCCTTTTTAACTGCTGCCGCTGCCGGAAGGTTCATCATTGCGCCTCTGTGTTTCCAGTCCATTTCCTTTGTAGGCAGGTCTTTCTTGTCAAAACAAAGCTCAGGATACCATAATACTTCCTGGTTGTAAGATCCCTGATGATGTCCTACTATAATAGTTCTTGCATGCAGTATATCCACTCCGATTTTCTCATAATGTTTAGCAATCTGTATGCCCTCATCAAGAGTAATTCCTTCGTCGCCAACGCCGTATTCAAAAGCATTCATAATTACCTGAACAGGGAAATCATCACCACAGCGTTTTTTGATTCCTGTAACTACGTTTGTAATGAACCTCATTCTGTTTTCAAAAGTCTGAGGGCCGTATTCATCTTCACGCTTATTCCAGTAACGGGAAATAAATGTGTGGAAAATATGGTCCGCTCCTGCGTTTATCTCAACACCGTCAAAACCGCCCTGTTGCAAACGGTATGCAGCCATAACGAATCTTTCTGTTGTTTCTTCTATTTCTTCAATAGTAAAAGCTTTTGGCGGCTCCTCTTCATGAACATCATATTCTGAAAATGCCTGCACAGGTGATGCTGCCAGACGGGGAGCAATAAAGTTATACTCTTTTCCCCATGGCCCGCGATGATAAAGCTGCATGAAACATTTACAGTCATCCTGATGCAGAACATCTGCCAGTTCCTTAACATCTTTGATATTATCATCACTGTCAATACGCATTCTGCGGTCGCCATCATCAAGCAACGGCCATTCCATGGCAGGTGTTTCCACTACAACAAGGCCTACTCCGCCTTTTGCCACTGCTCCGTAAAAAGCTTTAGCTATACTGCCTACGCGGTGTTTTCCTGATTCGAAAAAATATGTCTGAGCCGCAGTTTTTACCATGCGGTTTTTTAAGTGAAGTTTGCCGACCTGATAGGGCTCAAATAGTTTTTTGTACTTGTTGTTTCCCACTATGATCCTCCGAGTTTTTTATTTCATCTTTTAATAATGGAACTATTCCCTGATCTGTTGAGAATTTTATACTGGCTGTATTGCGGTTGAACCAATATGCATTTAATTTGCACTGCAAATTACAATGATATAAAAATATTTTCTGATAATTACGTATTTTAATGATTAGTATAAAAACGTCTCAAATAAAAACAGCGGTAATCCATAATTCGATGATTAATTGTAAGAAATAATTATTATTTTCCTAATCTGTTATATTAACTGTCATAAATAGAAATAACAGCATTATAAGTCAATAGAAATCCGCTAATTTTATCTATTTTTTTATTTTCTGTTAAACAGAATTTTACTTATTTAAAATTAAAAACCTAATAAATAAACTGTCATTTTATATAAATTCGTGAGTCCCGGATCTGCAAATTATGAAAATCGTAAAAAAAATCACCGGAAACAGACAAAATAATAATTTATTAATAAATAATAAAATTCTTTTATT
>JAFGDQ010000051.1 GCA_016932015.1 Spirochaetota bacterium | reverse complement strand
CGTCGGATTCAACAACAAATCCGTCGGATTCAACAACAAATCCGTCGGATTCAACAACAAATCCGTCGGATTCAACAACAAATCCGTTTTCCTCCCATTCGGGAATTCCGTTTTTTATTATATAAATATGCCGTGAGTATCCCATATCAATAAGTCTGTTCGCGAGAATTTCCGATGAACCGCAGGAAACGCCGTCGCAGTAAATTACAATCTCCACCGGCCCGTATATCAGATTGTGGTTTTCCGATATTTTTTTTGTTGATACGGATTCAGGTACTGCAGGTATATTCACAGCGCCTGTAATATGGGCTATACTGTATTCATCTTCCTGTCTTGAATCAAGAAATAAAGCAGCCTTTCCGTCTTTTTTTATTTTCGCTTCTTTACTGGAGATATATACAATACCGATATTTTTCTCTTTCTGCGTACTGATGAATGTAAATCCTTTCGGATGAAAGATGTTTACTGTAAAAGCCAGTACTGCAGATATTAATACAGTATAAAATATATCTTTAATTGTTTTCGGGAGTATCTCTGAATCAGTATTGAATAATTTTTCATTCATTTATACTGCTCCTGACTTTGAAAGTGTTTTTATCAATGGTTTTATATATTCTCTGTTTAATAAATATTTTCAGTAAATCTTTATCCAGCTTGTTATCGTCAGCCTGCTTCTGCATTATCTTGAGCGCTGCCGCGGCAGAAACTGCTTTCTTGTAAGGCCTGTCAGTTGCTATTAATGCATCATATATGTCGGCAATAGACATAATTCTTGCCTGTACTGGAATTTTCTTTCCCTTTATTCGGTTCGGGTATCCTGTGCCGTCCGGTCTTTCATGATGGTTTAAAACAATATCAGGAATTTTTTTGAATTCCGGGGGCCAGGGTATTTTGCTGACAAAATTGTAGGTAAATATAACATGATTCTCAATTTCTTTTCTTTCTAACGGGTTTAAACTTCCTTGTTCAATTTCAAGATTCAGTTTTTCATTTTTTGTTATCAGGTCGATTCTATTGCCGTCAATATCAATCAGCCTGATACCTCTGATATCTTTTTTTATTTCGGATAATATTTTTTTCGGATCTTTTTCTGTAACAGTAGGTTCATTAAGCAGTGTAATTTTTTCTTTTATTAGTTTTACTTTCTTCAGAATTTCATCTTTTTTATTTTTTTTATGCCGGAATATTGTACTGGAAACATCTTCGTATTTATAGCTGAGTTCAATAAAGCGGTAAAGATAATTTAATTTGAGTATAAGATTTTCAAATTCTTTCCTGTACAGTTTTTTTTCTTTTTTGAAAATATTAATGTCAATGTATACTTTTCCGAAGTCATGCAGAAGTGCGGCGAATTCCAGCTCTTTGATTTCAGTGCTGTTGTATTTTATATCTTTGAAGGGACCGCTTTTTTTATTATTAATCGCGACGGCCATTTCCTTGCAGATTGCGGCCACTCTGAAAGAATGTCCGGATGTGGCAATATCTCTTGATTCAATTGCAGTAACAGAAGCCTTGATAAATTCTTCAAACTGGTTCTGGATCTGTTTGATCATTCTGTTGTTTTCAATAGCAATTGCCGCCTGCCCGGCAACGGACTCCATAAGATTTTCATACCTTGTATCAAAGGGTTTTACTAATTTGTCAAAGTCTTCCAGCCTGTTTAAAATAATTCCGAAAGCCTCGTTCCCGTTTTTATATTTCCGGCCGTTAAATACTTTTTTGCTGTTAATAAGCTGTATGACGCCTATAATCTTATCAAGGTGGTTCCTCATCGGCACGACAAGCATTGACCTGCTTATGTAGTTATACTGTCTGTCCCACGAAATATCAAATGAATACGGCGCGTTTCCGGGAAGATTGTACGCGTTGGGAATGTTCAGCGTATCACCTGTTGTTGCTACATATCCTGCAATCGAGTTTTTATTAATTGCGAGGGTAAATTCTTTAATGGGAATTTCCCTGCTGAATGTATGGGAATCCTTGAACCTCAGATATTTGTTTCCCTGCTTATCCTCTTCGGTAATATAAATACTTCCCGCGTCTGCACCTGTAATCTTTTTGCTTATCATTAATATTTTATTTATCAGCTCATCAGGATCTTTAATACTGGAAAGAGACTTGCCGATATTAATAAGGTCTTCCTGGTCCTGCCTCATCTCCTGCAGGCTATTAATAAAATCCAGTCTCTGAACTCTGAATGCATTGGAACTCTCAATATGTAAAAATGATTTTCTGACCAGAACTGAAAATTCATCTTCAGAAATGTCTGTTGTCCTCATGTCTGATATATTCTGAAGTTTGCTGTCGTTGATTTGCCTGAGGTCTTTTTCTTTTCCGAGTACTATTATTTTATATAACAATTCTTTGTAATCGTACTTTCCGTGAAGGACGGAAAGAGTTTTATTTATCTCGGATATATGAATAAAAAGAACTGCGTATGTAGTGCTTTCAGATTTGCTATGGTTAATTTTTACAAGTTTTTTAATATCAGTATTAATATGTTTTGTAAAAATTATATTTTCCGAATTTATTGCTGGTATAGCTATATTGTTTTTTACTTTAGTTGATATAAGAATGTATTTATTCATTTTATCCCGGAAAATTCAGCCGGCTAATCCTCTTTTCAGTATTTTAAATTGTATTATTGTGAAACATATTAATCAATTATCAAAAAATAATTGCAAACCGTGATATTGGAAATGAAATCTTTCTGCTGTCGACTGCAGGGCGCAATATTCTGACAGTAACTTATTATATAGGAGGATAAGTTGTAACTCAATAACAATATAAAAGATCATTGCCTGATCATTGTTGTTGAGAAATTACAATGATTCATTATCAGTATAAAGGGAAACAGCGAAAAAGTGAATCAGTTATAAGCAAGGCCGACTTTTTTCTTAACATTTTCGAGTGTCTTAATGGCAATTTCCCTTGTCTTTTCTGAACCTTTTTCCAGTATTTTGTGAATTTCTCCAATATCATTCTGCATCTGATTTCTTTTTTCTCTTGCTTCCGCGAAATATTCCCAGATTAGTCCGAACAATTGTTTCTTCACTTCTCCGTATCCTATTCCGCCTTTTAAGTATTTTTGCCGTAAAACTTCTGTCATATCATTATCGGCAAAAAGGCTGTATAAAGCAAATAAATGACATTTTCCGGGATCTTTTGGCTCATCTACTGGAGTGGAATCCGTAACGATTCTCATTATTTTTTTCTTTAATTCTTTTTCTTTCTCAAAGATATAAATAGCGTTATCATATGATTTGGACATTTTTTGTCCGTCAGTACCTGGAATAACGGCAATGTCATCGGAAATTTTAGGTTCCGGAATTACAAATGTTTCACCGAATTTGCTGTTAAAGCTTTGAGCAATGTCTCTGGTTATTTCCAGATGCTGTTTCTGATCTTTTCCAACCGGAACAAGATTTGACTGGTACAGCAGTATATCCGCTGCCATAAGAACCGGATAAGTGAAAAGGCCCGCATTCGGAGTGATGCCGTGAGCGACTTTATCTTTATAACTGTGACTGCGCTCCAGCAGCCCCATTGAGGTATGGCACGCGAGTATCCAGGTAAGCTGTGTTACTTCCGGAATATCGGATTGTACCCAGAAAAAGCATTTTTCGGGATCAAGTCCTAGAGACAGAAAAGTGACAGCTGCTTCTACTGTATTTTCCGTTAATTTATCACCGTCTGCGGAACTTGTCATTGCGTGGTAATTGGCAATGAAACAGAATAATTCATGCTCTTCCTGATATTCAATCATTGGTTTCATCATGGCAAAATAATTACCTATATGAAGTTTCCCGGAAGGCTGAATTCCTGATAATATTCTGGACATTATATTTGCTCCAAAGTAGATAACAATTTAATTGATTGATCAACGTTAATGCATTCAAAACCGGGAAATTCGTCAATAATTAATTAAATATAAGCGGTTTTTTTGAACAGTTGAAGAGTTACTGTCATGTTCATCTTTAATATGTAAGGTTTTTTTATTACATAATGGAACAGGAAGAAATTTATTCCGGGCATCATATCAGGCCGGAATATTTTATACATTAATGGAATGCGGTTACAAATATTTTTGCTTTTCGGGAAGATTTTAAAGTGAAATTTCCGGGATGCTTTGAATCAGCGATTAATTGTCTGCACTGCAAATTGCTTCGCATTTTTTATGGTAATCGTCATTGGAGAGGATATGCAGAAACTGATCCATCTTTGATATCTTGAAAATATCTTCGATATTCTTGTTCAAATTGTAACACAGAAATTCAATATTTTCTTTTGTTGCAATATTCATATACCTGATTAGTGATCCGATTCCTGATGAATCAATATATGTAAGTTCTTCAAGGTCAAGGGCAATGACTTCAGGTTTTTTGCTGATCTCGTCACTGAAAACAGTGCTGAAAAACAGCAGCTCTTCAATATCGTATTTGCCAATGAGTTTGATGTTTACAAGATTGTCATCTCTGAGGATATCAATTTTCATTTACTTATTCCTGATAAATAATTAAAAATGTTCTATAGCTTCTCCATATACATGTAAAATAATCGGACTTATGAGTAGTTATAGTTAAAAAAAATAATTTTTACTCTTAAATTATAGACACGCAATTGTTCAAAAGTCAATAAAAAAATAACAGTTTGATGATCATGGATTTTTTTAAAAATGTTCTCCTGTATTTTTTAGAAATATCCGCTGATATAAAATTCAAATCTTCTTGTAATTGACTTTTTGCCTGTGAACTGGAAAGCGTATCTGCCGGATAGATGAATACTGCTGATTTTTACATCGGCTTTGGCTATGATGAATTCGGAAGTCTCTCTAATGAAAAAACCCCGGGTCGATGAATTGCGTACAGGTGAGGTAATGCTGTAAATGTCGTTATCTTCAGATATCTTTGCTCTAAGATAATGAAAGTTTATTTTAAAATTATTCTTTATATCCAGTTTAAAACCTGACTGGAATAGTGAGGAACGGGTGGAATTTTCATCAGTCTGATAAAGGCCTGCTAAATACAGGATGAAGCAGTCTATTATTGCATAATTTACAGTTGATTTTAACTGTGTTCTTTTTTCTTTCTCTTCATCGGTTTTTTCTCTCGTTTTTAACTCGATTTGTATTTTTTCCAAAGGCCCGTATTTATAAAGAATGGAGAAGTTTTTAATATTTGTTACCGGGCATTCCTTATTTAATGAAGAAGGCATATTCCGTTTTTGAGAGGATATTTGTGTTTTGAAATTAAAATTGGAGAAAGGTTTCATCTCAGTATTAAAAAAACAGGCTGATTCAGGGTAAGTGTCTCCGGCTGAAGAGCTGTAGGGAGAATAAAAAGAGCTTTCAACATGTTTGCCTGTTAACGCAAGCATAATAAAAGGATGATCAAATTCAAGGCCGTATAAGGAACCATGGCCGTATTCTGTTCTTTCTGTCTTCTCGTTCAGCAGCATTTCTTTTTTTGTTATGGTATGGTCGGTAACTATGCATAAATAATCATCTTTGTATCTGGCCATGCATCCAACCCCTGTAAGTTGTGATATGCCTGCTGATTCTTCAAAGGTTTCTTCATACTCCCAGTTAATATCCTCTTTATAAAAACTTTTAAGGTCAGTCATGACAGTATAAGTCTGAACTGAAATATATTTAAACAGGGTTGCTGAAAACATTGCTCCTCTGGTATGAATTTCAATAAGCTCGTTCTTGGTGTTAAGCTCCGTTAAATTACTGTCTATGGAATTGAGTGATGACGGAATTTCTCCGGAATCATACGCATCCTGGCTTATAAATCTTTCCTGAATTGAATAAAACATATTAAGCGAAATTTCCAGGTATTTCATTTTAAAATATGATATTGCTGCTATTCCGTTGAAGGCATATACCGGGTTCCCGCTTTTGCAGGCAGAGAAAGTATTTGCCGCTCTTAAGTCCGCTGTTCTGAATATATCAGGATCATATTGTTTCTTCCTGCCTATCAAAAGGCCTGTGCCGAAATTTACGAAATAGTTGCCAAGCTGAAATGACAAAAGAGGTGAAATGTCATTCAATGTAAGATTCCATGTATATTTATTTATCCCGGAATTCTGTAAACGGATGCAGGATAAATTGAATGAACTTTCCCTGCTGAAGAAGACAGTCATCTTTTCACGGTAGTATGTATTTTCAGTTTCACTGTAATCGATTGTGTCGTGCTTATACCCGCTTTCCAGTAAAAAATCAACAGGCAGGACAGCGTAAATACTCTTGTACATTGACAGCAGAGTTATTATGATTAAAGCAAATCTTTGCATATCTTCAATATACCGGGTTTTATTTTATTGTCTATTGTCTCAGAGTTATTAATCATATTTGTGACTTCTTTCAGGCTTTTATCTCTGGCGAACTCCGCTATATGAAGTGCATCTGAAGAAGTAAGTCCTGCTTCGAGTAATTTTTGAAAAAGAAGTTTTCGTGTATCTATATCCGTGATTTTTTTGTTTTTTGTTCTGTAGTGACTTCTTTTTTTCCGGGTTTTATTATTCTCTGTTTTACTGTCATCAGCCAGTCCTTTAATGTATTTTATCTTTTCCTTTATCTCTTTCTCATGCATCCCAATTTGAATAAGGCCTTTTCTGCTGACAGGGCCTATTATTTTTCTGTATTTTATTATTCGTTCAGCTGTTTCTCCGGAGAACAGGTTTGATTCTTCAAGCTCTTCCAGAGTGGAGCTGTTAACGTAAACTGTTTTGAAACGTTCAGGAAAGATATGTCTGTATAATTTTTTATTGTAATTCACTTTCTCGTACCGGAATAGTTCCGAGGAAAGTGTAATTCCCAATTTATGCGTTGATCCCAGGTAGGAATGGTAGCTTAATCCGTAAGATGCAATCAGATGCCTGAAGATAAAATTAACAGCCATTGAATAGGAAGACGTTTCCCTGGAATAACCCGCTTTAAGATTAAGATTTGAAAGCATATTTGCTGTTATTGAGAAACTGTTAATATATCCGTAGTATACTCTGTTCAGATTCCATGAAAGGGATATGCCTCTTGCCGGAAGAATTGATATGCCGAAACTGCAGGAAGGATAAAGAAAATCCTCTTCTTCATTTCCGTCAAATATTGAGTAAATATTTTCCTGTAAAAAACCGCATTGAAACCATTCGAAAGGAAGCAGGAGAAGGGCGAATCTGAAGTCCGTCACAGTATAGTCAAAATCAATTTCATCAGTGTTAATGCTCAGCCTGTATACTGAAGCTCCTATTCCTGCCGAAATAAAATTCCATGGGCTGTATCCGGCATTAGCTTCAAATATATCTTCATTATATTCCTTTATTCCGAATCTGTTCCACGCTGCCTGAAAAGCTGAATTTTTAAAAAAGCCGCCTGCTCTTAAATTGGCTGAGTTCATTTCTTTCATGAAATACGGTTTCCCGTAATCAATGCCTATATACCAGCTTTTCCACAATGGAAGATATGCCGGACTGGAAATATGACCAAGTGGTGAGTTGTCCGATACTGCTGTATAATAAGGAAAAAGAGAATGCGGACTGGTTTCTTTGTAATTAAAAGAGAGGTTGACGGAATTGGCAACCAGAAAGAGGAGAAGTATTTTCATTATCTGTATCTGCTCACTATGACATAGAATCGCTCCGTTTGAGATTTTTTTATTTTTGTGCCTGTTGCCTCAATCTGTGCAATATAAAGCCCGGTGCCTGCTTTTTTTCCGGTGCCTCTGAGATCCCAGTTTATAATAAATTTCCCGGGATATACTTCTTTGTATAATTGTGATTCATATACAGCCATACCGATAGAAGAGAAAATTCTCATTCTGATATTGCAGTTTTCTAATATATAAACATCAAAATTTTTACTTCCTGTTTTGAAGTCATAAGGTGTAATTGATATTTTTTTATTATTTATATTGAATATTTTTCCATTACCCGGTATGTCGCTGTTGAAAATGTTCTTTTTGCCGGGCGTCATAAATTTTGTTACAGCAAAATCATCCGGTGAATTGGTGTCTGAATTATTTTTTCTTGAAATTGACATATAGGGTTCAATTCCGTTCTTTCCGGTATATATCATACATTCCTGACGGTCCGAAGCACTGCAGGTCCATTGATTATCAGAAACTGCGTACTCCATATAGGACTCGATTGTGCTGTTAATATCCCCATCCCTGCTGGAATAGGCTGCAAAATCAATAATACCTCCGTTCGATGGATCGTCATCATTATCTATGCTTACTATGCAGTCCGAGTTCCACAGACTGCTTGAATAATTGTTGCAGTAAATATCCAGATATCCGTTTTTGTTTGTATCCCCTGTAAAATCCGTTTCATCGGTCATTCCCGGAGCTGTTAAATGAATAACAGCAAATCTGTCGTCATAGGATGTTTCGGGCCTGTCATATGAATAAATCGTAACAGGCTCATCTGCTAGCTTTTCATTTGTTCCGTAATACATTGTCACATAAAGACTGGATATTTCCATAGCTTCGTTTGCCGTATTGTAATAGGTTATCTCAACCCAGTCCTGGCCTGAGGTAGCACAGGCGATTTCATTTATCATGAGCCCGGCAGATAAACTGTTCACAGGCATTATTGCTGCTGCAAGAAGCGCAAAAGCTGTCATTAAGATTTTAATGTGCATAATTTTGCAAAAATATAAAATCAGTTTTATTTTTTCCATTATATTTTTATTTTGCTATAAATTTTTTGTATTAAGTTATCTGGATTAAAATACATCCTGAGACGGTATGTATTCTGAACTTGAGAAAAGGATCCGATATCTTCAGGAGAATAGAATCCTGCCGCTGAGCATTTTTCAAAGGCTTTTGAAATATGGTGTTAAAATTAAATTGACTATTTGAATAAAAACAAAGGCCATCTGAAAAATAAGATACGCGGATATTTTGCTGCATGCAATAATATGGGGCAGCCTCCGGGACCAAAACAAAAGACAGATTATATTGACAACAAGCTGGCAAAAATCTGCGGAGTAAGCAAGGTTCCGGGTAAAGTATTTCCCGGAAGAATAACAAAAGATTTACTTGATGAGGAGAACCGGAAAATATTCGCGTCATTTCCGGACACTGATAATCTGAAAAGGCCGGATTGTCTTGCCTTCGGGAAAGAAATACTGGCAAATGCGGAATAATCATTTTTGCAGAATTTCTATAGCCGGACAGGTGCTATGTGAGATATTTATACAATACCTGTTTATAATCGGCCCGGGTATTAAGCTGCTCCGGATTCAGAAATAACCGGATTGCCTGTAATTTAATCAGCTCAGCTATTTTAAAATTTATAATTCTATTCTTGACATATTTTAGCCCCTTTTTCAAATTGTAGTGAAATTTATAGATTTTAACTATTAGGTTCGGGAGTGAGTAATGTTTGTCAGAAAGAAAAAAATAGCGCATTTAATCAAAAAAGAGCGTTATAAAGAACGAATGATATGTAAGAAAGAAAGTGATCAACAGATTAAAAGTCTTAAGTCAGATCTGATGAATAAATATGAAATTGCCATTAAAGACTTAAAAAGCAGCCATAAGAAAACGAGCCAGGAACAGGCAAATCAGATACGTAAATTAAAGAATGAAATGGAAAAAAACTATAATCTGTATTTAAATATAAGGCTGCGTGAAAAAAAATTATACGATCTATACCATGAAGTTGAGTCGGAATTAACAAAAATGATTACAAAAGTTCATGAATCAATGCAGCCTTTTTACAGAACCATGTCCAAAATAGAATTTACAAGGAAAAAATCTGATAAAGACCACAAAAAATACGAAAGAGCTCTCAGTCTCGTAAAATAAACAAAAATGCAGTAAAGCAGATATTCATTATAGTTGAATTCTGCTTTACTTATCGTTTTCTGAAATGACAATATTGTTTAATATGCAATTTTCCAGCTTCAAAAAATTACTGATGAGTTAATCCGGTTTTTTAAATAATTTCAAAACCGGCAGTAAATACTGTTATTTTTACCTCTTAAAAAACCCAATAGTATAAAAAGTGAAAAAAAAGATTAAAATTCAATTGACGTTTATTGTTATCCTGTTTTAAAGTTAAAAAAAAGTATAAGTCCGGCTGCTTTACTAATTTATACTGCTGAAAATTGCCGATACATTCAGGTTTTATAAAAATACAGCACGGATTTTTTATCGTTATTTATATTATTTTTCACTTTGCAAGTAAAGCACGGTTTGTTGCTTTATTAAATAAATCTTCAGAATTGCTGCTGAGGGCGGGGAAATGACGTGCCAGCGTCTGCAACTTGTTATGGGAGGTGTATTCAGTAGTTTTCATCTGACAAGTCATAAATTGTTCCGGAAAATTTTTAATGATGTATAAAGTGATTAATTTACATTTTTTATTATCCGGAGACTTAAACCCTGTATCTCTAATGCCTGAAGCATTAATTCCTGAAAACAAGACATAAAAGGAGGTGGTAATCAGGCAGTATTAAAATTATTATTTTTTAAAATCAATAATAATAAGAGTAACATTTTTGGATTAAAAAACCAGGAATGTTCATCTTTAATTTAACAAAAGGAGAAATACAAAAATGAGAAGCAGGGTTTTGACAGTTTTTTATATTATGGCATTTGTTTTAGTTTCACTTATTAACTTTTCCTGTGCGAAAAAAGAACTCCCCCAGAAAGATAAGATTGTTTTTGGTGGTGCAAGGCCTATGTCCGGTGTGTTTTCAGGATTTGAAGACAGTGCGTTTGGACCTATTTATAAAATGTGGGCTAAGGAAGTTAATAAAAAAGGCGGGATTTATGTTAAGGAATACGGGAAAAAACTTCCTATTGAACTGAAGATTTATGATGATAAAAGTGATATGGGAACAATGACAAGGCTGCTGGAAAAACTTATCGTAGAAGATAAGGTTGACTTTATTCTGCCTCCTTGTTCAACAGCTTTTCTGTTTGCTGGCGCAGCAATCGCAAAAAAATACAACAAAATTCTGATTGGCGGCGAAGGCGGAGCTTCAAGTATGGAAAAACAGCTTCCCAATATGCCCAATGTTTTCATGACTCTACAGTATTCAAACAGGTATCAGATGCCTGCTCTTGCCGAGGTCTTTAAAGACGTCGGAGTAGAAAATGTAGCAATATTTTTTATAGAAGACCTTCACGGCATAGAATATCAGTCACAGGCAACTGCTGAATTCGCGAAAGTAGGTATCAATGTTGTAATGATAAAAGGTGTTCCATTTGAAATGAAGGATGTTTCAGCTCTTCTCAAGCAGGCAAAAGCTGCTAATGTTGATGCTGTCTGTGCATTTACATATCCTCCTGTTACCTTTAATATGATAGGCCAGGCTAAAGAGCTTGGAATCAATTTCAAGGCAATGCTGCTAGGTCCCGGAGGCGAGTTTGGTCCTCTTCCTGGAATGTTCGGCAATGAGACTATAGAAGGTGTTATGTTTGAAGGCGCTTTCAGCCGTAAAAGTACGGAAAAAATTAACGAATTTGTCGATTTATTCATGTCATATTACAAACCTGATCAGTTCGGCTGGTGGGGCGGTGCCAACTATTATGCCGGTCTGCAGTGTCTGGAACAGGCAATTGAAAAAGCAGGAACACTTGATCAGACGAAGATCATGGAAGTTATGGGAGAAGAAAAATTTGACACTGTTCTTGGCAAGACATGGTTTGAGAACCAGCTTCTTGCAAAGGAATGTCATCCAGGCCAGATCGGTCAGTGGCAGAATGGTGCGGCTGAGGTTATCAGTCCCAGGGCAAAACGTACTGCTGAGCCGATTTATCCAAAACCGGATTGGCCAACAAAATAATTTCTGTATACAAATTTAGTTTTTAATTAAATATTAAGTACCCCGCTATATCAGTGAACCGGATTTAAATTTAAAAACGGTTTTAAGCGGGGTATTTTTATGTTTAAATGTAACTGTTCAGCGGTTATCAATTTATATGCGAATGTCGCTTCGCAGGAAGAAATAATAGCACAATGTTTAAGTTGAAATCTTCCCTGGGAACGGTTTTGAAACGGTTTTAAAACGGAGGGGAGTATGGGTGGGATGCTATGATTTCAGTACAGTCATCCGGGAAAAACAGACTTATATTTAATACAAGGCACTTCTGTTCTTGACAGGGCAGTTCAAAAATGATTGAATTTTTGTAACTATTCAGCTATAGCGGAGCAAGAAGAAATAATTATCAATTTGAAGGAAACAGGATGTTTCCGGCCTTCGAGTGATACACGATGTATCTTGTGAGAAGGACAAATTGATAATTATTTCTTCTTGCGGAGCGGTTTTTATATAAAAATTACAAATAGCTGAGCAGTTGCGATTTTTTTCAAATTTTAAGAATTATTATTATGGCTTTTATAGAAATTCCTGGTTTTATCGGGAAAGTATATGTTCCTGATGAGACTAAAGAAAAAAAGAAACATAATTGCAAAGACTGCTTTTCATGTCAGTTTTGCAGTGATGAGAGATGCCTTGCATGCATGAAAAGTCATTGCGGCAGGAATAATTGTGATATAGAAGATGATCTGAATAATAATGATACCGGAAAGTCTTCTGAGTGAATTGCTGCAGAATTATTTAACTTCCCAATATAGACTTGATTGACTTTATTCGGGTTTGCAGGAGTTCCCTGTCTTGCAGAAATTAATATCTTAAAGACAGGGAATTGATGATTTTTTAAAAACTTATAACTACTGATACAACCGTATTTATTTAAATTTAGAGATCGCGTCTGAAAAAGAAGACTTTAAGTCGTTCCAGGCTTTTTCAGTGCCTGCCTTTATCTCGTTCCATGCTTCATTGCCGGAGTCCTTCATTTTGTCCATGTCAGTTTTTAATTCATCGATTTTTTTCTGCAGTTTACCGGTAATTTCATTGTATTCTTCAATGGCTTCATTTTTTGATTTTTCCGTCTTCTCTTCGATTTTTTTGCCCCATTCGTTCAAAGTCGAATTCAGCGCGTCATTAGCTTTCGCGAATGCATCGTTCATCTGCTCTCGAATGGATTGTACCTTTTCATTATAATCTTTTTTTACATCGGAAGCGGCCTTTCCATTGAGTTCTTCAATTTTTGTGCCTAATTCCCTGAGCTTTTTTTCAATTTTTTCCAGATATTCCTGTGTAAGTCCCATGCTTTACCTCCCTGTTATGTTACAGAATGATTATTAAGGTTTATTAACTTTATATATTGTAAAATATAAAAAGTATAAATTGTTAAATCCTGCAGAAAAAATTATATAAGTCCTATATTTGATAATCTGTTTATATCCGGGATATCAACAGCAACAAGATAATCCAGAGGTATCTTGTCATTGATATATACAAAAGTTCCGATTTGTTTGTATTCCGCTTCCGGCAACTCATTTCTTGATACCATAGACTGCAGCTGTGATCTGTGGGCTCTATTATCCGAATCCTGTTCTTCATCTATCAGGTAGCCTTTAATCAACAGATCATGTTCATCAAATAAAAGTGCTAGCATATCTGCAGGGGAAAAGGAAATTCCCGGAGTAGACAGTTTTGAAATGAATATTGCCTTAAAGTATGCGTCACTTAGCCAGTCCTTTTCAAACGCGACAGGATTCGCATTTGTATTTGGAGTATTATGCGCGTTTGACGGTTTGAGGCAGCCGTCTTTTTTAATTTCCATAAAATAGCTGCTGAATGTTATATGTCTGATCATTTTATTTCTTATAATAGTAATAGTTTTACTCAAAAGTATTTGAGTAAATGTTAAAATTCACCTCTCTGATTGTATCTGGATACAGCTTATTATATAATAAGCCTGATAATTGACAATGAAAATTTTAATCATATTTATTAATAAATTAACCTGAGTTATTAATTGAATAGAAAATAAAATTACTTGCACTTAATTATTATTTTTTGTATTTATTATTGAAAGACTTTTACAGTATACATTATAATAATAGATATTATTTAATAATATTTCAATTTAATAAAAGCAAGGATGCAATCAATGAACCAGCGGAAGAGAAAAATTATTGATAAAAAATTTCAGCTTCAAACAACTTTCTCGGTTATTGGTATTTTTTTCTTTATTACATGCCTTTTTATTCTGACGATTGGTATCAATGTATTCAATGATAATAAAAGAGTTGAACATATAATTGAGGAACAGGAAAGTATTTTAGCGTCTCAGGAGGAAATCGAAAAAATTATTCTGGGAAATCTGATATTAAAAGATGATTCCGATGCCGTGCTTGATTCGGAAATCAGGGAAAAATGTAATAAAAATATTATTTCAATGAAAAATAATATGGAATTACTTAAAAAGCTTACACGTCGAAATAATCATATTTTTTTAATAGTTATTATTTTTATTATTTCAGCCGGATTTATCCTGTACCCTGTATTGATAAGGAAAACTCATCAGATTTCAGGCCCCATATATATTATGTCAGAATATATTAAAGAGATCATAAACGGCAGGCATCCGGAAATCAGGCCGTTAAGGAAAAAAGACGAACTGAAATCATTTTATGATTTATTTTCACAGCTGGTTCATTTTATTAAAAAACAGGACACAAAAAAAGAAAAAAAATAGAAATTTCTTCATGATAAGATTTATCTTAAATATTTGAATGAGTGATTCCTGATTACAGAACAGGTATATTGGTTATAACTTATTTTGCTTATATTTTTTATGATTATATATAATGAAAGACAGTTAAAAGATTAATATTTGTTTCTGAAAAACGGAAATAATACCAGTCTTTTAAAATCCCATTTTATTAAAATAACAGAACATTGTCAGCAGGTAATATATAAAATGAAAAAATGTTTGTATATATTTATTCCGGTTTTATTTCTGGCCGCATATGTTTCATGCAAAAATAATATCATTACTGAAAATGAACCTAATGATAATTATTATTCTGCGAACAAGATTAATACAGATTCAATAGTCGAGGGAACTCTTGAGACAGAAGAAGACCATGACTTTTTCAGATTTGATATAATGAGTTCTGCAGTTGTGGATATTGAACTTTCCGCAGTAAAAGGCCTTAATCACGCAGTAAAAATATGGAAAGAGGGCGGACAGATACTGAAATACATTGATGATGCCAGAAAATCATCACCTGAAAAAATGTGTAATATGTTTTTTGATTCAGGTGTCTATTACATTGAGATATTACACGGAGACCGTGATAAAGCTCAGGGAAACGCGGAAAACAATTATACACTTCGTTTTGTTGCAAGGGATTGGGACAGTGAAGAAACTGAAAGCAATGATTCTTTTGAAAAAGCAAACTTCCTTCAGCTGGGAAAAGAAATTTCAGGTTTTTTCTCACCGTCTTTCAATAAATTGAATCAAAGCACCGAGTTTGCGTTCAGGGAAGAGGACTGGTATTATTTTGATCTTGAACTTATAGATGAAATACCAATGCTGCTTGATGTCAGCCTTTCAGGTGTTCCTGATGTTAATTCCGCACTGTATATATTAAACGCTGACAGAAGTGAAATTGCTTCCTCTAATACCGGCAGTGCCGGAGAAAGCGAATCATTGGAGGGAATTGGCATAACAGCATCCGGCAGATATTACATTATGGTTTCTTCAAATTTTGAGTCAAACAACAGCATCCAGTATGTTCTGCAAACCAGCCTGAAAAGTTATGATTATTCTTCTGAAATTGAACCCAATAATAAATTTGAAAACGCGAATATCATAAAAGAAAATGAAATTACAGGCAGGATTTATCCTGACGGAGATAGGGACTATTATATAATTACTGATCCGGCGTCGGATCTTTCCGTACCTGAATCCGGTTCATCGGCTGTAAATTATGAGCGTTTGCAGTACAGGATTGAGGTTCAGTCTGAAGGGACGGATATTCTTTTAAAGATATTTGATAAGAACAAAAGGCAATTATTTGAAGTTGACAATATAAACGGAGGAGGCATTGAGATACTTCCGAATGCGGTACTTGATTATAATTCGTATATAGAGATTTCCTCCAGGCGTATGGAAATCCCGGGTTCAGAGTACAGACTGAATTTTTCCCCTTTCCGGCTGACTGATGATTATGAAGTTGAGCCGAATAATATTAAAGAAAATGCAAATAAAATAATAATGAAAAAAACAATGGGCTTTGTTTCCGGAAAAAACGATATTGATTATTTTATTCTGGAATTTAAAAGCCGTGTTAAAACAAAGATTATTCTGCACGGCATTGAAGGAGCGGAATTAAAAATATCGGTAACAGACCCGCTGGGATTTATAATAAAGTCCGAAACAGTTAAAGGCAGCAATTCCGCAACCATTAGTGAAATGATTGATCAAAAGGGATATCTTATTATTGAATCAATAGCAGATAACTATAATAAACCCTATACTGTTGAACTTGGAGAATAATATATGCGTATAAATACATTATCAGTTTTAATGCTGAATCTTTCATTAATAATAATGATGTCATGTTCCACCGGTGATCAGACAAGAAAGGATGATAATATAAACAGTACCATTGCTGACAATTCGCCGATAGATGTTGAACCTGAGGAAGTCAGAAGGCCCAGGGAATATAATTTTAGATTTATAGGTTATGATATTAATATAGATGATCCTGCATGGGACAGGAGATCATATTACAGAATTTATCTGGATAAAATAGATGCGGGCAGAACAACGATAGGCCTTGAGTCTCAGCAAAAGACATTTGAGTCTAAAATATCCAGCAACAGGCATCTTCTTGTAGTTGAAAAATGGGCTCTTGATGAAAAAAAAGGCCAGTATATAAAATTGAATAATATTGAGCAGCCTAAACCCCATTATATTTATTTTAATCTGCCGAAGGATAAGGCTGCTGTAATTACACTCAAGAACGATCCGTTCACAAATAAATCTGATTTTGAAGTAGTGTACGAATAATTCCGGATTCTGGTTTTAAAAGAGGAGGGGACCCTTCGGCAAGCTCAGGGAAAGTTAGTTATGCTTGCCGAATTCCGATTAAGGCTGCCAGATATACTGCCGGTTGATGTTCTGAAAGGAGCCTGTCGAAGCCTTACAGGCTAAAACCGCCGAAGTCTGACAGATCGAGTCTGTCGTCTGATATCTTCAACAGACTTTCTGCTGCGGTTGTGAAGTGCTTATGACGATTTATCGTTGTAATCTGCATTAAGAGCTTCTTTTGTTCCTTTATAATAGTTTTCCATAACATTAAAAGGTTCCTCGTACTTTTGAGATGCGTTCCATAATATAAAACCTTTTACTCCGGCGTCATGAACTGCTTTAATTTGCTCTTCAATATATTTTTCATAAGTCAGGCTGGACTTGCCGATTTTCATTTTGAATGCCTGAATATATGTAACAATCTCCGCGTTCTTTGATCGATTCTTTGCTGATGTTGATGTCAGGTAAACAGTATAATACGGGTCAGACATCATTTTTTTGCTCCAGGTATAATGTGAAGGATAAGCCATTGGACAAATAACATCAACAACGCGGTCAAATACTTCCATCTTTTGTCCAATCGCATCATTTCTGTTCAGTGGAATCCGTCCGAAAACATCAGCTGCTATTTTTACATTGTAACTCTGCAATTGTTTTCTTGCCCGTTTCAGAAAATTTTCTATAAACGTATATTTTTCTTCCAGTGTAAGCAGCCTTGAGATTTTATAATCGCTGAAGCGGATATAATCGAACTGAATTTCCTTAAACCCTTTTCTGCACGCATCTTCAGCAACATTAAGTCTGCTGCTTATAATGCTTTCCGGAACAGGATACCTGCTCAAACCGTCCTGAAAAACAACTACACGCGCAATAGGATGAAAACCGTTTTTAGTACAGTAATTTACATTTTCTTCAGGAACCGCGCATTCATCGCTTTTACCTCTCTGCACATCAAGCACCAGCACGTTTAGTCCTGTGTTCTTTGATCTCTCAATAAAATCTGAAAGCCTGTTAAAATTTCTCGCTGAATATACGTTTAAATAAATACCTTTATAGAATTCCGGAAATTTATATTCCGGGTTTTTCTGAATTGTATCAGCAGCAGGTTGCGTATTCTGTATTTGTTCTTTTTTTTCTTCAGTTGTTGTATTGTTCATGAAAATGGTAAAGGGTATGCACAGCAATAGTAGCATTTTGCCCGAAAAATGTCTGTTAAGCATAGTGACTCCTGGAAAATATAGTTATTCTTTTAAAATTTCGACATTTTTATATTCCGGATTTACTAAAAACAAAAATATAAAAGTGACTGGAATTTTTCAGATGAAAATTATTTACATCATAATTAGAAGTACGGTAAAAAGCAATAAAGAAAAAAGGTAAATTATCATGCAGCATTAAAACTGGTAAAAAATCCATATGTTTAACAGAAATCTGCTCTTTTTTTAAGTGTAAAATCAGTCAAATTGAATTATTTATTTAATGAAATCAGTAATAATAATGTTGACGATTGGCTGATTTTTTGTTATCTTTTCTACGCAGATAGTCTATAAAATAGAATGAATAACATCTTCAAAATACCGCATTATCACACCGTGACGGAATGTCTGGTAAGTTTAATTAGAAACAATATTAGTTACAACAATCAAACAAATAAGGTCGGTTAACCTGACTTTGTATCAATAATATGTATTCCGGGATTTAATATTGGCAATACCTAAAGAGACCATTGAATTAGTAAGGGAAAGAGCACCAATTGAGGAAATTATAAAACGCTATATTCCTTCTCTTGAAAAAAAAGGAAATAATTATATCGCATTATGCCCTTTTCATAAAGAAAAGACACCGTCTTTCAGTGTCTCACCTGATAAACAGATATTTTACTGTTTCGGATGCCATGCGGGAGGAAATGTATTCACATTTATCTCAAAAGTTGAAGGGCTTACTTTTCCGGAAAGCGTCAAATTCGTGGGTGATATTGTCGGAGTAAATGTTGAAGATAATTCAGGCCCGGGTGCCGGCCCGAAAGACAACATTATCACTAAGCTGCTCGAGATAAACCGCATAGCGCAGGAATTATATCATAAAACACTTTTTACCGGGACAGGCAGGCCGGGATTGGATTATATTACTAAAAGAGGAGTTACAGAAGAGAGCATTAAGGAATTTAAACTGGGTTTTACTCCCGATTCGTGGACGTATCTTACGAATTATCTGAGTAAAAAAAATATTCCTGCCGGGCTTTCATTTAAAGCAGGACTTCTCGGTTCAAGAGACAAACAAAAATATTATGATAAATTCAGAAACAGGGTTATTTTTCCGATTATTAATCATAAGAATGAAGCAGTAGGCTTTGGCGGAAGGTCTGTTGACGGGAGTGAACCTAAATACCTGAATTCGCCGGAATCGGTAATTTATAAAAAGAGAGAAGTTCTTTACGGCCTGAACATAGCAAAACCGCATATATCAGACTACAAAAGAGCTATTGTTGTTGAGGGCTACCTGGATGTAATCGGATGCCATCAGGCAGGCATTAAAAATGCCGTGGCTCCTCTCGGTACAGCCTTGACTTTGGAACAGGTAAAACTCCTGTCAAGGTACTGTGAGGAAATAATTCTTCTTTTTGATGCGGATTCCGCGGGAATCAAGGCTTCATTAAGGGCAATAAATATTTTTAAAGAAGTAAACACTACAGTGAAAATTGCAGTTCTTCCGGAGTTTGATCCGTTCGAATTTATTATAAAAAAAGGTTCAAGAGAGTTGATGATTATTATTGATAAAGCTCTTGATCCGGTGGACTATCAAATCAATAAAGCAATAGAGACTCAGGCCAGGACCAAAGACCGGGTAAAGGTGCTTCTGGATGTGTTTAAAATTATAAGCAATATCGAATATGAAACTGAAAGGCTTGATTATCTTAAAAAAACCTCCGGCATTCTCAAAATACCGGAAAATACCATTAGAACTGATTTTAATAATTACTTAAAAAAACGCAATAAACCCGGGGAAAAGAAAAAAACTGATGTTCAAAGCTCAAGAGAGGATTTTTTGATTAAAAGCTACAGGGAACTGACAGTCTTGTTATGTTATTTTCCTGAGCTTATTGAACAGGCAATTATGGATTTCGCTGATGATGAATTCCCTGATTCTGTTTCAAAGAATATTTATGATAAATTAATCGAACTGTATTCCTGCAGCGAAGATATATCAATTACCCGGATATATGACTGTTTTCAGGACGGAGATGAAAAGTCGTTTCTTGAAGCAAATTACTGCAGTATCGAGGACTCTAAAGCTGCGCATAACGATTATACCAAGAGATATTTAAGGATTAAAGTTGAACATATTGACCGTAAGATCAATTATTACAAACGGCTTATATCTGATCCGGGTAATGCAACGGAAAAGGACAGGAATGATTATCTGAGAGAATATCAGATTCTTCAGAGAGAAAAAGATAAACTGTCATTACATTTATAAAAAAATATTTAAAGATTATTATATTTTAATAATACAGGAAAAAGGAGTGCCATGAAGGAAGGAGATTTATCATTAGAAAAAATAGCAGAAGTTAAAAAGCTTATTCAACTTGCCAAGTCAAACAGTGAAATTACCTATGACGAAATAAACGATATTTTGCCTGATAAGCTGCTTAACTCTGAAAAGATAGACGATATTTTTATACTGCTTAATCAGCTTGGCATTGATGTTGTTGAGGAAACTACAAGAAAACAAACCGGGATCACAGCCGCCAAGAAGAAAGACTCGCCGGCTGCTTCCAGAAAAACGGCTGTTTCAGCTGATACAGCTTCTTCAATAGATGACCCTGTAAGACTCTACTTAAAAGAAATAGGACGGGTTTCTCTTCTTTCCGGAGATGAGGAGGTGGATCTTGCAAAGAAAATTGAAGAAGGTGAAAATATAATTGAGAGTGCCATACTTAATTCAACATTGCTTATTAATGATCTTATAAGAAATTTTCCCAAGGTTAAGACCGGCAAGATAAAGCTCACAGATGTAATGAGAGTCTCAAAACTGTATTATTTTTCATCTGTAGATGTTAAGTCGCTTGAAAAGAAGTATCTTGCCAAGATGAGCATCGTTATTGCCAATGATAAAAAAGTTTTGCAGTATGAAAACAGGATCAAGAAAGCCGGTAATGATGCCCAGAAGGTTGAAGAATATCAGGATAAGCTGAACAAGGTTCTTAAGACCAGCTATACTGCAGTACAGGAAATGGGTATAAATCAGAATGAAATCGCAAAAGTATCCGCAAAAATTCAATCCATGGTCAGCAGACTGAATGAAACTTATGTAATGTTCAATGATATAACAAAAAGTCATGGTAAGTCGGTTAAGGAGCTTAAGCAGATTGCCCGTAAGGTGGAGAAAGACAAGAACGCGAAACAGATTGTTAAGGAACTCGGATTAAAAGATAAGGATGAATTGCTGCAGATTGTAAAAGAGATTAAAAACAATGAAAGAAAGATCAGAAGAATTGAACAGGAAGCCGGTGCGCCGGTTGATCAGATAGTTGAATGGGGCAGGCAGATTGATCTGGGCCAGAGAAAGATTTCCATTGCGAAAAAAGGTCTTATTAAAGCTAATTTAAGGCTTGTAGTCGCAATCGCGAAAAAATACGCGAACCGCGGAATGCAGTTTTTTGACCTTGTACAGGAAGGAAACATCGGCCTGATTAAAGCAGTCGATAAATTTGAATACAGAAAAGGATATAAATTTTCAACCTACGCGACCTGGTGGATCAGGCAGGCTATTACAAGAGCGATATCTGACCAGGGCAGGACTATTCGTGTTCCTGTTCATATGATTGAGCAGATCAATAAAGTGATGAGGGAAACAAGGCTCTTTCAGCAGGAATTCGGCAGGGAGCCGACTTCAGAAGAACTTGCCGACAGGCTGGGATGGCCGTTAAGCAGGGTCAAAGGCGTTAAGAATATCGCGCGCGAGCCGATTTCTCTTGAAACTCCTGTCGGAGAGGAAGAAGATTCACTTCTCGGCGATTTCATCGAAGACAAGGAAGTCGATTCTCCTGCAAATACGGCAGCGTATAATCTGCTTGCGGAACAGATAAATTCGGTTTTGAGCACTTTGCCGGCCAGAGAGCAGAAAGTAATAAGAATGAGATTCGGCCTTGATGACGGTTATTCTCATACTCTTGAAGAGGTCGGTTACGTATTTAAAGTTACACGTGAAAGAATCAGACAGATTGAAGCCAAAGCCCTGAGACGTTTAAGGCATCCGACCAGAACAAGGAAACTTAAAGATTATCTGGATACAATGTAAGGAATCCTTTTAATCGGAGCTGTCGCTTCCGTGT
Source organism: Spirochaetota bacterium (assembly GCA_016932015.1). Lineage (GTDB taxonomy): Bacteria > Spirochaetota > UBA4802 > UBA4802 > JAFGDQ01 > JAFGDQ01. The sequence goes on along the minus strand of JAFGDQ010000051.1, from coordinate 8,156 downwards.
TCTGCCTTTTGCGGGACACAGGATGTAACAGCCCGGATATTCCTCTTTATAATTATGAAGAATAAAGAAAAACTTAATATAACCGTGAGCAGCAGTAATGCGGCTGTTCCAGGCAGGATTGCGGTAATAGGCGCAGGAGCTTTCGGAACATCGATAGCACGGACGATTGCGCGAAATCATCCGTCGGGCAGGATCATTCTATGGGTATACGAGAAAGAGCTTGTTGACTCAATAAATAACAATCATGTGAATAATTTATTTCTTCCGGGAATTGACCTTCCTTCCAATATTTCCGCGTGTTCAGAGATAAAAGATACAGTAAAAGAAGCGGAAGCTGTAATATTCGCGACTCCTTCAAAGGTATTATATGAAATCAGCTTGCGCGTTAAAAAATATGTTCCGGACAGCGCCAGTATTGCTTATCTTACAAAAGGATTCTGCAAGGTTCATAACAGAATTCTGACGATATCGGAAACCCTGGGACGTTTATTTCCTCTTCATAAAGATAAAATTACGGCAATTTACGGGCCCAGCCACGCGGAAGAGGTAAGCAGGGAATTTCATACGTGTCTTAATGTTGCCTCTGTTTCGGGAAGCGCCAGGAAAATATTCGTTAACCTTATTGCATGCGATTATATAGCCTGCAGGGAGACTGATGACATAACAGGTGTTGATCTTGGAACAACGCTGAAAAATCCTGCGGCAATAGCTGCCGGTATTCTCAGTGTTATGCCGAAATGCGGAGATAATCTGGCCGGCGCTTTGATTACTGAAGCGCTCGCGGAAATGGTCAGGTTCGGCAAGGCACTTGGAGCAAGAGAAGAGACAATAACCGGAATAGCCGGACTTGGAGACCTGGTTGCAACAGCTTTAAGCAGCCACAGCAGGAACAGAAGATTCGGGAAGGATATCGCGAAACAGCTGCTTAATTCCGGTATATCTTTGGGTTTTTTTGATAAGCTGATCATGATTATCAGGCCGGAATACGGTTTTGAAAAAATAAGTGAAGGGATCAATTATCTCGCTGAAGGAATATACGGTATTGAACCTATTCTGGAACTCGCTGAAAAGAAAAAAATATCCATGCCTGTTTACAGGTCGCTTTATGAAATACTTCTCAATAAAAAAGATCCCGCATTATTGGTTGAAACTATCAAGGATCCTTCAAAATTTGATGAGATATATAAAAGGACCAGAGTACATGTCTCAGGTAAAAGAAAGGGGCTTGAAAAAAAACGGGGCGGTATCTTCAGAAAAACGATATTAAAGAATGCGATCGAAAATCTGACGGATGACCCGGTTTTCAAATTACAGTTTGAAAAGTATAGAAATTATTTTTTAAGCGGGGTTGAGGGAAATTCTGAAAAAAATTATAAGTCCGCTTTTGATAAAAAAGAATATGAGTTACTTAAAAATATTAATGAGTCGAACTTTGAAAAGGGACTGAAAAAGTTATGTGACTTTTATATCCGGGACGTGTCTGATGATTTTAATAGTTTTGTCTATAAAACAGCTGTTAAAGTTCTGCGGGTATTAAATGTGTTGAATAGAATCAAACCCGGAAGTCCCGGCATTTTCAAGAATAATATTAAAATATACGGCAATCCCCGCAAAATCAGAAAAGTAAACAGACATTCGAATATTGTATACGCGTCGGCATATAAAAGTTACCTGGATTTTTTATTTATAAACATGGCTATTGACAGGTACAGCCTGTATATTCCGAGGTTTTGTGTTGACAGGAAGATAGCCGATAGTCCGCTTAAATCGAAAATTCTAAAATTAATGGGCGGGTATTTCATAAATACTGAAAGACTTGTCAATCCTGCCTATAAAGAAGTCGTACAGGCATACTTGTCTACACTTGTTGAACACGGAATACATATACTTGTTTTTCCTGAAATTGAGGCCGGAAAGTGCGGAGCTCCGGCGGAGATCAACAGAGAATTATTGTCAAGGATACTGGATGCTCTTTATAAAAACATGGAAGAAATTGCTTTGATTCCTGTTGAAGTATCTCACTATTTGAAACCTGCGGAAAAGGATTCTTTTAACGGGAAAAGTATTCTTGCTTTAAAAAATGTTCTGAACAGCAGTGTCAAAATAAATTTTTCTGATCCTGTATATGTGTCGGAATTTTCCAATTCGGATAATATAGTCGGAATGCTTACAGAAAAACTAAAAACCGTCTGGCAGGCTGATGCTCCCGTTTATCCGCATTATATTTTCTGCAGAGTTATCAGGGACAATAATTATGTGCTGAATATTGAAGAAGCTGAAGAATTGATTTCCCGGTCATTAAGGAAGTATGACTGCACCAGGAACAGGAAGTTTAAAGAGAAAAAGATTCTGAAGAAAGGGCTTGATTTTGTTTTAAAAAATAAAATTTGCACTGTCGGTGATTCAAGTCTGTCTGTATTAAAGAAAGAGGAAATTGATTATTTTTCAAATTTAATCAGTAATCATGATTTAAAAAACGCGGAGGTAATTTACAATACTCCGGACAGTAATTAAGGATAATAATTTTGCCGGCTGTTGCTTAAGTGTAGGCAGAAAATTTATGCCTGTTCAAGAACCCTGTCAAGACAGGCAAATACTTCTTTAAGAGATTTTGCGTTATATATTTCGCTTCCTTTCCTGTCGTCTATTTTCGATCCTGCAAGCCTGCCGCTCCAGCCTCCGGTAAATGCGCAGGCTATAACGGGCTTCCGGAATTGCCATGCGTATGCTATTTCCGATAATGTGCCTGCCTTTCCGCCGATTGACACAATTACATCACCTGATAAAACATTGGTAAGATTTCTGGCATAGCCGATGCCAGTGGGGATAACTATGCTGCAGTATTTGTTCGCGGAATCAGGAAGCTGTTCAGGCAGGATTCCGATTACAATTCCTCCTGCTTCGAACGCCCCTTTTGAAGCCGATTCCATAATGCCGCCTTTGCCGCCTGAAATCAGTACCCATTTTTTTTCTGCTACATATCTGCCGATTTCATAAGCTGTATCCAGGAAGCTGCTGTCATCACCTGACCCGATAACAACTACCTGACGCAGCCTCATTTGATAATATCCCCTGTGTTGAGATAATTTTCAAACGTTAAAATTTTATCCCACAGGGAATAATCATGTTCCTGATTTTCAATATCAACTTTAAGGGTTTGATACGTGATGTTTATATTCTTATACTGAAATTCAGGCTTGATTTTACGGTCTTTTTTGCTGTCATTCCTGTCTAATTTTTCAATTGCTATATAATCTTTAATTGAAAGGGAATAGCATTTTGAATTATGTTTGAAAAAGATTTTCAGCGTTTTGAGTATGTAATCATTAATTTCAAGCAGGGCATTGTCACCCATATGGTCAAAGATTTTATTTATCGTGTTAAAAACAAATAAATTTACCCTGATAAAGAAATTATCATCTGAATTGTTTTTAATAAATTCTTTGATCTCATCTGAAATTTTATGGAAATAATTATTTTCAAAAACACCGGCTTCAAATTCCGCGAGGTTTATGATATTTTTAATCAGTTTTGCGATAAAGATAAATTTGTCCTTAGAAAAAAAAGGTGAAGATGATACTGACGCGAAAAATATTTTTTTTGTACTGTCTGAAGCCAGAGGATAGACAAACAGATTGTGAGTGAAATCACTGTCTCCGCCCGGGGACGTTTCATGAACCTTGTTTTCAGTGAAGACGTCAGCGTGCTGCATAATTATATTCATAACTGCCGGATTAACAGCAGTGTCTCCGAAACATGCCGGAGAATAAATTTCCTGCTCCTCTATTTTGTAAACTCCTGAAAGCAGGGAGTAATTTTCCGTATTATTATAATAGCACAGCCCTTCTATGTGTCCGTTACTGTCTTTGCTGCGTAGTTTATCTTTGAGAATATTGTATTTTTCTGTTAACTGTTTGTAATCATTTAGCGCGTCATCAAAAGCAAGTTTTCCTTCAGCATAAGCTGTAAGGGTATTGGAGACCTCTATTATCAGATTGTTGACTTTGTTGGACATCTTTTCTCCGGAATGTTAAAACTTCGAAGCATGTTTGATTCTGATTTAAAGAAAAATAAAATAAAATGCAAGGATAATTTTATTTAAGCATTTTACTGATTTTTACTGCCATATCATACAGCCTGAAACTTCCTGTAATAAATATCAGACCGCCTGTTTTTTTAATATGTTTAACCGCATTATAAAGGTCACTAACATTTTTCACATTGATGATATCTGTGTATACAGGTTTAATTTTTCCGTTTTTATCAGGTAAAATTTTAAAACTTCTTTTATCCGGTAATTCGTAATATATAATATTTTCCGTAAGATGCTTTTTTATTATTTTGAACTGGGATAAATAATCCTTATCTGTCATAAAAGAAATAACCGCGGTATATTTCATATCCGGATATATTTTTTTTAATGCTGTAACAGTGGTTTTCATTGCTTCAGGATTATGAGCGGGATCAAATATTATGAGAGGATTTTTACATAAAATATGCATTCTGCCGGGAACAACAGTGTTTTTAAGTCCTTTCTTTATTGTGTTTTCGCTGATTTCAAATCCGTACTCTTTTAAAAGGAATGACGCGGTAATCGCAAGAGAAGCATTTGTTGTCTGAAATTCTCCCGGCATTTTGATGCAGATATCGTTGATAAAATTTACAAAATCCGGCTTTTCCGGTTTTTTCGTGGATGAATTCATTTCAGTATTCATGAAATAATCGAAATTATTTCCTTCTCCTGAGGATTTTGTTTTTACAGAGAAATCTTTATTTACCACATAAAAAGCGGAGAGCTGCCTGTCTGCTGTTTCCTGAAGAATATTAACGATTTTTTTATCGGTATTGGATGTTATTACTGCGGATTTCTTTTTAATTATACCGGCTTTTTCCATAGCTATTTCTTCAATTGTGTTTCCGAGAACTCCTGTATGATCTTTTGATATATTTGTGATTATCGAAATAAGAGGCGATAGCACATTTGTTGAATCGAGCCTGCCTCCCAGTCCTGTTTCAATAACAGCTATATCGGTTTTTTCATCAAAATAATACCTGAAAGCAATAAGTGTAAGCGCGTCAAAATATGTGGGATGAATATTGCTGTGCCGGTCAAGTACTTCAAACAGCTCGTCCACATAAGCGGAAAGTCTCCGGTTTTGTATTTCCTTATTGTTTATCTTTATTCTTTCATTAATTCTAACAAGATTCGGGGATGTGTAAAGGCCTGTTTTGTATCCTGCTGTTATTAAAATGCTGTTAAGCATGTGTGCTGTGGACCCTTTTCCGTTTGTGCCTGCTAAGTGAATTGTTTTTATCTTTTTATGCGGATTTCCGAAATATTTCAGCAGAAATGTAATGTCCTTTAAACTGTAATTCGCGAAATTCTGATGCCCTGTCTGTTCATTGTTGATAAGTGTTTCGAGTTTTTTTGCGATTGATTTCATACTTAATCCTGTAGGTGTATCTTAATAAAATGATTATTTCTTTGTATCTATTCAGCTGTTATCTATAATAACGCCTGAAACTCGCTTCGCAGGAAGGAATAATTACTCTTCATTTCTTTGTTATCAGCTTTGCTGCTGCGTTACGCATAATATCAAGAGGGGCCTTCATTCCTGTCCATATTTCAAACTGGGCAGCACCCTGGTTTATCAGCATTTCAATACCGTGAATTATTCTGCATCCCTTTTTTTCTGCTGCTTTAAGCAGGCTTGTATTATGCGGAGAATAGATTATATCAAATACAGTATGCTTTTTCAGCAGCAGGTTCTGATTAACGGGGCATTCTTTTATATCCGGCGACATTCCAACCGGAGTTGTGTTGATAATTATATCAATATCCCGCATAAATTTACTGTCTATATTATCCAGTAAAATATGGTTAACCTTTCTTTTCCTGTTCAGATTTCGCGTCAGATTCTGTATATTTTTCTGATTTCTTCCTGCTATTATAATATCCGCTCCTTCGTCCAGTAAGGAGAAGGATACTGCCCTGGCAGAACCTCCGTTTCCGATAATAAGAGTTTTCTGCTTTTCAAGTCTGATTTTCGCGTTTAACAGCGCGAGTACAGCTCCTTTACCGTCAGTATTATATCCGTATATTGTACCGTTTTTATTGAGCAATGTATTCACTGCTCCGATTTCTCTGGCTGCAGGTTCTGTTATATCAGTATATTTAAGTACTTTTTTCTTGAATGGAATTGTAACGCTTGCTCCGTGAATATTCAGTGATCTCATAGCTGAAAGGCCGGACCTGATGTCCTGAATTTCAAAAGCTGTGTACACTGCATTGATTCCCGCCTTTCTGAACGCCGCATTCTGCATTACAGGGGAAAGGGAATGTTTTACCGGATTTCCGAATATGCAGTATAATGATGTATGCGCGTCTACAGCGAAATTTGTATTTATTTTATTCTTCATTTATGGTTTTCCGGTTATAACCTTCTGTTTCTTACAGTAGATAATCATATTCATAAATGTCAATTCACAAAATGTGGAAATATATTGCAAGCGAAAGGCAGTTCTAATGAAAATTATTTTTTAATAAACAAACTGTATTCAGGAATAGAAAATAGAGGTTTTTATTTTAAGCATTTTTCAATGCCTGTAAACATGTTAAACTTGACAACGAAATTTCAGTTTACTGATAATACAATATCAGGAAGAAAAGATAAATGATATTGCAAGTATTTGTAATTATCCTGCTGTACATAATATGGAAGATTATCTATTTTTACGGTTTATGATTAATGATTAAACCATATTTGAATTCATTTTCTGACCGTTTTTCAGTATTTATTAAAAATTTTAATGGAAGAACAATATGAACCCGTATTTAATTTTTATTCTGGCAGTTATAATTATTACATATATTCTGGAGCTTGTTGTTGAGATTTTAAATATCAGGAATATTTCACCTGAATTGCCTTCTGAATTCAGGGATGTCTATGATAATGAGAGATACGGAAAGTCCCAGCTGTATTTAAAAGATAACACTAAAACAGGAATAATCAATAAGACATTCTTTACTCTCATTTCAGTAATATTTATACTCGCCGGAGGATTCAACTATATTGACCTGACAGCAAGAGGATTCGGGTTCTGTCCCGTTTTCACAGGGCTTATATTCACCGGAATTCTTGTGCTTCTTATGCAGATAATTGAGCTTCCATTCAGTATTTATGACACATTTGTAATTGAAGAGAGATACGGTTTTAATAAAACGACGCCGAAAACATTTGTGCTGGACCTCGTAAAAGGGCTGCTGCTTGGGGCAGTAATCGGCGGATTGCTTTATGCCTGTATATTATGGTTTTTCGGCAGGTTCGAGACCTGGGCGTGGCTGTACGCGTGGATTGCTCTTACGGTATTTCAGCTTTTACTCAATTTTATTGCTCCTGTTGTTATAATGCCTGTTTTTAACAAATTCATTCCTCTGGAAGACGGTGAATTAAAACAGTCTATTCAGGATTACGCGGATTCTCAGGGATTTAAAATGAAAGGTGTTTTTAAAATGGACGGTTCAAAAAGGTCAACAAAGTCAAACGCGTATTTCACCGGATTCGGCAAATTCAGGCGAATCGTGCTGTTTGACACTTTAATAGAAAAGCATTCTGTCGCAGAACTTGTATCTGTTCTTGCTCATGAAATGGGGCATTACAAGAAAAAGCATATTTTCAAATCATTTTTAATTTCAATTTTAACAACCGGATTAATGTTTTTTGTTCTGTCTCTTTTTATAAATAATCCGGCTCTTTTTGATGCTTTTAAAATGGACCATGTTTCAATATATGCCAGCCTGCTTTTCTTTGGATTCCTTTATGCGCCGATACTTGAAATAATATCTATCCTGACTAATTACCTTTCAAGGAAACATGAGTATGAAGCTGACGCTTATTCTGTTGAAACAGGCAATGATCCTGAAGCAATGATTTCCGCGTTAAAGAAGCTCAGTGTGGATAACCTTTCCAACTTAAATCCGCATCCTGTGATGGTATTTCTAAAATATTCTCATCCTCCTGTTTTAAAAAGAATTGAGCATATAAGGAGCCTTGCTTCCGGCAGATAAGAAATTGATAGCGTAGAATTTAGGAGACCTGAATTAGAAAGAAAGCTCTTTTTACGATAATAGAATAAAAAGAGCTTAGAAATGAAAT
>JAFGDQ010000050.1 GCA_016932015.1 Spirochaetota bacterium | reverse complement strand
TTTTATTGCTTTTTGCTGGCTAATTATTATTCTTATTGGATTAAGTCAATTAATTTGTATAATAGGATTAATTTTTAGAGATTCCCATAAGAAAAATAAATTACTTAAGAAGGTTGAGACGGTTTGATCAAAATATTCATTGACAGACTATTGATAAATTATTTATATAATTATTCATTATGTGCATGTTCTACTGTTTTCATATTGACTGGATATAAATTTTTATACTTTATACATTGAAAGTTTTCATTTAAATTAAATATTTGAAAATTTAATAGTCTGGTTTAAAATGGAGAACCTGAGACAGAAATATTTACTATGTGCGGATAATAAAAATACGTTTTGCTTTTCAGACACTGATGTAAATCCTGTAGGTAACACAAGCCCTCTCCCCTGGTCAATTCAATCACATTTCCCCTATGGCAAGGGAAATTTCCATGCTGCAGTTCCATCTGACAGATATAAAAATATTATAGCTTTTTATACTCAGATTCATGTAATTGATAATTCCCGGTATTGGCGAACAATTTTTCCAGAGGGAAGGAACGCGGCAATTGTCTTCCGTTGTGATTATCATAAGCCGGGAGCCTTTATCGTTGGGAATCCCACTTTTCCGCGAGAAGCGGAGTATGTCATTTCAGGAGGAGACTATTTTTTTGTTTTTTTATGTCCCTGCATGGGCTATGCTTTTTCCCCGTTGCCGGCTACAGAACTTACAAACAAGTCATTTCCGCTGAATGAAATAATGCCCGGGGAATCTAAGACCATTACCGAAAAAATACTGCGAGCAGATACATTCCGCGAGCGCGTTAGTCTTTTTGAAGGTTTTATGGAAGGGCACATGCCTCTGCTAAAAAAGATTCCGGAGCAGGTTATACATAATATTTTTACAATCCGCGGTATTACCGGTTATTTGCCAAATGAAAGTCCGGTAAGTTATAGTATTTATACTGACCGGCATATTCGCAGGCTTTACCGGAAATATATCGGGATGTCGCCTAAATTATACGCAGATCTTCTTCGTCATCAAAAAACCTTAAGGATTTTAAATGCCAATCCTTATTATGATTTGAATGAATTAGCCTCTGAAGTTGATTATTACGATCAATCCCATTTTATAAAAAAATTTAAAAAATTTACCGGAATTACTCCAACTCAATTTGTCCGTGATATTATCCAGGTACAAAAATAGGTAGGCGCCCCTTATTTTGAAGGGATGGCCGGCATCATCACTCATTATAACAGAAAATGGATAAATCCAGTCTCAATTACTATGATCCCGCTAATCCGGACAACTCGGTGCTCGAAACCGGGATGGAAAAAAATGTTTATGTAATGCTCGGAGCAGCGGTGTTCTGTCTGTTTCTTGCCGTCGTAATTGCAGTATCTGAAATAAAAAGAAAACTTACTGCGAAATAACCGGAATATTCAGCAGTTGTGCAACTCTGCTTCAGAATGATTATCAGTAAACTCACTTATGAATAAATTTAAATAAAAATTTATGGAGGCATAATGAAAAAAATTGCCGTTTTCGCCAAAGCCTTCTTCTGAAATAAGACTGTAAAAGTGCGGATTAAATCTTAAAAAGTCGCTGTAAGACTGAAATGCTAAAATGATGCCTGTGCGGAAGTTTTTACATCGATATGCCCCAACTATTTACATAGAGCCCGAAAACAAGGAAGCAGTCTTTGATTTTGATGCTATTGTTCAAATCAAAGACCGCTTCATATTATCTATCGATAATTTTAAAAATTAGAAACCGTGTTCGGCGCGGGAGATGATGTCTTCCTGCATTGCCGGAGTCATATCTATGAAATACGCGCTGAATCCGGCGATACGAACAACGAGGTTATGATACTCATCAGGATTTGCCTGTGCTTTTCTCAGCGTATCAGCGTCGACTACATTGTACTGTACTTCCATACCGCCCTGTTTAAAGTATGCCCTGGTTACATCTTCGAGCTTGGTAATGCCGTCATTGCCTCTCAGCGATGTCGGGTGGATTTTCAGATTAAGAGCCATACCGTCCAGGTAATGTGAATGATCAAAGCAGGTAGATGAAGTAAATACGGCGGTTGGCCCGTTGACATCTCTGCCCTGTGCAGGACTGCAGGCGTCTGCAATAGGTGTACCTGTCTTGCGGCCGTCCGGTGTTGCCCATGTAATCTCACCCTGTACTACATGGTCTGATGCACCGAATGTGCCGCACTTATATACCTTGCAGCGGTGTGTTGAGAACACTCTGGAAATGTTGTAATACAGCTCAATAACATACTTCATTTCAGCATCAGCATAAGTATCCGCGTTGCCGTAATGAGGAACTTCGTTGAGGATTTTCTGACGCAGCGGCTCATAGCCCTCCCAGTTCGCAAGGATTGCGTCCAGATATTCTTTTCCCGAAACAAGCTTCTTGTCAAATACCATGTATTTAAGCGCAGTCAGGCTGTCTGCAGTAGTAGCAAGTCCGGTTGCTGTACCGCCGTAGGAATTGTATTTTGCGCCGCCTTCGGATACGTCCTTACCGCTTTCCATGCAGCCCGTGGTCGAAATTGAGAGGTTAGGGAACGGGAATATTCTCGGATACTCATGCTCTGTGTAATTGTTAAGTGTTGCAGACCATGTAAGCATCCATGTTGCAATCTTTTCAAACGCGGCACGGACTTCATCCATGGATTTCATGTCAGTCAGATATCCGGAACGTAATTTTCCAGGCACCTGAGCTCCGTTCATGGGGTTAATGCCGTTGTTAAGCGCCATATCAAGTGCAATGGCCCAGTAAATACCGCTGTGAGACATAGATGATCCGTTAGGAGCCGGATAATCACATCCTGAACCTGTGATTTCCTGGCAGCCGATAAAAGCAAAGTTTCTCGCATCCTCTATAGTGAATCCAAGCTCCTGTACAATTGCGGGTACGATTACTTCATCATTCTGAAGCAGCGGCAGGCCGCCTACACGCATGGAAGTTGCCATTGCGCAATCCCAGATTTCCTTTGGCGTATTCTTGTTTATACGCAGTGATACTGTAGGCTCATGCAGTTCAAGGCGGGACATAGCTTCCAGAACCATATAGGAAACGGGGTTTGTTGCGTCTTCGCCGGTCTCGGGAATCATGCCGCCTATGGTAGTATGCTGGCCAAGGTGTCCAATACCTGCGGTCTGCTGCATCTTGCCGAAACCGCCGCCATAGAAAGTATTGATTTTGAGGAAGAACGCATCGACAAGTTCCTGTGCCTCTTCCATTGTGATTCTTCCTTCTTCAAGGTCTTTTTCGAGGTACGGCCATGTGTACTGGTCAAATCTGCCCATACTTGTTACGCCGGGATCGTTATCAACCTTGAGGAAAACATTATACATCATTACCTGCTGGCAGGCTTCCCGGAATGTGCGTGCCGGCTTCTCCGCGATCCAGTCAAGGCCCTCGGCCATTTTTTCAAGTTCAGCTTTTCTTTCGGCAGTCGGAGCTGTCTTTGCCTTTTCTCTTGCGCAAGCAGCGTAACGGCGGGTCATGGTGATTGCACCGTCACAGGCAACAGTAGCAGCCTTGTAGAATATATATCTGCCCATATTGTCGCCCTGAACATTGCCTTCATGCTCATCAAGCCAGTCCTGAGCCTGTTTGCGGATATCAGCATAGCCTCTCCTGAGGATATTCTGGAAGCCGGGAGTCAGATGGCCCGGAGGCAGCATTGTCGGGAAGCCTCCTGCTTTTCCATAGTCTGAAGCCTGCAGCTTGAAAAAGTCCAGTGCCCCGTCCGGCAGCCATTCTTCAGGCATAACGTTTCCGTATGCAGCCATCCGCTGTTTAAAAATATCACGCAGCTCCTTCAGATCTGCCGGAGAGATAGCCAGCTTCTGATGAGAGTAAAGCGGGTCATCATCGGGAGCGTGATGCAGTCCGTCAGCTTCAATGGGCCAGGTGTTTTCAATGTCCGCCATAATCCACATTTCGCCGTGGGCTGCGCCCCAGCCTTTGTTTCCAAGATCTCCTGCAAAATATTCGTCTTCTCTGATGTCAACAGGCATTCTGGAAATGACATAGAGAGATTCGTATGGCTTTTCAAGCATTGGCGGAAAATTATGATATTTCTGCGTTGCTTTCAGCTTTAAACGAGCCTTTTGCGCGTCCGCAACGATAACTCTGTCGCGAACCTTGTCGCGCATTCTTTCAATGCGTTCAGTGTATGGTTTAAAGGTATACATAGAATTTTTCCTTTCATTTAAGTCTTTATTTTTTTTATTAGTTGATAGTACCAACGATAGGAGGGATGTCCGGAGAGTCAACCCAAAATTATTGATAGGAGCAACGATAGCGGAAGTCAATAAAAAATAACTTTTTTGAGGAGATCTTTATAAAATTTCCCTCTTATTTTTCCGGATTTTACAAATCACATTAAATAAAAGATAATTTATTGAATATCATACCATCATACAGAATTTACAGAAATTCAGGCCGGTTAAATCCGGTTTTCAAAAGATGTTTGATTGTTTTTCTTTTCTTATGTCCGTTCATAATAATTGAAAAAATTTTCATCTTTAGGGCACTTCCAGTGCCTGAATACTAATTTCGGAAATACAAAATGATTTACTTTAAGGACTTAATAATAAAGCATTGAAGACAACTTGCAGGAACTGAGATCGAAATACCTGAGGAAGAAGGAAACGGTATCAAGGTAAATGCAGACATTTTATGAAAAGAGTGCAGGGATTATAACAGACAGAATGAGAGACAAGATTGATTTGCTGAAATGATGCAGTGAAGGATCGGATAATGGAGCATAGAAATACAGAATAATTGATAATTATACCGGAAACAGGAAATTAAAAAATTAATTGATAAATTGTTTTATAATGAGTTAGCCTGTGCATTATCGATTCACTATTAAATACTCATATCTCAAATTCTTTCGTTGTACTAAATAAGGATTTTGAACAAACAAGGAAAAAGCTTGAAGAAAATGGTATAGTCATTGGTGATTCTGTTACAATAGAAGAAATATGCAATAATAACGGGGTATCTGCGCATCAGTTGCTGGAAATATTCATGCCTTGATAAAAAAGCTTAGCAATTCAATTAAGCAGTATGCGAACCGCAAGTAACAAACTTTTTTCCGTGTTCCAATTATTGCTTTCACTGCCGGCTCGCAGTTTTCCGGGTTTCTTTCGTTTCCGCCATCGCGGACACGCCCTTGTCTTTCGCGAAGAGTTCCCGTCAAATATTTCCTGACGGCGGCCTTTCCATGCTCTCAATCTGGTAATTCATGCCGTATTAATTTATTGATTTTTTACAAATTTTATGAATAATTAA
>JAFGDQ010000049.1 GCA_016932015.1 Spirochaetota bacterium | reverse complement strand
TTTTATTGCTTTTTGTTGGATAATTATTATTCTTATTGGATTAAGTCAATTAATTTGTATAGTAGGGTTAATTTTTAGAGATTCCCAGTATTTGTTTTTTTATCTTTCATAATAAAATTAATCAGTTTACCTGAAGGTTTGTTCATCTTTCCATGAACTACAGCAAGATATTTTTTCTTAAATTCACCTGAACGTAGCTGCGCTGATATTCGTGACGCGGCCTTAGATGTTCTGGCAAAAGCCATAACACCTCCTGCGGGCCTGTCCAGCCTGTGCAGCAGACCGAGATATACATTTCCGGGTTTATTGTAGCGTTCCCTGATATCGTTTTTCAGAATAGTCAGAATATCCGGATCGTTTGAGCTGTCTTTCTGGGAAGGAATATTTACGGGTTTTTCCGCAATAAGAATATGATTATCTTCGTATAAAATATTTATTTTCATAAATTCATTTCCCATCTGCCGAATAATCCGCAGGGAAGATTTAATCCGGATTCTTTGATTGGTAATCCAATTTCACCTGTGTTTACTGTTCCGCCGAATTTATTCTGAACAATAAGGCTGAGTATGTTTCCGATTATTTCAGGTGAAAATCCTGTTGTGTATGTATTTGCCAGAAGGAAAAGAGGTTCTTCAGACATTATACCTGTACATTCTTCAACAAGACCGTAAAGCTCGTCCTCAATTTTCCAGACCTCTCCCGAGGGTCCGCGCCCGTATGAAGGCGGGTCCATAATAATCCCGTCATAGAGCTTGCCGCGCCGTTTTTCACGCTTTACGAATTTTAATACGTCATCAGTAATAAAACGCACAGGATGCTCCCTGATTCCGGAAAGCTCAAAGTTCTCCTTTGCCCAGTTTACCATTCCTTTTGCAGCATCAATGTGGCATACCTCAGCTCCTGCGTATGCTGCTGCCACGCTTGCAGCGCCTGTATACGCGAAAAGATTTATTACTTTAACAGGCCTGTCCGCATTGTGTATTTTGCCTATTATCCAGTCCCAGTTTACAGCCTGTTCTGGGAAGAGCCCTGTGTGTTTAAAGCCTGTAGGCTTTACATGAAATGAAAGATTTTTGTAAGAGACTGTCCATCTTTCAGGCATTTTGCGCTTATACTCCCAGCTTCCGCCGCCTTTGCTGCTTCTGTGATAGCGCGCATCAGCCTTTGCCCATAAGTCTGATTTTTTAGACGCAGGCCATATTACCTGCGGATCAGGCCTGCGCAGAATATATTTATCCCAGCGCTCCAGCCTTTCACCGTCGCCAGCGGCCAGCAGCTCGTAATCTTTCCAGTCTTTTGCTATTAACATGAAATCCTGATAATTATATCCAATAATCCGTATTAACTGATAATTTTTCCATATAAATAACAATCATGCCACACTTTCTCTACAAGAAGCATCTCTTTTAAAAGACCTTCCCTTTGATAACCGCACTTAATCGCAATTCGCCGGCTTGCTTTATTCCCTTTAGCCATAAAAATCTCGAGACGGTGCAGTTTCAGCTTTGATTTAATGAACTCTTCCAGTCTTAAAACCGCGTCAGTTGCAATACCTTTTCCCCAGTATTGTTCGTCAATGAAGTATCCTATTTCTCCTGTATATGCCCTGCCCTGAATAATTCTAACACCAACAGCAACTACATTTATATTATTATAAATAATGGAAAAATTAAACTCGGATTTTTCTCTGCGTTTTTGCGGATTTAATTTCAAAAAATTCTTTTCATCTTCAATGGATTTTGGCTTGGCTGAAAAATAAATAAAATTCGGGCTGGATAATATCTCATAAAAACGATTTGCATCGCTTACCCGCTGGGGTCTGATTTCAGTCTTCATAGCTACCTGACCGGATTAATATTAAAAAATAACTTTAATCCCCATTTCAGTACCTTTTATTTCTGCATATTCCGCTTTCATATGCCTGTATCCAAGAAACAGTTCAAAATGCTTATAAAGAATTCCGGCTCTGATTTCATAATCCATGAAATCAATATTCCCGTAATCTTTACCTTTTATATTATTATAACTCTGTTCGCTAATTCTTATCATAAATGAAAACGGTCTAACAGGATATGAATTAATGATTAAGCCCTACGCATATCCGTTCCGTTCAATTATGCCTTTAAGAAATATTTTCTGGAAATAAAAGTCCGGCATAAAACCGCTGAAAATCTTGTTCCCCTGTTCAGGTTCTGTAATTCATTTATATCTTCAATGGTTTCCTCTGCATTCTGTTTTTTAACAGGAACAGCAGGATCTATTTTGGCATCAGCATCATATGGATCAGTATTGTGCTTTTTTTCGCCTTTAAAATAATGAAATATAAAATTATTCGAATCCGGTAATTGATAGGGATAGCTGCTGTATCTTAATGAAAAGTTAAATTGTGCCCATGCAACTAGTATATAGAATGCGAACTCCCCCATAGCCTCGCTGCAGCCGTCTTCTGAAGAAGATGAAAAGCTGCCGGACGAACTCCCACCTGATGATTTTCTTTTTTCAGACTCTTCTTTTTTGAAACCCTGTTCAAAATCACTTAAGTCTGAATATAAATTATTCAGGTGAAGTGATGAGATAAAGAATATGAGTATAGTAAGTAAAAGAATCTTCTTCATACGAATCAGATTGTATTCTTGTCCATATTACTTCACAACAATATTCACAAGCTTGTCAGGAACAGCGATCTCTTTTACAATAGTCTTGCCTTCAATAAACTGTTTGATTCTTTCATTCTCATGGGCGATTTTGATCAGCTCCTCTTTGGAGATGCCTTTAGCCAGATCCTCTCTTGAACGGAGTTTTCCGTTTACCTGAAAGACTATTGTTACCACATCATCGACTGTTTTTGCTGCATCATAACCCGGCCATTCCTGATTAAGCAGGGACGGCTTCCCGCCCAGCATTTCCCACATCTCTTCAGTTACAAAAGGCGCAAACGGATGCAGTATCTTCACAAGATCTCGCATCATATTTTTGTTAAGCTTTTCCTGTTTCTGCAGGGAATTCACGAATATCATAAGCTGGCTGATGGCAGTATTAAATTCAAGATTTTCGATTTTGTCTGTAACAATCTTAATTGTTTTATGATACAGCTTGTCCAGTTCATCATCATCAACAGCAACATTCTCTTCTATCGGCTTTTCAAAAAGCCTCCATACTTTTTCAATGAATCTTCTGACACCGAAAATACTCTGCGTATTCCATGGCTTGTCAACAGCAAGAGGCCCCAGGAACATCTCGAACATTCTGAGTGTATCTGCACCGTGCTCAGCAATAACATCATCAGGGTTAATGACATTGCCTCTTGACTTGGACATTTTCTCCCCGTTCTCACCGAGAATCATGCCCTGGTTTCTGAGCTTGATAAAAGGCTCCGGAGTATTTACCACTCCTATATCATAAAGAAACTTGTGCCAGAAACGCGCGTAAAGCAGATGAAGAACGGCATGCTCCGCTCCTCCGACATAAAGCCCTACAGGCGCCCAGTATTCTATTGCATCTTTGTCTGCCAGTGCCTTATCATTCTTCGGATCCATGAAACGCAGATAATACCAGCACGATCCTGCCCACTGAGGCATTGTGTTTGTCTCACGTTTTGCAGGGCCTCCGCATGAAGGACATGTAGTATTCACCCATTCATCTATTGCAGCAAGCGGAGAGTCGCCTGTACCTGTGGGCTGAAATGTTTTCACATCAGGAAGATTTAAAGGCAGTTCCTTCTCATCCAGAGAAACGATTCCGCATTTTTCGCAGTGAACAATCGGGAAAGGCTCTCCCCAGTATCTCTGTCTCGAGAAAACCCAGTCCCTTAATTTATAATTAACAGCCTTCTTTCCCCTGCCCTCTTTTTCCAGCCATTCGGTAATCTTCTTCTTGAATTCCGGAGTTTTTAAGCCGTCGAACTCTCCTGAATTAACTGCAATACCGTCAAGGGTTTCAGCTTCAGTTAGTTCGTACTTAGAACCGTCTTTGCTTACAACCTGAATGATCGGAATATTATAAACAGAGGCAAATTCAAAGTCGCGTGTATCATGGGCAGGAACAGCCATGATCGCGCCCGTGCCGTAGCTTATCAGTACATAATCAGCAATCCAGATCGGGATCTTTTCATTGTTTACCGGATTAATAGCATAAGCACCTGTAAAAACTCCCGTTTTTTCCTTTTCGAGCTCAGTCCTCTGCAGGTCGGATTTCTTCATTGCGTCCTGTACATACTTCTCTACAGCAGACTTCTGCTCATCTGTTGTGATCTTTTCAACAAAAGGATGTTCAGGAGCAAGAACCATGTATGTAGCCCCGAAAAGAGTGTCAGGCCTCGTTGTATAAACAGTAATGACTTCGCCCGAACTCTCCACTGTAAAATCAACATTCGCACCTTCGCTTCGTCCGATCCAGTTCTCCTGCATCAGTTTAATGGAATCATTCCAGTCAAGTAGATCAAGATCACTCAGCAGACGCTCGGCATATTCCGTGATCTTCAGCATCCACTGCCTGATGCGCCTTCTTTCTATAACGCCTCCGCATCTCTCGCATTTTCCGTCTTTTACCTCTTCATTCGCCAGTCCTGTAAGACAGCCCGGGCACCAGTTGATCGCAACGTTATCTTCATAAGCCAGTCCCTTGTTGAAAAGCTGAAGAAATATCCACTGGGTCCATTTATAGTACCCGGCATCGCATGTCGCGATTTCCCTGTCCCAGTCATAACAGAAACCGAATGATTTGATCTGATTTCTGAATGTATTAATATTTTTGTATGTTGTTTCAGCAGGATGCGTGCCTGTTTTAATAGCATAATTTTCAGCAGGAAGACCGAATGCGTCAAATCCCATAGGATGAAGCACATTAAAACCGTTCATTTTTTTAAAACGGGAATAAATATCAGTCGCAGTATAGCCTTCCGGATGTCCCACATGAAGTCCGTCTCCGGAAGGGTACGGAAACATATCAAGCACATAGATTCTTTTCTCTTTAGGAATACTTTTATCTTCGATTACCCGGAATGTATTATTATCTTCCCAGTAATCTCTCCACTTTTTCTCAATTAATTTAAAATCATATTCCTTCATTTACAATACTCCTGCTGATGTAATTTAATCGTTGGAAAACAGGGTTACTGCCTGTCTGTTTTTGTATATGTACGCAGAACAAAAGACAGTCAGATAAATTTTAGGCTTTGAATGCCTCAATTATTTCTTTATTGGAGGATGAATTAATTATCTTTTCCCTTATATCTTCATCCTTAAGCACTGCCATTATATGTGAAAGCAGCTTAAGATAGTCCTTATGCTGCCTTTCGCCTGCCGCAACAAGCACTATCAGATGAACAGGATTCCCGTCAATTGAGTCAAATTCAATACCCTGTTTTGAAATACCTATTGCAAATGACAGTTTCTGTACGGACTTAATTTTTGCATGCGGAATTGCCATGCCGAGCCCTATACCGGTACTCATTATTTCCTCTCTCTCTTTGAGAGCCTTGTTAAGCGCATCAATATCAGTGCAAACATCCGTATTCTTAAATACCGACGCTACTTCTTCAATTGCCTTAAACTTATTTTTTGATTTAATTCTTTTTATAAATTTTTCATTTGAAAAATCCATAAGGTCTTTCATAATTAAATCCTCCGGCAGATTATTGTTATTCAGTTTGGCACTTCCCGGATAAGGTGAAGCAGCAAATTAATGAAATTCAGTGACTATTCAGCTGTAATCTATATTATGCGTGAAAACTGGATAGTTTCGAAATTTATTCATTTATTTCATAACATTTAACTGACAAATATGATAACACTTTAATTCCTTTCAAGTAATAAATTTTATTTAACAGGAACTTGTTTTAAAATAAATACTGACATGAAACAGGGATGATAAATTGAATACACCATCAAAAAACTTATCCGGGTTTCCCGGCAAAAGTCAATAAAATTATAACAGCAACACCTGAATTCAGAACATTCGCATGTTAGCTTTATAAATAATCCTTGACGATTTGTAAGTGAATCCCTGAATAAGATATCTGAAATTTTAATATAAAATATAGACATTACAAATGGAACATAAGTTAGACGTAAAAGTATATTACGAAGATACGGACTGTCTCGGAATAGTTTATCATTCAAACTATCTTAAATATATGGAAAGAGGCAGAAGTGAATACATATCTTTTAAAGGCAAGCCCATTCAGAAGCTGAATGAGGAAGGCTTTAATTTCGCTGTATACGAAATGAAGATCACGTTTAAAAAGGCAGCCAGGCTGGGAGATATTCTTCAGGTAATTACACAGCCCGGAGAAAGCGGCAGCGAGTACAGAAAAAAACTCATGCAGAGAATTGAACTGAACGGACAGACAATAATATCAGCAGAAGTAGACATAGTCTGTCTGGATAATTCAATGCAGCTTAGAACTATACCGGAAGGATTTTTCGAGTAAACGCTTCAGGTGCTTCCTCATCCCGACAGTTTTCTCAGCAATCCATAACCTCTGTTAAAAGGCGGATACCTTAGCGGAATATCAAATAATCCCGACCGTTTCATAACTGACTTTTTATGACTGAAAGCATCAAAACCGCTTTTTCCGTGACAGGCACCCATTCCGCTTTCACCTACTCCTCCGAACGGCAGATGTTCATTTGACACCTGCAGAACAGTATCGTTTATCATTACGCTGCCTGAAGATATTTCGTTGATAACTTTACTCTCAGTCTTTCTGTCTGACGTAAAAAGATACAGGGCAAGCGGCTTCGGCATCGACTTTACTATATTTACCGCCTCATTTATATCCCTGAATTCAAGCACCGGAAGAACAGGTCCGAATATTTCCTCTTTCATAAGAGGATGATTGAGAGATACCCTGTCAACAATTGTAGGGGATATATAAAGCTGTTTTCCGCTGGTTTTACCTCCGGCAATTATGTTTGTATTATCCAGAAGTCCCTTGATTCTTTTGAAATGCACACTGTTTATTATTCGTGAATAATCAATACTTGTTGAAGGGTCGTCACTATAAAAAACTTTTATATAATGTTCAATACGTTCAATAAGCTTTTCTCTGACATCCCTGTGAACCAGTAAATAGTCCGGAGCAACACACGTCTGGCCTGCGTTTAAAAATTTACCCCAGACAATTTTTTTTGCCGCAGAGTTTATTGAAGCGTCCTTGTTTACTATGACCGGACTTTTTCCGCCCAGTTCAAGCGTTACAGGTGTCAGGAACCTGGAAGCTGATTCCATTACCATTTTGCCCACTTCCCTGCTTCCTGTAAAAAAGATATAATCGAACTTTTCGGAAAGGAGAAACTGCGCTCTTTCTACTCCGCCTTCAACTGTAAAGACAAAATTTTCGTTAAAGGCGTCCGAAATAATTTCAGCGATAACTGCAGATGTACTGGGAGCAAGTTCCGAAGGTTTTATTACGGCAACATTGCCTGCAGCTATTGCCGAAATCAGCGGCACCATGGCAAGCTGAAACGGATAGTTCCACGGAGATATTATCAGTATCTGCCCGTACGGTTCAGAAATGATCCTGCTTTTTCCCGGGCCTAGGACAAAAGGAGTTTTGACCTTTTCCGGCTTTGCCCATTTCTTCAAGTTGGATTTTGTATGTCTGATTTCTCTTAAAACAAAACCTATTTCAGTCATATAGGATTCATATGCTGATTTCTTTAAATCAGCATATAATGCTTTCAGTATTTCCCCTTCGTATTTTTTAACGGAATTTCCTAGTTTTTCGAGTTGTCTGATCCTGAATTTAATATCTCTTGTACTGCCGTTATTAAAAAACTCCATCTGTTCCTGTAGTTTGTTTCTTATCTGAATGATATCCTTATTCACATTATAATAAAAAACAACATTATCTTTGTTCTCAATTTTCATTGTATTCATTGAAGACCCTCCATTATTTAGTATTTACTAAATATATTAGATAGTTATAATAATATACCTGTAAATTCAGCCTTTGTCAATTATTCGTGTTCAATTCAGAACCGCGAAGAATTCATAACCCTTAACCGGCCGAAAAATCTGCTGTTAAAGACTTTAATACTGATACCATTGCATAAAGAAGAAATTCATCTTTGCTGACGATTACGTGTAAAGAAATACTCCGGCCTTAAGATTCTTTTCATCTTACATTAATTAACCCGATCACCTCCAGACAGGGTCCCGAAAAAATGCTGAATTTATAATACGGATCATTTTTTATTGTATTGACATTTTCATACTCTGTTGGTTCTATTAACAGGATTCTATACGAAGTAACACTTCAGATGCAGTCCAATTAATTAATATTAGATTTTAGATTAATTTTTTTAACTGAATAGATAAAAATGAAAGCATGGGACATTAAAAGCTGGCGTAAAAAAAATATTTTACAGCAGCCGAATTATACTGACAGGCAGAAGCTTGAAAATATTGAATCAGCTATCAGGGCTTTTCCTCCGCTTATTTTCGCTGACGAGGTAAGAAACCTTACAAAGCAGCTGGAGAGAGTTTGCGAAGGGAAGGCATTTCTTCTGCAGGGCGGAGACTGCGCGGAAAGCTTTGCTGAATTCAACGCTGTCAATATTCAGGACACTCTCAGGCTTATACTGCAGATGGCAGTTGTACTTACATTCGCGGGCAGCTGTCCTGTTGTCAAAGTCGGCCGCCTAGCGGGCCAGTTCGCAAAACCCCGCTCTTCCGATACGGAAATTATCGGAAATATCGAACTCCCCAGCTACAGAGGGGATATGATCAATGATATTTCATTCAGCATGGAAAGCCGCAATCCCGATCCTGAGCGTATGTCACGGGCCTACAATCAGTCAGCTTCAACACTTAACCTGCTAAGAGCATTCGCTAAAGGGGGGCTTGCAGACCTGCATCAGGTGCATAAATGGAATCTTGAATTCGTAAAGGGAAGCAGATCAGGAAAAAAATTCCAGGATATGGCGGACAGGATCGGTGAAGCCCTTGAATTTATGGAAGCCTGCGGAATCAGTCTTAAAGACACACCAAGCATAAAGGAGACAACGGTTTACACATCACATGAAGCGCTGCTTCTTAATTATGAAGAAGCGCTTACCAGACAGGACGCCGCGACAGGAGACTGGTATGACTGTTCCGCGCATATGCTCTGGATAGGTGAACGCACACGGCAGCCGGAGAACGCTCACATAGAATTTATCAGGGGCATAAAAAATCCTGTCGGGGTAAAGGCCGGCCCGTCAATGACGCCTGATGACCTGATGCGCTTGGCAGACCTGATCAATCCTGAAAATATTTCCGGGCGGCTTACAATCATTATACGCATGGGAGATGAAATTACTGAAAAACTTCCTCCATTAATCAGAAAAGCAAAAAGCGAAGGCAGGAAAATCGTCTGGAGCAGCGACCCCATGCACAGCAATACAGTAATAACTGACAATGACATCAAGACCCGTTCCTTCAACAGAATTCTTGAGGAAGTTAAAAATTTTTTTGAAATTCAATACGCGGAAGGTACGCATGCCGGCGGAATTCACTGCGAAATGACAGGCCAGAATGTCACTGAATGCATAGGCGGGGCACAGGCAATTACAGAAAAGGAACTTACAGAAAAATACTACACATCCTGCGACCCAAGGCTCAATGCAAACCAGGCTCTTGAGCTCTCTTTTTTAATCTCTGATTTTCTGAAAACGGCAAAAAACAGAAAAAATTTACAATAGTATCCATCCGGTTTTATTTATTATTATTATTTTTATAATGGGCGTTCTATTTAAATATGATTAAATAATTTAAATTTTGAATAGAACTGTTCCCTGCAGCATATTTTATATCTTAAACGGAATATATTTCAGAGATAAAAATTCCGACAATGGAGCCGTAAACAATGAAAATATATCAAATTTTTTTTCCTGTATTTATTTTTTTTTCACTTTCCGTTTTCTTCTTAATAATTCCTTTCTCATCTGCATTCAGCCAGACTATTGATCCGCATTCTTATGAAAAAGAAATAACAGGCAGAATCGTAGATGGCCTCATGAATATTTCAGCATCAACTGTAAAAGACTCATTTGTCCCAATGACGCACTGGCGCGAAAATGAATACCTTCTGACAATTGTTCCGGCTTATTGCAGTATAAACAAGGCATATGATGATCCGGAAGTGAAAGGCAAAGACCTGAAAGGCTGGTCAGCAGCTCTTGGAGGCGGCTATGCTCTGAATAAAAGACTACTCCTTTACGGGATAGCTGCCGGGCAAAGTATAAAAGGAAATTTATACGGCAAAATGTATAAAGACCCGATACCTGCTGTTGAAGCGGAAATGGGCTACAGATCTTTATTTCTTTCACCCGGCGCAGGTTTTGAATTTCTTCCGGGCAAATGGCTTTCAATACCTGTCTTCTTCGGCCCTTTTATTCAGCATTATAAGATAAATACTGATTCATCATATTCCGAAACTGTTTCCTATACTGAAACTTCCATACACGTCAGCACAGCAGGAAGCGGTATCCTTTACGGCGTAACAGGAGGATTCGCGGCTTCAGCAAAAATTTTAAACAAGCTGAAAATAACACCGTATTATCTGTATATGAAAAGTTTCAACAAGCCGGAAGCTGATGCGGATATTGACGTAACTACTTCCGTGACCTTGCCAACAAGCATAACGGATACTGAATCATCCACAGAATCGCTTGCGACTGAATACATAAACGCATCCATGATCGGATTATCAGCCACACTTGTCTCAACAAATAATCTTTCTTTTTCAGCCAGCGTAGGAGGATATATTACATCTGAAACCGGATGGTATAATGAAAAATTCCTGAACGGGCTTCAGATGAAGTCAATTGTTCTTGCGGTAACCTACACCAACGGTATTTCTGAAAAATAATAGAGCAATCAGTTCTGATAAAATATCCGTTTATTCTGCAAATAATTCACTGCCGTATAAGCGGGTATTGTGCGATTTAATAACTTCATCTATTTCACTGATTCTGTTTTTCGACAGCAGTTCATTTGCGAAGGTCTCCGCTTCCTTAAAAGACAGCTTTGAGATAACACTTTTTACCTTTGGCAAATACCCTGAATCCACGCTCAGAACAGATATACCGATTCCTATAAGAAAAGGAATATAACGTACATCGCTTGCCATGTCTCCGCATATTGAAACATCAATTCCCGATTTTATACCTGCATCTGTTATTCTTTTAAGCGATTTCAGAATTGCCGGATGATGCGGAATATAAAGGTCCGCGACTTTTTCATTGGTACGGTCAACAGCAAGAGTATACTGTATAAGGTCATTTGTTCCTATGCTGAAAAAATCCGCTTCCTCCGCCATAGCCTCAATAATATTCACAATAGAAGGGATCTCCACCATGATGCCTGTTTCAGGACTGCTGTTATGCTCAAATCCCTCTTTTCCCAGTTCAGCAATGCATTCATGTACAAGCTCTTTTGCTAACAGAAATTCATCGATTGAGGAAATCATCGGGAACATGAGCTTAATTCTGTATTCATAACCGGCTCTCAGTATGGCCCGGATCTGCTGTTTGAAAATCTCCCTGTGGCTCAGGGAAAAACGGATCGAGCGCATTCCGAGAAACGGATTTTCCTCTTTATCAATCCGGTAATATGAGAGAATTTTATCTCCGCCAATATCAAGCGTCCTGAATGTAACCGGTTTGTCTCCCATATCGCTGACAAGTTTTCC
Organism: Spirochaetota bacterium; assembly: GCA_016932015.1. Lineage (GTDB taxonomy): Bacteria > Spirochaetota > UBA4802 > UBA4802 > JAFGDQ01 > JAFGDQ01. The sequence continues at coordinate 23,426 of JAFGDQ010000049.1, read as the reverse complement.
GTAAATAAAAAACTGTTCCTCTTCACTTGGGAAATTATTCCTTATGATAAAGGGAAATTCCGTTCTGTACAAACCGATACCGTCATTATTTATTTGCCTTATATTTTTCAGGTCGCTCAGCAGATTAAGATTGGCCATTACATAAATTCTTTTACCGTCGCTCGTACGCGACGGACTGCTTAAAAGCTCATGACTGTATATTTTACCTTTGTCCTTCTTTTTTCTTTCAAAAGATTCAACAATGTCCTCAGCAGGATTAACGTAAATATTTCCCAGATCCGCATCAATAAGTACTTTTGTATCGGATGAAAGCTTAAGAAGTTCAGGCTTGTCCGCAATAACCAGAGGAATTCCGAGAGATCTCGCAAGAATGGAAACGTGAGACGTAACTCCGCCGCTGACTAATATTGCACCTTTAATATTTTCTGCTGACATTGCAAGAAGTTCGGACGGCAGTATATCTCTTACAACCGCTATTCGGCCGGAATAACCGGCAACATCAGCATCCTTCTGCATCAGATTATTGATAATTCTCTTTGTAATATCTTCAACATCCTGTACCTTTTCCCTTATTAAAAGACTCGGGCTGTTCCTGAAAATATCCCTGTAATCATAATATATCCTGAGAATCGCCTTTAACGGCTCTTCACCTTTTTCAATAAGTTTTCTCATGCTTCCCGTAAAACTTGTATCCTTAAGCATCAAAAGATGGGCCGAAAAAATAAGAGAGGCTGCGTCCTCAAGTTTTTCCTCAACTTTTTCCTGAAGATTTTCCATCTGAATTTCAGTTGTTTTCAGTGCTGCGTCAAATTGCTTTATAGTATAATGCTCTTCAGTATTTAAATATTGTGTAAAATCAGATGATTCGTCCTTGTTGCTTATCACCACATTGCTGTAGGCGTATCCTGCTGAACCGGCCCTTCCCTTGATGAATTTCAGATCCTCAGGATTCGTTTCCTCTTCACTCTCGTAAACCTTCTGACCGGGGGACATTATATATTTAATGTTCTCTATCATTGAAGCCAGTTGTGAGGCAGTAGCCCTAAGCGCAAGGATATCCTGTTCGGCAAACTCCTTTCCCTCTGATCTCTGAACGACCATTACACCTATTCTGATATTTCCCCTGACTATAGGTACAGCAAGGAATGATTTAAAAAATTCTTCATTTATACCGGGATAAAATTTAAAATTGGGATTTTCCTCCGCACATTTTTCGCAAACAGGAATCCTGTTCAGCAGCGAAAGCCCTACAAGGCCTTCACCGAGCTTTAATTTTACTCTGTTTACTGAATCGCTTTTAAGGCCGACTGTGGCTTTTAAAACAAGTTCCTTATCAGATTCATTGTACAGATATATTGAACATACATCCGCGTTTACATGACCTGCGACCATCTGCACAATTTTCTGCAGGAATGATTCAATGCTGATACTTTCGGTAAAAAGATTGTTTAATTCACTTATATCATAAAGCATTTTAACATGATCTGTATGCATATATTCCCTTCCGGATTTAAAATTTTCTCTTATTGTTACTATAGTCGGCTTCCTGTAATTTTTTATCAGCTGCCATGATTTTATTATCCGGGTCAATAAAATTACGGAATTAAAGATAATTCCCCCGCCGGATTTTTATCTTTACTTATATAATTATTTTATCTGCTATATAATTCTTTGCTGACTTTTTATTAAAGATATGCTATTGTAGTAATTACAATATTTTTTCAGATAATTTTATATTGAAAAAATCGAATAAAATGGATATTATCTTAATTAAAAGATTAATATTCTATTATTAATTTATTATATAAACCAATGCAAAAAGAAACAAATAAAATAATTACAACTTTAATTATCATATCTACTGCTTTATTGATAAACATTGATTATACCTTTGGGAAAACCGGCATTAATTACCGGCAGGAAATGCGCGACCTTGTAATGCTGATAAGCAGTAGGGCAAAACAGAATAAACAGTCTTTTTATATTGTACCTCAGAACGCTCTGGATATTATTACAGCAGACGGATCTCCCGAAGGCAGAATTACCCGCCCCTATCTGGATTCCATTGACGGTACCGGGTGCGAAGAACTGTTCTACGGGCATGGGGGTGACGGTATAAAGAATACAAAAAGAACTTCTGACTATTTCCTGAACTATCTTCAGCTCTATAAGCAGCAAAATAAAAAAATTCTGGTTATAGATTATATTACAAACAAAACACAGGCATTAAACTCATTCAGGTTATGCAAAGATAAAGGATTTATTTCCTTTCAGGCAAACAGGGATCTGACCAGAATTCCCTCATGGAATTTCAACATGAACAATAATGATATTAACACATTATCTGAAGCAGATAATTTTCTATTCTTACTGAATACCTCAGCTTTTAAATCGCGGAAAAGCTATATTGACGCTTTAAAAAAAACAGAGTACGACTTAATAGTAGTGGATGCTTTTTTTTGGGAAAAAATTCTTACACGTGAAGAAGTAAGCGCGATACAGAAAAAACCGTCCGGCAGAAAAAGGTTAGTAATAGCCTATATGTCAATAGGTGAAGCTGAAACATACAGATATTACTGGCACAGAGACTGGGGGAAATATCCGCCTTCATTTCTTGAAAGAGAAAATCCGGAATGGGAAGGAAATTACAAAGTTAAATACTGGCATGAGGAATGGAAAGAAATTATGTGCGGAAAATCAGACGGTACCGGATTCGAAAAAAGCTATCTGAAAAAAATAATAAACACAGGATTTGACGGTGTTTATATGGATATCATTGATGCTGCGTATTATTTTGAGAATATTGACAAGTACTAGCGCATACCAAAGAAAGTGTTTATCGCAGAACTTCTTTTACGCTATTAATATTGCCCGTAGTCTCTGCAGGCATCAACCCATGCCTGAATAAGCTCCGTTTTACAGTTCTGAAGCTCCGGCACACTTGTTGTCATCAAATATCCTCCGCCTTTGCCAACATATTCACAAAGCCTGTGAGTATGCTCTCGCACCTGTTCAACACTTCCGCCTGCAAGCATGGACACAGGCATTCCGCCCTGTATGCACATAATGTCTCCCAGAACATCTTTAACCCTGAAAATATCGCTGTCCTGGAACATGCCTATGGTTTTACCCTTTGGAAGCTCTGCAAGGTATTCTATACGCTGATCCCAGACACCCTCGTAAAAAACCGAAGGGGTTATGCCCGCATCAATAAGCTGCAGAATCATATCCTTAAACTGAGGCCAGTAAAATTTTTCAAATTCCTTCAAAGACATAAATCCGTCGGAACCCAGATGCAGGGGAATGTGAGCATAGGAATTACCAGTGATTTTTGCTGTTGAAACCGCATATTTAATCTGCAGGTGCAGAACTTTCTGTTCCGCGGCAAGCAGCTTTTCGGGATTGCGCATTACATCAAGAAAAATCCCTCTCATCCCTCTCATGGTGTCGGACATAAAATCAAACGGAGCTCCAAGCACAAGCCCCATAGCGAATTCAGGGGGAGGAAAGCCGATTGCAGCTATTTTTTTAATCATTTTCTCAGTCTGCCGGGCCGATGTAAGAACAGCCTGTGTCGCTTTACTTACAGCCTCAAGTGCTTCAATTACAGATGGAGAATTCAGGGATAGCAGATTGGTCAGATTATAATATCCGAAAAGGGACATGGCAAGAGGGGGTAAAGATGAAAATCCTTCAAGAGATCCGAATGCACGCGGCAGGTATGTCCTCACAGCAAAATCGGACATATCTTCCAGAAACCCGTCATAATCTTCGGCTTTCATAAATTCACTTTCATTAAACTGAAAAGTACCGTCAGATCCAAGCCCGTATCCGGGCCATTTTGTCATACGGTCACCAAGTATTTTACTCGGCTCAGGACTTCCGAATAATCCCAGATAGGAATCCGGCTGGAATTGAAGTAATAGCTTCTCAAGTATTTTCAGCATCTTTTCAGGTCTTTCGTATAAATCCTGATTGGTAATGCCTCCTACTTTAGACATAAAATAACCGAATCCCAGTATAATGGGAATCCGGTCAGGCTGTTTCAGCCTGAAAGTATCCATAATGCGTTTTTCCCTTTCCGCATACAGCTGTTCAGTTGTTTTATTAATATCATTATTTGAAGAATTCCCCAACTCTTCGTACCCCCTGATTGATAATATAAGGAAATATTATTTTTGCAGATTAAAGGTTACTATTCAGCTACCGCTTCGCAAGAAGCGGTTTTCACGAATAATAAAGATAACAACTGAATAGTTACGATTAAAGAAATATTTTCATATAACAGCTGCGGCCGAATTTATGCCGTAAATTCAGCTGCAGCACGGCCTGGGAAATGATATAAAGCACGCCTGCATTTGTCAAAGAATTTTAAAAAAAAGAAGGTAATATGAAAAAAAATAAAGCGTCATTAAAAACAAATTAACGCAGTTCAATTACGGACATATGCTCATTTGTTTTCAAGATGATATCTCCGCTTTTCCTGTCTGCATATACCTGACTGCAGTTATGCAGCTTTTTTATACTCTGCCCTTTTCGAAGTCTTAACCTGAAAAAAAGGTACTTTGAAGAACCGTCATTTGATTCAACTAGTATTGTTTTACCTGTTCTTTTTACTCTTATATTTGTGCTGTTATAAAACTGAAATTCTCCGAAAGCGTCTTTAACAGACATCCATCTCAGCCACGGAAAATTCTTTTTCACGTAACTCAGTTCTTTTTCAAATTCCTTTTTCATCCATGCCCAGCCTGAAAATCCGGATGAGCGGTTTTCATCAAAGACATCATCAGGATGTATAAAGTGGCTTATGACCCCCAGGTTATGAAGCCCGTCATAGATTATAAACCTGTCCCCTGCGTCCATATAGTAGCCCGACGACAGCCTGGGAATCTGGAAAAATCTGCCGTCTTTCGTCCATTCAAATTCCTGTTCGCTCTCTCCTTCATTGCCCACATAAACAGTACATATAACTCTTATTGTCTTAAAAACTTCACCCAGCGCCGATTTCCCCGCATCATCAATAATATTATGGGGAGCGACATAGGAAAAAGGCTGCATATAAGATGAATATAATGCATCCCATTCGTTATGAGCTGCTGTTAACGCTTTTATCATTGCGTCTTTGTCCGGCCAGGGCTCAGACGCATATTTTTCAGGCCTTGTAAGTGTCATTGACTGATGATTATAACCATGAAGTCCGACTTCCCAGCCGTTGTCAATTGCCACGCGGCCCATAAAAATAGGAAGAGAATCACCGGCCAGATAAAAATCCCTGACTGCAAATTCGCCGTCATTTCCCTTAAGTCCGGTATCCTTGCTGTAATTGAATATTAAATAACTGGAGTAATGTAATCCGTATTTTTTCTGAAGTGAAAGGATGTCTTTAACCCATACATTCTTTATAAAATTTGTGTCGGAAATATCATTATAACCTCTCAGATTTTTTATTATTGTCTCCAGCCTCTTTTTATTGGCAGTATCTGTTTCATTTTCCAGCAGGCCGTTATAATACTTAATTCTGTAATCCTTGTAATTGAGATTCCACAAAGGCGCCGGGAAGTCGTCAATCATCATCATGCCAATATTGGCAAGTCCGGAGATAAAACTGCCGCAAACATAATGCATGCTTTGAATTATGGTACCTCTGAATCTCTTACCTTCCAGCAACATATTGGTGTTCCAGTAAAGAACATGTCCTTTCCCATATGAAGTTTCCCATAGTACCGGGTACTGTTTCCGTTCGCCGGGATTATTTATTTCCGCAAGCACCCTGCCTTTTGATAGTATCGCTTTCCGGACATTCAGATCCATATTGCTGCCGCTAATAGAAATACGATTCATGAAAAAAGAGGGATCTATACTGAAACCTTCCTTAAAATAATCAATGGCATTACTGTATTCCTTTACTCCAAGCAGTTCACTGAAATCCTTATCAAGATTCGCGTATCTCAGAAAAACTATGTTTCCGCCGCTGTTTGCATAATCTTTGAATATAGAAGAAGGAATTTCTTTTGTGTCTTCAAGCGCAAGAAGTACAATTTCATATTGATACAGATCCTGTGATACCATTCTCCGCAATTCGGCAGGCTCCAGAAAAGATACTTCAACTTTGGCATATCTGCATGCATAGCCGATATTTCTTACAGCAGCCGCTTTCTCTTTCATGTCGCCCGCAACAACAGCAATATTCTGTCTGTTGTCATCATTAAACAGGGAATTCCTCAGAAACAGTACAGGATTAAGCATTAAGCTGTTGCCTCTGAGAACGTACTGTTCCATCGCAAAACCGCCGCTGTTTGAAGTAAAGATTACCGAGGATTTTCCGTCACCAATGCCATTTACATAATCAAGGCGTTTAACTGTCAGATATGTTTTAACATCATCGCGCAAAGGAATTATCTGCTGATAGTGTTTTGACTGGCTGACATCCTGTTTTGCCTTGTTTTCAGTCACAGATTTATCGGCATAAACTATTTTCAATTTTTTAGGATCATTGGTCCAGAAACCTTTAAAATTAAATCCCATCTTTATAAACAGCGGATTGATATAATTAATAAGGTCCCATTTCTGCTGCCCGTCTTCATTATATCCGTACGCGCCGAACGAATTCACAAAAATAAGTTTTACACCGGAATCAATTGCTTTGTTCAGAAAACCTATGTATTTAATTCCGGTGTCTTTATTCCTGACAACACCGCTGTTATACCATGTGAGTATTGCCCTTATATCACCAGGACTGCCTGAATCCGGGATTCCTTCATCAAAATCATGATACACAATTTCAAGGCCGTATTTTTTTATCTCTGCTTCAAAAAACCACTTAACCGGATTGTTCTTTTCCGAATAACCGTCCGTCGACTTATAAATTGCCAGAACTTTCTTCCCGAATGACTGTGCCGGCAGGCGGCTGCTGTACACAAAGAACAGCAGAAATCCTGTCAGGACTATTCCGGTATATTTAATAAATTTCGATCTCATACCTGTTATCCCATTTTCTGTTGTCTGATTTCCGATAAGGTGCTGTCTCGCCCATACCATTAACATTTACAACACCAGTCTTCAGATTTAATCCTGCTTTAATCATCTGCCCCAGATTTCTTGCCCTGTTCCTTGAAAGTTCAACATTCTTCTCTCCGGATCCGTCCGATGAGGTATGAGCAACTACTCGTATCTTATCTGAATTCCTGTATTGTTTCATTTCTGAAACAAGGCGTTTTATGATTTCTTTTCCTGCATCAGTCATGGCTTCATCCTTGCGTTTATGCATAAGGCCCTGATCAAACACTGTAATTAGAGTAAAATCCTTATGCTTCTCTTTAAGAAATTCAAGCCATAACATCTCTTTATTGGAAACTCCCTTGTTGCCTGCCTTATCCTGAATCTCCATGACAGCAGTAACATGCATATTATAACCTGCAACATTGTCATTTTCATCAGTCCCGTTCCAGGCAATTGTTTCAGGCAGTTTTCCGCTGCCGTTTATCATTTTCAATAACGTACCTTTTTCGGAAAATATGGAAAGCTTCCATAAAGCAAGGTCTGCGCTCTGAGAACCCGGTTTAAACCTGGCCATACCTTTAGGAGGCAGGAATCCGTCTGTACTGGATTTAATACTTACAGGAGCACGGGTTATTATCTGCAGCGGGATCTCCGGAGATGTTATTACCTGGCCGTCTTTATATTTTATCCTGATTGATATTTCATACTCTCCGTCAGGGAGAACCCTGCCGGTATTGTCTTTTCCATCCCATTCAACATCATAAGGAATAAACTCAAATCCGTCTATTGACCTGAAAATCTTTCTCTGCTTTTTGCCGCCTTTTTCCGGGTTCTTATCCATCACATAAAGATTCCAGCCTGCAATATTATCCTTCTCAGTTGCTTTAAATTCGATATTTATTTTATCTTTTGTGCCGTCTCCATTCGGGGAAAATAGAGGAGAGGATAATTCGGGAGTTATCGCGCGTGTCTTGTTTGAAAGAAAAATTCTCTCTTTTCGTGAAATATTTTTCTCTCCTGCTGTGTTTTCAACAACAAGCCTGTAAAAATACACGCTCTGCGGCAGCGGATCAAAGGATTTATCTGTTCCGTCCCATTTTACTGAAGACGGAGGATTTCCGTTACCGGTGAAGCTCCTCACTTTATTTTCACTGCTGTCCAGTATTTCTAACTCCCATGTCCTGATTCCGGTTTCATCAAAAGCGGTAATCGAGAATATGGTGAAATCATCTTTACCGTCACCGTCCGCCGTAATAATGTTAGGGCTCGCATTAGCGAATGCTATGTTTGACCCGCCGGTACCTTTAGGAGAATAAACGGAGAAGAAACTGTGCTGAATTCCGAATTCAACAGTCTGGGACTCATAAGGCTTCGCTCCTGAAACCGATGCCCTGGAAGTTGAATAGTTAAATTTTGCATAATAGCTTGTTTTGTCCCATTCATGTGCAAGTTTAATATACGGAGAATAACCGCTCTGGGTAAAACTTTCATCAAGATATTTTACTGAATCCTGCGTATACTGGAAAGCCAACTCATAGGAAAATTTTCCTTTCAGGACATTATCAATACTCTGCCTGAACTTCAGTCCCCCGCCGAAAGATATAATCCGGTCAGGAGCCCAGTATGGAAGATTTGTTATCGCCTCATTCTCGTAATGAACAAACTTTGACGCTTCATATGTACCCACTGCGTTCAGATCAAGTTCAATTCCTTTCTCAGGGAAACGAAGCAGTCTAAATGTAAATTCATTATAACTGGACGTTTGAGTATTTGAGTCAGACAGGCTGCTGTATTCAAAGCTGTCATAAAGGAACATTCTGTCGCTTAAAGGAAATTTGAAATCAGAAAAATAAATATCCATTGCGCCGGTCATTCTCTGTGCTGTAACTGCGTCCCTGAATTCCAGTTTTAAAGACTGTGTCTGTTCAGCTTCATCCTCAAAAGCGTAAATAAATCTCAGCTGAAGTCCCTTTATAAATTGCGGGAAATCAAACTGTCCGGAATAATTAAAGGATGTATATGATATATCAGAATCAACTATAGTAGTACTTGCGCCCTCTTCAAAATCCACTTTACCGCTGTACATATGCCCGGTAAAATCCAGATGAAGCCTGGCCCTCCACGGTACTATATTAAAAACAGCCCCTGCTGTTCCGGAATGCCGTGTTACGGATCCGTCAGCAGGATAAAAAGTAACTCCGCCTTCAGATGCTCCGCCTGTATCCTTTATGCTTCTGTACCCGTACCCGCCGCTTAAAGTAATCCAGTCATTCATCGGGTACTCGACAACAAGCTTGTTGTCTATGCGTGTAGAAATTTTCTTCTTATCGTATTTATCCTGAAAAAAGGAAAAATCATTCTTAACTGCTAAAGCATGGTCTTTCTGAAGAGCATAATGGGCTTTACGTGCAACCTGATTGTCAGGCTGATTGTTGATGCAGATTTCATAATTCCGCATTGCCGACTTCCAGTATCCAAGAAATTCATTCTGGGCTCCGAGCTGATAGTTTACTTCAACATTCAGAGGCTGAACCTCAAGTATTCTGTCATAATAATCAAGTACCCTGCTGTCTCCACGATTCAGATAATAACCGGCAATCTCATTGTAGACCGGGACATTGTCTTTTTCCATGTCAAGCAGGGCCTTTTCATAAATATACCTGATTGAGTCATGAACTAATTTAAGTTTATCCTTCTGCTCATTTCTCAGTTCATCAAGCCTTTTCAGATTTTCCGAACTTAATTTACTTATTTCTTTTACAAGAGTTTCCTTCGTTCCGGCTGCTCCTTCAGGCAAGGGTTTAGCTTCAAGCTGCTTTACAAAATTCTGCACCTCAAGAAGCGTATTATTTGTCTGTCTGTTAAAATTTTTATTCTTTAAATAACTGTTTATTATACTTTCAGTTTCACGGATTTTCCCTTCGCAGTCCAGGGAAAGAGGATAAACAGGAAAAGATTTAACTGCAGCTTTATTATAAACAAAATTCATTTTACGGGAAGCAGAAGAAATATTGTCATTGATGAATTCAATTGTTCCTGTTACCTTTTTAGGACGATAATCATCAGCTGAATTTTTTTCTGAAACTTCCGCCTGTTTAAGAAGCCTTTCTGAATTCAAACTCCATTTCAGTGCGTTTCTCTGGGTTAAATAGCTCTGTATATCCTTGTCATAATAGCTGATTACATCATTAAGGCGTGAAATGCCTGTTTCAAACAGATCAATCTTCTTTAAATAGTCCGAAACAATAAGCAGATCATTTTTTATTTTACTGTCTGAAAATTCCTCTTTAAGAGGTTTGCCTTTATTAATTTCAGATTCAGCATTCTTATAAGCATCGCATATTTTTTTTAATTTTTTAAAAATATCATCTATTGGCGGGTCGGAAAGTCTGAACCTGATCGCCTCTGCAGCAAGTGCAGATATTTTTTCATCCGCGCTTTCAATAGCTGCAAAAACTTTAAGATTTAGCAGATTGCTGTATTCAATATTTGCTTCATCATACATTTTGTTCCATATATATGAATCAATCAGATTTTTTCTGGTTTCAAGGTCATCAGGATTTCTTAAAAGCGCCTTTTTATATTCTTCAATCGCCGCAAGTTTGTCCGCGCTCATTTCATTTTTAATGTCAAGGGAGAATGCTGAAAGTTCAGGATAAACACTTATTATTCCTGAGGCTTCATCAAGGATCTGAGACGCTTTGTCCTCCCGGCCTGTCGATAAATATATCTTGGCAAGCTTCTTATAAGCCTCTATCTGCTTCATATCCAGATCAATTATTTTCCTAAACTGTACTGTAGCTTCATATGTCTTTCCGGTCCAGTTATAGTTGTCTCCCAGAGCGTAAAGAACTTCAATATTGTCAGGCGCAATTGATTCCGCTCTTTGAAAAATTTCGAGCGCCTTCCCGGCTTCCCCTTTCCATGAAAACTGGGTTGCGAGAGAAATATAGGCATCCACATTTTTCGGATCAATGTTGATTATTTCCTGATAATTTTTAATTGCCTCATCATAACGGTTGTTCCAGCCCGCGAGTACTGCCAGAAGTTTTCTTGCTGTAATATTCTTTTTGTCTATTGAAATAATATTATTGTATTCCCTGATAGCTTCATTTAAGTTATCCGACCATGCAAGGCTCGAAGCCAGAAAAAGCCTCATTTCAATATCTTTTGGATTTCTTTTAAGATATGTCCTGCACAGGTCTATTGATTTATCATATTCATAAAGCCATGTATAAATCTGGAGTAAAGTGAAGACTGCATCGCGGCTACCGGGATTACTTTTAATTATCCTCTTATAATCTTCAGCTGACGCGAATTTTACGGGCTTTCCACTGTCCGAAAAATCAGACGGAGCCCTTTCGGGAAAATTCATTAAAGGAATTAAATAATCGGAATATTTTGGAATAAAAACGATTGAGTCTATGTAAAAATAATAATCCCATCCGCTGGATCTTTTCTGGTTCACGCGTACTGTAAGAGTATGCTTTCCCGCGGTAAGAGACCCGCTCGTGATCTTTGTCCAGTAATAACTTCCGGGCGCGTAGAATTCCTTAACAAATGTATTTTCAGATGAAGCCTTTACAAAGTCGCCCTCATCGATTTTCCATTCAAAAGGAGAAGCATAACCGGGCTTGTCCGATTCGACTGAACCAGGAGGGGTACATCCCATCCAGAAATCATACTGTTTTGTGCCGGGTACGTAAAAAATATACGTAGCATAATATCCTTTATCCGACTTCGGATCCGCATCCTTTCCGAGCTGTAATGCGTGCCTGTCACTGCAGAAAAAATTATATGTCTTTTCCCTGGCAAAGTTTGTCGCTACAGCATTTTCGCCTTCTATCCATATATAATTCCTGTATGATATTCTGTTTTTTTCTGTTTTTGCTTCTGCTTTTATTAATGTTTTCCCTGATCCTTTCTGGCCCGGTGAATGCACAGGAAAAAGTACCGCAATAAAAAATAACAGCAATGAATTAAGGCATATAATTGTTTTTTTCATAGTATTATCTCTTTTTATTGTTGATTAAATTTCCAAAAATATGCAGGGCTTCCAGACCGCTTACCGGTTCCAGAGGGTCAATTGATCCGTCCAGGGAAATATCCATTACTTTTAATGACAAAGCTGTTCTTACAGCATTGTAGTAAGGATCATCCGCTTTGATGCCTTTAACAACGGACATGGTATCTTTCAAAAAACGTGTTCTAATGTTTTTATTCCCGCTCTTAAGATAAAGAAAATCTTCAACAGCCATAGCGATTTCAGATTTTGTCACAGGTTTTAACGGCTCAAACTTATCTCCTTTAATATATGAAAAAAAACCCTTATTCCTCAATTGTATAATTGAATCCGCGTATAAAGCTTCTGAAATATCAATAAATGAAGTCCCGGCAGAGCTGCCGAATTTGAGGTATTTATCAATTTTGTATATTCTGTCCAGAACATCTGCCAGTTCACATCTTCTCAAAGCAGTCGAAAACAGTATATTCTGAACCTGCCGGGTATTGATGCCGGTACTTCTTATTTCACTCAATACTTCAAGCCTGTCTGCTGCCTGAACCTGAAATCCATTGTCAAGAGTCAGCACTTTTGTATAATACTCCTGTGCTTCCTTAAAATCACCAAGAATAAAATGGCTGTCCCCTGCCGTGAGATAAGCCATTACCATGCGGGGTGATTTCTTTAGAATCGAATTCAAAACATCAAGACTCTCGCGAGCGGACTCTACCCCTTTCTCTCTAAGATTAATGCGTATTTTTATAATCTGAATAAACGGATCGTTTTTGTTCTTTGTCTTATCTGCGAATTTCCTTGCTTCAGCATAATTACAGCCCGCAAAATAATAATATGCGAATCCGGAAGAAAGGTCTTCCGGGTTTTTTTTCTTCTTCTCTATAGCTTCAGCCTGTTTCAGCTGTGACTCCGCGATTTTCATAAGCTCATTTTTCTGTTTCAGATTATTGAGCGATTCAGATACCTGAATATTTTTTACAGCCTTTTCCAGCAGAGTTCCTGAATCGGAAGAAGTGTTTTTTACCTGCCCGCATCTTATCAGTGACATCATCAGAGATAATGACATTGTCAAAATAATCAGTTTTTTTTTCATATTAAGATAACCCGTTATAGTTATTTTTAAATCTCCTCTGTGCCCGGTTCCGGGGATGAATAAAATATGATCCGGCCCCGGCTAAGGCATTAAATTAAAATTTGTATATTTTAAATAATTTCTTTGCGTCCACAGCACTATAAAAAGATTCAGCTATTTGTAGTTAATCCATTTTTGTTATTAATAGTATCCGTCAAAAAAAATAAAAATGCAAGAAAATTATTACCGGTATAATACCAGGGCATAAGCAGCCACGGCATGGACGCAAAGCATACAAGTGTCCGGACGAATATTTTTTGAGTGTCATACGTTTACAAAAAAAATTCAAGGAATCATATCAGTATCAAAATTATTAAAAAACATAATAATAGACAATACGGATTATGTTGAATTATTTGGTATTAATGATCGATAAATAAATAGTGGAAAATTATCATAAAATTGAAGAATAATTCATGAAAGGAACTGCCAACAGAATCGCTTTAGCACTCAGGAAAATTTATCCTGCGGAAATTATTACTGCTGTAACAGTTCTGGCTGCAGTTAATTATTTTTACTTCCCGGAGTATACTGGATTTTTTATCGCAGACTATAATCCCTATTTTATAGTCATTATTTTTTTCTCCTGCTTCTATGGAAAGCTGTCCGGAATTTTCTGTTTTATCCTATCTGTTATACTAATAGCATCAATCATTACAATATCCGGTATCAATTCCGGTATTATCAAGTTATGGGAATCTTTCATTTCAGGCCCCGCCTTTAATTCAGCGACCCGCTTTATATTTCTGTCTTTTATTTTTTCTGTTATAATGGGAGAGATAAGAGATTCACTTGGTATAATAATTACAAAGCATAAAAACAAAATTAAAGAACTCGAATCAAAGGAAATCAAACTTGAGCATGAAATCAAGGCAATAACTCTGGTTAATGAAGAATACCAGGACCGGATACTCGGACAGCAGAATTCACTTATATCACTTTACTCAACAATGATTGCGCTCAATTCCCTTGATATGGGAAAAATATATCCGAATATACTCGAGGCTGTTGTTAAATTTTCCGGCGCGATAAAATGTTCCTTATGGGAATACATGCGCGAAGAACGTAAGCTTAAACTGCTTGCCCACAGCGGATGGGCGGAAGAGGATATTAAAGAGCGTATATTATCAGATTCCAGCAGCATTACCGGATGGGTGGCAAGAAACAATGAAGTGTTTTCCGTGAAACTGCTCCAGAAACACAACAACCTTCTTGAACTGGACACTAAGCAGAACATCATCACTATCCCCATAATTATTGATAACAGAGTATGGGGAGTTATCAATATTGAAGAAATACCTTTTATTAAATATAATCTTTACTCTGAACAGCTGATAATGATGATTGCAGACCTGGCTGCCCCTATCATCAGCAACGCGATAAGATTCGATGAAATAAACAAAAAAGGCGAAATTGACCTTATTACAGGACTGCCTTCGCTTGATGAGATGTTCTCAACCCTTAAGGAGGAATACAATAAAGCGCTTAATGACAACACAAAACTGTCACTCGTCATTTTTGAAATTACAAACAGTCAGGAATTAACTGAAAAATATTCAGATGAAAAAGTCCTGAGTCTGCTAAAAGACGTTGTTTATGAATTAAAAACAATATCCAGAAAGGATGCCATGTTTTTTCAGTACAAGGAAAAATTTCAGTTCTCCATGCTGCTTCCAAATATGGATTATGACGGCGCTGCCATGCAGTGCCTCAGCTTCATTGAAAAAATCAATACAGCCGATTTTAAAATTGATGAGGATCTTGTTCAGCCGGAGATTATTTTAGGCTACAGCAGTATGCGTCCGAACCTGAAAGGTGAAAATGATCTTATGATGCTGTCAGAGAACCTTCTGGAGATGCAGAAAATATAAAAGTCTTAATATGAAATTACGAGAAAAAATATTCGGTATATACAAACAGTATTCTTATGAAGAAGAAAAACAGGATGAGTACAGTCAAAGCCGCCGGTTTTTCAGCTATGAAGATCCGTTTGATTTTTACCGTAAAATAAAGGACAACAGTGCTTATACGCCTGTTACGCAAAAAGGCCTGCGCAAAGCTTTTGAAACAGGAATTACAGGAATAGAATTTTATCTTGAAATGGCTACTTCTCTCAGGCCTCTCGCAGACGAAGCCCAGGACATAGACGAGATAACAAGACTGCTGTCACAGCAGAAACTGACATTGAATCCGAACCTGAATTCAATTACAATACTGCGGCATTTAATAAAAGACCCGAATCCTGAAATTGCACTTTACGCAGCCGAAGGTATAAATACAATTGAAAATACATTTATTGATAAAATCCTGAGAATTAAGAAAAAAATCAAAAAGACGAAAGGCAGGGAATATATCTTACGTTATATCCTTGGACTTCTCTATGTTGAATTTGCCAGGCTTTTAAAGGGGCAGAAGCTGATACAGATGTTTTATCTGAACGAAGCGGTTTCTGCATTAAAAACAGCAAATGAACTGAAAAAGAAAAATAAAAGAATACTGCTAACTGTAGGCGACACTTATATGCTTATGGGAAAAACCAAAAAAGCAATCAGGATATTCAGCTATCTTTATACAGAATATGAAAATGATCCGAATGTACTGATGAAACTGGCTGAATGTTTTTACAAAGATCACGATTATGAAAATGTTAAAATACTGACAACACTGGCATCCAGAAAAGCAATTGAACTCGATGAAATTTCAAAGCTTATAATATATCAATGGGCACTGAATTAATAAATAAACACGATCCCGCAAAAAAAACTATCTGCATAATTGCAGAGGGATCTTATCCTTATGTTACCGGAGGTGTTTCGTCCTGGATACAGGATATAATCTCAGGACTTACGAATTTTAATTTTATTGTCTTCGCTATTACCGCTGATGAAGACAACGAACTTAAGTTTAAATTCGCTCCGAATGTAACGTCGCTTGAAAACAGAGTTCTTACAGGCAGGGATCCGGAAAGCAGGAAAAAAATTAAAAAAGACTTCTTCCCAAATATTGAAAATTTTCATCAGGACATGATAAAAAATAAAGATTTTACCGAGCTGTCCGGTATAATCAGGGAATTCCGGAAGAATAAATTCACCGGCAGCAAAATCATGTCAAGGCCTGAGTCATGGGACATGACATGTAAATTCGGAAAACTGCATAACCCGCTCTACCCTTTTTCCGATTACTTCTGGGCATGGAAATCGTCACATGACACACTTATGAAAGTTATTACATGGGACATACCTGAGGCTGACCTTTATCATACCATTTCCACGGGATACGCAGGCCTTATAGCTGCGATAGCAAAGATCATTTACAACAAGCCTGTTATTCTTACGGAACACGGTCTTTACAATAAGGAAAGGGAAATCGATATTAAGCGCGCTAAATGGGTAAAAGGATATCAGCGCGACCTTTGGATCAATATTTTTAATGATTTAAGCAAAATCACGTACGATTACGCGGACCTTTCCATAGCCCTGTTCGAGCACAACAGAAACATTCAGGTATCACAGGGTGCTGCATACGAAAAAACCAGAGTCATTCCAAACGGTATAGAAGTGGACCGATTTCTTGACCTGAAAAAAAAATCAAAAGAGGAATTCTCCGTTGGTTTTGTAGGCAGAGTTGTTCCCATAAAAGACGTTAAAACATTCATCGTTGCCTGTAAAATTGTGTCTGAAGCAATTAATAACGTCAAATTCTACATAATCGGACCGCAGGATGAAGACAGGAACTATTATATTGAATGCACGCAGCTTGTGGAAAATTTCAAGCTCGAAGACAAAATAATCTTTACTGGCAAGGCTGATGTGCGCGAATACTACTCGTTTCTTGATGTAATGGTGCTCACAAGCATAAGAGAAGCACAGCCTCTGGTTATCATTGAAGCATATCTTGCGGGAATCCCCGTTGTCTCCACGCGCGTAGGCAATGTTCCTGAAATGCTTGATTATAAGGATGAACTTCTGGCTGACCCCAAGGACTCGGAAAAAATCGCTTCAGGCATCACATATCTTTACTCGCAGAAAGAATACAGGGAAAGGCTTGTAAAAGACAACCGCGAAAAAGCATTAAAATTTTACAACAAAAAAGACCTGATACAGACCTATAATGATCTGTACACTGAATATATTGAGAAGCAGGAAATTTAATTAAAGGCTGTTAAACGGACCTTACAGACCTAGAAAAGATGATACATAACCGTGCCCTCATACCCTACCCTCCCATAGAGGAAATAGCCTTACATTACATTGCGAGGGGTGAGGCCATATACAGGATATAAAATGGCGGGAATAGGATTCGAATTATATAAAATACTTCAAAAGGGCACCCTTGGTTCAATTTTCAAGGTGCTGTTTCTCGGTACTGTAATTGTAGCAGGCCCGTGGATACTTTCAGTACTGAGTATTTATTTTATACAGAAATACGCCTACACTGCAATATCCGAAGATCCTGCAATTTTTACTGTAACAATAGTATATCTGTACGCGTTCTCACTTATAATTTTCGGGGGCATACATTATATTTTTTCAAGATACATAGCTGATATGATGTACATAGAAAATGATGAAAATATTCCGGCAGCGTTAGTTTCGGTTTTTTATATTGTTGTCTCACTTTCCATAGTGCTTTCGGTCGGTTTCATTTTTTTCAATGACTTTTCCGTTCTTAAGTTCACGACCCTGTACAAGGTATCCTTATGCCTGCTGTTTGTCGCCTTAAATCTTATATGGCTGATGCTGATCTATATAGCATTATTAAAAGAGTATAATAAAATATTCTTCTCTTATTTATTCGGCGTTATTGTCAGCATATTTGGAGTTTACAGTTACGGTAAAACTTACGGAGTAGGCGGAGCTCTTATGGGCTATGCCCTGGGCCAGCTTGTTATAGTACTGCTGCTGCTGTTCGTTGCGCAGAAGTCATATCCTGTCAGGAGCCTGACTGTAAACAGGGAATTCTTTTCCTACTTTGGAAAATTCAAATATCTTTTTTTCATAGGCATGTTCTTTAATCTCGGAATATGGTCCGATAAAATAATTTACTGGTTTACATTCGGAGATAATATTAAAGGAACTCTTTATTATTATTTTGCTGCATACGATATACCGGTATTCCTTGCATTTCTTACAATGATTCCCGCGCTCGTTTATTTTCTTGTTGTATCAGAGCCTGGTTTTCACAGGGAGTATACAAAATTTATCAGGAACATACTTGAAGATACATTAGTTAATATTAAAAACAACAAATATAAAATGCTTTTAAGCCTCAGAAGAGGTTCAGTACAGCTTTTTCTGTTTCAGCTTGTATGGACAATCGGACTTATAATAAATATGAAAGAATTTCTTTCCTTTATGGGATATGAAAATATAAACGCGGAAATACTGAACATCCTTCTTGTTGCTGTTCTTTTTCATGTAATGTCACTCACACTTCAGACTTTTCTGCTTTATCTTGAACTCAGAAAAGAAGCGCTTATTTCCGCATTTCTCTATTTTATTACAAACGCCGTATTTGCAGTTATATTTATCAACCTTGACATCCTTATTCCGGGAGCAAGCTATATGATTGGCGCACTTGCATCAGCCTCTTACTGCGGATATAAACTTATCAAAAAAGCTCCGGTTATTGATCATATTATTTTTAACAGATAATTGAGAGTAATACCGTTTCCGTAAATTACGCTTTTTTTTTCTAAAATACGGATGAATTAAAAAAATTCCCTTGAAATTTATCAAAAAAATCATTTTATAATAAAACAAATAAAACTAAATCATTAAAAACGGAATTAATATAATAGATATGTCGGAATTACTCAGATCTTCAGCACTGCTGCTTGTTTTACTTAATCCATTTCTTGTAATTATTTATATAATTGACGTTGTTCAGAAACTTCAATATTCACAGTTCATTAAAGTTATGGTTCGCGCCGGGCTTATCGCAACTGCTGTTTTCTGGAGTTTCGCGATTCTTGGAGATGCGATTTTCTCAAATTTTGTACAGGCCGAATTTGCTTCGTTTCAGATTTTTGGAGGTATTGTATTTCTGATTATTGGGCTTGAATTCGTATTCCAGGGTCCGAAAGCTATTAAAATTCTCAGAGGGGATTCGGAGCATATAGCAGGTGCCATAGCCATGCCTGTACTGATCGGCCCCGGCACAATCAGCGCGAGTGTGCTTATAGGGAAAAGAAACGATATTTTGCCCTCATGTTTATCCGTATTAGTTGGAGTTTTAATTACTATAGTAATCATAATCGCACTCAAGGCATTACACGATTATGTACGTCCAAGGAAGGAGCCGCTTATAGAAAGGTACATAGAGATTGTCGGAAGAATAACCGCACTATTTGTGGGCACTGTTTCCGTACAAATGATAATGGATGGACTCAGCGTATGGATGTCCAGATTTTAAATTTTTCATCATTAAAGACTTCCATAAGGGAAAATATAAATTAACAGCATATAAATTCATTTTTTAATTTTAAACGATGATTTCAGTAACGGATTTTTCAAGATTCTCAATAAATCTTCTGGGGAAACAGATCAACTGTTCAATTCCCGATAATAATTTTCTTCACGATACCTTTACCCTGAACCCGCAGGCCGACAATCCGGACGCAACTTTAACCATACGTGAAGCTGACGGCCCTTTAAGAAGTAATATTGAAACCTCTCAAGATGCTATTATTATTGATATTGAAGGTGAAAATGCGTTTAATATGAATATGTTCCGCAGCTACATCGGATTCCTGATCCATTATCTTACTCCGGCATTTTTTATTCACGGCTGCGGCATATACTCAATACTTACACAAACCGGAATTCTGCTGATAGGCAATGAAGGCAGCGGAAAAACAACGCTGTCCAGGGAAATCCCGTCATCACAGATCATTGACGATGACCAGATACTGCTTCATGAAAATAAGCTCGTTCCCATCGGCAAGAAGTCAGCACACACGGTTCAGAAAAGAAGCGTACAGAAAGTCGTATACGAGGATAAAGGATATCTTGCCACTGAACTTGAACTGATCTTTATTCTGACAAAGGAGATGAAAGGAGGGCAGGTAAAAAAAATTCCGGCAGAATCAATACTGAAAGATCCGTCACTTGTCTGGCATCATAATTTATGCACTCTTGAACAGCCAAATAATTACTGCGAAGACAAAGAAGTTCCTGATGTACCGGCTTTTCTGATAGGCACAGATGAAAATAAAAGTGAAACAATAAATGCCGTACTTGATAAAATTAACTCTGTTTTAAAACGAAGCTGAACAATGATTTGCTGGATTAAAAATTCAACCTTATAAATTCCGGATTGTTGGGATTTTAATTATATATTTCCCAACATTCCGGGAAGAACTAAATATTTAAATAATCCGGTTCAGGAAATACTTATAAAATTTTAAAATTACTCCTTGATTTTATATTTCCATTTTCTTATAACAGCCGGATGTGAAAAATTCACACGAAAACACCTTTCAGTGAAACAAACCCGCTGATACGGGGTTTTCCGGAATAAGCCGCATAATACCGCAGAATCCTGAACAGTTGTTGTCTCGCTGATTAAATATCTGATCCATAAAGAGGTAACAGTTGGGCTCACAAAAAAAAACAACCCTGTTTAAAAAATTCCTTTTTCTATTCTTCAAACAGAACAAACTGATAAGTGAAATTGACGGAGATATACGTGAAGTTTATTTCGGTATGAGAGGCCGGGTTCTCGGACTTATAGTAATTGTAATGACAGTTACAATTTTCGTACTCACGCTGGCAATTTTCCACAATAACCGCAGCCTGATAATCGATGAAAAAATTGCAAAGGCCAGATCCCTTACTAAAATACTTGCGGGGCCCGCCGAATTCTATCTTGATAAGGATATTGAAACTACCAAGAATGACCTCAATACCAAGTACAGCATAATAAAAACTGAATCGCAGAATTTTATTACCTATAATGATGATATCTCAAAAATAATCCTCACAAATGAATACGGAAACGTCCGGTACAGCACTGATAAAAATGATTACAAGAGAAGCAAGACCCTGACATACATTGCAGACGGGCTGAAACTTGAAGACGGCAAACTGGGTTTTTACGATTATTCAGTTGAGAATAAAAACAAAAATACCGGTGATAAAACAGTTACAAACTTCAGAGTAATCACCTCCCCGATATTTCTTCACAGCGGGAATGCAGTTGAAGTACTAAACGACTATAACAGGCTTTTCGAAGAATACGAGACAGCTTCAAGAGCCCGCAAAGACCAGATCTACGCGTTCATCTGGAAAAAATATAAAGACATTCTTGGAGAGGAATTCGATCCTGTAAAAAATAAACAGGAGGAAGGTATTTCCCTGAAAGTAAACAAAGCCGGCGATATTGATTTTGCTTTCCTCACTCTTTTTGCCGACTGCATGGCATTCAGAGAAAAACGCGTTCCTAAAAAAGAAAGAGAGCTGTGGAGTCTGAAATGGCTGTATTCACAGAAGGAAGCAAAGATCAAAGCCTATGTTGACGACTCAGCCGCGAACGCAAAAAAAATTAACGACGGAATTAAAGATAGAATAAAAAATGTGGCGGAAAGTGTTGAACGAAGCAGAAGACTCGGCGTACTTGCTGTCGTATTCAATATAGACATGATAAACGAATCCTCCAGCAGAAACGTACGCTGGGTGCTTATATCCGCGCTTATCGCGCTTCTTCTCGGAAGCATAGCGATATTCATTATACTGAGCTTCAATGTGAAGAACCTGAAAAAACTTGAGAAATGGTCAATCTCTGTCGGAAGCGGAAATATAGATGAAAAAATACACATAACCACAAACGATGAGATTGGAAGGCTTGGCGACCTGTCAAATAAAATGATAGAGGAAATTAAGCTTAAATATCATCTTGAAAAATACGTTTCAAAATCCACTAAAAGCATGCTCATGAGACGAAGGTCAACTGACAAAGCTGTTGGCCTTGGTGTAACCGAGCGAAAAGACCTCGCATTTATCTTTTCAGATGTACGTGGATTTACTTCATTCTCAGAAAATGAAACACCTGAAACAGTTGTCGAGACTCTCAATTATTATTTTGAAATGCAGTCAAACATTATCAAAAGCAATAAAGGCGACATTGACGACTATGTAGGTGACCAGATCATGGCGCACTTCTCAGGAGAGAAAAAAGCTGACCGTGTAATCGATACTGCCATAAGAATCATGAGAGAAACAGCACGGGTAAACGAAGAAAGGAGAAAGCGCGGGCAGTCAATTTTTGAAGTCGGTATTGGTGTGCACGGTGGAGAGGTAGTTGCAGGCAATATAGGTTCAACATTCAGAATGGACTTTGCATGTATAGGGGACGTGGTCAACCTTTCATCAAGACTGTGCTCTGCAGCGGCGCCGGGCGAAATTCTTGCTTCAAAACACATATTCAGGGAAACCAAAAGAAAGTTCAAAAAAAAGGATTCTCCTGCTATTACCGTTAAAGGCAAAAAAGACAAGATTGAAATTGTCAAGATTGAGTACTGATTTAAATTTTCAGGCACAGGTCAAAATGGCAATTAAAGTGAAACGGAAAAATTTAACATCTATTGTAATGAACATTTTTATTGTAATATTCTTTTCCGGAGCCTGCACAACCAATACCCAAACTGCAATCAAAAGTGAAAATGAAACTTTTATCATTGTTGAAGAAATGCCTGAATTCCCTGGCGGGAATCATGCACTTCGTCAATGGATTGCAGACAATATTACCTACCCGGCTGAAGCCCTTGAGAAGAGTATCGGGGGCCGTGTGTATATCAGCTTTGCAGTGGAGTCTGACGGAAATATTACTGATGTACGCGTTGTTCGCGGTGTTTTTCCTTCTCTTGACCAGGAAGCTCTCAGAGTTATAAAACTTTTGCCAAAATGGAAACCCGGAAAACAAAGAGGCAGGAGTGTAAAGGTTTTGTACGTAGTGCCTGTAAATTTCAAGATACAGTAAGAGACAGAACCGCATTCAATCATAAACCAGTATTACTGCACTATCCGCTGATGAATAATAACGGCATCTGACAATAAAAAGCATCAGAAGAAATACCTCTTTTTTACAAATTCCGGAAGAATATATCAAACCGGAATATATTGAAAATTACCCGTTTTTTCAGAAACATTGTGGCAATTTACGCTTCTTGTGGTTATTATATAAATATAAAATAGTAACTACTCAGCTATATTAACCTTCAAAACTTAAATAAACATGCTTTCCATTGAAGATATCATGAATTGCATCAATCACATTAAG
>JAFGDQ010000048.1 GCA_016932015.1 Spirochaetota bacterium | reverse complement strand
CACCTCTTTCCTATAGTTATAACTGTTTTCCCCTGTTGTTTCCATCGGTATTTTTTTTCTGTTTTACATCTTTTGACATTTTTTTTGGCAGGAATTCAATCAGCATTAATTCGCGAAATCAGCGGTTCTGTTACGATTATACATCCTGTATGCCCGTAAGAATGCAAAAACTGTTCGCTGCTATTTATGGAGTTAAATATTGTCGATGATTTATTTTTCATAGCTCTTGTTTCTGCCTTGTCACATTTTGATGTGGTCTGTGGATGTTTCAAAATGTTCCATGATAATGATTACACATTTTGAAACTCCATATTTATTCGTACACGAACGAAGTGAATGGCCGAATAAAACGGACATCCATGTCAAAAAAATGGCGCAATCTCTTATTCTTCCCTTCGCGGTCTTTGCTGGCTTTGCGTGAAATCCTTCTTCCCGGTGTCATGCTTCGGGAACCTCAGCATGACACATCAATTCCGCGCGGCAGGGAAAATTTATCAAAGATTTTTCTTGTCAGAATATCAGCGATTTTTATCTCTTTATCAAGCTCCGAGAATAAGGAAGGAACTACTGTTTTCGGGGAAAATACCGTTGTAAATGAGTTTATCTGTCACAGATAAGCCGCTCTTTTTAGTAAACCTCGTCATGACTGCCGATATTTACCGCTGCAATGGTAAACTTGTCCATGAATTCAAAAACAAAGCGTTGATCATAAGAAATACTGAAAGACCAGAACCCTTTTAAGACACCTTATAATTTATGCGTTTTTAGTTTTGGATGAAAAGGTTCATTAAGAAAAATCCGGATTGACTCTTCAAAATCTTTCTGAAATTCGGGATGCTTTTTAATCCACTTTTTATATTTATTTTTAAAAGTTTCAGTCCAGATGATTGAGACAGGCATTTAAAAATTTAAATCCTTTAAAAAATCATCGCATGAACCTTTTTTGAATTTACCGTTTTGTATTTCATTTTTGATTATTTCGAACTGATTGACAATTTCATTCCGTCTTTTTTCAACGATTCTTTTTTTAAGTTCTTGTTCAATAAATTCCTGCTCTTCAAAGGATAATCCTTCAATTTCATCAAAAACATTATCAATGGTATGCATATTATTCTCCAATCAATACTAAAATAATAATAATCTTAAAAGTTTACAATGTCAAATCAGAATATATAACAATGGCTGTGTCAGGTTGAAGCCTTTTATTTCTTGCCGGAGGCAGGAATTACGAAATGACAGGAATTGTTATAGCCCTCATTTTCGCCCGGCGCCGACTGTGCAGTAAGAGTCGGCGGAAAAATCACGCTTACCGAGCAGAGAAGCATGGCCGCAACGGCGTTTCTAAACATACAATCCCCCTTGATTCATAACCCATGCAAGCCCTGGTTTCAAGAGAAAAATGGCAGCCCGCAGCTGATGGACGCAGAGTATCTCCGTCCCGCTCCCCGGGTATAAATACGAGATGTATGGAATTTAAAAAGAACCAGGATTTATTT
Source organism: Spirochaetota bacterium (assembly GCA_016932015.1). Classification (GTDB taxonomy): domain Bacteria; phylum Spirochaetota; class UBA4802; order UBA4802; family JAFGDQ01; genus JAFGDQ01. Next base: position 2,202 of record JAFGDQ010000048.1, on the reverse strand, counting down.
AACAGGGATGAAGTTGATGTGGTTGTTGCCACCATTGCATTTGGTATGGGGATTGATAAATCAAATATCCGGTATATTATTCATGGTGATCTGCCAAAAAATATAGAAGGCTATTATCAGGAACAGGCCGGGCCGGGCGTGACGGCGAAAATGCGGATTGTATCCTGCTGTTCAGCCGCGGTGATGCAGCCAAAATAAATTATTTTATCAGGCAAATGACAAAGCAGAAAGAAATAGACAAGGCAGTGCAAAACCTGAATAAAATGATTACCTTTGCCGGGGTCAATGTCTGCCGTCGAAAACAATTGCTCAGGTATTTTGATGAAGATCATCCGGGGGACTGCAGCAGCTGTGATATATGCAGCGGACAAACAGAATTGACGGATGTTTCAACAGATGCCAGGAAATTATTATCAGCAGTAGTGCGCACCGGAGAGCGATTCGGTTGTCTGCATGTTATTGACGTGGTACGCGGTTCTCAAAATGCAAAAATAATAAAGTTCGGACATGATTGCTTAAAGACCTACGGTATTGGAAAAGATAAAAGTCAAAAATACTGGAGAGCCCTTGTTGATGAGTTGATCGGTCAGGGGTGTGTCATTCAAGACAGGGATAAATTCACATTGTATTAACAGACAAGGGAAGGCAGCTTCTCTTTGGAAAAACTGATTTGCAGATGGTGAAGCAGCCCGAAGAAAATAAATTAACCGCTGAATTATTTTTTGAAGGTAAAAAAGAGACAGACGCTGATCCGGATTTATTCGAACAGCTGAAAAAAATACAGCTACAGCTGGCCCGTGAAAAAAATATTCCTTCCTATATTGTGTTCAGCGACAAGACTTTACATCAGATGAGCGCATTCCAGCCAACAACATCGCAGGAATTCCTGCAGATTAACGGAGTTGGTGAAAAAAAAGCAGAAGTATATAGTGATATCTTTTTGACTGAAATCCGTACATTTTTGGAAACTAAACAAAAATAAATTACACCTGTTTTATTTTTGTGAACTGTAGTTTTTAGCATTATAATATATATTATGAAATCAAAAGCGCGGTTATGTATTGTCATGCTGATTCTTCCTGTAATATTTTTCGGGTGCATTGGTATTTCGAGTGAAATATGGCTTCATGAAGACGGCAGCGGAAAAATTCAATTGGAATACCGGATGCCGGAATTATTAATCGAAAGTCTGAAGAATTCGGACAGCGCACCGGATACAGTTGTGATTGATGGAATCGAGATATTTGCTTTTTTTTCCCGGCATAATATTCAGGACAAAATAGAAGATTTTAAAACGTTAACACTGTCTGATTATAGGGTCTGGAAAAAAGAAACTGATACCTATATTTTATTTGAAATACTTTTTTCTGAAATCGAAGAATTGAATTCTTTGGAACTGATGCCTGCAGTCGAGATATATTATAACAAGGATGGTACAGTACTATTTGAACAGGCTGTCAGTCTGGATTCTTCACTGGATAGTAATGACAGAAAAGTTTATCAAGTATATAAGAATTATGAAAACTCCTATACTGTTCATGCCCCATTGAAAATAACGTATTATAATGCCGGTGCCTTATCCGAAGACGGAAAGACTGTTGGTTTAAAACACAGCCTTCTTTTCCCTGAAGATAACAATTCAACGAAAGAGGCTGATCTGCAAGAAAAATTGACTGTCGAATGGTGATTTTTATTAAATTCCATTGTGAAACATTTCAATCAAATCATCTTTCCGGGCAAAATCATGCAAGTTTTCTGTTAATTTCTGAAAAATTATTTCCTGGTTAAATACACATCCCTTTAGAATTGGCTCCAGCATTATTTTCAATGATTGACGGGTGCTTTTTACATCGGATATTCTCCCTTTTGTAACGAAGATCGTGACTGGTATACTGTCATTATCTGTTTTCTCCATGAACGAAATATCAAATGGAGGTGTGTGTGAATATATCCATTCTCTGGAAATATGCTTTTCGATTATTGATGTATAGTGAATATCTGATAAAAGTGGAGGGTTGAGCGGTTTCCATGAGCCGGGAATTTGTTTTTTTGCAGATTCAATAATTTTTTCCACTATCAATTCAATAGAAATCTGAGGATGCTTCAGGGTAATATTTTCCACCGAGGAAGGGACCGATGCAACCGCCTTTGTCTTATACCTATTGTTCCGGGGGGGGGGGGGGGGAGAAAATTTTTTTTTTT
>JAFGDQ010000047.1 GCA_016932015.1 Spirochaetota bacterium | reverse complement strand
TTGTTCTGTGCTTTTCAATTCCGAAATACATTGAAGGATAAATCACTTCAATATCACGCGTCTGCCCTGAAACTTCCCTGCGGCCTATTTTACGTACACGAAAACCCTGGTCATCGTACCAGTACCGGCCGATAAGTTCATTACCGGCATCCGGATTCGTAACGCGTACAAGACGATTCGACGAATCATACTCCATAATCTTGGGCGTAGAGGTTGCTCCCCCTGCCAAGGGGGAGTGGCCGGAGGCCGAGGGAGTATATTGCACCATATTGCCGTTTGCCGCATAAACATAACCGCGTTCAAACTGCTTTTCAGAATCCAGAGCAGGGCTGGAACCCGGATCATAAGCCATAGAGCTTCTTGCATAATTACCCTGCGCTTTAATAAGCCTGTTAAGGCCGTCATATGCGTAGTCATAGCGCACCATGCTGTGATACCCGCCGCCTGTGTCAAGATCAGGTGTATTTACTGTTGACGCAATACTTCCGTCAATTTTGAATGTATATGAAACATCCTGCAGTTTTCTTGTCTGGGCATTGGTTTGCGTAAATGTTACAAGATTGGCGAGCCTTTCTTTAATGTCGTATTCATAATGAGTGGATGTTCCATTGCCTCTTGCAACTTCAGTCATCTGCCCGAATTCATTATAAAGAACACCTGATAATATTTCCTTTCTTCCTGTGCTGTTATATACCGATACCTCTGTCACACCTGTACTTGCGTATTTGTATCTTACAGATATTCTTGTACCTGTTTTCGGATCAGTCGGGTAAAGGATAGTCCGTTTTCTGTTTAAAAGGTCATATTCAAATTCAGTTTCAAAAGATCCTGAACCTACACTGGTTCCTTCAGGCTTTATAAACCTTGTTTCCCTGTCTGTTCTTCCCATTCTGTCATAGCTGAACACCTTTGTCCGGGACGGATCATCTGTCTCTACAATTCTATATTCTCACAAATCTGTTTCGATACTTTCAGCATTTCCTTTGCGTTAAAAATATCCATATCTGCTTCTATTACAGTATTGTTTTCCGTATTGCACAGGCCGGCATCATAATAGCCGGACTGCAGGCCATTAATAAATTTGCCATGAAATGTCAGAATCTTTCGTAAGGAAAAAGCGAGGTCTTTTGAATTTTTAACAGACACTGATAATATCTTATCTATATCTGTTCTTATTAACTGGCTCTCCGTAACATAATTATCAGGAAAACCGTTATGATAATATCTGTCAGTAATTTTTTGCGGTTCAAATAAATCAAAAATAAATGAAGCTGAAAATATTTCGCTGATAAAGCCTGTACTGAAAATTCTGCTTTTCCCCCGGGAAATGTCCGGAGAGGAGTCGTGTTCTGAAATCCTGGCCATTGGAATTACACTGTAATGTTCCAGTCTGCCCTCGCCCGCAATATTTTTTATGAAAGAATAAATTTTATTTTTATAAATATATTCCTCTGGAAATGTAATGTCCATCAGGCTGTTAATTTTGTCATCGGAAAAAATCTGGAGAAAGCGTTTTTCAAATTCTTTACTGCTGCCGCTTAAAATGAACAGCGCAGTAATGAGATAACTCCAGCATGAACTGTACATGAGGTCAATTTTCACATCTTTATCGTAAAGCGTGCTGAAAAATCCGGAAAGCAAACCCGCGTTAAGCAAACCCGTCTCAATAACAAGCCCGGTTTTTTCAGCATTTATCAGGCCGCTTAAATTATCAAAGACAGCTTTGGTATTTGTATTTTCAATTATCTCTTTATAATCAGCAAATGTAAATCTGCGTTTTTTAAGATCAAGGTCATCAAAAATATACCCGCCTTCAAATTTTCCAATATTTTTTGAAAAATGGCGGTTCAGTATATAGTACACTCTCTGCCCGTCTTTTAGATTCGAATCAAAAATATCATAACATGATTTTTTATCTTTCAGGTCTTTTACTACCGAAAATACAACATCAGAGAGAGTAAGAACGCAGGCGGAAAAATCCTTATCATAGCCCGAATGGTCCAGAATAATATATTTATAATTTCTCGAAAGTATTGATATGACAGGTGAAAGAATTTCCGTATTTATTTTTATTTTTGAACCGGAGGAAATATTCAAAAGAGAAAGAGAGTCTGTTACCTGAACAATTCTGTTGTTTATATTTCCGTCTGTTTCCTCACCTGCTTTCTGAGATACTGCAGGTACGAGCTTCTTATCAAAAACATTGAAAACCGACCCGCCGTCCGGTGAAAGGCTGCCGTAGGAAGCATCAAGTATTATTGTTTTGCCTGATTCTGAAAGGAAAATGCCGAGAAGAGAGCTTACAATTGAATTGCCTGCCCTGTGGCTGTTGCTGAAAACAGTTATTATTTTGCTGTTTGTTTTGAGAAAATCCCTGCCGTAATTTACGACTTCAAAACCGTTTCTCTTAATATTCCTTATGTATCCCCTTAAGCCTTTATATGAAGAAAGGAATACTTTGTATAATTCGTCAGGATTAAACAGCATAATTTGTGAATTAACCACAGCTTTTATTAACCCCACATATCTGCTGTCTGTAAACGGGATGTCCCCGAAAAAAGATCCCGGAAAAAGATAAATATTTTCGCCGCTAAGCTTCTGTCCCAGCTCAAAAAGTCCGTCTAAAATTATGCCGAATGATTTGATTTTTTTCGTATTTATAATTTCTTTTTTTGAAACACGCTTTATATCGGAAATATTTTTGAGCTTTTGAATTTCATCGTATTCCAGATGCCTGAAAAGAGGGTTGCTGTGCAGAATATTGCTTATTGAATCATTTTTAAAAATCATATGCCGGAAAATTTTAAATTAAATTTTACTGAGTATTTCAATCAACTTACTCTTGCCATATAAATCAATTGGCCTTGTATTGGAAAAATCCATGGCTGACTGGGAAAATTCTCCCGCAGTAATGATCAGTATTCTGGCTGCGTTCTTTGATTTAAGTTTTTCATGAAGCCTTCTTAGCTCCACGTCTGAAATAATATCAGTATTCCTGATAATTTTTACAAGCCTGTTGGTTCTTCTCATGTTCCTGAACCGGCCTTCAGGTTCTATCGCGATTATTTCGACTTCCATTTCGCTTACATCTATTTCGCTTATGTTAAACCCCAGCGCTTCAACCATTTTTCTGCATATTATTTCAAACTGGGCCATACCTGCAATAAGGAAATCCTTTACATTGTCATCCTGCCTGAACTCCCCGTACTTAGCCAGTTTGGCCTGTACATCCCTGAAATCCTTTTTAAATTTTACAATGCTTTCCCAGTTCATTATAGCGGAATGCAGGTCTCTCATCTTCTCCTGTGCTTCTGCCATAAAATATCTCAGGTTAAGCTCCGCGTCGCTGCCCTTTCTGGCATATCGCAGCCCTTTTTCAAACTCAAGCACAGCTTTCGGATACTGGTCTCTCTCAATATAGCATGTTCCCTTCGCGAGATAGCATTTTACCCTGAGCTCGTCGCTTTTACCCGCGATCTCAAACTCTTTCAGCGCCCATTCATAGTCACTCATCTGCCTGAGAACCAGACCCAGAAAATAATGAGCCTTGTAATTGGTATGCTCAATTTTTATTGCTTCAAGCAGCGCCTGCTTTGCTTCCTGATGCTGCCCAAGCCTGTAAAGGCACTGCCCGATGTAATACAGCGACATGTCGTGTTTAACATTCAGAGCAACGGATTTTTTAAAATATGATAATGCCTTTTCAAAAGAACCTGCGTTAAAAAATATTACACCGAGCTCATAATAATGATTATAATTCAGGCTGTCAATCTGGGTCAGAATAAGAAATTCTTTTTTTGCTTCCTCTGTCGCGTTCCTGTCCTTGTAAATATTGGCGAGTATTGTCCGGACTTCCACTTCCCTGACATTTTCATTATACTTTGCGAGTTTTAAAACCTGCCTGTATTCAAGTATCGCATACTGAATATTATTTTCTATTTTATATGCTTTGGCCAGAAGATAATGCGCATAGGAATCTCTGTCATCCTTTTCAAGTATTTCATTGAGCTTTTTAATGGCAGCTCCGGTCTGCCCGTTCTCAATCATTTTTGCGATTTCTTCAATTTTTTTCGGAGCTACAAAAATATGAAAGAAATACAGTCCGAAAATAGTGGCAATTATAAACGAAACAAATATCATAATATATAGAAGCATATTTTCCTACCCGGGCAAATTTCTAAATTGTCTTTATTATTATCGGCAATTAAATCATAAGATAAACAATGTAATCAGGATTTAATAATTTCATGTTTTAATACAAAAATCTGGAGTTACTATACCCTTACAATTAAATGCTGTAAACCGGCTTTAAATTGTCTGCAAAGCCGGCCCTCCGGTTAAAAATTATATTGACAACAACAGGCTATCCTGATTACTTGTATTTCAACTGAAGGGGATGTAGCTCAGCTGGGAGAGCACTTGAATGGCATTCAAGAGGCCAGGGGTTCGATCCCCCTCATCTCCAGTTTTTTCCGCAATTAAACCCGACATATTTCAATCTTACAATTTAAATTATTCTCAATTTTTGCGTAAAAGTCAAGACAAAACTCTGAACTAAAGTCTGTGCGTTACAAGTCCGCTTCGCAGCTTAGGCTCGAACCACGTGGATTTCGGAGGCATAAGCTTATCTTCATCCGATACTCTTATCAATTCCTCTATTTTTACAGGAAACAATGAAAAAGCAGCCTTAAATTCACCGGAATTCACCAGCCGCTCCAGTTCTCCCTCTCCTCTGATTCCGCCGACATATTTAATTCTTTTATCGTTTCTCGGATTTGTAATATTCAGCACAGGCCCCAGTATCGTATTCTGAAGAATCTGCGCGTCCAGGCCTTCTATGGCATCATCAGGAATTTCAAATTCAGGTATGAGTGTATACCATGAATCCATATATAAACCGAACGTATGATGCTTAACCCCTTCATTTCCCTTAACAACTGTGAAATTCTCCTCAAGCTTTTTAAGAAAATCACCGGCAGAAAGCCCGTTTAAATCTGTTACAGCTCTGTTATAGGGCATTATACGCAGTTCACTGTGCGGAAAAATGACTGTAAGGAACCAGTTATATTCTTCATTTCCTGTATGATCAGGATTGTTCCGCCTCCTTTCCATTCCGACTTTAACACCTGAAAGAGCCCTGTGATGGCCGTCCGCTATATACAGCATTTCATCACTGAAATTCTCTTTAAACTGTTTAATAGTATCCTTGTCGGAAATACGTCTTAATACATGTTTTATTCCGTCTTTCGCAGTAAAATCATATTCGGGAGCAATGCTCATAGCCTGTTCAAACAGCTTAATCTTTTTTCCGTCATCTTTATAAAACAGAAATACAGGGCCGGTCTGGGCATTCAGCACATCAATATGTCTTCTTCTGTCCTCAGCTTTTGAATCCAGGACAAGCTCATGTTTTTTTACAATTCCGTTTTCATAATCCTCAATATTAACACAGGCAACCAGTCCGGTCTGGGCAGTACCGTTCATTACAAGAGTATAAAGATACAGACTGTCTTCATCGTAATGAAGAATTTCTTCCTGAATAAATTTCTCCAGATTTTTTAAGCCAGTATCATACACTTCATCGCTGTAAACATCAGTTCCCTCAGGCAGGTCAACCTCTGAACGCGTGATATGATAAAAATTATACTGATTTTTTTCAGCTATTGCCCTTGCTTCGGATACAGTCACAACATCATAGGGCAGTTCCGCAACCTGTTCAGCCAGATCTTTTGCAGGCCTTAATCCCTTAAATTCCTTTATTTTTGCCATTATTCCTCAAAAATTACTTTAATATAATGTACAGATATATATATTATGCTGCGTATACACTGACAGATGATACAGACTATGCCAAAGATTGATAAAGCAAGGAATTAAATTTAAAAATAATAAAATTTTTCTTAAACATGGTACCGGATCATAATTGAGCAATATGCCGGTTCAGTAAATGATGTGTATTTATTATAAAAATATACAGACATTAAATTATAATGGAACTTCCGAATAACTTTCACAATAAATATTCTATCTGTTGTTTCTTTCCGCGGCATTGTTTTTGATCTTTAAAAGAACATTAATATTTTTTTCCTTATCGCGTTTAATTGTAAAGCCGTCTTTTCTGAGCGACTTTTCAATTTTATACGTCAGAAAATCAATTATCTTATTATCCATTATGTACCAATTCCTGTCATCTTAGTTCTAATACAATAATAATCGGATGCGATCCTCTCTTAATTTAGGAATTTTCAAATTCAATAATTCACAAAATTTTAATAATCAGGGAATAAGGAAAGGGAAACGCCATATTTCCTCTTGACTTAAATATTTTTTTGTATAGAATCAATCCCGAATCACCATTAGAATATCGAATATAATAAAATCATAAAAAGGGAGGTACTAATATGGGGATATTTGTCATTTCAATAATAGTAATTATTGTTGGTATATCCATGCTTTTCGCAAAATCCGAAAAAAGCGAAATATTACGGTCAATGGGGGTGAGTCAGGGCACTTCAAAATTATTCGGGATTGTTCTGACTTTCGCCGGAGGCGTTATACTGATACTGTCTTTGCTTTTTACTGTTGATGAAGGCGAGGCTGTTGTTCTTGTACAGTTCGGTAAACTTTATGACACTGTTGATACACCCGGAGTTCACGCGAAAAGGCCATGGGCCAGTGTGCACATGTATCCCAAAAGAATCAGGGAACATACCATGCTAATAGAAGTAAGAACCGAAGACGGAATGAGTGTTCAGATAGACACTACAACATGGTATATGGTAGACACACAAAATATAGGTGAAATTTATAAGAAAATCGCGGCAAATGTATCCGCCCTGGAAGATAAAATAATTTTCCCTGCGCTTCGTACAACAGTAAGGAATACTGTTTCGCTGTATAAGGTAAAAGAACTCTATGAAAAAAGATCCGACATTGCCGTAAAGATATTTGAAGATGCAAAAAAAGAATTAATTAAAAAATACATTATTCTGGATAATGTTCTGCTCAGAGACCTTAAACTTCCGCAGAACATAGAAGCTGCCGTTCAGATGAAGATTAAATCCCAGCAGGAAGCTGAAGCAGCAGAATACAGAAAGCAGAGAGCAATGAAAGAAGCGGAAATCAAAGTTGAGGAAGCAAAGGGTATTGCGCAGGCGCAGCAGATTATCAACAGAACCCTGACTCCGTATTATCTGCAGCATGAAGCGATTGAAGCTTATAAAGAGCTGGTAAACTCGCAGAATACGACATTCGTAATCATGCCTACAAGCCCGAACGCGACAGGCATGCCGCTTATTCTGAACTCGGGGAAATAGTCACATTAAATTCAGCCCATGGTTTAGACCATAGGCTGATAATACGGCAATCATTTAACAAGCATCTGATAAGCATTATTAATAGCTGTGAACTTCTCATGTGCAAGTTCCTGAAATTCCTTTCCAAGATGCTGCACCTTATCAGGATGATATTTGGCTGCAAGTTCCGCATATGCGGCCTTTATTTCCTTTTTTGAAGCATCACATTTAACTCCCAGGACAGTATACGGATCAGTTTCTTCTTTTTTTGCGTTCGATTTCTGTTTTTCTTCAGATGAGGATGATTCTGATGAATTTTGCCCTGTTGAAGTCCCGGTGTTTGTATTCTGCCTGTATTGCCTGTAAGATTCCGAGCCTTTTTTTATCCTGAATATTTTCCATAGCAGGAATCCTAATACCGCAGCATCATCAAGCCATCCTGCTCCCAGTATCCAGTCAGGAATAATGTCAAACGGACTCAATATGTATATGGCAGCCAGAATTACGGGTAAATATTTCTTTAACATTTCCAGTCTCTTAATAAAAAATAATTCTAATTATAATTAATATTAAACATAACTAAAAATTCAAATAGTTTTAGATTTGAGTAAATAATAATATCTATCATCAATTTTCAACAAAATAAAGGGATTTTCCCAAATTGAACGGAGCTTCTATTAAATATGATATAATTTACGTCTTAAAAACAACCTTTGACCGGTAATTATAAATTAAACATTTAGAGACGCAAATAAAAAGAAATGTTGAAGCCTGGAATGGATGGTTAAACGAATGCCACATAAAGTAAGCCAGGGAGAACTAAGCGATGTGACATAATGTACATACTCGGCAAACAGCATTTAAAGTCAATAAATTTTTTAAAAAATTAATTCCTGAAATCCTGAAATCCTGAAATCCTGAATTCAGGAATTCATACTGTTTTAACGGTATTTTCGCTGTGATTTCAGAATTCTGCATCCCCGCATCTGCAGGACAATACACACGAAATTTACATAATCTTAAATAGCTTGACGCATTATAAAGCTGTTTTAGCATCTGTCCCAAAAATCAGGAAGAATAAAATGATAAAGAAAAATATATATAAAGACAATTTAATAGAGCATCATAAAGCTGCTGCCAAAGACCGCCTGTACAGGTTCTTGATGAACGATGATACTGTGCGCGGCTGTATTCTGCACGGCACAAGAATGGTTAGTGAAATGCGCGCCAATCATGAACTCGGAATTCTCGAAACCCTTGTTCTTGGCCACGCGTATATCGCAGCAGGACTGATATCGTCGAATCTAAAAGGTACTGACAGAATAAAAATTCAGGCTGAATGTTCAGGCCCGATCAAAGGATATATTGTTGAATCAAACGCGTATAATGAAGTCAGAGGATATCTTAAGGCGGTACCTGTTCCTGTTGACAAACCTCTGGAAAACTTCGACCTGTCTCATTTTTTCGGAGCAGGACTTCTTACAGTTACGAAATATCCTGAAGACAGCAAGAACCCTTTCACAGGCACAGTCATTCTTAAATACGGGAACATTGCGCAGGATCTCGCCTATTATTTCGCACACTCTGAACAAACGCCCACATATTTTAATCTGAGTATACAGTTTGACAAGGAAGGAAACATTACAGGAGCAGGAGGAATGTTTCTTCAGGCAATGCCCGGCGCTGAATATAATACGATCGTCTCTCTTGAACAGCTTGTTAACAGTTTCCCGTCAATTGGGCAAAGCCTGACTGACGGCATGAATCCTGTGGATATGGTCATGGATAACCTTGGAGAGCATTCTCCGAAATTCATCAGTGATGAAATAGTGGAGTTCATGTGCCACTGCAAGAAGGAAAGAATGACGGATTATCTGGCAACTCTTCCCAAAGACGATCTGAACGATATAATAAAAGAGGAATCCTTTCCGCTTGAGATCAACTGCCACAACTGCAATTCAAAGTATTACTTTGAAAAAAACGAAATCGAAGAAATGCTGAATAAATAACTCATTGAACTTTTTGCCCAGGGGACAAAATTCAGCCGCCACATCCCGGTAAAACAAACCGGATGCTAATTATTTGATGGTTTGCCGCAGTCTGTTACTTCTCCCTTGACAAGATCCACAGCATGGGGAATTGCTTTTTCAATAAACATCAGATTCTCTTTTACTGCTTTCGGGCTTCCCGGAAGATTGATTATAAGAGTACGCTTTCTTATTCCGGAAGCCGCTCTTGACAGCATGGCATTAGGAGTTATCTCCAGAGACTTCGCGCGCATTGCTTCAGCAAAGCCCGGTGCTTCGCGGTCAATCACAGCCTTAGTCGCTTCAGGAGTCACATCCCTGGGAGCAAACCCTGTTCCTCCTGTTGTAAAAACAACATTGTATCCCTTATCCGAAACACGGATTATCTCATTTTTAATATCATCAATCTCATCCGGAACAATCATTTCGGAAACGATCTTATAATTTTTTCCTTCAGCCCATTTTCTTATTTCAGGGCCGGACAGGTCTGTTCTCTCCCCTCTTGACGACCTGTCGCTTACAGTTATTATTGCTATTGTTATCATATTATTTTCTTTAATTTAAAACTAATCAATTTCAATGCTCTTAAGACTGCATTCTTTTCCGGATATTATTTCAACCCGTGCACATTCGCATTCAGGACAGTAAAGTTCCATTTTTTCCTTTGTCAATTTAAATTCCTTTCCGCATAATCCGCATTTTATCAATGCAGGAACAAGTTCAATATTGACTTCAGCTTTGTGGGCAATCGTGCCTGCACTTACATGATCAAAGTAAGTATGCATCCATTCGGGAACAAAACCCGAGAGTTCTCCAATTACAAGATTTATTTTTGTTACTTTTCCGGCGTTGTTTTCTTCAGCATATTCAAGAACCATATCAAGAATATTCTGCATAATTGAAAGTTCATGCATTATTATAATCCCGTTTATTTATTCTGACCCGGAAAAACAATAAACATGTCTATACTGTCATCCCCTTTATCATCTATCAGAGCTATACCATACTTTGAATACAGATAAATAAAGTCACTTGCGTTTTCCCTTTTTAAAGTATATAGGTTTTCATTACCGTAATTGAAAATAAAGTATTCAACGCCCCTGACTAATGATACAGACTCAGTAGTTACCCGGTCTGTATTCATTCCCGCTATTGCAGTGATTACATTAGAATCAATAAAAAACACAGTTTTATAATAATTGTAATAATATATTTTGTCAAAAAAGATATTTACAGGTGATTTTATTTTAAAAATATCATAGAATAATTCCTTCTTCTCATTAACTTCGGAGACCTTGTCCGGATAGCCTTTAAGACTTATGACAGTCTTTGCATCACCGTTTACTATTACACTTTCCGCTCCCACTCCCGGAACAATTAATGAGGAATCTCTCTGAATCTGTTTATTCATGTCCGTGAATGCTGGCATGGAAAGTAGTAAAAGTAACAGTATTATCTTCATATAATTTGCTGATAAAATATTTTATTAATATTTACTAATTATTTCTTAGCACTCAATTCATGCCTGGAACCGTTTTTAAAATAATTTATCAGTATCAGAATTATACCGAAAAGAAACGCTCCGGCACATACGTTAAATGCCACAAGATAGCTTCCGCTGTAATCGATCAGAAATCCGAGAATAAGGCTGAAAATCATGCCGCCTCCGAGAAAACAAGCGGCATAAAAAGCATTAGCCTTACTGCGGTGCGATTCAGGCACAAGCCCCACCATCATCGTATTCAGTATGGGATACAAAATGCCATGCGTTAATCCGTACAATACACTTATCAGAATAAAAATATACATTGAATTCAGATGATTCAATAAAATATTGGTAAGCATACCTGTAACAAACATAAATATGAGCAGTTTATTTTTTTCTATCATTGAGATACGGCCTATAATCCTGAACCTGATTATTACCAGAACAGCAATGAAAATAACAAAGAAATATGAAAATTTGAAATTAGTAGTCGCCAGAATAAAATTCGGAAGATATGTGGTAATTACCCCGAAAGCACCGCCAAAGATGAAAGAAAGAATACTGACGTTCAGAAATCCGGAATTTTTGAAAAGATACAAAAACCCTGTTTTTACAGGATCCGCCTTATCGTCCTTTGCTTGAATTTTGGGAATAATAAATGTCAACAACAGACTCACGAAAACCAGAATAACAGAAATAAAAAATATAAAATGAAACGAGAATCCGTTTGAAAGAAGCACCTCCCCCACAAAAGGGCTGATCGCGTTTGACAGGGATGCTATTGCTCCGTAAATCCCGATAGCTTCTGCCGCATTTTCAAGAGGAACAATATCAAAAATAATATTGCCGCCCATAACCATTGCCATTGCAAATCCTATTCCGTGTATCATACGTATAATCAGGATATACCATGTCAGCGAGGATATTAAAAGATATGAAGCGAATGTAATTACAAGTATCACGTATCCTGCGCGGAGAATTTTCATTTTATTCCGCCCTCTGATAAATGTGGCAAAAGCTAAAGTCGTGATTAAAGTAAAAATTCTGTCAGTGCTGCTCATTATTCCTATAAAAGATTCCGAAGCACCCATATCCTTTAAAAAAACAGGAAAGAGCAGATAAAAAGCAAAACCAAGGAAAAAAGACAAGTTGGCAATAGCCAGGTAATAAAAAATAACATTATACTTTTTCATAGAATTATTTTCTTCTTAATTTTCATATGTTCTGTGGCCGGAATTATCAGATACACTTTAATATAAGTCATCAAGCTGTTATTGCAATTAATTATTTTTCTTGAAATCAGTCAATACATGTACTAGAATAACTCTGTTTTTAAATTTGTTTTTTTTAATTATTTATATCACTTTAAGACAAGGACTTTTTATGAAAATACTTGTAACAGGCGGGGCTGGCTATATTGGAAGTCACACTTGTGTTGAACTGCTTGATCAGGGATATGATGTTACTGTTGTTGACAATCTAAGCAACAGCAGGGAGGAATCCCTTAAAAGAGTAATGGAGATTACCTGCAAAAAACTTGTTTTTCATAAAACGGACCTTCTTGACAAGAAAGCATTAAACAAAATATTCGGTAAAACAAAGTTTGACGCGGTTATTCATTTCGCAGGACTGAAAGCAGTCGGTGAATCAGTGGAGATTCCTCTTAAATATTATCATAATAACATTACAGGAACACTGATGCTATTTGAATCTATGAAAGAGCATAATGTCAAAAATATTGTATTCAGCTCTTCAGCCACTGTTTACGGTAATCCGCATACTGTTCCAATTACAGAGGATTTCCCATTAAACGCAACCAATCCCTACGGCAGGTCCAAGCTCATGATCGAAGAAATATTAAGAGACCTGTATGTAGCGGACAACAGTATGAATATCGCAATACTTCGATACTTTAACCCTGTAGGCTCTCATAAAAGCGGTCGTATTGGCGAAGCGCCGAACGACATACCTAATAATCTGATGCCTTATGTTTCGCAGGTTGCTGTAGGTAAGCTGAAGGAGCTTTCCGTTTTCGGCAGCGACTACCCTACTCCCGACGGAACAGGCGTGCGCGACTATATTCACGTGGTTGATCTCGCTCTGGGCCATATACAAGCATTAAGAAAACTCGAAACAAAGCCCGGAATCGTTACGTATAACCTTGGAACAGGACGCGGCTACAGTGTGCTTGAAATGTTAAAAGCATTTGAAAAAGCATCAGGGAAGGAAGTCAAATACAAAATAGTAGGCCGCCGTTCCGGAGATATCGCCACATGCTATGCGGATCCTTCTCTTGCGAAAAGGGAACTTGACTGGTCGGCAGACAGGGACATAGAGGAAATGTGCGAAGACGCCTGGAGATGGCAGTCTGCCAATCCGGACGGATATTAGTAAGGGCGGCCTTCATGGTTGCCCATCGTCTGAATTACAGCAACCATAAAGGTTGTGGCAACTGAGGTTGCCTATACAAAAAAAATATTAATCAGGACAAAACCATGACAGAACAACAGACATGTGAAATGCCGGGGAGCAATCCTCCTTCAGACGAGATAAAAAAAATTCTCGAAACTTACAGAACAGTCGCGATAGTGGGGCTCTCCAATAAGCCGGACAGAGACAGCTATAAGGTCGGAAAATATCTTCAGGAAAACGGATATAAAATCATCCCTGTAAATCCCGGGGTAAGTGAAATTCTCGGGGAAAAATCATATCCGGACCTGTCTTCAATACCTGAACAGGTTGATATAGTGGATATATTCAGGGCAGTAGATGCCATTCCGGGCATTGTTGATGAAGCGATCAGTATAAAAGCAAAGGTAGTCTGGATGCAGCTTGGACTGGCTCATAACGAGTCAGCAAAAAAGGCAACAGACGCCGGCCTTAAGGCAGTTCAGTCCAAATGCATGAAAGTTGAACATATGAAATTATCGGCCTGCTGATTTCTGCAAAAAAACTATTCATTCCCGAAATTAAATTTCTTCATCTTTTTCAATTTCGGGAAAAGACCACTTATACCTGTAAGTGAGAAAACTATCAGGCACGTTCCTATTATTATTCTCAATGTAATTACATCATCAAATATTATAACACCAAGAATAAACACAATAAATATTCGCGAAGTGGACACAATCGCACCTGGCGCAGCATTAATATAGCGGTACCCGTATGTTATGACCATTTGCCCCAGAACTCCCAGAGACGCGGCCATGATCAGGTAAAACACAGTATCCCCCTCAGGCATTACAAACACAGGCGACATTATCAGAAAGGATATTACTGAACCAATACCCATCAGGTAAAACAGAATTACAAAGCTGTTTTCAAATTTTCTCGTTTCACGAAGAGATGATATCGCGGCACCGCTTATTATAGCGGATATAAAAGCATACAAATCCCCTTTGTTTACCCCATTCATATCCGGACTAAAAATCAAAAATACTCCGGCCATCGTGATCAGAAGAAATAAGTAATACTGCATTGAATTTTTTTCTTTATTCAAAAAAGGTGCAAACAAATACACAAAAACAGGGTATGTCATATGCAGCATATTTGCATTGGAAATAGCTGTATTCTTGATACCCATGTAAAGAAACAGAGCACCGAATAAATTAAGTACTGCTCTCAATATTACATAACCCGGCTTTACAGGTTTAATATTCTGGCGTGTAGCAATTAAAATTACGGAGATTATTACAAAACCGAGTAAAAATCTGAAAAATAAAATCTCTACTGCGGGAAGGGAGGAAGAGAACGTTACCTTCTTCACAAATACAGTCATAAAACTGAAGATGAAGGCGGAAATAAAAAGCAGAATTATTCCCCTGGAATTTATTTTTTTATTACTTTCAGAACTCTTTAAACCGGATAATACCATAGACCTATTTCACAGGCAAGCCCTTTCCGGATCAAGGACTTTTAGAATTATTATAAAAATTCGTTTCATAAGTCCGGATTACCGGGAACAAAGCAGAATTTAATCAATTCGCTTCCTGATTGCCTGTTAATAATCAAATATATAAGAAGAGGATTGACTAATAATTATTTAACATAAATATTGCGACTTTAAACAATTAAATATAGAGACTGTTATAAACAGGATTATGAAAAACAGTACCCAGAACACCACTAAGCATTTGCCCGGATTGATTTCAATCTGTTTTTTTATATTTATTTTATTATTTAATTCCGCTTTATACGCTTCAAAGCCTTTAGCTGCAGTAACAGGTGTAAAATCCGGAAATGTCCGGGTACTTGCAGTATCCGCAATACTTGAAGACCAGCTTATCAACGTTGTCAATACAACAGGCATATTTGATTTGATCAATTCCGGTCTGCTTAAAGAGCAGCTTGTTAAACATGGCTGCATTGAGGAGGAATGTGTTTTAGCATTCGCGAAAACAGCAAAAATAAACTTGATTTTCAGAGGCTTCGTTTACGACAAAGGAAGTTCAATTCAAATACAGCTTCTTGCGCAGGGGATTGATTATCCGTATTTTGGAAAAATTGTTTATCAATATACTGCCGGAATACCTGTAAAAGGACTTAACCTTACAGCAGCCGAATATAAATACATCTGCGAAGAGCATGCGGGTTATTTTATTTCAGACTGCCTCAGGGAATATAAAAGCCTTACTTATATCAAAACCAGTAAAGACAATAATACTTATATTGATTCGGATTTTCCCGTAAACGGAAAGTTCACCCTTTACAGATTTGAAGAAAGTCCCGAAGAGAAGGATTTAAAAAAAGCCGGCATAGTTGGTTCAATATCTGTTTCAGGAAAAAATATAACAATAACAAACGAGGAAATTCAGTTCAGAGAAAATGATTTTATTCTGATCTCTTTTGACAGGAAAGCGGACTTCCTTGAAAAAGTTTACTACGGCAGAAAGCGCGAGCTGGTTTTCAACGGCAATTCATCAGCAGATACTGCAATAATGATTTTTTCAACAGTACCGCTAAGCGTCTTAATGCCTGTAGCCGCGCCTCTGGCATATTACAGAAACAGCGATTATTACGGATTAGGACTCTGGGCATTAAATACACTGCCCTATCTGTACCTTGAATATGACGGATTTAAAAACAGGCCCAACACATATGAAGACAGCAATAGCGACATACCCGGAAAAAGCCGGGCCCGTTTCAGATTCGGAATATATATGTGCCTTGCAGGAGGCATTCCCCTGATAATTGACGCGTTTTCAAATCAGATGCATTACCTTGCACAGTCATATCAGGGAACTCAGCCGTATGTTGGGCATACTGCTTCTGCCATATACCTTTCTCTGATTTCAGGCGGCGGAGGCCTTTTTTATAAAGGTTACAGGTATCATGGATACGCCTACTTTCATCTGCACAATTTTCTTCTGTACTCTTTTCTTAAAGAAATGTCCCCGGGGAAGAGCTATAATGAACAGAAAGGAACATACACAAAAGACAGCATAAACAGAAAAAAGGCATATACCTGGCTGGGAGCGTTTACCCTGCTTAAGATTTTTGAGATAACACATGTTTCGCTTATCAGGGACAATATAAAAAACGGAAAACAGATAGACAAAGGCTTTGCGTTTGAGCCTGTAATATATGATTACAATAATGATATAAATATCGGCATACAGTATACTTTCAGTTTTTAAATACAAATTTCATGATACAAAAACATTTCAAAGCTATAATACATATTAATTTTCTGACTTTAGTAATCCTGCTTTCGTTTATCATTTCTTCACAGGCTGAAGACGGAACGTACTCCGACAAAGTCGGAATTTTCGGCATAGCCGGAAACAGGACAAATGCCGCTCTTACAACCGAAACAGCTGATTATATCAAAAAGATATTTACTTACTGCGGCAGATTTATGCCTGAAGAAAGCAAACAGCTGGACACTGCTCTTGAAAAAGCGAAAAACAGCAATAGCAGAAATGTATATATTCATGCCGGTGAGCTGCTGAGCCTGGACATACTTGTCATGGTGGTGTCGTATCAGCTCGGCAATGCAGTTTATTCCGATGTAAACATTGTTCCTCTGAACAGCGCTTATGAAAATTTCAAAAAAACTATCAGAATTAAAAGCGAAAACAAACTGAACATTCCGTTAAAAGCAGGCAGGGAGATTGCCATACTGCACAGGAATCTCCCTGTTACAGCATTAATTAAAAAAAAATATGAAAACGGTCTTTATTTAATAAACGCAGGAGAATGGCACGGACTCAGGGAAAACACAGTTTACCCGACTCAGAAATCGGATATAAAAATTGAACAGACAGGCCGCTTTGAATCACTTGCAAGAATTCCGCATTTAAAAGAAATAAAAGAAAAAATTATAATAAGAACCTATCCTGAGACTGACAAAATTCTGGAAGAAATTACAAATGATATTTCAGGAAATACTATATCAAAATACAGCATTACGGATATAACATCCGGAAACACTGAAAAACGGTTACTTGAAAGCGTCTGCCTTGTGAACATAGGGACAAATCTTATAATCCCGGGATACGGTGCTTTTCTTTCCACAAGCTATCTGGGATTTGAAAACCCGAAACCTGACCCTTACAATATAACACTTTCAACTTCGCTTATTGCGATGCATCTGCTTCTGCCTGAATTAATGACCGGGTTTGATGTTAACTTTTTCCCGTGGAAGCAGGACTCTGACAAGACAGAAAAAATGCAGAACCTGCAGAAATTTCTCTGGATCTCGCTGCCCCTGACTTTTTCAGCGTCATACATGGACCAGCTTGCTTATCAGTTCATACAAAGCGAAAAACTCCCTCCGTTTTTTAAAAACAGAAATAATATGGCAGGCCTGTTTTCACTGTTTATTCCCGGCGGAGGGCTCTTCTATAAAGGACGCAGGGCTGCAGGCTGGGGATTCTACTTCTCTGAAATGGCTCTGGCCGGTTACGGCATTTATAATCAGAATAAAGACAAAGGCAGGTATGCTTTATACGCTTCAGGCGCCGTAAAAATATTTGATATTGCTTATGCCTGGTTCTGCAGCTCAGGTTTTTCCTTTTACGACCGGGAACTGGAAAGAGATGTGAACACGCCTGTTACAATCGGTTTCAGACCCGGTGCTGAAAATGAAAGCATTATCACTTTAATGGTCTCAACAGGCTTTTAAACCTAAATTAAATCTTGACTTTCTGTATTTATCCGTTTGTTATATATTATATAACACATGTTTTAAATTATCTTATTTATAATCAAGGCAAACTTTAAGTTTTATATAAATTCATAGTCAGAAATTAAGTATATACTGTGCTGGAGGCATAATAATTATGAAAAAAATAATAACGGTAATCTGTTTATTGGGTTTAATTTCACTCGGCTGCGAGCTGCTTCAGAAGAAAAAGGAAGTAGGCTGCGTTGAAGGCGACTGTATCAACGGCAGCGGCACTTACAGCTGGGAAGACGGTTCAAGATATATCGGAGAATTCAAGGATTCCGAATTCCATGGAAAAGGACTTTACTCTTCGGCTGACGGCAGTGTGTACAACGGCAGGTTTAATAACGGCAAAAGACACGGCAAAGGCATGTATTCCTACGGTGACGGGAGAAAATATAACGGCGAATTCTATAATGACAAAATGTCCGGCAAAGGAGAGCTCGAATACCCTGACGGCAGAATATACAATGGAGACATGAAAAACGGCAAATCAGACGGGAAAGGAACTTTAACCTGGCCTGACGGCACAGTTTATGAAGGCGAATTTCAGAATGACATCATGCAGGGAAAGGGCAAACTTACATATCCGGACGGAAAGGTGCTTAAAGGAAGATTTATAAACGGAATCCTGATAGACAAATAAATATAAATTTCCGGAAGCGAAATTTTTAATTAATTCGCCTATAATTTCAGGAAAGAAATATCTGCAATACAAAGTCTGTTTTTAAATGGTGAATTTTAAATACTCACAAAGCCTATCCTGGGACCTGCGGTAACCAGAAGCTTGTCCTGAGCTGTGTAAATATCACCGTCCATCTGATACCAGAATTCGCCGGGATATAAAATCTCCAGTTCGGAAACTACATCATCATAATGATCCGGACTCACAATCCTGATTCCCTTCCGGATCTTGTCCATTTTCAGAAGAACATGCAGAGGACTCATGCCCGAAGCAATCAACTGAAATGAATTTTCCTTTTCATATGCCCTTGGTGTGGGATTAAAACCAAGTGCCAGATTTTTTATTGTGGACGCGTAAATCACATAGTAATTTTCTATAGGCACCTGTTTTCCGTCAGCCGTAAGTTTCATCTTCATCTGTTTTATCATACTGCTTTTTTCTTTTTTGAAACCCTCGAATATGGATTTCATCATAATTCTGATTGCTTTATACGGACTTTTCCTGCCGCCTCTGTTAAATTCATTAATAAAAGTAGCGGTAAAACCAAGTCCGAACAGGAAGCAGCATCTGTAGCCCACAGCTATTGTATTTCTGTAAACAATATTAATCTGTTTGCTGTTATCAATAGCACTTACAAGCTTTTTCATGAGGCCGGCGCCATACCCTTTCAGCTTATAGGACTTGGCGATATTGTTCATTGACCCGTCTTTGAGTATCAGAATATAAGGCAGGTCTGTACTGCCGTATGTTTTAAAAAGGCCGGATATTACATTGTGAATTGAGCCGTCTCCTCCGGATATTGCCACATATGAAACGGAGTTCTTTTTAAAGTCTTCCACTGCTTTATCAAGATCTTCAATTGTCTTTGTTAATCTTATATCGGCAACGTCACCGCATACTTTTCTATAGTATTCAACAGGATCTTTAAGCCTCATCATTTTTTTTGAATAGGGATTAATAATGAGTCCTATATTTTTCATTTCTATCTACTCAAATTCTGATTTTGCGGTCCAGTCGGTTTCATTTATTATAAAATCGCTGAAAACTGACGGTGCCTGTTTCTGCATTATTTTCAGTATGTCCAGGCACACCCTTCTTATCTCCCACTGAGCACTTTTCTTCAGTCTTAATAAAAATATCGACCGGAGTTCCCTGAAATTTACGGAAAAAACAATCTCGCTTTCAAGCGCGTTCGGAAGAATGAATCTGGCATCCTCTTTCCTGACGCCTTTCTCAATAAGAGACGTATAGGCTTTCCTGGAATTGTCTATGAATTCCCTGAAAATGTCAGCAGCCTCCTGATTTTCAGCTATTGCAGGCGGTATTATATAATTAAATTCAGACTCATTTACGTATCTCTGCGACTGCTGGGAATAGCTCGCAATCCTGTGCCTGACAAGCTGATGTGTAAAGGATCTTGACGCACCCTTGATTCTGAAACTCGCTGATGCATGCTCAATGATCGATAAATGGCCTCTTTTTATACTGTTCCGTATAAAATTTTTCTCACTGCTGTCCGTTATCTTATCAAGAGAAAGATAACATGTTCTTCCTGCTTCCTCAATCAGCTTTTCAGCATCAGGGGTAATTGCAAGAAGCACAACCTCGGGTTTTAATATTTCCATAATAAAGCCTCAATAAATTCTATTATAATAGAACCTGAATTGTTAACTTTAGTTCATTGAACTAAAGTTCAATGAGTAGTAATATTCCGTTATTTATTTGTGTCAATACCATAATTTTAAATTCAATACATATTATTTTAATAAAATATATATTTTTTTTAAATTAATTGTGAAGTCTCGAAAGATAAGAAAAAGAAAAGCATCAGCGCAGAAACAATAAACGATAGAAGTAAATATATTGGAATCTCATTATAAAAATCAGATTGCCATATGCCGTATCAGAACCCGGGCCGTAATTACTGATATCTTTATCGAAGTATTAAGATAAAAATAAGAAATTCCTCAGGAAAGACACTTTTGAAAATCCGGTATCTTATTAAGGCATCTTTTTCATTTTAAAAAGGCTGTTTGCCGCATTTCAGGCTTTCGGTAAAAATATTAAAAAAATTATTTAACCAGTTTTTTAATTGTTTCAATCAGCTTATTTGGCTGAAACGGCTTAATAATCCAGCCTGATGCACCAAGCCTTTTTGCTTCATCAATCAGGGATTCCTGTGATTCTGTTGTAAGCATTATTATTGGAGTAAACTGATCCGTTTTTCTGAACTCACCGACAAATTTTATTCCATCCATAACAGGCATATTCACATCAACAATACATAATGCTATATCATCTCCGGAATTGGTGATTTTAGCCGTCTTATCAAGCGCATCCTGGCCGTTCTCGGCTTCCATAACAGCATATCCAAGATTCTTAACAACCAGTTTGATTGTAGAACGAATTGTAACTGAATCATCAATAACCATTATATACTTCATTGTTCACTCCTGAAAGATTAAATTACAACACCAAAGGATAATACTCTTTTTTTTGAAAAAAGGCAAATAAAAAACATATCAGAGAACCTGCATAGATTTTGCAAGACTGCTTTTCAACGAATCATCCTTCAACTCTGATACTATCTCCAGCGCAAAATCCATTGCGCATCCGGGACCTTTCCCGGTAATGATATTGCCGTCCTTCACAAACGGAGAATCCGCCGGAACAGCTCCCTGTAAATATTTCTCAAATCCCGGATAACATACCGCTTTTTTCCCGTTAAGCAGACCGGCATGCCCGAGCACCATAGGAGCCGCGCATATTGCTGAAACCAGGCCTTTTCTTCCGTTAATTTCCTTCAGGAGTTTGATGACGTTGATATTGTTTTTCAGGTTTTCACTTCCGGGCATTCCGCCTGGAAGTATAATTCCTTCAAAGTCTTCACTTTTTATCTCTTTTATGTTTTCATCAGCAGCAATATAAATACTATGTGCGCCTTTCACAGGATTTTCATTTAAATATACTGACACTGCATCAATCCCGGCTCTGCGTAAAACATCAATTATTGTGACTGCTTCTATCTCTTCAAAGCCCTCTGCAAGAGGTACTATTATTTTCAAACCGGCCTCCATAATTTAAGTTATTTTATTGACGATGAATACCTATTTACCTGCTTCGGTTAAGATAATATCGATTATTTCAGGAGCCATATCGGTCAGGCCGGCGTACTCCTCCTTTGAAAACCCGGACAGCAGATAATCCGCGACTTCCATGTCAGGATGCCCGGGCCTGCCCACTCCTATCCTTATTCTTGTAAATTCTGCTGAATTAATATTCTGTATAATGGACCTGAGCCCGTTATGCCCTTTATGGCCGCCGCCTGCCTTGACTTTTATTTCACCAAAAGGCAGCTCAATCTCATCATGTACCACTAAAAGATTATCCGGCACTTCATTAAAAAACTGAAGCACTTCATTAACAGAGACTCCTGATTTATTCATATAAGTCTGGGGAAAAACCAGGACAACATCATTTCCACGCGCCCTGCCACGGCCATACATTGAATGAAATTTTTTCAGTCCGATATTGATATTAAATTCTTCAGCTAATATTTCACCGATAATAAATCCCGCGTTATGCCTTGTCTTTTTATACTTTCTCCCCGGATTGCCAAGGAAAGTTATTATTTTCATGTTAAAAAATATCTCAGCTTTGTATTTAAAAATTTATGTAACTATTCAGCTATAGCGGAGCGGTTTTTACTTAAAAATTCCTAATAGCTGAACAGTTACAAGTTTATTTTTAATACTTCCGACTTTAACTGATGTAAAGAATATTTTTAATATATAATGCGGGCCGGCTAAAATATGTTGACAATTGTATTTAACGGATTAGCCTGAACCGGCTCATAAAAAATTATTTGCCATACCGGCAGTATTACCGGAACGCAAAAAATCATAAAGGACAAATATGCCGAGGCCAGTGATATACGGTTTCATTGCATGCTGCCTGTCAGTTCTCGGAGCAGCATTTTTCATTTACAATGTATTCTTTTCTTTTGAATATCAGCCCGGAAATTATTTAACAAGTACGGACAGCTATACCTATTATTCCATAGCAGCACCCATAGGCATTATAGCCCTGTCATTTCTCGGCACCGGTTTATGGGTCGGATTTACAATTTTAAGCATAAAGGTGGTGCCTCCCATGCCGGAATTAGCGGAAAAGAGAAACTTTCCCAGAGTTAAAGCATTCTTTTTGTGCGTTATAACACTGGCTCTTGGAATACTTTTAATTTACGGAATATACAGAAGAAGCTACTGGGCTCTTGCCATACCTGCCGCAGCGGCAACTCTACTGCTGCTGGGAATGATATTCTGGGTAGGCATCGCAATAATAACCGCAAGGTCAACTCTGCCAAAAGACAAAGAATAACAGCCGTTTCCGGTTCTGTTTAATGCAAAGGTAAATCATTCGAATTAAATGAAAATATGTCTTTTAAGCTACAGAGGCAATCCGTACTGCGGCGGACAGGGAATATATCTTATGTACATTGCCGGAGAACTTGTAAAACTCGGGCATGAAGTGCATGTCATCGTAGGGCCGCCTTACCCGTTTAAAATGACAGGAGTTAAGACTCACAGAATTGATAATTACAACTATTTCAACAACAGAAAAAATTTTGTCAGAATGGATGAACCTTTCGCCGCATTAAAACCATTCAACCTGTATGAATTTATCGCATCAAAATTTGGAATTTTTCCTGAGATATTTACATTTTCCTTCAAAGCTTTTTTCAGGATCAAAAAACTTCTTAAGACGCACAAATTTGATATAATACATGATAATCAATGCCTGGGTTACGGATTTCTTTTAATCAAACTGCTCGGCATTCCCTTTGTTTCCACTCTGCATCATCCTTTAACAATCGATAGAGGCACATGGTTTGAATACCCGTCTTCCTTTTGCCTGATGATGAAAAGAGTGCTCTACTATCCTTTGCTTATGCAGAAAATCGTATCAACCAGAATGGATAAAATAATAACTGTTTCCCGCAGCTCCAGAGATGAAATACATAAGGCGTATGGAGTATCATCGGACAGGCAGAGAATCGTATACAATGGAATGGATACTGATATTTTTCATCCACTTAAGGGTGCAGAAAAAATAAAAAACACCATTATATTTGTCGGAAACGTAGAGGACAGGAAAAAGGGCATACTTTACCTTCTGAAAGCCATTACAAAAACAAAACATAAAGTACACCTTACAATAGTTGACGGAGGCGCACCAAACAGACATTATGTAAACCAGTGGATTAATACTTTCAAACTGGGGAACAGAATAACCTTTACTGGGAAAATATCCATTACCGAACTAGTTGAACTTTACTCAAAGACAGAAATAGCAGTATGCCCATCCCTTTATGAAGGATTCGGCTTTCCCGCTGCGGAAGCCATGGCATGTGAGTTGCCGGTAATCGCAGCAGCATCAGGCGCGCTGCCTGAAGTTGTGGGAGAACATCTTGATACAGGCTACATTGTACCCTCACGGAACCCTGAAGCGATTGCAGAAGGAATCGATTTTCTGCTCGATAATCCGCAAATAAGAAAAAAAATAAGTATTGCAGGCAGAAAGAGAATTCTGCAGAAATTTACATGGAAGAAGGCAGCTGCCGAAATGGTCAAGGTTTACAAGGAGGTTATAAATGCTTACAGTTAATTTCGATCTTCTTGACGTCAGGCCCGGGCAGATAGCTCTTGACGCGGGCTGCGGAGAAGGCAGACATTCCTTTGAATTTGTCAAAAGAGGAGCTAAAGTATTCTCTCTTGACAGAGACATGAATTCCCTGCGCAAAACCAGGTACATGCTTTCACAAATGAAAAATAAAAAGATGTTCCATCCTGAAGCATCTTCACAGGTGCATTCCGGAGACGCCCTGATTCTTCCGTTTAATGACAATACCTTTGACAGGATAATATGTTCAGAGGTTATGGAGCATGTAAACAATGATGACCTTGCATGCAGGGAACTGACAAGAGTACTGAAAAAAAACGGGAGAATTGCCATAACAGTGCCGACTTTTATAAGTGAGAGCGTGTTTGGTGCACTTACGTATGAATACTTTACATCGCCCGGAGGGCATATAAGAAAATATATTCCGAAAAATCTTGCCGAAATAATGAACAGAAACGGACTAAATATATACGGAATTGACTTCAGACATTCATTTCACACTTTATACTGGCTGATCAGAAGCGTTGCAGGTCTTCATCTGGACAATCATCCTTTTACAAGAGCATACAGGAATTTTCTGGTACGCGGCAACTCATCAGCCTTTGTTCAGAAAGCAGAAAGGTTTTTCGATAATTTTTTCCCTAAAAGCACAATATTATATGGAATTAAAAAATAATCTTTTTTCGGGTACAAACTGAATATGATACCGGATACAGCGGTCATTTTACATAAAAAATAATTTATACACTTTCACAGCTGAATTCAGTACTATTTTAAGATAATATGATCAGAGTAATAATAAATTTATCAGTCATTCTAATTTTAAGTACGGGCATTATAAAAGCCGAGCCTGTACAATATAAAGAATTCGCATTGGGTGACACCAGAAGCAACATACTAAAAATAATTTCAAAGAATAAGTATTCACAGCACAAAATTTATTCTGATAATAATGACAGATTTTTTGAAGGCATCAGGGTCAAGTCGGAAAACTCAATTAAAATAATTATTAAAAGAAAGATGGAGAAGGAAGACATATTGCTGGTCTTTGATAAAAATAATATTCTTTTTGACATTTACACAAGAAAGCAACCTATGGACATTCGTGATTTTATCGACTACAAAGTTTACATGAGCAATATGTACGGAAGTCCGGTAGCCGAGGAAACACTCAGGGACAGAAAAATTATCACATGGAGGCTCAACAGGAAGCGTAATGCCCTGTACCTCATATACATAGACAAAAAAAAGAGTTTACTTATTAACATGCGTGATACAATGCTTAACCTGAACTATGCACCATGATTTTTTTTACTTGCGCTCATAAAAAAAAAGTTTATAATAGATGAGATAATTTTACGATAGTAATTATATAAAAATATTTTTTTATTTTTATATTCATGTACTCAATGGCTTTGCAAGACATAACGGATAATTTTTCTGTTGAGTTTTGCCTGCACAGAGTCAGTATTTGATTTTTTATATTAAAGTATAAATACTGAAAATGCGGTTAAGCCATTTAAATAAAATATCAGAGGTGAGATTATTTATGGCTGAAAAATCTTTAAAACAGTTGTTGGTTGATCAAAAAAGAAAAAAAGACAAAGTGAAGAAACTTGAAGCAGAACTGAAAGCGGAAAAGGCACTTCTTGTAAAACTTGACAAAAGCATTGCAACACAGAAAGCAGCCGATAAGAAGAAAAAAGCACCGGCTAAGAAAAAACCTGCTGCTAAAAAGAAGTAATGTGCATTTTCCATTTTTAAGATTTTTCGTAGGGCTGTCTTAAATATTTCTGACAGCCCTATTTGTTTTTCTCAATTCATTATTTACAATCCCGCATAATAATATTTCCCGCATGTTTTTTTTCTTGCCAATTATTAATCAAAGCTTTTAATATGAATTATGAGGCTTCGGTAACGGGAGGAAACCTTTGCTTAACATCAATCAGAGAAAGGACAGGTCATTTATTGACCCGGATGCAAATTCAAAAGAAGAAGTCTTTGAATATGTAAAAAATTCATTTAAAAACAAACCTTTATTAATTAAATATTCTTCCGAACTTGGAGAAGTAAAAATTAATGAATTTCTGAATGATCGGACTATAATGGTTGTTACTGACCCTGATTTCCGGCCTGAAACGAATTTCACTCTTTACGGCCTCATGGATAAATATATAGAAATAGACCTTATTATTGAGGAAACAAGAGGGCCCGGTTATTTCAAATGCAGAATTGATAAACTGAAAAGAGCTGCTGTCAGTAGAAAAGAAATCAGATTTAAACTTTCCCCTGAAGAAGTTATCGCGACCAATTTTAAAATTTCGAAACACACAATCGATATTACAAACTATAGCATTCCCACGAGCATTAAAGTACTGCTTGAACAGTTCGAATCAAGCAACTCCGGTCTCAGCGATATTGTTAAAGTAAGTCTCTTTGAAGATGAAGATGCAATACTTAAGCATATCAGAAAAACAGGCGAAACATTATTTGTTGAAAATATTGCAGATGAGGAATCCTATTTACCATTTAGCGATGACTTCGTTAATGCAAAGGAATTATTAGGCTACGAGCTGCATAATTTTATAAAAAAGAACATTGAAAAAGGGTATAAATCCATTATTATATCTCCTGTTATTTATTTAACAAATCCCGAGAACTCCATACCGTTTGCCTACATTCAGCTGATCTCCAAGTCTGAACATTTTACAATAGAGAATGTCCTTGAAATAAAGGGACTGATTTTCACTCTTATAGACAGGATAAGAGACGCGAATACTATCATGGTGCAGGTGCATCAGGAAATTACAGACATCAGTAAAACCGGAGCAAAACTTAAAATAACAGATCAGAACCTGAAAAAATATATGATCCGCGCGAGAGGATTCATCTTTGATATTGTTTTCAGGCTACAGGCTCCTATTACAATATACGGTGATATAAAAAGCACATATACTGATAATTCAGGCGATATGTATGTTGGTGTCGACTTTGCAGGGAACTCTTCAAGACAGGACGAAATGAAAAGATTTTATGCTATGCTGGACCCCATGATAAAAGAATACAAGAACAAGCTGATCAGGGAGATTAAAGCAGGAAAAAAATAATTTTTTATTTATTTTTTCTGATTATTTCCGCGTCCGAAAGCCTTGAATAATAAGGTACAACATTATTAAAATTTTCCCGGATTTCAGGATTTTTCAAATATTCCCGCTTAACCAGACTGCACACTGCTTCCGCTTTAGGTAAATAATCAGCCAGATATCTCTGCTTTGTTATTTTTGCTTTTATTTCCTTCTCAAATTTAGCACACCCGTCACCTATAAGCAGAGTTTCCTCTTCAGTACTGACATTATTCAGCAGATCATCAATTTTATAATCACCCGGTTCGTTTATTTCTTCCAGATCTTCTTTATTTTCATAAAGGGCACCGAAAACCTTACCTTTTTTTGCATCAAACGCGACTAGTATATTATTTCCTTTTTCAGCTTCTTCCATGGCAGAAGCTGCGTACAGCAGCTGGCTTTTAATGCCCACTAAAGGCAGGTCAAGCAGCTGTGAAAACATGCGTGCAGTAGTAACAGCTATTCTTATACCGGTAAAAGATCCCGGACCAATGCCTGCTCCGATCAGATCAAGATCTCCCGGCTCAATATTTATTTCTTTTAAAACATTATCAATACTTTCAAATAAAGTGGCTGAATGCGAAACAGATACCGGCCGGATCATATCTGAGACTGCATTTTCTGTAGCTGCTGCGACGACCTCAACCGATGTACTTGTATCAATTATCAGGATATTCAATAGTGATCCTCCTCTCAGTATCGCTTATCCGCTCTATATAAATTTTAACAGCTGCTTCAGTAATACGGCCCCCTGCTTTTTCAGGCCATTCAATTATTACAACCCCGTCCTCCTCCTGAAAATCCCCGAAGCCAAGCTCATCAAGCTCATCAGGATGATCTATTCTGTAGAGGTCAAAATGATAAAACGGAATTTCGCCCTTATATACTTCCTGTATAAGAAAAGTCGGGCTTGTCACCTCATCCTTTATGCCCAGTCCTTTTGCAACAGCTTTTGCAATAACCGTCTTGCCTGTGCCGAGATCTCCGTAAAGCGCGTACACTGTGCCTTTCTTTGAACTCTTTCCCAGTTCTTCAGCCCAGCCGGAAGTTTCGTTCTCGGAATGAGTAATAATCTCTTTAATCATGTGCCTAAATTTTATTATATGAATAAAACTGCAATCAGATTTTTACTAAGAACACTACCTGATCAGTTGATGATTTCATTTATTTCAGAATTCAGCTTTTTTAATGCTTCTACAGCAGCATCGGCAAAATCCATATCCGTGTATTCCCTGTACGCGTAATTGATCCCGCTTGAAGAATTTATACGGTGAATATTAATATCAGGATATTTTTTCAGAATTGTTATAACTTCCTTCAGGTCTCCGCCCTGTGAACCTATACCCGGCAGCAGCAAGGGAATCTCCTTTCCCGAATCGATAAATACTTCCGAGATTTCATTCAGCTGCTCAGGGAATGTAGCTCCTGCAACAGCTCCCATTCCTGATGCATGCCATTCCACAATTTTTTTTGCAGCATGTATGAACACAGGCTTGTCATCAGTCAGTATGTCCTGAAAATCAGCTGAGGTTTTATTTGAAGTTTTGCACAGTATGTAATATCCTTTTCCGGGAAAATTATTAACAAAAGGAGAAATCGAATCATAACCCATATACGGCGCAAGTGTCACCGCATCAGCTTTAAAGAAATCAAAGCATTCTCTGGCATATGCTGCTGCAGTAGTTGAAATATCCCCTCTTTTTGCATCAAGAATTACTGGAATATCCTGAGATTTATAAAGCTCAATAATTTTAAACAGTGCTTCCAGTCCTTCAAAACCGTATTGGGCATAATATGCATAGTTCGGCTTCACAGCTCCCGGATAATCGCCTTTCTGAATTACTCTGTTAAGTATTTCCTCATAAAAAAATACAATCTTTTCTTTAATTGATCCCTTTTCAACAGGAATTCTGTCAATTAAAGGATCAAGTCCCATGCATACTATGCTTTTATATTTTTTCGATGCTGTTTTCAATTGTTCAATGTAGTTCATAATTTTATATTTTTATCCTTGCAAAAGTAATAGCTATTTTAAATAAATTTTATTTCCTTAACAATTATCATATCATTTAATGTAAAATCTTTGTAAAGATCATTTCATTAAAAAAAATACCTAATCTTATTATTACATGTATCATAACATTGATGTTCAATTATTTTTATAATATTTTATTCAAAAATCCAATAGGTTTATTTTTTAGCAAGCTCATTATTTTTATTGATTTTATATTTTATTGAAAATAATATTATTGAATATTTTTTCAGAAAAATTTTTGCGAGTAAAAAAGTCCCAGGGATTAAGCAATAATTGTAAAGTAAATATATTTAAAACATTAAAATATACTCGACAAAAATATTAAAAGAGATACAGCTTAAGCTATGGAAAAAAAAGAATACAATTTATATCTGAATGAAATACTGGATAAATTGAAAGAATTAGATGTTTTCAAGATAATTCTATTTGGTTCCCTTGCTATAAATACTGTTAAAGAAGATAGAGATATTGATTTATTAATTGTACTCAATGATACCAATCTTCCGGATACCTATGAAGAAAGAATGAATATAAAACTTGATGCACGAAAAAAGTTACGTGAAATCAATAAAGAAGCTCCAATAGATTTACTTGTATATACCTTGCCTCAATATGATATTATTAAAAAGAACATGAATTCATTTTTTAAAGAAATACACGCACACGGAAAAGTCTTGTATGAAAAAGCAAGCTAAACAGTGGCTCGAATTTTCAAAAATTGATTTGGCTACTGTTGAAAAAATTAAAAATGACGAATTCCTCACACAAAGCGCTGCTTTCCATTCCCAACAATAAGTTGAAAAGTCACTTAAGTCAATATTAGAACTTTATTATTATTCTGTTCCAAAAACTCATGATTTAAGAATGATCTTCGCGAAAATTGAAAAACAAAAAATTATTCCTGAGATTGATAATGATATATTAGACAGAATAAATCAGGTCTATATAGATACCAGATATCCTGCTGATTATGGATTATTGCCCGGAGGGAAACCTTCTTTGGAAATGATCGATAAATTTTATGAATATACCAAATCAATTTATCTCATGGCTGAAAAGATTATTATTAACTTTGGATAAGTACAATTACTATTTTTACTGCAACAGATAAAGCTAAATTGATTACAGCTGATAAAAAATTGTCCGCTGTGAAAAAAATTGAAACAGTCAATATTTAGATCGAATTCTTATTTCCTATCTGCAGACTCGCAATATACTTCTCATATCTCTCATAATTATCCCTGTCGAACAGTACAAAATAAACATCAATTATATAATTTTCCTGTTCCATAAAGTTAAGCACCGTATCAACAGCTACACTGCATGCTTCATCTTTAGGGTACCCGTAAACGCCGGCTGATATTGCGGGAAAAGAAACGGATTTCAGATTGTTCTCTTTACAAAGCAGCATGGAATTATAATACGATTTAGTAAGAACTTCCTTTTCTCCGCTATAGCCGTTTTTATAAATCGGGCCAGGAGTATGTATTACATGCTTTGCTGGAAGATTATACCCCCTGGTAACCTTTGCCTCTCCGTGATCAGCTCCACCGAGAGTCCTGCATTCTTCAAGCAGTCCGGGGCCCGCAGTTCTGTGAATTGCACCATCCACTCCGCCTCCTCCGAGAAGAGTGGGATTCGCTGCGTTCACTATTGCGTCCGTCTTTTCTCTTGTTATATCTCCCTGCTTAATATGAACATGCTTTAAAAGTTCTTTCCTGTCCATTCAGGATACCCCCTGATAAAGAATAAATTATTCTCTATTCTGCAGCATTTTACAAAAAAATAGAACATGAAATGTTTGCTTAATATGTTACTCTGAGGTTTGCAGATTATTCCATAAAAAATTGTAAATTTAATTAATCATATCCAGTCCTATATTGCTTAAATAACGGTCATTTAAAATAAGATCCTTATAAATCAGCTTAACCAGCCTCTTATACCCGGTGTCATCCGCTTCTTCTCCGGAAATATGATCAACAAAGCTTTTCAAATACAGTCTGGCATCATTCCTGCTGCCTTTTCCGGCATTAATTCTCGCAAGCCGGAAAAGAGCTATGCTTTTATCTCTGAAAGCCGGTTTTGACCTGACAAGAGAAGACAGAATATTCAGCGCTTTATCATCCCTGCCGCTGTTTTCATAGTAAGCTGCAATCCTGAGTTCATTTATCATGCCATAGGGCTTGTCTTCTTCATATTCATATTCGGCAGCTTTCATCTGTTCTGCAATCGAATCCGGTTTTCTGTAATTTTTTTCTGCTTTTCTTACAAGACTTTTAAAGCCGGACCTGTTTCTGATCGAATCAAAAACATTATCCTTCTGCAGCAGATCAGCTGATGAAAAGCCACGGTCTATTGCATATGATAAATATTCAATTGCCTTATCCTCATCATTACTCTCGGCATAATGTACGGCAATTTCATAATCTATCCAGCAGCTGTTAATATTTTTTTTCAGCGCAAAAAGAAGCGGTAATGTCTTTTCCCTGTTATGCTTTTTGTAAAGATTATGTAGATATGTTATCGATAAATTTTTATCGTTCCTGAGAGCTTTCCTGTAATAATTCTCTGCTTCTGAAAAATTTTCCTCATATTCAAGTATGAGCCCGTAATTTATATATATCTGATTCTGAAAAAATTTATCATACTGCCTATTCAGTAATTTCTTTGCTTCACTTTTATTGTAATTATTGTACGAATAAAAAACATCATGAAACGGGTTTGAAATATCCGGAAAATAATTACTTCCTGCCGTGTGCCCGTAAAAATTAAATAAAAGAAAAAACATCGGAATAGAAATAACTGGTTTTATATAAAAAAATTTTGTATTTGCCTTTTTCTTTCTCATTATTATTAAAATCTCATAAGTTACGCTTAATCATTATGATCAGGCCCGTATGATAAGGTGGAATAGAAATAAAATTTTAACCTGCCCCGAACGGCATAAACAAAGATACTAAATTTTAATTAACAATTAATATACCAAGAGTCAAATGAAAAAATTCATGCTTATCGCGATTTTTTTCTTTTCTTTAAAATCATTCGCGGTTGAAAACCAGTTCAGAAATTACCTTGAGCAGAAAGTTCAATGCAATTATGCTGAAGCTATTGATATTCTCGAAAACTGGACGATCAGTCTTGATGACCCTGCTGAAATCGAACTAAATCTGTTCAGGCTATTTGAACTTGTAAAATATCCCGAACTAACAGACAGGGCAGTATCAGCATATCACAGTATTTCCGGAAATATTGCAGTAACTGAAAATCCCTTTTTGAAATCACGGCTTGATTTGTTTTTAAACCGTCTTTACCTAAAAAGAGGGAATATTGGCAACGCCCTGAAGAAAAGAGACAATTCAGGCTTTTTCAATAAATATACAATTCTGCTTCCTGATAATTTTTCTGATATTTTTACTTACAGATCTGATATTAATGAACAGGCAGGAAATATTAAATCCTTTACTGCTTCAATAGATAATGAAGGGAGAATAAACATTCAGGAACTTCTTGGAAGTTCTTTTCACAGGACAGTATATATGGTTTCCGGCTTCTCTGTTCCTGAAGACTCGGAATATTGCCTTGCCATTGGAAAAACCGGGCACACGTCTGTCTATATAGACGGAAACAAAATATTCTCCAGCTACTCAAGGCACGCTTTCTGTCATGATCAGTATTTTGTTAAAGTATTCCTGACAGAAGGTACACACAATTTATGGATGAAAGCAGGCAGTTCTAAAGACGGCAGCATAATTTCGCTCAGACTTACAGACAGGAATGGAATCCCCATAAATCCGGAAGGTAATTCAGACAGCATTGCAAAAAATTATGCAGGCAATGTAAATGGAACATGCTCTTTAATATCGAGTAGATATTTTCATTCTTTAAAAAGCTGCCTGAGCCAGAAGGAGAACTATTATGATGCCTTTAATACCGGATATCTTTTTTATGCAGCAAATTTGATAGATGAAGAGTCCGGAAATTTTAAGAAATATTTCTCTGCTGCAGCTGATGATGAATTACTCAAATCCGTCTCGCTATACTATTTCGGAATGCTTGAAAACGACAGCAGCTTGAGAAATTCTCTGTTTAAAAAATCCTTAAATGCGTTTAACGGAAATATTGAATCCATGCTGGAAACAGTAAAGCTGAAACTGAACAATGATTATATATATGACGCCTGCAAAATTACTGAACTCATTAAAACAGCTGACCCTTTTTCCGCGGAAATCCGTAAATACAGGGCTCTGATTTTTACCAAATCAGGCTGGAACCCTGCCGCATTGAAAGAATGCGAAAAGCTGAATCAGTCAGGATTCAAATCATATACTTATGAAATTGAGAATATTATTTACACCGGAGAAAACCGTTACAGGGATGCAGCGCTCGCCTGTTATAATCTGTTTAAACTCGATAAAACCGATTCTGTAAACTTCAGGAATCTGACAGATAATTTAATTAAAGCAGGCATGTATGATAAAGCTGACAGTATTCTTAATCAGAGTGCAAAGCTGTTCCCGAACAATGTGAGACTCAGATTAAAACACGCGGAACTTACAGAGCATACACAAGGTCCGGCAAAAGCACTGCCATATATCCTTCACGCTAAAAGGCTGTCGCCTTTTAACAGTGATGTGCTCCTTAAGACAGGATTGATTTATCACAAACTGAACAGTAATGAGACAGCATTTCAATACATGCGCAAAGCATTGCATATAGACACAGATAATCAATGGATACGGGAATATATTACTTTCATTAACAAAGAAAAAGCGAGTGAAAAAAATTCCAACCCGCCATTCTCTGCCGGTAAAAACGATTTTGAAATTAAACCAGTTACTCTTCCGGTTATAGAAAAAGCTTCCGACAACAAAAATTCAATCAAACAATGGCTCGTTTCAGGCCCGTACTCAAAATACGGGCCTGCAGATCTGGATTACTCCTTTCTGCCGGAAATTATTGATCTTAAAGAAATCCCGGGTCTCAAAAAAGTTACACTTAAAGATTCAGAAACAGCACTTAATCTTAAAAAATATAATTTTCCTGAAAATGGCATTGCCTATGCAGCAACCGCGTTTAAATGCAAAGATACTGTTTTAATTAAAATTTATTCAGAATCTGCATACAAAATATTTATCAATGGAAACACAGTATCCAAAAAACCAGTCACCGGTTTTTTCAATACACCGCATATTATAAAAATAAATAGCACTGATAAAATTTCCATGATGATCAAGCTTTATATGGAGAAGGAAGCTGATGCCGGTTTAAAAGCAGTAATTACTGATGAGAATGATAAAATAATCCTTCCTGATTATATTGCATTCAGCAATAAGCCTGATAAAGCTTTATTGAGCGAAGAGCTGAATTCCCAAAATCATTTATCTGATAATCTGTATCAAAATAACGAATCCGGAAATTTTTTGCAAACCCTTGAAAAGGCCGAATTGTTTCTTGATAGCGGTTATGAAGCTGAATTCGAAAAAATTATTAACCTTCTTCTTAATGAACATCCTGAATCAGATAAAGTTTCCAAACTGGCAGTAAAATATTACAAAGAAAAAAATCTACATAAAGCTATTGAAATTTTAAAAACCGTTCTTCCGCACAGCCAGTCAGCCAATTCATATAAACAGCTGGCATCCGTTTATTACAAAGCTGGAATGTACAATGAAATTATTAAGCTTGGAAAATCAGCTGACCCGGATTTTTTCGGAAAAGAGTTTATCAATTCACTCATACTGACCGGGAACCTTTCAGAAGCAAAAAAAAACATATTCCGGGGGCTACTTAATAAAAATGATCCTTTATACAATATTAAACTCGGCGAGATTTCCTATAACAAAGGCAATGACCCTTCAATGTACTGGGACAAAGCTCTTTCAATTCAGCCTTCAAATTTTGAACTCCGTGATTTTAAGAATTATCAGGGAACCGGAGCAATCGACAATCCTTTTAAAAAATATGAATCAGATTTCAATTCCGTTGATATAAATGACAATCAGCAGAATCCTGTACATATTATTTCCAGAAA
Organism: Spirochaetota bacterium; assembly: GCA_016932015.1. Classification (GTDB taxonomy): domain Bacteria; phylum Spirochaetota; class UBA4802; order UBA4802; family JAFGDQ01; genus JAFGDQ01. The sequence goes on along the minus strand of JAFGDQ010000047.1, from coordinate 87,103 downwards.
AATGATATTCAAATTTTTTAATGACGGGGGCAGCAGATTATTCTGTGAAGACTTCATACAATTCAATGAAACTGACCCGGCAGACAAATACAAAAAATACAGGGTTCCTTTTAACGGGAAAATTCATCCTGTTAAAATTTTAATCTATAAAGACGGAGCCGTCACAGACTATCATGATATAATAAATAATAATAACGGTCGCTATATCAACCTGGAAACTGTTACTGATGGATCAGCTGTAAATATCAGCTATTATATTGATAATCCTGTCAGCCCGAAAGGCCTGAATTTTTTCTCTGCTTCAGACATTATGATAAAAAGGAAAGAGGAAGCATTATCTTATTTCTTTTTAAAAGCAATCGCTCCTGAAGATATAAAATTTGAATTTAATATAAACCGTGATTTTAAGATCCAGTCTGAGTTATCGGAAAATAAAAACATATATTCCATTGAACTTAAAGACCTCCCCGGCAAAGAAAAGGAAAATACCTGCCTCTCATTTTCAAATATGAAAGATCCTGCAGATTTTGTTATGTGGTATTCGGGTCTTATTCAAACGAAGTATTCTCTGCTGAACAAATCCTTTTTATCGGAATTCAAAAAGTCAAATAGCGCAGACACTGTTAAATCCGTTTTTGAATTTGTTTCCGAAAAGATTGTTCTTACAGGTAATGATTTATTTTCTCCCGAAAATCCGGCTGACATAATTAAAGAGAAAAAAGGCAGTGCTGAAGATAAGGCAGTACTTGCATCAATAATTCTTAAGCAGCTCGGAATAAAAGCATATTTAGCCTTTACGGGGAAAAATCCGGGACTTTACACTGACTGTATCTTCCCGGAAATGTTTAACAGGATTCTGCTTTATGCTCCCCTGAATATGAAAAAAGGATTATGGCTGGATTTCTCGAATGAAAAAAACAAATCCGGAGCTCCCGGAAATGACGTATCAGGAAAAGACGCGCTTATACTTATAGGAAACAGTTATGAGATAAAAAAAGTAAAGCCGGTCAGGGATGAATCTTAACTATACTCCGTAAAAGACATCAATTATTGTACCTATAAAAATAACCGGTGCTATAAAATTATTGATCTGAATGAATTCTATTTTCGCCGTTTCAGGGTCTTTGGCTTTTAACAAGGTTTCCTGCCTTATGAAGATTATCAGAAAACAGATTATCGAAATCCAGTACGTTAAACCGCGTTTATTCATAATTCCGGCCGCGGTAAACCCCGCAATTGAAATCAGGTAAAAAAAAATGGAAAAAACCCTGGCTTTGTCTATCCCGAAACGAGCCGGTATTGAAAAAGATTTCTGCTCTGTATCTTCCGCAATTTCAAAACCCGCCCTGCAAATCTCCTGTCCTATAACCCAGAAGAATACAGACAGAGCCAGTACAAGTGCAATATGTTCATATCTGTTCTCACCGGCTATAAATCCGGCAACAGGACATGCTGATTCAAAAACTCCCATATAATAATAGGGAAGGCTGCTGTATCTTTTTAACAATGGAAAAAACAGCATTACAGCAACAGCACCTATAGCAATATAATAGCAGAGCTGACTGATAAAAAAACAGGAGGTAATAAACACCGCGGAAGCGAATATTGCGCATAACCACAAAGAGACGTTTTTCATCTGTCCTTTAGCAATAAGCCTTTCCCTGTATCTCGGGCTTTTATATATACCCCTGATATCCATAATTTTGTAAAAACATAAATGAGCCGCTTTTGCAAATATAACGCCAGCAGTTACCAGCAGCCATATTAAAAGCTCTGACCCTCCTGAAAACAACAGCCCGGTATATGCCAGAGAAAGACAGAGTATTATCTGTTTTAATCTGAATATATTTCTGAAAATTTTCTGACTCATCTTAATTCAAACCTTCTGAAAAATCAAATTCCACTGAATTTTTTTAAGCTTTAAGCAATTTCTTCAGGATTTACACTGCCTGTAAAAAGGATGATGATTTGCAAATTATAATTGCGCTTTTCCTGCTATAGCGCCCGTACTCCAGGCAAACTGTAAATTATATCCACCACTATCACCGTCAATGTCAAGAAGTTCTCCTGTTATAAACAGGTTTTTTACAAGCTTTGATTCCATAGTCCCGGGGTTAATTTCGTCCACATTTACCCCTCCTGCTGCCACAACAGATTCTTTAAATGTTCTCGGTTTTCCAGGCATTAGACTAAACTCTTTAAACGCTTTTACTATTTTCGACCTGAGAGGATCATTCAGATTTTTAACAGAAATTTCAGGATCAATTCCTGATATCTTCAATATTAATTCAGGAATACGTTTTTTTAAAATGCCTGCCAGGCTGAAAGACAGTGACTTATCTTTCCGTATCCAAAGATTGTTAAATTTTTCACTCAATGATTTTTCATTTATAAATGGAAAAAAATCAATACTAATTACAGGATCTTTTCCATTCAATATATTTTCATTTACATCTCTGGATATATTTAATGCTGCCGGGCCGGACATTCCGTATTTTGTAAAAAGCAGTTCGCCTGTGGATTCCGATATCTGCTTTCCGTTTACTGCTGCAGTCACGCGGCAGTCCCATTTTATTCCCTGAAGTGCATGAACCGCTTTCAGGGGAATGCTCAAAGGCACTATCGCAGGAAACGGCTCATAAATATTATGACCGAATGAAGCGGCAATATCATACCCTGTATTCACTGCGCCAAGCTGCGGATAAGCACAGCTGCCTGCAGCCAGTATGAGAGAATCAGAATAAAATTCCTCTTTTCCGCTGCTTATTAATTTAAATTTACTGCCGGATTTGACAACTTTCTCTATCATACGGTTATGCCTGAGCTTTATACCCCTGAATTTCAGTTCATAATTCAGTATATCAACAACGCTTGATGCCTGGCCCGATTCCGGGAAAAGCCTGCCTTCATCCTCTTCAATCAGAGGCAGCCCTATTGACTCAAAAAAGCTCAAAGTTTCATCTAAACCGAATCCTGAAAAAACGTTTAAAACAAATTTCGGATTGTTCCCGTGATAATGCGGAAATTCCATATTCCTGTTGGAGATATTGCATCTTCCGTTGCCTGTACTCAGAAGTTTCCTGCCCGGCCTGCTTTGTTTTTCAAATACTGTTATTTCATTGCCGTCTTTTACAGCGGATAAAGCGGCAATCATTCCTGATGCACCGCAGCCGATTATCGCAATTTTTTTCATAATTTCACTCAGATAATTTAATACCGCAAAAAATCTGCTTATAACATTTTGGAGAATAATCAAAAAAATATTAATATTAGTTATTAATATTTTTACTACAAGAATTAATAATATCGTATTTATTACGATATTTTATCCCTGCTGTTTTTTATATCAATTATGATTTTCTTTTCCCGGGAAAAATAAAATCTCAGTCCAAAAGTTCTATTACCCTGTTTAAATAATAATTGACATATTAATTAAATAGAAGGACTAAAATACCATAAAAGATTTAACAATTTTGTTCTTACCTGATCCGATTTCTCAATATAAAATAATGGAGATAAAAACATGACTGTGAGCAATAAAAAAGCATATAAAACAATTATGGATGATCATTTCCCGGATTCTATGAGCATAACATTCGGAGATCAGACACTAAATTACAAAAAAAGAACCTGGCTTATTGAGGAAAACGGTACAAACATTGAAAAAGGCCTCAGATACGGCGAAAACCCGGGACAGGAAGCGGCAATGTATGAGCTTGTTGACGGCAACCTGACTCTGGGCCAGTGTAAATTTATTGACCCGAACCGGGGCCTGGTTAGCAGCATAAATGAGGAAATGATGCTCCAGTCAGGAAAGCATCCGGGAAAAATCAACCTGACGGATATTGACAACTCGCTGAATATACTCAAATACCTTATGTCCAGGCCTGCCGCAGTTATTGTTAAGCACAATAATCCTTGCGGAGTAGCGTACGGCACAAGCATCGCAGATGCATATAACAGAGCCTTCAGGGCGGACAGGGTGGCAGCTTTTGGAGGATGCGCAGCTCTTAACCGGCCAGTTGACAGGGAAACCGCAGAACTGATGTCGGAACTTTATCTTGAGGTCGTGGCGGCACCTGATTATATTGACGGCGCCTTTGATATTCTTAAAAAAAGAAAAAACCTCAGAATAGTACAGATAAACAGAATAGATGAACTCGGGAAATACAGAGACGCACGTTTTGTAGATTTCAAATCCCTGATAGACGGCGGAATTATTGTACAGCAGTCTCCGCTTAATATTGTAAAATCAAAAGAAGACCTTAAACCTGCAGAGGCTGAATATAAAGGAAAAATATACAGGATTGACAGGCTTCCAACCGATAAAGAATATGAGGACCTTCTGTTCGGATGGTTTGTAGAACAGGGAATAACTTCAAATTCTGTTATATATGTTAAAGACGGAGTTACTGTAGGAATAGGAACAGGAGAACAGGACAGGGTAGGGGTCGCCGATATCGCTGTAAGCAAAGCATACACAAAATACGCTGATCTTTTATGTTCCGATAAATTCGGAATGCCGTATAATGCGCTTAAACTTGCGGTTGAAAAGGGTGAAAGAGACAAGTCCGGGCTTATTGACATTGATGAAGCAACAAAAGAAGCAAAAGGCGGCCTTATAAACTCGGCAATGGTATCGGACGCATTCTTTCCTTTCAGAGACGGAGTGGATGTAGGTATCAGGCAGGGAGTTTCCTCTATAGTACATCCGGGCGGTTCAGACAGGGATTTTGAATCAATCGAAGCCTGTAATGAAGCCAGTCCCAAGGTTTCTATGGTATTCTCCGGACAGAGAGCATTTAAACACTAATTGTTTTATATAAAGTCTCTGTAAATAATATAGGTTTTTCTTTAGAGGACTTTTACACTAAAAAAATAACTATCAATTTTTTGTTTCCAATGACCCGTTAATAAACCTAACGGTCTGTGGAGGTATCATGCATTGCATCAGAAATACATTTGATCTGAAATTGATATTTCATGCCATTATCTGTATATTATTAAAGCCAGGAGCAGAAAACCAGTCTAAAAATTTACCGGTATTAAAAAAATCATAAATTTAATCTAATCATGGAATTCACAATCTTTTTAAAATACATACTGCTTATCTTATTCGGCCTTATAATGGGATTTCTGTCCTCAATGCCTGTAGGTGCGGTTCAGCTTGAAGTCGCGAAAAAGGCTATTAACGGGCATCTGATGCCTGCAATTGCTGTCGCAATAGGCTCTGCCAGTTCCGATTTTATTTACGGAGTGCTTACTCTGTTCGGACTTGGAGGCTTTCTTTTTAACAGGGATGTTAAAATCATTACATATGTAATGGGTATTATTGTATTGTCCTTTCTGTTTTACAGATCGTTCAGGGAACACAAATACGGAGTAAGACAGGACGACAGTCCGCTGGTTTATAAAAAACGTTTATCATTTTTAACCGGATTTACTATAGCAATTACAAATCCGGGAATGATTATCTGGTGGATTGTCGGATTTAAAATTTTTATCGACTTCTCTATTTTTACGGAAATAACTCCGGTAATTAAGTTTATTTTTATTTTATCCGGATGCTGCGGCCTGGTAGGTTATTTGATTTTTATAGCCAGTATACTTAACAGAATGCAGAAGTCTGTTTCTGACAGATTTATTCACAAAATGAATATCTTTTTAATGATACTGCTTACTGTAATAATTCTTTATTTCATTGTAAAAACAGTCTCAATAATCTTCAACTATCATTTGTCCCTGCCCTGATTCTGCAGAATGAGCTAAAATCCGATTATTGATATGCGTTTAGAGTCCGCGAATGCCGTGACTTCCTCAGGATTCATTATGAATATTTTTCCTGCTTCCAGAGCAAGCAAAGTGCAGTTGTTTTCAGCCATTACTTCAAGTGTAGTCAGACCTACTGAAGGAATATCGAATCTCGGATCCTGATTTGACCTCGCGGCCTTGCATACGACAAAACCTGATTTTCCAGACATGGCGCCGCGTCTGATTGTGTTGTTCGTTCCTTCAACAGCCTCAACAGCAGTAACGACTCTGTCCTTTACAACTACAGCCTGTCCAATATCCATTGATGCAATCTGTTTCGCATATTTAATACCGAATTCAGCATCAGCCATTTCCGATTTTGTGGGTTTCCTTTTGGTCAAAAGCCCCTTATGAGCAATCATGTCCTTAAGGTACTCATCCTGCGAAAGTATTTCAACTCCGATTTTGCTCATCTCATCCTGAATAATTTTAAAAATGGACATATCATTGCCGTCTTTTATTTTCTTTAAAAGCTGTAAGGCCTTGAAATCAAACCCCTTTCTTTCAAGAAAGGCTTTTTTATCTATCTTTCCGATCATTACTAATTTGCTGATTTCATTATTTTTCAGAAGTTTTAATATATAGCCTACTTTTCCGGGAGGGCTTTCATATACTGTATCGCCTGCAAAGCAGAACCTGTCTGCGCTTCCTTGAAGCACAATAACAGCCGAAAGCAAATTTTGCCTGTTTAATCTTTCCGCAAGCAGCACGGGAAGGGAACCGTCACCTGCGATCAATGCGAGCCTGTTACTTTTCAACCGGTTTTACGCTTTTCTTTCGCTGAGCAAGAAGCTTTTCTTTATAAGACTTGATCATGGGATCAAGAAAGGAATAATATCTTTTCATCTCCCCCTTCCTTGATGAATGACCGGCAAATATCACACCTACAAAAAGATTATCTTCACTGTCACGGTAAATATTTTTTATCTCTGAATATACGGTAATAGGCGCCTGCAGTTTAAAGACAATATTAAAAACAAAACCCTTTGTATTAACCAGGTATTTCTTCAAATTCTCATCAGTAATATAAAGTTTCGCGCCTGATTTGCTGAGATCGGTAATCTGCTGATTCGTGTTGATGATAATTGTATTGGAATCTTTTATTCTTGTTACAAGGCTGTTGAGAGTCTGTTTTAATTTGCTGATATCATCAAAAGTGAACAATCCAGACTTTGATATCATCTGCGCATATGCAAATGAAAAGACATTTCCTGAATCAGTAACATAATTAATAGGTGCAATAATAATAGATTTGTAGCCTTTTTCGATATATTTTTTAATATATTCATTTATGTTTTTGCCCATTATCTCATTGGCGTCTATTATATCATCATCGCTGTAATTAAAAGATTCCGGATTACTCAAATCCCGAAGGAAAAATATTTTACCAGATTTTTTAATTCTCTCAAGCATGCCGCTGCTCTGTTCAAAAAAACCGACCTTGAATACGTCGCTTAAATTTGTATTCTGTGAATGAAACTGATCTAGCAGAACCTTGATGCTGGTTGGAATCTTGTAATTGGAAACATCAATACTGTGCTTTGAAACCATAAAATTTGAAGCAATAACCTGCTCAGCTTTTACTTTCAGTCTCAGTTCTTTCCTTACGGATATTGCTCTTTTTGCTTTTATTATATCACATTTAAAAAAACCCGGTCCTCTTACTTCCGCCACCTGCAGATCAATTTCAAAATATTTGTCAAGAAGGCTGTAAATCGTTAATTTATTATTAACAGGCGTGTAGGCCGGATTAGTGATAATAACAATGCCATTATCATCCGTTATTTCGCTAATCTGAACAATATTTCTTTCAATATCAAATTTTATATAAAGAGTCAGTCTGCTCAGATTATCATCAAGTATTTGAATAATATTCTTAACTGAATCAATTTCTTCGAATTTACGTTCAAAATTTTTTAACTCAATGAATGAGGTCATATCAGTATTCCCGGTTAAAAGATATTGGTATATCTAATTTTCGGTAAAAAATTATATTTCCTCAAGAAGAAATATTCAACTATAAAACCGGTTAAATTTTTTCGCGATAGAACTATTATTATAAAGCGGAATAAACGATTTTTTCTTTTTCAATGTTATTCAGATAGATACCTATGATTCTATTAACATCGCTTTCTCCGTCATAGAATAAATTAATAATCGGCCTGTTGTATTCTCTCTGAAGATTATGAAATATCGAGGTTGTAATATTCCCGGGCATACAGCAGAACGGCGCGCAGTTCACAACCATGCTGGCTCCATCTTCGAGAAAAACCATTGTTCTTCCCAGAGTCAGAATAACTTCTCCTTCAAATTCAATAGGAACATATCTGCTTCCTGCTTCAAGAACCCTTTCAATAGGCGGTTCTGTTCTGCCCGGCAGATAGTCTTTTAATGAATGTTCGAAATTATGCATCCTGTTTATCATGTAGCTTGTCTTGATATTCACACCCAGTCTTTTTAGCAGACCCGGTTTGTTAACTCTGTTAAAATATCTTTCCATCCATGCTGTATAAACAACCCACTCAGAGAAAGGGGAAAGCCATGCTTCACCTCCACACTTTTCAATCGCGCGTACTACATTGTTATTGCAGAACAGGTTGGATCTTACATAAATCTCCCCCACAATTCCAACCAGCGGTTTCTTGTCATTATGCACCGGTATTCCGGACAGCCTTCTCAACGCCCGTTCAATAACAGGAACAAGATCGCTCCTGTTTTCAATCTCAGTCTCAGCACCGGAAATCAATTCCTCTATGACAGTATCAGTCTCTCCTTTATTTACTTCATACGGCCTTGTACTGTACACCCGCTTTGAAAGAAGATCGCTTGCCGTTATCACATCAAGTAAATATCGGGTCAGCGCTCCCGGCATACCCATGTAGGAATTCGTTGAAGTCGGGGAAAAAATCTCGGCAGCCCCCATTCCGTTCTTGTTAAGAATACTTTTATGCAGAGTGGAATACTGTCCGAATCTGCACGGTCCCTCCGCTGTCGGCATAAACAATGCGTGTCTTGACGGATCAGCGTCAATCTCCTTCATCTTCCTGAGAAATCCGCCTATTGTGGTGCAGGCCGGAAGGCATTCACTTCCCCTTGTATTCCGTTTCCCGTATTCAAAGGCTTCATTGTCCTCAATCTCAAGTGCTTCAGCATCAATTCCGTAACCCCGGAAAGCAGCAGCAAATAATCTGGGTGCAATCTCAAACATCGGCGGGATCCATATTTTCCGCTCACTTTTCTTCCATGCTTTCTCAAAAATCTTTCCCTTTGATTTCTCTATCCTGGTTGATTTTTTATCCTCATTGATTACATCCATAAAAGCTTCAATTCGTGTTAAATATCCTGTTTCTGATCCGTGTTCATCCAGTTCAATAATCAGATACGGCCTGCCCCGCATTATTTCTTCAAACCTGCTTAGAATGAATGAGTCAGGCCCGCAGGAAAAGTTCGTAAAATATACATGATAAATATTTTCATACTTTTTTATCTTCCCGGCAACTGACAGGATTTTCTCACCGTAATTCCAGTACATATGAGGAATATCAGGGTCATTTTCATCAGGATCAATAAGATATTCATAAGGAAAGACCGTTATATCATTTATACGCAGCCTTTCCGTAAGCCCGAGGTTAAGAATCTTGTCATAAAGATTATACGGCCTACCAAGGCAGATTACTGCCTTTTCATTCTTTTCCTTCAGCTCTTTAAGAAGCTTCTGCCCGTAACTGTATCTGCTTTTCAAAAAATCACTCTGCTGTTTCAGTCCTGTGCTATACGCTTTTGCAATCTGATATTCGGTAAAACCGAATTCGAAAAATCTTTCATGCAATTCTTTTATGATAACTTCTCTTTTTTGTCTGAAATCAATACTCGGAGAAATAATTCTGCAGTCTACGCCCAGAGTCTCTTTAGCAACTGAAGGATATGAAATAACATACGGACAAAGCATTCGGGGCATATTATTTTTCTGTTTGGCCTCGCTCAGCGTTGTAGGAAAAAATATCATATCAATATCAGAATTTTCAGTTATTTCCCTGTAATGAGCAAGACTAAGTTTCATTGGAAAACAGAATTCAGCTTTTGATACACTGATTGCCTTTTTCTTTAGTTGTGAATCAGACCTGTTCGAAAGAATCACTTCAAAGCCGAGCTTCTCAAGAAAAGTCTTCCACAGAGGAATATGATTATACATGGACAAAACAAGCGGAATGCCGATTTTCCCGGGTATTTGCTTTTTATTCTTTTTGCTGACAAGAACTGTTCTGCCCGCGTGTTTCATATGCTTTTTCAGTAAACCTGACATTCTGGCAAAATAATCCGTAGATTTATTATATCTGTTCTCTTCAATAGTTTCCTTACCGCACATGAATCCCCACGACTCACTGACTCCGTCAGCAAGCCTTGCAGTGGTAATTCTGCACATGTTGGAGCACTTGTCGCATTTGCTGTATTCAAGTTCAATTCTCTGTTCAAGAACATTAAGTCCTCTGAATTTCGACTTTTTGTTCTCCGTTTTGCCTGTTGAAATAAGAGCTGCACCGAAAGCTCCCATAACATGACAATAAGGAGATATCATAATCTGCTTTCCTGTAATGGCCTCAAATGCTGCAACAAGGCCTTTGTTTCTTGCTGTTGCTCCCTGAAAAAATATTCTGTCTCCGGTAACAGGCCTGGTGCCAACAACGCGGTTAAGATAATTTTTAGCAATTGACCTGATGACTCCTGCAAGCACCTCCTCTCTGGAAAAGCCGTCTCTCAGTAATTTATTAATATCCTGCTCCATGAACACAGTACATCTGTCCGATGTATGCGGTGTCCTTAATCCAAGCACTATGTCCCCGATCTCTTTTATGTCAAAGCCGAGCCTGTTAACCTGTTCTTCAATAAAAGACCCGGTTCCTGCCGCGCATACAAAATTCATGTTGCAGTCAGCTACAATACCGTTCTGTCCTCTTATGTACTTTGAATCCTGCCCTCCGATTTCAAAAATCGTCTCTATTGAACTGTCAAAATAAGTTGCCCCTTTAAAATGCGCTGTAATCTCGTTTACAATGGCGTCTGCGTTTATCAGTTTTCCGACAAGCTTCCTGCCTGACCCGGTTGTTCCTGCACCTGAAATAATCATTTCCCTGCCTTTAATTATTTCTCTCAATTCAGTAAAGAGCAGCTTTACAGCCTCAACCGGATTTCCTTCTGTCCTGCGGTAAATATCTATAACAACATCTTTCGTTGATGTATCAATTATTACAAGTTTTGTACTTGTTGAACCTATATCAATACCCATTGCAGCATGCAGGCTGTCATTAATGTCTTTATGAATTCTTACTTCATTCCCATCAGATAAATACTCTTTAACTAATTTCAGTTCCGGCTGTGAAGTACTCGGGGGATCAAGTATTTGTAATTTCTTCCTGCTGTCAGCTGAATCATTATTTGCAGATAATACATATTTCTTTTCTTTGCCTTCAGCAATAAGGGTTCCGATTGCGGAAAAGAAATGCCCGTTATCATTAAAAACCGGATTCCCGGTAATCTTTTCAACCCATTTACGGATAATTGGATTCAGGAAAAGACCGCCGCTGAACATTATAGTGTCTGGCGGGATATCTCCTTTGAATACGGACTGAAACATGGTTGCAACAACACCTCTGCATAATCCGGCCCACATCTCCTCCCTGCTATAGCCTTCCTGCTGCCTGTGAATCAGATCGGATTTGGCAAAAACAGCACACCTGGTCGCAATATCAGGAGGATTATCAATAAAGGGCAGGCCTGCAAGCTCCGGGTATGTGAAGCTCATTCTGTTCATCTGCTCATCAAGGAAAGAACCTGTACCCGCAGCACAAAGTGTATTTTCAGAATAGGAGGCAAAACGACCGTTATCAAGCTCAATCAGCTTTATTGAACCGGCTCCTACGTTTATTATATATTTACAGCCTATATTCAGATATCCTATAGTCTCGATCATTGCCGAAATCTCATCAACAGTTTCAGCATCTCTGCAGACTCCGGCAAGGTGCTCTGCATGAAGTCCGGTGAAAACCGTCCTTTCAATATTCCGGTCATTTATTTCACTGATTAAACGCAAAAATTCTTTTTCCGGATTCCCGAAATGCTGGCAATAGGCATAGGGGATTATACTGCCGCTGCCTTCCCTGTAAACGATTTTTAAAAATTTAGCTCCTGCATCTATTCCGACTTGCATCTGTATTTGACCTTCTGATTCAGATTAATTTAACACGGTATAAAAAACATAAAATATAAATAAATTCAAGTGATTAAAATTAGTAAAGAATTTTTCCTTAATATTCCGGTAAAGAAAAATTGAAGACAGTAGCTGATAACAGCCATCTGATGTCCGATTTTGTAGTTAAACTGCTGCGGGAATGTTAATGCTGGAAGTGTAAAATTATTATAAAATAAATATTTATTTTTATCAGTTCTTTGATTTCCTGTTTCTTTTTATGAAGTCTGTAAAGTCCTTCAACTGCTCCGGTTTGAATTTTGAACTTGATGCCGCAATATTTTCAAGCTGTATTTCCTCATATACCTCTTTTCTATGCACTGCAATTTTTTTAGGCGCTTTTATTCCAAGCTTAACCTGATCGCCTTTCATATCTATTACAACTATTTCAATGTCATCCCCGATCATAATGCTTTCATTAAGCTTCCTGGCTAATACTAGCATATCTCTATCCTTCTTTCTGCTCGATTTTCTTCATTTCATCAAGTATTTTGTGTTTAACTTTATATTTATCGCTTAAGGAGATGATCTGCCTCCCGATTTTTTTTCCCGGATTGATAATAACAGGGCCCTGAAGATTTGCAGTCATTTCAGCCGGATCAGCAGGAATCGTAACAATTGAAAAAACAAGCAGCTTGTCTTTATCCTCCGACTCTACTGCCTCAAGATCGCTCTGAGAAACAAGCAGTTCATAGTCCGGCACAAAATATACGGGCTGTATTATAATAAAAGCCAGATCCGGTTCCGAATATGCCTGCATCCATTTAAAGGGAGTATTCTCGTCAGCATCGAGTATTATGAATTTTTTAATAAAATCGAAACCGAGAATTCCCTCCGGAAAACTGATTATCTGTTTTTCATCTACTTCAATTTCCCCATAGGGTTTTGTTTGAATAAGAATTCCCAAGTCTTTCCCCCTTACTTGGATGTTAATGCAGCAAAAGATATTTTCATAATATTTTAATTATTCATAAAGCAGGTGGGTGTATACCGGAAAAATCAGATTTCCTCTGCTTTAAGAATGTAAATTCTATTTTTTTACATTACGTCAGGATTAATAAAAACTATTTTAAGCTAATTTTAGAAATATTTAATGATAACGCAAACATATTTTATGTTGCAGGCATGGAAAGTATGGATAACAAGTATATATATCTGCCTCAGTGACATCATCCTTCGCCATGCCTTGCATGGCGCAACCTCCTGCCTCCCTTCGGGAAGGACTTCCCGTGCGAGAAGGAGGAACCGTCCCGTGCCAGTATCCTGTCTTTTTTTACCCCTCTTCTTCCAGGAGAAGAGACACGCCAATCTCTGTTTGGCGAGGGGTGAGGTCTGCGTAATTAATACTAAAAATTTCTTTTTATTATATAGACAATGATTTAAAAAAATCTAATTATTCTTTCGGTTTATCTTAAAAAGTCCATCAATGTAGGCTTTATTGTTTTTGCACCGACTGCAAGAGCATACTGATGAACGCTTTCAAGCCATTTAAAGTTCATCATCTCTTCAGCAACATCAATTCCCTCGGTTTTGGAAAGCAGCTCAAGCACATTGCCTTTCGCGAATTCAGTGCGCTTGGCCAGTTCCTCAGCCCTGTTCTGTCTTGCTCCGATAGAGGCAATGTTTTTAAGAATATTTTCAAGACCCATATCAATCAGCCCGAGGTCCCGTCCTCCGATCAGCTCCTGATCACCGCGCACAAGGTCATCCCGGAGCTGAATCATCATTTCAAAAACAGACATTCCGCCCACAATAACAGTAGGAGCAATATTATTGGGCGGATTCGGAAAGTCGGTATTAACAAGACCAAGATCCTTTAGCACTCTTCCGCTGCCCGCATCTTCAAGCCAGATCTGATGAGGGCTGGTTGTCTCAAGGATCATATTATTCCTGCCTCCCTTTGAAGCTTTTACGCTCAGCCCCGCGTAATTTATTTTATCAATAATTATATCAAGATTGTCCCCTGCGGAAATATTTATTTCTGTTCCGTCAATTCTTATAACCTGATTTGTTTCAGACGCATACTGTCCTGAATCCAGATTGGAAGTCAGAATCTGATTTGTGGCCCAGAAAACCCGGTTTCCGGGAATGCCCACATCTATAAATTCACCGTTTGCTACTTCCCTCATAATATTGCCGGCATTGCCTCTGTACTCAACACCGGTCATTGCGTCACCCTGATTGCCTGCAGTAAGAGTCTGATAGATCGGAACAAAAGGATCAGGAATCTCCTGACTGCCTGTCTGATGCCCTCCGAAAATTGATCTGCCTGTCGCGCCTCTTGTGTTCGCAATGGAAACCATTTCCTCAAGCATCTGATTTATCTCTGTCGCCACTGCCTCTTTTCTTTCAAATGAAGTATAAATTCCGTGGGCACCCTGTACAGCCAGCACTCTTATTCTGTGAAAAATTCGAAGCGCGGACTGCAGAGTTATATCAACCTCGGACAGTCTTGATTTACTTTCATCTATATTACTCAAATACTGCTCTATCTCAGTTATCCTGGACCTGTATATCATCTGGTTTGTTGTTGAAATGGGATTGTCCCTCGGCACTCTGACATTCTTTCCTGTACCCAGCCTGTCCTGGGATTTATCCATAGCAACCTGATGCTTGTTCAGGTTGTAATTAAGAGTATTATTAAGCATTTGATTTGTTACTCTCTGCATGGCTTATGCCCCCATTCGAATAATTGTTTCCAGCATTTTATCAAAGGTTGATATAACCCTTGCAGTCGCATTGTATCCGTGCTGGAATATTACCATGTTCGACATTTCCTCATCAAGGTTAACTCCGGATACTGACTCACGAAGATTTGTTAGATTTTTAAGCAAAGTCTCCTGATTTGTCACCCTGTCTCCTGCCTCTTCGCCCTGTGCTCCGATTTTGGAAATCAGTGAAGTATAAAAATCATTAAATGTCGTATTGTTGTCTACCATCGCATTCTTATGACGGAGATTAGCTATCCTGAGCGCGTTTGAACCGTCACCTATGCCGTTGCCCGTATTAAAGTCGCCTGTTCCGCCAACATCCCTGCCTTTTGCAGCAGCAATGAGATCAGTATTGCTCATAATATCATCAGATACAGCCATATATGCCGCAGGATTATATTTCGGAGCTATAGTTATATGCTCCCTTTGCGGAAGAAATTTTATAATGTCATTCATGCGCCTGTAGTCAAAAGCGCCCTGAGCCCCGCTTGTTTTCAATATTCCGGAAAGGCCTACAAGGAACTGGCCTGAGTCCTCCATATGCCTGATCATAAAATTCTTTTTATCAGCATCTTTTGCTATTGTGCCTTTAAGAGCGAGATGCCCGTTATGATCAAGATACGCGACCACTCCGACACGCGCGTCATTTATTTTTTTCATCACTGTATTAACAGTGTCGCTTTCCGTATAGTCAATCTGCTGCTCAAGTTCATATTCGTCATTGCTCAAGAATATCAGACTACCTCTTATTCCTATAGCAGCAGAAGCATCGAGTTTGTTATTGCCCGCGACTTTGTAAATCGCAGTAACATCCTCAACACCGTCATTATTGATATCATGATTTCCTTCAACGCTGTCTGAAACTGTCATATAACGGAAAAAGTCGGTATTAGTAACACCGTTCCTTCCGAAACCGTCCCTGTGTATTTCATTTACAAGATCAACAAGGTTCAGGGCAAAAGCATTTATACTGTTTATATTATCCCTTAACAGAATATCCCTTGCTTCTATCAGTCCCAGCAGCGAACCGCCTTTAACATTAACATCAGTGCCTGTGCCTGCCCATACAACTTTATAATAACCGTTATTATCAGGATCAATTGCCGCTTCAAGCGGCCTTATGACTTCCCCCTGCACAAGGTTCTCGGAGCCTATGTAAACTATAAGCTCGTCCTTATCATTTCTTCCTACTGAGATATTGACAATCTCCGACATCTTTTCAATCAGGGCATCACGTCTGTCTTTAAGGTCATTAGGATTGTCTCCGAGTGCTTCAGCTTTGAGAATTCTCTCATTAAGGTCGCGTATATCCCTTGCATATACGTTGATTTTCTCAACAGTATGGAATACCTGTCTGTTAGCATCCTGCTGCAGATTATACAGCTGACTATATACATGTTTGACTTCATTTGACAGGTTTACCGCTTTCTCTTTGGTTACTTCACGGGTTGCCCTTTCTTCCGGGTATTTTGAAAGTTCCTCCCAGCCCTGCCACAGTTCGTCCAGACGACTTCTGATCGACTGATCCGAAGGTTCGTTATAAATAATCTCTGCCTGATAAACAAAATCGCTCTTTGTTTTCCAGTATCCAAGAGCATCCTTTTCAACATTAATGCGGTCATCGATAAAAGAGTCTCTTATTCTCTCAACAATGGATATTACCGAACCCTGGCCTATATTGCCGGGAGTATTGGATCTGTTCAGCGCGGGCACATAAAGAGGATCTGCTGCAGTTATAACCGCTCTCTGCCTTGAATATTCCCTGTTCGCGGCATTTGATATATTATGGCCTGTGACATGAAGCGCCTGCTGATGCGACAGCAGTCCTTTTTTCCCTATCTCAATTCCCATAAATGTTGAGTTCATTTGAGACTCTCCTTAAATCTTTTTATCCAGAAGCAGGGGATTTACCTTGTTTCCCTTTTCAGCACCGTCCCTGCCATATCCTGTTTCAGGCATAGCCTGTTCCTTCAGCTCATTCATCATGCGGCTGAAAAACTCCAGATTGTCATTTATCATTCTTAGATTCGTACTCTGGCAGGATTTGATCTTTTCGAGTGTTCTTTTTAATTCAGTGCCTTTCTTGACCAGAAGAGAATCATCTTCCCCTTCCTGAATGGCAATATCCTTCAGTGTAGCATCGTAATCGGAACTGCCTGAATAATGGCCGGCAATTTGTTTTCTTACTGTTTCAATGGGGTCAATTTTTTCGAGGTATTTTTCCTGCTCTCTGCTCAGCTTCTCCAGAAGCATGCCGTTTTTATTAATTATGGCATCGCTCTTTTCCTGCTCAAGATTAAGTATGTGATTGAAAAGACCAAGCTCTTCACTGATTATATATGTTAGTTCAGTCAGGTTCTCAGACATTTATCCCTCCATGGATTGACATAATCCTGCTACTTCTATTTATTATTTATCGGACAATAATTTAGAATTAATAGAATTTTATTTGGATGGATAAATTACATATTATATCCAGAATTAATTTGTATTTTTCTGATAGATATTAAAAATCATTTATTTTAACTTGACGATTATTATTCAATGGTTGTATTTTTATACCAGAATGAAACCAAAAGGAATGATTCTCATGGCAACAATAACAGTTAAAAATATTCCGGACAATCTTTATAAACGCCTGAAAGAAAGTGCAGAAATGAATCTGCGTTCTATTAATAGTGAAATTATTAAATGCATTGAAAACAGCGTAGCATGCCACCGTCTTAATTCTAATGAACTGATTGAGAATGCCAGTCAACTTCGAAAACTGACAGTAGAACATCCAATCAATGATGATTCTTTTAATCATGCTAAAACCGAAGGGCGTTTATGATAGTTGTAGATACAAATGTAATTGGCTACCTGTTTCTGTCCAGTGAACAATCACAACTTTCAGAACAAGCATTTATAAAGGATAATGAATGGTATGCTCCTTTACTCTGGCGCAGTGAACTTCGTAATGTTTTGAGCCTTTATTTACGGAAAAAGATCCTTCTATTAAGTCAGGCAAATCAAATTATGAATAATGCTCTTGAATTATTAAAAGAAAGAGAATACAAAGTTTCTTCTTCAGCTGTACTTAAACTTGCTAATGAAAGCAACTGTTCAGCTTATGACTGTGAATTTGTTTCAACTGCAATAGGTTTGCAAATTCCATTAATAACTTCAGATAAACAGCTGCTAAAAAAATTTCCGGACGTTACAAAATCACTAAAATCATTCTGCGATTAAAATAAAATCTATATTTTTTCAAAATTTATATTCGGGCTTAACAGGTTACTTCACTGACAAAACTCCCGAAAACAGTCTCTGATACCGCTTTACCCCGCGGCAATTTCCAGCCTCCAGTATCGCAAAGATGAATCCTGAAAACTTCAATTCATTTATTTCTGCTTTGCGGGAACATGTAACTAAAAATGATTTTATATTAATTGGTTTTGATTTGATGAAGAATATAAACAAACGGATAAATATCTATAACAGTAATTAAGGTGTTACAACTGCTTTTTAAGGGGAAAACAGTGAAGGAATATTCAGAACAAAGGCTGTTGCGATATAAAAGCCCTTGTTCTGAAATGATTCTGTATAAATGAAACCAGTATCTATACACATCCTGTAGGCTTCGGAACTCCTGCCCATTTACAGGCTGAGTTAGCTGGTCCGTCAGGATACAGCTCATACAGTCTGCTCAGATTAAAACCTGTTTCCTTGATCAGCTTTCTGATCATAGGGCAGATACCGTATTCAAGATAGTAATTTCTAAGATAAAGAATTCCTTTCATATGATCCTCTGTCAGTTCAGTAACGCCTTCTTTTTCGGCATATGCTTTTGCAATATCCTCTGTCCATTTGTCAGTATCCTGCATAAAACCGTTTTCATCTACTTCCAGAGTTACACCTGCCATTTCTATCTGTGCCATAATAATCCTCCTAAAACTTTCATTTATTAATAATGCGATACTTTTTTCCGGCATTATTTTACAAATAATATTAAATATTATTACATATATAAAAAACGGATCCTGAATTAATCGATCCGGGATAATTGATTTAATTCTCTCCGGATCCGTGACATACAGCACACTCTCCCAAAGACTCGTCCTCCTGTTTGTGGCATCCTATGCATTGTGTATGCATAGCTTCCCTGTAACTCCGGACTTTGAGATAATACTTTACATCTTTATCATAATCTTTATGACAGCTGCTGCAGGATACAACATCCTGCACGGACTCCTTATTTGTTGTATGACATGCCCGGCATGAATCGTTTTTTATGTTCAGCCTGATATGATAATCATGATCAAAAATGGATACGGATTTATTCATATCCATATGGCACTGATAACATGAAGAAGGCCCGTCATACGGTTTGCTTAAATGATGACAGGCCGCACAGCTTTCTCTGCCTTCACCTGCAATGCTTTTATGAGCCTCATGATCAAAGTCAACATACTTTCCGTTCCTGTTTCCGTCAATTCTCAGCACATCCCAGCCAAGGGCATCTTTAACAGGTTCTGCCGTTATTCTGAAGGAATCTGATAAAGCGGCAAAAATCAAAGAAACTATAATAATTACAATAAGAGAAATAACTGCAATAACAAGATATTTCTTTCCGCCAAGCTGATTCTTTAAAGACGGAGTATATTCATGCTGTTCAACTGAATTTTCATTAGTATTATTGTTATTTGTCATATTTTTTTATTCTCCTCACCATACAATAGCTTGTTCAGCTCTTTACCCGCATTTGGAGGAAAATGCCAGGCAACCGCGGAAGCCAGCCTCAATAACGGATACAATATACAATGAGCGAGTCTTGTAAACGGCAGTATTATCAGTATTAAATTCCCGCAGACAATATGTATCAGCATATTAACCTGAACATTAAAAGGACTGTAAGTTTTCGGTAAAAAATACCCGCTGATAAAAATTACAAGAATAAGTATCAAGAATAAATAATCATGTACTGAGCTTAATTTTCTTCTCTGTTTTGAAAAGAGTCTGTATCCCAGTAGTATTATCCCTGAAAGAATCGTAATAACAGTTAAAACATCCGCAGCCTGTTTGCCTAAAGCAGGCCATCCGAATCCGAATGCCCCTTTCCAGATAATAATATGCTCCATTAAAAAAACCGGAACAAGAATAAGGCCTATATGGAAAACAAAAGAAACAATACTGTAGACAACAGCAGTATTTACAGTGTTCTTCCCGGGTATGATCCAGCTTAAAGTTGCCATAAAAATTTTGGTATATTTAAAATCTTTATCTCCAGCAGTTTTAATTACGCGTCTGATCTCTATAATTGTCTTAATAAACAAACGCAATAAGCCCAGTATCATTACCGATACCGAGAATATAAAAAATGGTTTCATAAAGAAATCAATCATCTGTGCCATGTTTTTTTCCGTCTTTCATTATGATTGCTTCAAAAATAAGATCATGCAAGCCGGCATGCCTCATAGGAAGTTTATTGAACTGTATCAATTCTCCAATCTGCTTTTTACAGTTTGCACACGGAGTTATTATAATATCTGCTCCGGAAGCCTTTATCTCTTCAGCTTTCATTTTACCGGCGACATTCATTCTGTAAGGATTTGTCTCATCAACCGCAACAGTTCCACCGCCTCCGCCGCAGCACAGGCCGTACTGCCCGTGAGATTTCAGCTCGACAAAATCATTTATAAAGCTCCTGATTATTTTACGCGGCTCCTCAATTCCCCTGTTTTGACGGACGATATTGCACGGATCGTGATATGTAATCTTCTCCTTGATAACATTTTTATCGAGTTGAATCTTTCCTTCCTCAATAAGCTGCAGTGTAAGCTCCATTATGCTTACAACCTCTATTTTCTCTCCGTCATTATAAGTTGGCAGAAAATCCTTGATTGCCCTGTACGCATGGCCGCATTCACCTATAAGAATCTTTTTCGCCCTTAATCTCCTGAGTTCACTAATAAGGCTGCGGTTTACATCTCCGAGAATACTGTCACTGTAAAATAAGCCGTAATTAACGCCATCACAGTTCGTTCCTCCGATAGTCCAGCTTATGTTCGCCTCATGCAGTACACAGGCTATCCCCATAAGAGTATCCGGTTCAACAAGGTAGTCGCTAACCGGAGTAAAAAAAATGTACTCAGCATCATATACATCAATCGGGTATTTGACCTTTACGCCTTTTATTTCCTCGATTTCCTCTTCAAGAAATTCAACCGTATTCTGAAGCGCTTTCAGAGGAACTTTAGAACTGTTATGAGTCTCACCCTGAAGCTGTTCCCTGGTCGAAACAAGAAGATTTTTGGGGACTATGCCCATTTCACTCAGTATATATCTGCCGAGCCTTAAGATTATTCTATGGTCAATCCCCAGGGGACAGTATAATACGCAGCGGCCGCATCCTGTACAGTTCCAGTACGACTCAAGCATTTCATCAATATCTTTTTCTGTTAACCCGCTTCCGCCTGTAAATTTAGCCTTTAGCCAGCCTCCTAATGTGAAATGCCTTTTATAAATTTTTAAAAGTATGCTAGTCCGGTGACATGGAATATCCTTTGGATCATTGGTTGCCTGATAGATCTGGCATTCAGATGCGCATCTTGAACATTTCATGGTAACCCTGGAATATAAATCCAGAATATACCGGTAATTGGAAGTCTCAAGAATCGCTGAAAAAATATCAAGAAAGCGCCTGACTCTGTCATGCTCCAGCGGATTTTCTATGAAATATGGATATTTTCGTTTCTTATCCATGCTTTTTCCCTTTAATAATTAGCTTGATAAATTAAAATTAATGCAACACAGAGACAAGTATAACAATATTATTGCAGCATATCCCTGAGAACAATTATCTTTTATTGAGGCCTGTCTGGTATTGAAAAAAATATCTTCATGTTTAAAAATATCACTTTTTACCACGGCATATGATATATTAAAATATTGTGGATTTCTTCTTTGACCAGAAAATCCACAATAAAAATATTTTTTTAATTAGCTTAGTAAATATGAAAAAACGATTAACTCCAAAGGAGGAAATATTGAAGGATATTTGTTTAATGTTATTCCATACTGTCTATAATAAATTCAGCAGCAATTCTTGCACCTGTTCCAGGAGGAAGACCGCATTTCTCAAAACCCTGGTCATGACCGAACTGTATCATTGCCTGATCACTTTCACCCGGATTGATTGCATATCCAAGAATAATATTCTCAATAATATCAGCACAGTACATATAACCGAGTTTTCCTTCAAATTTAGCCATTAATTTCTGTGATAATTTAATAACCGGGTCAGTGAGTTCCGGTTTAGTCCTGTCGTCAGTTCCGAAGAAAAGTCCTAGAGCCATCAGTGAGCCGGTAATGCCTCCGCACATATCCCCTGTTCCCCCCACACCCGGAAACGGAGTTAAGGCTTTGATAGTCTGCATATTTCCTATTCCGAACTCTTCAAATAGAGCCAGGGCAGTTCCCTGCGCGCAATTTTTAAGATAGTAGTTATATTCCTCAGCTAATAATTCAACATGATCTAAAATTTCAGCTTTATGAGCTTTCATGTAGGCAGGATCAA
Source organism: Spirochaetota bacterium (assembly GCA_016932015.1). Classification (GTDB taxonomy): domain Bacteria; phylum Spirochaetota; class UBA4802; order UBA4802; family JAFGDQ01; genus JAFGDQ01. The sequence continues at coordinate 64,779 of JAFGDQ010000047.1, read as the reverse complement.
GTGTCTTTCTGGGGATGTCATCCTTCATAAGCTTTCTCATTCTTTCTTCAAGGCCTTTGTCATCCCATTTTCTTGCGCCTAATTCATCGACTTTTGCTTTTAATACTGCAGGATCCGGCATAGTTAGGAGCCTCCTTAAAAATTATAATTTCCATTCATAAGTCATAAATATTTTACCAGTCCATTTTACAAGTATTTTTTTGAATCCAGCAGGAACAAACTAATATAATTAAAAATTAACCAAACTAAAAACTCCGCTTTACCTGATTATTTGCCTTGACAAAAAATATGCATAATCCGACAATTGCAAATTATGACTGACTCGTCAGTTCATTATTGTTTATTGTTTAAACTTTTGAACAATAGCAATATTCAGTATGTATCTTTGTATCTTCGCCCTTTCTGGCGAAACTATCCGGCAGCCCCGCCCGGCTCCGGGTAACCGTTCATAACGGAATTTTCTGCTAATTATATACTTTATGGAGATTAAATATGATCAAAGACAAACTTGAACAACTGTCCTCCAGAAGAGAAGAAGCTTTTTCAGGCGGCGGACAGGATCGTATCGACAAAATACACGAAGCCGGCCGGATGACAGCAAGAGAACGTATTTTATACCTTCTTGATGAAAACACCTTTGAAGAATTTGATATGTTTAAAGAGCACCGCTGTACAGACTTCAACATGCAGGAAAAACACTTTTTAGGTGACGGCGTTGTTGTCGGTCATGGTAAAATCAGCGGCAGAACAGTTTTCGTTTTCGCTTATGATTTCACGATACTCGGAGGATCATTGTCTCTTTCCGTTTCGCAGAAAATATGCAAAGTAATGGATATGGCCGCAAAAACAGGATCCCCGGTCATAGGCCTGAACGATTCAGGGGGTGCAAGAGTTCAGGAGGGAATCGATTCTCTCTGCGGATACGGAGATATCTTTTTAAGAAATACCATGTATTCAGGGGTGGTCCCCCAGATTTCAGGTATGTTCGGGCCATGCGCAGGCGGCGCAGTATACTCTCCGGCAATAACCGATTTCAACATAATGGTAAAAAAAAGCAGTTATATGTTCATCACAGGGCCTAAGATAGTAAAATCAGTTACACGTGAAGATGTTTCCACTGAGGACCTGGGCGGATCAACTGTTCATAATACAAAATCAGGCGTAGCACACTTTGCAGCTGATTCGGACAAAGAAGCTCTCGATACAATCAGGCGCCTTTTATCATTCTTTCCGTCAAACAACAGGGAAAAGCCCCCGGTCAGAGAATGCAGTGATCCGATAGACAGGCTATGCCCGGAACTTGATACAATCATTCCGGATAATCCGAAAAAGCCTTATGACGTAAAAGGTGTTATCAATTCCATAGTGGACAATAAGGATTTCATGGAAGTACAGAAACGCTATGCTCCCAACGTTGTAGTCGGATTCGCAAGAATGAACGGACAACCGGTTGGAATTGTCGCGAATCAGCCCAGTCATCTTGCGGGAGTACTTGACTATGACGCTTCAATGAAAGCAGCACGATTTGTCCGTTTCTGCGACTGCTTCAATATTCCTCTTGTTACATTGACAGACGTACCGGGTTACATGCCCGGCACAAGACAGGAATACGGCGGAATCATCAAACACGGGGCAAAGCTGATTTATGCTTATGCAGAAGCAACCGTTCCCAAAATAAACATCATTTTGAGAAAAGCCTACGGCGGAGCCTACATAGTCATGAGTTCCAAGCATCTGAGAGGAGACGTCAACTACGCCTGGCCTTCAGCGGAAATAGCAGTTATGGGGCCGGCCGGCGCAGTTGATATTGTTTTCGGAAATGAGCTTAAGGGTGCTTCCGAAAAGGACAAAGACAGAATTCGAAAAGAGAAAGAAGACGAATATACAGATAAATTTGCTACACCATATATGGCGGCAAGCAGAGGATATGTGGATGATGTACTGGACCCGAGCAAGACAAGAATTCACATAATCAGATCGCTTGAAATGCTGAAAACAAAAACAGACAGTAATCCATACAAAAAACATGGTAATATACCCCTGTAAATGAAAACATAAAAGGGCGGGCAGTAACCCGGCATAGTTACTGTCCGCCCTGTTTTCCTCCGCCTTATTTATTCCAAGATTTTGCTTGACCTGCGTATACTAATAATAGTATATTTTATACCATTATTTTTTTCAGATAATATTTTACATGAATTACAGAGGACAATCTCAGGAAAGTATAATAACAATATTTGTATAATCCTCTGCAACTTTTTATTATATCACAACAGGGATATTAATATGAAACATCACATTATTTTTTTAATCGCTCTTGTACTTTTATCAGGATGTATTACTCTTCCCAAACCTGTAGACGAAGTATACTTAACAGAAAAAACAGAGCAGGAGAACGCAAAACTCGAAAAGATTGGGCAGGAAATAATCAGCACGAAAAAGGATAAAGATAAAATAGAGAAAGAGCTTGAGATATTCAAACAGAGAATCGAAGTAACAACCAAAGAGATCTCGGAACTTGAAGCAGCGAAAGAACTCCTGCTTGAAAAAGAGAAACTCTATTCAATGACAGACGATAATGACAAGATAGTGGAACTTCAGAAAAAGAAGAAAGAAAACAGGACCGGACTCACACAGCTTAAAGCTTATTTAAATTACCTTAATGCCAAAAATGATGAAAAGACAGCACTTTTCAATATTGAAAAAAACAGACTTGCCGTAAAAGTAGCTGAGCTTGATCATGAAAAGGCATTAATTGCGAGAGCATATCAGGAAAAAAGATCTGAAGAATTTGAAGAAGATGACAGAATTGATGTTGCCGAATATAAAAAATTTTTAGAAGACCAGAAAGTTAAACTCGACGAAAACATAAAGAAACATGAGAAGGCGGTAAAAGAAACCGAAAAAATGAAAGCAGAAATGGAAAAGACAGGATACAAGGAGTCCAAATGAAAACAAATAAAATAATTATATTATTTTTTACTGTTTTCTGCATTTACGTAATACCTTTAAAAGCTGACATAATATATTTTCCAAGCGAATATAACGCATTATACAATGAAAAAGTAGCTCTTGAGCTTGAGCTGAAAACACTTAAGAGACAGTTTTCAAATGAAAAAGCCGCTTTTGAAACGCGCAGAAAGGAACTGGAAAGCAAAATAGAAAATCTTGAAGATTCTCTGGAAGCTGAAAAGAAAAACAGAGCAGGTGAAAAATCAGCATATGAAAGACGTATTGCGGAACTTGAAAAAGTAAGGGACATTTTAAAGAGAACCGGAAGCGAAAAAGAAAAACAATTAATTGATGAGAATAAAGCCCTTCAAAAAAAGTGCAAAGAGGAAAGCGACAGGCTGCGAAAAGAGCTCCAGGATGAAAGAGAATCCTATATAAGGGAAATTGCCGAACTTAAGAAAAAATACGACAGTAAAATTTCAGAGCTGGAATCCCTTATCTCCAACCTGAACAGTGAGCTCGCAGAAATAAAAAAATTAAGCGAGTCACAGCAGAAAGAGCTGGACCGTATGTCCGCACAGGCAAACGAGCTTGAACAGCAGCTGTCTGAAGAAATTGAAAGAGGTGAAATCCGCTTAAAAAGGCTGCATGAAAAAATTATAATAAATATAGACGACCGTATTTCATTCGATTCGGGCAGTTCCAGCCTGAAAAAAGATGTTATGAATGCTCTTGAAAAAGTAGCAAATATTCTGTCCAATTATCCTGAAAACAGGATAGTAATCGAAGGCCATACGGATAATGTTCCCATAAGCACAAAAAAATTCAGGGACAACTGGCAGCTTTCATCCGAGCGCGCTCTTGCCGTTCTCAATTTTCTGTTGAAAAACACAAAACTTGACCCGGTCAGGTTTTCAGCAGCAGGGTTCGGTGAATATCAGCCTATCGTTTCCAATGACACTCCTGAAAACAAAGCACTTAACCGGAGAGTTGATATAGTTGTTATACCAAGATTATCCAGAAAATAAATGGAGGCAAATGTGAAATTAGCGCTTGGAACATTCTTTTTAGCGCTTTTTTTTATTTCTCCGGCATATTCATTTACTGATCAGACTACAACAGAAAGAAAGCTTGAAGAAAACAAATCATTTATTGATTTTCTGAATGTATGTATAACAAATTTCGCTGACAGCAAAATTCCGGAATTAAAAGAAGCCTATGAACTTCATTTCAATGCCTACATAGCTTATCTTCAGGCTGATTTCAGGAAAGCATATAAAAAAATATATTCTTCCCAGGAAAAACTGGACCGCCTCTATTCATTTATGATAAATGACTATTACCTTGAGGACTCCAGGGATATACTTGATCAGCTCGCGCCAATGGTAATCCGTTCCAAGAATGCAAAAGCCAGACTGTACCTGACACTGGGCTACAGGGAACGGACAATCAGCAGGAACAATTTTGTTTCCGCTTCCGCTTCAAATCCGAGACTCCACTCATACAGAATATTCAAGTATCTTGAATCCGTAAAAAGGGCAAGACGCGCAAAAAGATACGGATTTCTTGCCTTATTCGAATCCCGGAACAATACAAAGAAAAGAGAAATATATGAAACCCTTTTTACTTCTGAAAGTAAAACAGGAAACCCGTTCTTTGTACGCTTTCTCGGAAAAACCGGAGACGCGTACATTATTGAAATAAATGCCGAATATGCCGCCAACATAGAAGGGGAAAAAGCCGAAGATAAAACAGATGAAGATAATCAGCCTGAAAACAGGAAGAATTACGGACTACCGGAAGAATACAAGTTTGAAAAAAGCGTTGAAAAAAGAGTAAGATTCAGATATGAGAAGAAGACAGCTGAAGATCTGCTGTTTTACAGGTTTGAAAAAGCGAACGATATCATCGAAAAATATATAGACGACTTCAACTACAAACTGACTCTCTCTACAATACAGGTTATAAATAAAAACAAAGACACCTCAGCTGCAGAATCAGACGGCTTAGGAAGTCTGGAAGTCCATCACCTTGACAATTATACAAGGCTTTCAAAAGATTCCGCATTAGAAACATTTATTGATAAAATAAATGTAATTGACGAAGATAAAGAAAAAACGGAAACAACAGAAAATCCGGAACAGAAAGAGAACCCTGAAGAATCCGGCCGGTCAGGCAATGCAGAGAAAGAAGATACTTCTCAGAAATAAAAGCTGTTATTTTCCCGATTTTAGTTGATTTTTATAGTAGAAGAATAACTATGCCATGAAAATTTTAAAACAATGCTTATGGATATTTGTTGTTTTTTACAGCATATTTTTCTGGATATTAATTTCTCTTGATATTCTGTACTGGATTTTTTATTAAATTATCGTAATTTTTAAGACAGATTCAAATACACTCAGGAAATTTTGTAAAGAAATCAAATGGAACAGGTCATAAAGAAGGTAAAAGAATCAATAGAAAAGATGCCCACTCTTTCACCTTTAACACATAAAATTATTCAAATCGCAAATGACAAAACATCTTCAGCGCAGGATCTGACAGATGTTATTCAGCTTGATCCTGTATTAACAGCAAAAGTAATCAAGATGGTCAATTCCGCCTATTTCGGCCTGCCTCAGAAAGTCAAATCTCTTAAACAGGCAATCGTTATGCTGGGCCTGAATACAGTTAAAAACGTAGCTCTGTCATCATCTTTTGCCGGTAATGTTAAAATCAAGGAAAAAACAAACTTAAGCAGTGAAGATTTCTGGCAGCATTCCCTTGGAGTAGCGGTTGCGTCAAAACTGCTCGCGAAGGAACTCGGCGTAGACTCACAGTATCTTGAGGAATACTTCATAGCCGGCCTTATTCATGATATAGGGAAAGTCCTTATAAACAACTTCTTCAGCGATGAAATGAACAAAATCCTTGAGCTGTCTTCTCAGAAGAAGGCTTCAATAACCGACGTTGAAAAACATGTTCTAAAGCTGACACATGAAGAAATTGGAATAGCCATAGGCAAAAAATGGAATTTTGAAGCGCCTCTGCTGTTTGCTGTCGGGAAGCATCACAATCCGGCTTTAACCGGCAGTTCTGCCATTTTTTCCATGATAGTATCTGTAGCTGACACCTTTGTTAAAATACTGCAGGTCGGATTCAGCGGTAATTATAAAGTAGACCCGGTATCGGAAGATGTCTGGAACACTCTTCAGCTTGATGAAGAAAGGGTTTTTTCAGCGCTGAGCCCCATCAACGAGGAAATAAATAAAGCTAAACTATTTTTAAAATAACTCTTTTCTTTTGAACTGAAAACATATATAATAAACACAAGTTATCTGAAAATTAATTAAAAACTCAGTCAACTTGGTTAATATTTTTAACTCAGAAAACCTTAAAAAAATCTATAAATAAAAATATCATTTATGGCAGGTTTAAAACTAACATTTTACGGTACGCGCGGATCAATTCCGGTCCCGGGCCCCTCAACAATGAAATACGGCGGAAATACCGCATGCCTTGACATTAAATCCGATGATGGCGACTGGATTGTATTTGATGCCGGAACAGGCATAAGAGCATTAAGCGAAGAAATGGATCTTTCAAAAGGCCACGACATTCATCTTTTTATTTCCCACCCTCACTGGGACCATATCAGCGGCTTTCCCTTTTTTACACCGGTGTTTATACCTGGTAATAATATCATAATATACGGTCCGGGAACATTTGAGAAAACACTGGAGGAAATAATCCGCGGCCAGATGACCTATTCCTATTTTCCGGTAAGGACTGAGGAGCTTAATGCAAAAATAAGCTTTCGCGAATTAAAGGAAGAAACATTTGAAATAGGAAATTTTAAAATTGAAACAACTATGCTGAACCATCCTGTGACATGTCTCGGGTATAAAATCTATTATAAAGATACGGTATTTATATACCTTGGAGACAATGAGCCGTTTTATAATGTTTATAACGACAATGACAGTGAAGTTGACAATATCGCGAATGATATGAACAACCGGCTGCTGAATTTCGTAAAAGGGGCAGACACTCTGGTAACAGACTCACAGTACATTCCGTCGGAATATGAAAGTCATAAAGGATGGGGGCACAGCACTACTCATGACTCTGTTAACCTGGCAATCAATGCCGGCATAAAAAAGCTGTTTTTCTTTCATCATGACCCGCAGAGAACAGACAAACAGCTGGATTTCATTGTGGACCATTACCGGAAAAGAATGAAGGAAAAAGGCTACAATCTTGAAATTTTCGGCGCAATGGAACGCCATACTTACGATGTCTAAATTGTCTTGCCCTTTTTGACATTGTATTCCCATAACTCTACAAGCTTGTCAAACTCCCTGTCCCTGGGCCTGCCTTCAAAAGCCTGATTGCGTCTCTTTATAAGGTAAGCAACAGTTTTGTCTTCAAGCAAAAATTTCTGGCCCGCCTCATTTAACTTTCTTACCAGATAATTAATATTATGCGTCTGAAAGTCCCCGAGAACATTGGCGGACGCCAGTGTAGGTTCGTATTTGAGAAGAAGTTCCGTAAAATAAATGGCAAGCCTCATTGAGTCCTCGCTTCCTGCAAGCATTTCCTTAAAATGCATGCTAAGTTTCTCATAAAGCTGCATTCTGTGATAATAAGACTCAAAAATAGCAGGCATGTACTGCGGAAAAAAATTCATTATTTCGACAAGATCTACAGGCTCATCTTTTTCTTTAAAATGATCAAAAATTTCCCTGCTTCCTTCATTGATCGGCTCAACATCTATCAGGTCAACATACATATCCTTTATAATTGTCCGGACAATACCTGCTTTTTTCAGATATATCTCAACCTCAACAGGCTCAATGTAATAATTGATTTTATCTTTAGGATCCAATTTATTCTGCAACCCAATCCGTTAATCCGGCTAAAAATGTCTTTATTGTTCAATCCTTTTCCCGTTATCTGTACGCGGAAGAACGGATTTTTTTGGAATATTCGGGATTAACTTCAGTAATACCCGGATCCAAAAACAGATCAAATATTTTTAAAAAATTATCTTCTTATTTTTTTATGAATGAATTAATTACCGCAACATGCTTTCTTGAAAAAGCAATGTCCTTTGCTTTTTCAAGCATCACCGCTTTTTCACTATCCGAATTCGCCGCTTTTATTTTATCTATTAATTTATAGAATTCAATATTTATTTCCATTAGTTTTCTATGTGATATATCCCATAACGTATCTCCCCATTTGACAACAATCTTTTCGCCGTCCATAAGGTAAAATACATTTTCCGGAAAAATCCAGTTCGGGTTTTTTTCTTTCAGAGCTTTAAAAGTAATTTCCCTGTAACCGTTTTTAAGGGCAACTTTATTGGCGTAAACATAAATATCCCTGTCGGAAACATGTATATTGTATCTCGCTATAAGTTCTTTTTTCTCATTCTTCAGTTTTTCTGCGCGAATCTTTTCTGCTTCAAGACGCTTTTCCTCTTCTTCTGCAAGCCTTCGTTCCTCTTCAATCCTTGCAAGACGCTCCTTCTCTGTTCTCTGTCTTTCGGTATATTCCTGAAAGTATCTGTATGCCGCTTTATAACCTGTAAAAGAAAGCGCGGCAATTACTGCCAGTATTAAAATGATGAATAATACTTTTCTTATTTTCTTAAGTTTAATGCTTAAGATATTACGCTTAATCTTTTTATGATCAACAGAAGGAAGATCAGTATTAAAATTTTCTTTTCTTTTACTGATCTCATTGCTGAGCTGAGTAAATTCCTTTTTTGATTTCGCGATGGTATTCTTATACAGGGACAGCAATTTCCTGAATCTTTCCCTGTCTGTTTCAATTCTCTGCTGAAACTCGCTTTCCTTGTCTGCTTCTGATAAATTTAAATCAGGTTTCCTGGCAGGTTCAAAGAATTCAAAAACCATTTTGTTAAAAAAGAATAAAGTTATTTTAAAATCACCTTTCTTCATCCTTTTAAGTGCTATCTCATCAGTTAATGTTATCTTTTTTTGAAGAGTCCTTCCGATTTCAGATGATAATTTTCTGTCGCTTGTTGTTTTAAGGTATATTTTCAGAATTGAAAAGGTGTTCAGAATATCAATAGTCCTGTTAAGCCCTGTATCTTCAGCTGTACCCGACTTACCTTCATTTAAAAAATTCCTGATTCCGCCAAGGTCAATATTCTTTAAGAATTCAACAATCTGCAGATCAGATATAAAATTATAGGAATCCCGCAGCAGACTCTCAAGATCATCAGATTTTTTGAATTCATACTGTATATTCTGTCTTAAAATTACAGAATCAGGTATCTTCAGTCTGGAAATATTTTTATTCCCGTCATCAATACATAGAACAGGAACAGTGGTCGATTTAAAAAACAGATTGGCTTTCTCAAAAATAGTATAGGGGACAATAAAACAGTCCAGTTTTTCTTTCAGGATCTGCTGAAGTCCGGAATATTCGTTAAGATACGACAGAGCAAGCCTTTGCGAGGAGGGGCTTACATTTCTGTATGTAATTCTTATATTAGTGCTGTCTTTATAGTTTTCAACAGTAAGCCCGTCACCTGTGTCAAGCCTGCACTCTTTGTAAATATCAGTTTTAATTATAAGATTGGGGAACAGCTTTTGAAGACTATCGGCTTTTTCTTTTGAGTCGGAGTAAAGCTTAATCAGTCCGCCTTTTCCATTCTTCCATTTAAAAAAATCAGTAATATTCACCAGCGACAGTTCAGGTACCAGTATTTCTCTGAGTTTGCCGGGATCTATATTAAGAGAATCAAAATCAGGAAGTTCTGCCGGATACTGATGCATCGTAAAGAAACGGTTTTTGTAGAAAATCGGCGAATTATTCAATATTGCAATCCCTGAACCGGCATATTGAACCGATTCCTTGTTTTTTATGGATGCGTTTTCAAGAATTTTCACCGCACTCGCGGAAATACCTTCAAATTCCTTAAGGTCAAAAAGCTTCTTGTCATTGAACTCAACTTTAAAATTACCGTTATAATAGAAAACACCCAGGAACGCGTCTTTACTGGAAATTGATTTTTCCTTTGAAAAAGAAGGCAGGTCTTTTTCCACATCAACTATTGATACATTATTCAGATCAAGATCAAAATTTTTCTGAAAATCAAGATAATTCTGAACTGTTTTCCTGCTTCCAATATACCTGTTCGTGGAAAGAAATTTCGGATCAATATTGAACTGTTCATGGGACGGATTACCGGTAATTGAATCAGTAACAATAATATTTTCAATAAGAGGAATGCTTTCAGGTGGAAGGTCTATCCAGTTTCCTATTCTTATAAACGGTTTTTCATCTGTCAGATCATCCGCAGTAAAGATAATGAAACACTCATTATCAAGGGCAAAGAGCCTGTCTTTGTCTGTTTTAATTATTTCATTAAGTTCCATTAATTATTTCCCCGGACCCATGAATTCGTTATTTATCAGATTAAGTTTAAGCCCGTACAGTAACTGTAATTTAACATCTCAATAAATACTGAAAAATTGATCCAAGCTTCCTGAAACCGGCAAAACGGCTTATTCAGGTTTTGGGAACTCACCTGGAAATAACCGGGTCGTTTATAATGAAAGGGAATGAAAAAAAAGCAATTAAATTTTTATGATTTATTATTTTTAAACTTCAAAAAACCGAATTTGAATATGAGTGCGGATAAATTCCGGATTTGCCGGATTCTTTTATTTTTTTCTTGATAAGTCCCTGTAATTATATAAATTATTATAGAATGAGCAAATATAAAATGAAATTGTCAGAAATTCTATCAGTACCATTTTATAAACAATTAGCGGGTATTGTATTTACATTATCTCTTATATCCCTTATTTTTGTTTTATTATTCCGGAATGATAAGATATCAAGCGCTCCCGCAGGATGGGATAAAAGCTATATTGTTACACCGCCTGGTATCAAAATAAAAAACTTCCGCGGAGATTACAAAGGCAATATTATTGCGGTTGTATACGAAGCTGATTCAGGTAATATTTATCTTTCAATTTCTTTTGATGAAGGCAAAACTTTCCTGAAACCTGTTTCCATTGCTTCTATTCCTTCAAAAACAGACAAAAATCCAGATATAAGCATATCCAATAAGGGGCATATAGCTGTGGTATGGCAGGTCATTACAGAGGAAGATCCGAACATCCATGTTTATTTCTCAATATCAACAAATATGGGAGCTGAGTGGACAAAACCTGAAAAGCTGAAATCTCCTACCGGAATGGAGTTAATACCCCGGGCATTATATGACGGAAAAGACAGACTTCACATTTTTTATAACGCATACAATGAAGGAAGCTTTAATCTTTTCCAGGTTACCAGTGAGGAAAATAATTTTGGAGAGCCTAAAGCTCTGGTAACAATATCCGAAGGCCTGAGAGGCGCCTTTTTCCCGGCCCTGCACGCGTCAGGGGAAAATATTTATCTTGTATGGCAGGGAAAGGAAAAAGTCAAAGAGGCGCTGACTGATGATTTGTATTTTATAAAATCCGGAAACTATGGAAGAACATGGACTTCAAAAACACTTCTTACCAGAAATACTTCAAGGGACAGTTCTCCTTTTATTACTTCTTATAAAGACGTGATTTATCTTGTATACCAGAATGATGAAACAAAAAACTGGACTGTAAAACTTATGCGGGGAACAGACAACGGGAACAGATGGGATAATCCTGTTACTGTTTCCGAAACAAATGCAGACTGTTACTCTCCGGTTGCCGTAAAGACAAATGATAATAATCTCTTTGTTATCTGGTACGACTCGCGCCAGACAATACCCGGAATTTATTCAAGAAAACTTGCACCGGGGTCTGATAAATTTTCAGGAGAAGCAAGGCTTTCGAGAATCAGGAAAGATGCCAGAACTCCTTATGCTGTTTCTCTGGGAAAGAAGGCGATCGTAATCTGGGAGGAGGCTGGCAGAATTGTAGCAAAAGGAACTGATGTTTATGCCAAACCGCCGATAATTTACTCCTCCACACATCCTGAGGATAAGTGGGTAAAATCATCAAGGGCTGTAATCAGGTGGAGCCCTCCTGAGGATGAATCCGGTATTGCCGGGTATGCGACTTTTTTGAAAAAACCCGATGATTACTCGGAAATTGACATTGACCCTACAGTTCCGAACATTGAAGGCAATATCAGGCAGTTTATAACACCGGAGCTTGAAGACGGAATATCATATTTCTACATAAGAGCAATTGACGGTGCAGGCAATTACAGCCGGACAGTTAAGTACAGATTGCAGGTAAGCAAATACCCGCCTTCAATGCCTGTGATCAGTTCAAGCACACATACGGACGGTAAGCCGTCAGACATGCTTACAGCCGACCTGAACTGGTCAATAGAGGAAAGTGCAAGAATAAAAGGCTTTCTGTACAGCCTGTCAAAAGACAAAGTCGTTTATCCTGAAAAATTCACAAAAAATTCGAGAATAGAATTTAAAAATCTGAACGAGGGCAGGTATTTCTTTACTCTGGTATCATTGGACAAAACCAATACAGCAAGCCAGGTTGCGACATACCAGCTAATAGTTGGAAAAGCAGAAAAGCTAGACCCGGAATACTACAGCAGAATCGCGAAAGGAATAAAGAGACAGAAACCTCCAAAGCAAACAATTACGCCGGAAACTGAAATATACGCAATTGAACTTGATATTCCCTTTGATACAACAAAGCCTTTTAACAAGGATTCTTTTACCGCGGAAATCAATACCGGAAAGATTGATTCTAAAAAAATCGCGGGATATTCGTATTACATTGGAAAAAAGCAGAAAGAACCGGCAAATACTGTTAATATAAATGAGCCGGGCATAAATCTTTCAGATCTTGAAAACGGTGAATATTTTCTCAGTGTGAAAGCTCTTGTGAAATCCGATACACGGAAAAAGCCGGTCTGGACAGACACTGTTACAAAACGCTTTACAATTAATCTGATCAAGGAATCACCTGTTATTGTTTTTCTTACAGATATTTTTGAAAGATTATCAGATAATTTCGCAGCTGTTGTAATATCTCTGGCCGCAATGCTGTTTTCAATAATCACAATAGGTTTTGGAGCCAAACTGCCGTTTTACACAAAACTGCTGCAGAATAAGGTTACACGTGTTTTCAGAGTTTTTCTCTAAAGAGTATTTCTCTTAATATTTAACTTCCTGAATTGCTGATTAATAATAAAGAATGAAAAAAAATATTAAAATATTTACACTTATCCTGATCCTGTTTCTTTTTTCACCTGAAATGGTTCAGGCTCAGAGAACGAAATCCAGCACAAAAGGCGGGGAACTGAGAAAAGCAGAGAAAGGATTGAAAGACAATAAATACTTTCTGTATTTTCTTGATTCCTCAGTAACAAATTTCGGAAGTCCTGAAGAAAAAAAACTCTATAAAGAAGCATCTCAGCGGGATATTCTTTCCCAGCTTCTGTTTTTAAGATTCATGTTTAAGGAATCATACAAAGAAGTCAGAAAAACACAGGAACAGCTTGTAAATCTTTACAGCATTGCCTTAAGCCGCGACATTGCTATGACAAAATCCCTTCTCAATGAAATAGCGCCGAGAGTTATACTTAAAAATAATCCGAAATCAGTTGAATATTTAAGGCTGGGATACAGAGACCAGAGACTTGCCGCAATATTAATGAAAATGGCAGATAATTACAAAAAGACACTTTATTCAATGCGGCTGTATGAATACGTAAACGCAATCAAAAATGCGAAGCACGGAAAAAGATACGCGCTGCTGGCAATGATAGAATCGAACCTTACACATGAACAGAAAATGGACGCAAAATATTCAGATTTTGTATGGATTAAAAATAAAATAACAGAATTCTCACCTGCTGAAAAAAAGGACCATTATTCACAAATCCATCTTGATAACTTTTATCTTACTCCGGAGAGCAAATCGCTTTATGAAAGGATCTGGGACAACCCTGAAATACAACAGCATGAAGATTACAGACGCTACCTGGAAGAATCCGACTATTAAAATACAAATGAATAAATTATTTTCAGTAACTTTTATATTCCTGTTTCTTTCCTGCCATGCCTCTGCACTGGACAGCAGTGATTTGTCAAATACAGGGTTCTATTTACAGCCCGATGCGATCATAAAAAAAATAAACAGTAAGAAAGCCGGTTACAAAGAACATTTTCTGCTCGCAATATCACACAAAAACACAGGCAATAAAAAAAACGCGATCCACCACTTTGCAAACAGCTGTTTTAAATATTCAGGAGACAACAGTCTGAAATTATACCCTTTGCCTGTCTATAAATATGTAAACGGATTTCATATCAAATCAGAACTCTATGATGACTGCATGTATGAAATTGCTTCGCTGTTTTTCGATTACAGGGAATTTGAATATGTATTAAAATTTATCGATTTGATAGACGAATCCGGAACAGCCCTGTATAGAGACGCGATCATATTAAAAGCAAACGCTTTAATGAAAACCGGGAAGAATGATTCAGCATTATCGCTGCTGAATGACATCCTGAATAAATACAATGACCCTAACTCAAAATCCCTAATTTTGATAAGAATTGCTTCAGTATATGAGCAGTTAAACTTAAATGAAAAAGCGGTAAACGCGTACTTTGAAATACTTAAAATTGATAATCAAAGCTGGCAGTCCGGAATAGCATGCAGGCGTATTATGGATATTTCAAATAACCTGGATTTAAAATTTAATGACAATGAAAAACTGATTCTTGCAGTATCATTATTTCATAATTCAAAAAAAGAATCTCTGAATATTTTTGAAGATTTATACAGCACGTGTTCAGATGAAACAAGAATAAAAGTTCTGTATTACCTGCTTAACGCATATATCAGCACCGGGCAGCTCAGAAACACAGACAGAATTTTATATCAATATAAAAATGATAAATCGATCTATTTCAATTTGCTGAAGATTAAGGCAGACACTCTATTGTCAATAAACAGAAAGAGTGCTGCTTTTAAAATTTATGAAAAAATCTATTCACAGGCAGGCGGAGAACTGCAGAAAAACTCGCATCAAAGGATCGCATCTTATTTACTGAGCAATGAAAAAAACTACAAAGATATCATTGTCAAGTATATAAATAAATATCCTGAAGATTACGCTTCCCATCTATTCCTGTGGGCACTGGCAAAAGACAGCCTTAAAGAGAAAGATTATGGATCCGCAATTGACTTTCTTGAAAAATCCCTAAAAATTTTTCCTGACGGCATATATTCAGCTAAAAAAAGATACTGGCTTGCCAGATTATACTCTGAACTGGAAAAAAATAATCAAGCTGAAGATATCCTAAAACAAATGACGCAGTTAAATCCGGACTCGTCATATACCTGGAAAGCCCTTCATGGAATACATGAAAAATACAAATTAACCGACTTGTCGGCAAATTTTAATGCCGCTGTAAAATCCCGTAATCAGGAAGACGCTATTTTCAGTCATGCATTATTGCTGTTAAAAGAGAAAAATTTTAACACGCGCAACGAAAGAATAAAATCATTAACCTTTGTTAAAAATATTGCTGAATATCTGGAAATTGACACAGTACTTAATGAACCTGATTTTTCCGGAGACTTCGGGCAGACGCTTAAAGGAATTGAAAAATATTTCGCGATCGGATATTCAGACGGAGTAAACAGGGAACTGGCTCTTATACCGGACAACGAAAAATATCAGATTGATAAATACAAAGCCCTTGCTCATTTCGGGGCAAAGTACAATAATTATTACTATGCATCAGTATCATTATTGAATCTTTTTAATAAAAAAAATATCAGAGAAAATATCGCATTTTTACCTGTTCCTGTTATAAAAAAATTATACCCTCTCGCGTTCAGCGAATATGTGGAAAAATACTGTACTGAATACGGAATCCAGAAAGAGGTTATATACTCTGTAATTAAAGCGGAATCATCATTTAATCCTTCGGCAGTTTCACCAGTGGGAGCGACCGGCCTGATGCAGCTTATGCCGGCAACAGCGGCTGATATTGCAAAAGGCGTGGATCTTGGAAAATTTAATCTGACCAAAGCTGCTTTAAAAAATACTTCTTATCTTAAAAATCCGGAAATATCCGTTTTATTCGGAATTAAATATTTCTCCTGGCTTAATAAATTTCTGAACAGTAATCAGGTAAATATAATAGCAGGATATAATGCCGGTCCCGGAAATGTAAAAAAATGGGAGAAGGAAAATCTGTATGACGAGGATTTTTTTATTGAATTAATCCCTTTTCAGGAAACACGGCATTATGTGCTCCGTATTCAGAGATTTATTCTTATGTATAATCTTCTTTACAATTAAAAAAATTAAAGGTAGATTTTCAAAGCTAATTATCATTATGAATTCATAACGGAGATACAGGTATGAAAAAAATCCTATTTTTACTATCCGTCCTTCTTCTGTTCAATTCAGGAACAAACTCATATGCTGCTCAGTCTGTAGGAAGAATTATTCAATTAACCGGAGACGTTGACCTTACAGATGAGGACTCCGGGAGCCGCATAATCGCAGCCATAGGCACCAGGTTAAAAACAACACAGAGAATCAGAACCGGAATGAAGTCATACGCCGAAATTCTGCTTTTTGATAATACAAAGATTTTTCTTCGCGAATTATCCGTTCTGCAAATAACGGGCATAAAAAATCAGAGCGATGATTCTCCGACTAAAATTAAATTTGATATTGGCAAACTTAGATTAAATATTGATAAAAATTTTAAAGGACGAAATCTTATTTTCAAAACAAACGCGGCAATAATCGGCGTCAATGATGTTCAAACAGATTTTGCAGTAATAACAAGTGAGTATCAGACAAAACTTGCCGTATTTGAAGGAAGGGCGGAGATTGCGAATTCAAACCGGAACATTATAAAATCATTTACTGTTAAAACAAATGAAGAAGTGAGCATAGTACGGAACAGCGCTCCTTCAGAGCCGGTAGCGCTTCCTCAGGACATACTCGACTCATGGCTTGATCATTATTACGTAAAAGATAAAAGAAGAATACTGGTTAAAGACAAACAGGAAACCAGTATTCTTGACTATATACTCAGGAAGAGGCAGTATTGACAGGCAAAAAGCATATCCTGTTTCTTTTCTTTATTTTAACCGCAATTAACGGATGCTCACAAAAATTGCTTCTTGAAGAAGAAAAGAAAAACGTAAAAAATTTATTAGCTCTTTATGAAAGCAGCAGCTGGGAGGAGAGAGAAAAAGCAGTAAACAGAATATGTGCATACAAGTATCCTGAAGCAACAGATATGCTGATAAAAGCGCTTGATGACTCTCATTCGGCTGTACGTATAGACGCCCTTAAATGCCTGGGTTCCAGGAAAGAAAAGAAAGCGAAAAGACAGATAAAAGCAATCGCTGAATCGGAAAATAATATAAGTGTAAAACTTGCCGGAATTCAGGCTCTGGCGAACTACCGCGATCCTACTGCTGCACCTTTATTTGCCAAAGGACTTGAAAGCAACGACTGGTTTATCAGGGAGGAATCTATAAGGGGCCTTCTAATGATAAATGATACTCTCATTCAGCAGGTTTCAATTCCGTACATTCTTGAAGCATTAAAAGATCCAAAAGTAAATGTCAGACTTGCGGCTCTGGAAAATCTTAAAGTAAAAAATAAAAAACTGTTTGATGTATTACTGGAAATAATTATCAGCAAAGAGAATTACTATAAAATCAGTCTGCTGAAAGCAGCTCTAAAAGCTCTGAACGGTTATTTGCTGAATGAGAAAACACGCGAAAGAGTAATCGAATTTCTTACACATCCCAATAAAGAAATAAGAATACTCTCTCTGTTTATTTTGAAGAAGGATAACGAACTGCAGGCTTATGAATGAAAAAAAATAATAATTAAACCTTTTTCTCTTTTGAAACATAAACCTGATTCTTATTATCAACTATATCCTTGTTAAATTTTTCCGGCAGCGGAACTTCAAGAACTTTATAAACCTGAAAGCAGCTGTCTTTTGCTCTTCTGAAATAATATATCGCCTGAACAGGCCTAGATCTGATCAGATAGTCATTGGCTTTCTGAACTCCGTATGAAGCGCCGTTTATAGCAACATCAGCCTGCGGATTGACTTTTTCACCCTTTAACGACATTTTAACATTATACTTAACATGCATTTTTATAATGCTCGTATGAAGTTCATCAGCGTCTTTTTTATAAACATTCGCTACTCTGATAGCTACTTCATCAATGTCCTTCTTGTTTTTAGTGAATAAATTCGCAGATTCGGTAATTTTGTTTTGAAAGTACAAAGCACTTGCTTCGGCATAAACGTCAACTATTCTGTCGAACTCTTCTTTGCCCCCGCCGTAATTCATAATAGCGGTATGCAGTAATTTAATACGTTTGAAATTATCATAGCTTAAACTTTTTACTACATCTATTGCCTTATATAGAGGATTAAATTCTTTTTTAACAGTATCGAATTGAGCATAAGATGATGTAATGAAAAACAGAGTAATGACAAATGCGAGAATATATCTAGTTACTTTTATCATTGCCGAACTCCTCTTAATTTTAGGATAACCTGTATGAATGAATATTGAAATAAAATACCGCTGTTTCCTTAATAATATGGAAAATAAATAATTATTCATATATATTAACAGCTTATATATTTATCGGAAAAAACAGTAACATTATGTTGCAAAATTTTTCAAAGTCAAGTAAAAATGTTATTCTTTTGATCAAAATTGTATAACTTAATTAAAAACCATTTAAGCCTTCTTGAGAAACTACAGCTGAATAGTCACAAAAAATCAAAAAAATTCATACTATCTATCCTGAAAAATAAATTTAATTTAAATCCTAATAATTATTGACCAATATTGACGTATATATGAATAAGTGCGGAATAATATTTTAATGATAAATCATCAGGGAATAACACATGGTTCCGGAAACAGTTTTAATAAAATCAGAAAAGACATATAATTTTAAAAAAAAATTATGCGGACTTTATCCGCTTGAAAGAAATATAGTATTACTGTTTAAAGCAGGTGTCAAAAAAATTTATCTGGATCTTTCAGATGATGAGAAAAATTTTTTTGAAAAGAAAATAAATAAACATCTGAAGAAGCTAAACAGCAATATTTCAATTACAGATAAGAAAAAATCCGGATCAACAGACCTTTCTATTCCAGCTAATATCTTCATGCAGGTACATCATTTCTCTGATTTTGATAAATTCTTTAAAAAAGAAAAAAAGAATTATATTCCTGTTCTGAATGATAAACAGTTTTTACTTGAAACAGAACCGGATTTTAAAAACGCCGTAAAACTGGTAAAATCATATATCATTAAAAATACAGGCGGATTTATAGCGCAAAAAATTAATAAAAGGCTTTCCATGCCTGTAAGTTCGCGTATCGCTAATACAAGAATTCATCCGAATTATCTGACTTTTGTTAATATACTCATTGGTTTAATGAGCGGAATACTGCTTCTCTTTAATACCTATTGGCACATTGTTTTCGGAGGACTGCTTTTTCAGCTCGCGTCAATCATGGACGGCGTTGACGGGGAAGTCGCGAAATTCACTTTCAAATTCTCAAAGTTAGGCGCATGGCTGGATACATTAAGCGATAATTTAACACTGCTCGTTTTTATTGCAGGATGTTCCTACCTGTACTATATAAATACAAACGGAATAATTCCTGTTATTGTTATTGCGCTCGCTTTCGCAGGACTTATAACCATGATTTTTTCAATGGTCAGATATTTAAGAAAGTACAGTGATAACGGTTCGCTAGTAACTTATGACAGGGAATTTTTACAAAATCTGCCGCCCAATGACCCGTTTGTCATTATTGCCAACAGACTGAAATATTTTACCAAGAAGGAATTTTTCTCCATAGTATTCTTCATTATCTGTCTTACGGGAAAAGCCCATTATATAATTCCCGTTATTGCAACAGTACTGTTTATTGCTTCAATAATCCTGGTGGTTCTTAATGCGAAGTATTTAAAAAATTTCAGTAAGGTGAATTAATAAGATTAAAATAAAGGATATAGGCTTAACCGCAGTTATTTTATTTTCGGTAATTACATATTATCAATATCAATCCCGTGCAATTTTACAAAATCATCAAAGAATGATTTATCCATTCTTTTCATGGTATCAAGAATCCCGTTTTTTATTCTCATATCAGCTCCCTGATATTCTTCCGACAGAAACTCAAGAACCGGGTCTTTATCCTTAGAAAAAGAGATCAGCCAGATTATAAGCGGTTTAATATAGCCGGTTTCTCTCTTATATCTTTCGATTAAAAATTCCGGGTCAATCATATTGTTGTCAAGCAAGGCATAATAGCCTTCGGTGCGCTTAAGTTCGTCTTCGCTTGAAAGAAGGCCGGCTGAGACTATATAGCCGAGAGGAATCCGATAAAGAAAAAACACGGATTTTTTGCCTGTAATAATGCTGCTTACAATTGACCTGCCGGCTAAGCTGCCTGAAAAATAGCCTGCAATTAAAATTACGGAAAACAGAAAAAACAGTTTTAATATTTTCAGCAATGAAATATGCTTGCTTATACCGTTTACAGGTTTAATAATATTTCCTGACATCATTTTATCATTATAAATACCGGCAGATAAACCGATTCAGCCGGGTTTTGTAATATGCATTAATCTGAATGCCCGATATCAGGATTTCAACTGTTTTATTATTAATATCTTATTTTTGGAGAATGAAATGAGCGCAATTTTGACAACAGATATACCGGGGGCAAAAAAAGCTTTCAGCGGTAAAGTAAGAGATATTTTTGAAGTTGATAAAGAGCATTTCCTGATTGTTTCCACTGACAGAATTTCAGCTTTTGACCATGTATTTCCGAACGGAATTGAAGGCAAAGGCATTATACTCAATCAGATTTCCAACTTATGGTTTTCAAATCTTACATTTATAAAAAACCATATTGTTGAAACCGATGTCTCGAATTTTCCGGAACCTTTTCGCAAACATCCTGAACAGCTAAGGGACAGATCGGTAATTGTAAGAAGAGCGGAAAGAATTGATTTTGAATGCGTAGCAAGAGGATATATCATAGGAAGCGGCTGGAAGGATTATCAGCAGACCGGCGAAGTCTGCGGGATAAAGCTGCCTGAAGGACTGCAGATGGCTCAGGAACTTCCGGAACCGGTTTTTACTCCTGCAACAAAAGCTACTGACGGTCATGACATGAACATATCAGCTGCAGAAATGGGAGAAAAGCTTGGAAAAGAAAAAACGGATCAGCTTGCAGAACTGACTCTTAAAATATATGATTTTGCCAAGAATAAAATGC
Source organism: Spirochaetota bacterium (assembly GCA_016932015.1). GTDB lineage: Bacteria > Spirochaetota > UBA4802 > UBA4802 > JAFGDQ01 > JAFGDQ01. The sequence goes on along the minus strand of JAFGDQ010000047.1, from coordinate 43,513 downwards.
AGAATGCCGGTATTTTACTCGCAGACACCAAACTCGAATTCGGTATTCTGAACGGAGAGATTATCCTTATTGACGAGGCTCTGACGCCGGACAGCTCCAGATTCTGGGACAGCTCAACATACAAAATCGGAACATCTCCGGTAAGTTATGACAAACAGTTCATAAGGGATTATCTTGACACTACAGACTGGGATAAAAATTCACCGCCGCCGCCGCTTCCGGATGAAATTATTCAGAAAACACTGGATAAGTATAAAGAAATATTTGAGAAAATACAAAATATTTTATAAAATCTTATTGCTATATAGCTGCTGAACTGCTATAAAATTTTTCTAACAGGAGTTTTAATATCAACGGGCTTCCTGTTTTCATCGATAATAAAACCGTAACCTGTACAGCTTATACTAAGCGTTATTTGATCAAGTTTTTAAAAAATACAGCCGATATTAGTATTACTAAAATTTTGCAGAACAACAGGAAATCGGGAGGAGTTAATGGCTTTGCCTCAAAAAAATCCGTACGATCAGTACAAATCAACTGAAATTAACACCGCAAACCAGGGAAAGCTTATTGTAATGCTTTATGACGGAGCTATTAAATTCCTTAATATTGCTCTTAACAATATGGATATAAAAACCTATGATGTTGTAAACACTAATATACTCAAAGCTCAGGACATTATAACAGAACTGCTTCTTTCCCTGAACATGAAAGAAGGCGGAGAAATATCATCCAATCTGTTCAATTTATACCTCTACTTTAAAAAAAGACTTCTTGAAGCAAACATACAAAAAAGTCCTGAAATAGTGCAGGAAGTTCTGAATCACCTCACTGTAATGCGCGATTCATGGGATAAAATTTCAGCAAAAGAAACACCAACCGACGGTATGAATATAAATAAAAAGGGAAGCTTCAGTATTGAGGGATGACCTTTCCACGCTGTTTGAAAGACTGGTTTCATTCTTTAATGACAAAAATAATCTGCTTGAACAAATAAACCGAAATGAAATTCAGCTGCGCTATCTGGTAAAATCCGGTAACGAGGAAGAAATAACCGGCCTTCTGCAGTCTGACAGCGACTTATTTGTCAGACTCGACTCTCTAGAATTCGACATACAAACTCTAATTAGTAATATATGCAAAATAACCGGTATAGAAAAGAACAGATTTAACAGCTTTTTCAGCAAAAGGGATGAAGATATTATCAAAAAAGTCTTTGTTACAATGGAAGCTTCGGAAAAGAAGATGTATGATCTGTTTAAGGACAGGAAAAAAGTAATTAAGGAAATGGAAGAAAAAATGACTTCAATTCATAATGACATAAACACGTTAAAATTCATCCGCAGAATAAAATACTAAGCTCAGGATTTCCGGGTACGCATAAATTTAAGAAAAGCGTAAATAAACCTGTTAAGGTCTCCGTCCAGTACACCATCCGCGTTTCCTGTCTCCTCGTCAGTCCTGTGGTCCTTGACAAGAGTATAAGGATGAAAAACGTAGGACCTTATCTGATTCCCCCATGAAATGTCCTTTTTCTGCCCCATCTTCTCCTGCTTTTCATCTGCCTGTTCTTTCTTCTTTAAATCATACAGCTTTGATTTTAACACCTTCATTGCGAAAGCTTTATTCTTATGCTGTGATCTTTCATTCTGGCACTGTACAACTATCCCTGTGGGAAGATGAGTGATTCTTACTGCGGAGTCTGTTTTATTTACATGCTGTCCGCCTGCACCGGATGAACGGTATGTGTCAATGCGGAGCTCGTTTTCGTTAATATCAATTTCAATATTATCCGGTACCTCAGGAAGTATTTCAACGGAAGCAAACGAGGTATGCCTTCTGCTGTTCGCGTCAAAAGGAGAGATTCTCACAAGCCTGTGAATGCCGCGCTCGGACTTCAGCAGCCCGTACGCGTAATCGCCCCTTACCAGTATGGTACTGCTCTTTATTCCGGCTTCATCTCCGGGAGTATAATCTACCTGTTCAAGCCCGAAACCATTATCCTCTGCCCAGCGCATATACATCCGTAAAAGCATCAATGCCCAGTCCTGGGATTCCGTTCCGCCTGCTCCAGGGTGAATTTCAATAAACGCGCTGTTTAAATCGTTCTCATCTGAAAACAGTTCAATATTTTCAAGCTCATCAAACCTGTCATTGAACCCGTCAACTTTTAAAGCGATCTCCCTCAGAATCGATTCATCAGATTCAGATAATGCTATTTCGGCCAGTTCCTTCTCATCCCTGATCTGATTTACAAGCTTGTCCCATGGATCAATACGTTTTTTCAGCCTGCTGATTTTAAGATTGACTTCGGTAACTTTTTCCTGGTCTTTCCAGAAACCGTCCTTAAATGTTTCCTGCTCAAGCGTTTTAAGTTCTTCCTTTAAACCTGCTATATTAATTGAGTCATAAAGAGAAGCGGCCTTTACAAAAACCGTATTAAGTTCTTTTATAACTTCCCTGTAATCCTGATCTGCCAAAAAACTTCCTCACAATATCTTGATTAAGCCGGAAAACCCCTGATCATACACTATAAATATATAATTATTCCGATTGAATTCCGACAGGAAACAAACCTGTGGAGCAATTGACAGAAGACAAATTAAAACCGCACATAAAATATACAACTAAAAAAATGTCTTCTGTAAATATTCGGCAAAATCCTTTTCAAAAAGCTCCGACGTGTCATAATATCTGCCAAAAACGGAACTCCAGACATCCTTAGTCTCCATACATAAATAGACAAACGGTTTATCCGTGAATTCATTGATAAAACTTTTCATTTTTCTGTAAATATCAATCCTGTTTTTTTTCAGGTATCTGTATTTGCCGTCTACTCCGGGGAACATCTCCTGAACCGTAAGCTCTTCTGCCGGAAACAATTCTCTTAATATTTCCTTAAAGGAGGGAGTATATCTGAACCCTCCCATTGATATCCAGACAATCTTTTCAGGATTAATTACTGAAAAAAGCTTTTTTACAACACTTTTATAATCCTTTTCCCATTCAGGATATACTATTATCGGATCAAAATGGAATGCCAGGAAATAGCCTGCTTTACAAGCCTTTTCCGCTGCTTCCAGCCTTTCGTCCAGCAGTGCTGTATCTTTTTCATACAGCGCGATATTCCGTTCTGTGTTAAGGCTCCATGCAAGAACCGCATTCCCTTTGTGTTTAATGTTCAGCAGATGATCAACATTGTCTGATTTTGTCTTCAGTTCAAGCATTGCGTTACCGCAATCCTTAAACTTGTCTATTAAAAGCCGCCCCAGTCCTGTAACTTCATCAATCATCATTGAATCAGTGAATTCACCTGAACCTATTCTGTAAAGGAACCGGCCGTCAGAAGTGCTTATAAAATTATCAATCTCTGCAAGAAGATCCTGTGTATTTGTGAACTGGGTAATGCCGAATGTATTAAGATATGAATTTAAAAAGCAGTACGCGCAGTCATAAATGCATCCGAAACAGGTGTTGATTACCCTGTAATTGCAGCAGATCACTCCGGGAGAGCCCGGACACATCTGAAAAAAGCGTCCTTTAAAAGGTTTCAGAACCATTACTTCCTTATGCCTGAAGCCCTGCTCTTTTAAATTTTCAATATGCTTCTTAAATTCTTCTTCCGACCCGAATGGAATTTTTGAGGGACATTCCAGCTTTAAAAATCCGAAAGCTGTATCACAATCCTTCGCGTTAATGTCGTATAGAATTACTTTTATATCATCTGCAGTTTTTATTTTTTCTTTTTCCCCTTTCCCGATAATTCCACGGCTACCTTCTCAACCGATCTGTCAGTGACTTCATTTACTGTAAAAGTATAATTATCCAGAGTAAAGCTGTCGCCTTTTTTGGGTATTTTTGCCAGCTTATAGGTAACAAGGCCTGCAATCGTGGAAAAGCCTTTTTTATTAATTGAAAGCCCGAACTTTCTGTTGAAATAATCAACATCAAGTCCGCCATCAAGAATATATCTTGTACTGTTGACTTTCCTGATCAGTATTTCCTCCGGATGATCGCGTGTCTGTATTTCTCCGACAATCTCTTCGATAATATCTTCATACGAGATAAGGCCTTCTACGGCGCCGAATTCATTGACAACAAAAACAAGAGGCTCATTGTTTTCCTGCATTTCCAGGAAAAGCTCATAAATTCTCTTTGTTGAAGGAACGAAGAAAGGCTTCTTCATAATCTCTTCAATTTTCTTTATTTTTCTATTCCTGAGAATGTCCCTGTAATGAATGTAGCCTACTATATTGTCCACTCTTTCCTCATGTATCGGAATTCTGGAAAATCTGGTGCTTTCTATTATTTTTACAAGGTTCCTGATACTCTGCTTTAATTCCACAGAAATCATATCAATTGTCGGAGTTGCAATTTCCTCTGCGGTTATTTCGTTAAAAGAAAGAATTTCAAGCACAAAAGCCTGGTGGTCTTCGTCAATGATTCCCTCTTTTTCTCCCAGCTGAAACAGTGTTCCGATTTCATCTCTTGAGCCTATCAGGAAACCGGACGTGTCCGTATAATTCATGATCTTTTTTAGCTTTTTCGAAAACAGCAGAGACAGCTTAACTGCAGGTTTTAGTATTATTAAAAGAGCTGACAAGGGATAGGCAAAAAACAAAAGAAACGAATCTGCCTTTGACCTGGCTATCGTTTTCGGAAAAATTTCGCAAAAAGCCAGAAAGAAAAACATTTGAACCAGGGTAACTATCAGAACTCCGTTGTCATCCAGCAAGAACGCTTTTGTGGCCAGAAAGACTATAAACGAGGTAGCTGCAACATTAGCAAGATTGTAACCTATAAGTATCATACTGAGGGATTCTTCAATATTATCAAGCAGAAGCATGCATTTTTTTGCTCTCTTTATACCGCTCTCAGAAAGAGTCCTCAATGCTATAAAATTAGCTGAAGTAAGCGAAGTTTCCGATCCGGAAAAAATAGCAGATGATAAAATAAAAAAAGCCACTATTATATGATATATAATATATTCCAGTTCCATAATAAATCTTACTAAACCAATTCATCCCCTGTATTGTTAATTATGTTCAGTTTATCTGTTTTATTTATCAATTCCACGGATTCTATTTTATTCTTTTTTATGTGCCTGACTTTCAAAATATAATTATCAGTTTCAACCGCCTCGGAACGCTTTGGAAAATAACCAAGCCTTTCAATAATATATCCGCCAACGGTTTCATTATCTTCACTTACAAGACTTTCTTTAAAATTGAAATTAAAATCATGTATCTGCATATCTCCCGATATAACAGTTGCATTATCAATTATTTTAATGTCCTTCTCAGTCCTGTGCTTTTCCTCCCACAAAACAAAATTTTTCCCCATAAGTTCAGACAAAATGGACGATAAAGTTACAACTCCAGCAGTACCTCCATATTCATCAACAACAATCGCGATTTGAATTTTATTATGAAGAAAATCACTCAAAAGCTCGCCAAGTTCTTTGGAGGCGGGATAATGATATATATTATGAATAAATTTTGTGATTTTTTTTGCTTTTTTAAATCCCAGGGCATAAGGAATAAGCTCTCTGGAATCCAGCATCCCGATAACATTATCCGGATTTTCCTTGTAAACCGGAGCTCTTACAGTCTCGGTATTCAGAAGTATATCCAGAGCCTCCTGTACTGTCGCCGTATAAGGTATGAACAAAGCTTTATTGCGCGGAATCATCACATTCTGCGCCTCCTTCTTTGAAAAGCGCAGTACATTTTTCAAAAAAATCTCTTCACTTTTATTGATTACCCCTTCTGCGAGACCTAGTCTTAAAGCCATATCAAGCTCTTCTTCGGTAATTGACTTTCCCTGATCCAGTTTTAATGATAATATTTTTATTATCATATTTGTAATTCCAAGCAGCAATATTCTTACCGGAATGAGAATGACATGGAATATATTCAGCAAAGAAATGATTTTTCTTGAAAAATTTTCATACCTGTTTATCGCAATGACCTTTGGAGATATTTCACAAAATACAATCAGAAAAACAGTAACAATACCAATTGCGATAATATGCCCATATTCTCCCCAGATTATAAGCAAAAAACTTGTAGTCAGAGACGAAATAATTATATTAACAAAAAGATTCCCGGCAAGTATTGTAATAAGTATATTTTGAGGTTTGCTCATCAGTTTTGCGATGAGATTTTCTTTTTTATTGCCCGAAGAAGAATATCTGTGAAGATCAGACCTCTTAAGCGAAAAAAGAGCTGTTTCTGCACCATTAAAAAAAGCTGAAAGCATTATCGCAAAAAAAAGGACTATTAAATCATAATAAAAATTATCCATCATAACCTATAAAAAATTCCGCGCCAGGAATAATCTAACTATTGAGTATAAATAAATGTTCACACATAAACGCAGTCTGTATGTAAATAATTCGGGGTTAGGCAACGGAGGGTTGGACATTTCTAAATTACATTCCATCAGTGCAATTACTGCATATCCAGATTTACTGTAAAGGCAAGCTTCTTTGAAGCTGTATTCCCGGAATAATCAACTGCTGTTATGGACAAATTATTGATTCCTTCAAGATATTGCACGTCAATTGCTTTATAATATCCTTTTTCGTCAAATAAATCCTGAAAGAATTTCCCGGATATTGTCAATCCATTTTTTGACGGTTCAATTTCAGAAAAAACATAATTATAAACATTTTTACCGTTCAGCATAATATTCAGTTTGTAAATTCCTGTCTTTTCTGTTTTTGCTATTGAATCGGAAATATCAACCAGCAGCGGATAATGCTGTGTGAGACGGATTTTATCCTTATCTCTAATTGTAAAATATTTATCCTCAACTCTTATGTAAATATTTCTGATATCAGGTATTTTAGTATCCGCAATTTCAGGAAACAAAATAAAAGGATTTACCGATTTTTTCGAATCAGCATGAAGCATGGAAAGATGCAGATGATCCCCGAAGGAATGCCCTGTATTACCGATTTCTCCTACAGCATCATTTATACTGTATACGCTTTTCCATTCCGGGCTGTCTTTCAAATGCATATATATGGAATAAAACCCCTTGTCATGCTGTAAGATCCTGTAGTTTCCTCCTCCCGGATAATTCTCCGCAGGAAAAAAAGATTTATCCCATAAATAAACCAGCTTTCCTTCACTTACCGGATACACGGCATCTTTAGCTGAAACCAGGTCAATCCCGTCATGAAAATGATCTCCTCTCGATTCCCCGAATGTGGAAGTAACCCGTCCTTCAGTGACAGGCCATGTAAAAGAAAGGGTCAGTGCTGCAATTAAATAAAAACACAGATAATATATTTTTTTTAAATTCATAAAAATTCTTTTCGTTTTAAAATAATAAAAATCAGTTCTATTGCAACCAGGTTGTTCCGTATCTGACGATTTATTATTCTTATGATAACCGCTTTTTGTTATTTATAATCGTTTCCGTGGATTGTAAACATTAATTTTTTCCTGTATGTATATTGCAGTATTCTCCGGGTTCGCTGCCTGCAAAATAAAGCTGGTCAATTGCAACTTGCGGACAAAGATCCCCCTTTCGCGGAACCATTCCTGAATCAAGGCATATTGTCTGCCTCGTAACACCATGCTCCGGCACCTGAAAATCTCCGGGCTTGTTGTCATCATTATAAATCTGTGATATAAATTTCGCCCATACAGGCGCAGAAACAACGCCTCCTGCCCGGCCTTTACCGAGAGAAATCGCACCCGCATTATTGCCTATCCAGACGGCTGTAACAAGTTCCGAAGTATAGCCGACAAACCACGCGTCAACAAATTCCGAACTTGTTCCAGTCTTTCCAGCTGCAGGAAAATCAATATTATATCCCTGTACAGCATAATATCCTGTTCCGCCCTCTTCAAAAACCCCTTTTAATATTGAAACGGTAACCGCACAGGCAACAGGATCAATAATGCTGCCTGTTTCTTTTCTTTTCTCTTCTACAAAATCAAAGACTTCCTTCTCATTATTCCAGACAACATTTCCGTTATAGTCTGCTATATGTTTAATTCCATAGGGCTTAATATATTTGCCTCCGTTTACGATTGTTGAATGAAGAATACAATTTTCCATTGGAGAAATTTCATAAGTTCCAAGCGCAAAAGACAGAGTTTTTCCAAATCTCTGTTTCATAACTTTATCGGAAAGATTCAGACTGTCACCTATTATCCTGAAAGGAGTTTCATATCCTGTTTCCTCGAGCACCTTGACGGCTATCACGTTTATTGATTTCCTCAGGGCCTCACGTACAATTGTTTTTCCCCTGTAATTAGCGCTGTAATTGCCGGGTGAATAACCGCCCTCGAATTCCACGGGTTCATCAATAAAAACGCTGGACGGAGTAATTACCCTGTCTTCAATGGCGGAAGTGTAAATTACCGGCTTAATGGAAGACCCGGGCTGTCTTACTATCTGTGTGACGTGATCAAGCTGGCTTTTTGACGAGAAGCTGTATCCTCCAACATAGGAAATAATTTCTCCTGTTTCCGGATTAATTGCAATCATAGCTCCGTCAATATTTTCCGCTTTTTCCTCTTCTATTGCTGCTTCCGGACTGTTTACATTTCTATCAGCAATTTTAAGATGATATTCTCTCTGCTTATCTATGCCTTCCCTTAGACAGTTTAAAGCAACATCCTGCTTTTTTGCGTCAATAGTAGTGTATACCGAGAGTCCGCTTTTTTTCATTACATCTTCGCCGAATTTCTCCACAAGCACTCTTCTGATGCCTTCATTAAAAAACGGCGCCCTGTTGATCCTGTAGCTGCTGAAAAGAAAACTGCCGATCGAAGATGATACAGGCTCATTATTTTCATTAAATGAAAAATCCCATTTTGACAGAAAACTCCTGAACTGGAATGAAGCCTTTTTTTCATCAATAAAACCTGCGTCAATCATGGATTTCATAATAGTTTTTGTTCTTGTTAAAGAATTATCAAGATTGCCAAGCGGAGAAAATAATTTCGGGCTGCAGATTGTGGCAACTATCATAGCACATTCAGTCTCATCAAGCTCATTAACGGATTTTCCGAAAAACATTTTTGATGTTGACTCTACTCCGTAAGCGCCGTTTCCAAAATAAATAAGATTAAGGTACATCGATAAAATATCCTGCTTATCGTATCTCTTCTCTATCTCAACCGCGCAGAAAGCCTCATATATCTTTCTTTTAAACTCCCTTTCCATGTCAGTAAACAGTACTTTTGCAAGCTGCTGAGTTATAGTGCTTCCTCCCTGAACGACCCTGAAGTTCACAGCATTCACAACCATTGCCCTGAAAATACCTTTAAAGCTCAGGCCGTTGTGATTGTAAAAGTCCCTGTCTTCGCTTGCAACGACAGCCTTGATTAGCCATTCAGGAATATTATTATAAGGTACGATTTCTCTCTTCTGCTCAAAGAACTCACCGATTATTTCATTGTTTCTGTCGTAAATACGTGTAGGTATATCCACCACTTTTGCAGATAGATCTATCTGGCTGTAGCTGTATACCTGTCCTTCCTTTAATTCTTCAGTGCGGTCTATCAGCTTTTTATACCTGGAAAGAGTATCAAGAGCCTTTTCCCTGTCATCTAGCCAGCTTACATATATAATGCCTGCAAAGATCCCTGCAATGATCATGACAATAACAGGAACGGAAACAACAAGCAGTTTATGAGAAAAAATCCATCTAATCATTATTTTATGGTATCGCCCGTATTTTTAAATAATATTCCGGCCGGAATGCCGAATCTTTATGCGAATAAAATATATGCTTTTCTGAAAAGCAGGCAGATGATACTCAAACCGGAGTATCCTTTATATCATCGTAATATCTCTTTATTATACCCGTTTAATTACATTAGCAGATTACTTTTTAATAAATTATCTCTATTTTTTATATGTCAAATAATATTTAAAGGAAATAAAAACCGGAGGTTTTACAGCAAGAAAATACAGCTTAATACTTCTATTCGTACTTTCCTGAAAGCTGGCCGCATGCGCCGTCAATATCTGTTCCAAAACTTTTTCTCACGGATACAGGCACATTCATTATTTCAAGCTCTTTGATAAATGCCTCAATCTGTTCTTTCAAAGGATGGTCAAGGCCGTGATCACCCGGATTAAGCTCTATCAGATTAAGCTTTATCCTTGAATATCTGAACATCTTTTTTAATCTCTTTGCGTCTTCGGATGTTATATTGTCCTTTCTCATTACATAGACAATTGTAAGTCTGTTTCTTGATACGGGAAATTTTTTATTGAACATTTCAGCAATACCGGCTATTGGAAACCCGTTTTCCACAGGCATACTGACACGCCTTTTTTCAGAAAGAGTGTCATTCAGTGATATGGCCAGATTATACGGCCTTTCTTCGTCAATAAACCTTTCTATAGCATCACCTATACCGCAGGTCGAGATTGTTATCTTTCTTGCGGATATATGAAAGCCGAATGAATAATTTAATATATCCGCAGCCTTGAGAACGTTGTCATAATTCATAAAAGGTTCTCCCATGCCCATGAAAACAATATTATTGTTAAGCAGTCCGGATATCCTTCTGATATGATTCACCTGGTCAATAATTTCAGCCGGTTCAAGATTGCGTTTGAATCCCATCCTTGCTGTCTGGCAGAAGCTGCATCCCATTGCGCATCCGATCTGGCTTGAGATACATATTGTCAGGCGTTCCTTTTCATTATTATCATTGCGTATAAGCACAGACTCTATATATTTTCCGTCCGCAGTCTTAAAAAGATATTTTTGCGTTCCGTCAACAGAGGAAACCTGACTCTTCTCAAGTTCAAGAGCTGAAAGCAGATAAGTGTCATTCAGATACTGCCTCAGCTCTTTGGAAAAATTGGTCATTTCATCAAAGGAGGTAACATTTTTTTCATACAGCCAGTTGAAAAGCTGCTTTGCCCTGTATGGTTTTTCCCCTATCGATTCGAATAGAATTTCCGCTTCCTCTAATGAAAGATTTTTAACAAACGGCTTCATAAATAAAAATCCCGTTTAATTTTCTTATTAGTTTTCAACTATATGCTTTACATACTGATAGGTTGTAAATCCGCCGCTCAAATTAAGCACCCTGAACCCTTTCTGCATGAGGATTCTGCAGCCTATATATGACCTTAATCCCGCGGCACAGAAAGCAACATAGGTTTTCGTTTTATCAAGCTCATCAAGACTGCTTCTTAAGTCATTCAGCGGAATATTTACCGCGCCTTTCATTGTGCCGCTCATCTCCAGTTCTATATCATCTCTCATGTCAATAAATGAAACTTTACCTTTCAGCGTTTTAAGCTCATTCCATGTTACGGACTTAACATCCGCCCTGATTATATTGGAAGCAACAAATCCCGCAACATTTACAGGGTCCTTCGCGGACGAGAACGGAGGCGTATAAGCGAGCTCCAACTCTTCAAGGTCAAAAACAGACAGGCCGGATCTTACTGCTGTTGCAAGCACATCAATACGTTTGTCAACACCGTCAAAACCTACAATCTGCGCACCCAGAAGCCTTCCGTTATTCGGATTAAAAAGAATCTTAACAGACATCAGTTCAGCATCAGGATAATAACCAGCATGAGACAGAGAATGCGTATAGCTTGCCTGGTAGGCAATATCGTTCTTCTGAAGAGATTTTTCATTAAGCCCTGTTGATGCGGCCACAAGCTTAAATACCTTTAGTATTGCGGTACCCTGTGTTCCTTTAAAGACAGAACTTCTTCCCAGCGCATTGTCAGCAGCAATGCGTCCCTGCTTGTTCGCAGGGCCTGCCAGAGGAACCATTTCGGGCCTGCCAGTGATAAAATTTTTAACTTCAACAGCGTCTCCGACAGCATAGATGTCCGGATCCGACGTCTTCATTGATCCGTCAACAATTATGCCGCCTCTTGAGCCGGTATCAAGTCCGCATTCCTTCGCAAGTTTATTTTCAGGCGTTACTCCGATAGACATCAGAACCATATCGCATTCAATCTCTTCTCCTGTGCTTGTGACTACAACTGTACGGCCTCCTCTTTTTTCAAAGGATTTCGCCGGGCATTGAACCTTGCATATAACACCCTTCTGTTTAAGAAATATCTGCACAATGGAAGCCATTTCATAATCAACCTGAGGAACAAACTGATCAAGCATTTCAATTACAGTTGTCTTTATTCCGCGCTCAACAAGATTTTCCGCCATTTCAAGACCTATAAATCCCGCGCCTATAATAACCGCGGATTCCGGCTTTTTAACATCAAGCAGGGCTTTGATTCTGTCGGTATCAGGAATGTCTCTTAGCCTGAATATGTTCTCATTGTCTATTCCGTCGATTTTAGGTTTTGCGGGCTCAGCTCCGGGAGACAATATTAATTTATCATAATTCTCAGTATAACTTTTTCCTGAATTTAAATCTTTTACACTGACCTGCTTTTTTCCCCTGTCAATTGACACTACTTCAGTGAATATCCTTACATCAATTTTATACCTGTCTTTCAAATCCAGTGCCGTAGTAACCAGCAGATCATCTCTGTTCTTTATTATATTTCCGATATAATACGGAAGACCGCAATTGGCAAAAGACACGAACTCCCCTCTTTCAAAGAGAATAATTTCAGCATTCTCATCAAGCCTCCGCGCCCTTGCTGCGGCAGTAGCACCGCCGGCTACGCCTCCGATTATTATCAGTTTAATTGACATAATAATTTTTTCCTGTTTAATAGTATATTAAAGCAGATATGAAATTTGCGTGTATGAATCAAGCAAATTATTACCCGGAAGCGGCAATATTGCAGCATACTGAAACAATTAGAAAAATCATATATTCGCCGGTTCCGGCAATTATTAACAAATAAGGCTGTCCTTTCCGGACAGCCTTATAAAAAATAAATAATTTTTTCCTGTAAATCAGCCGGCAAAATTACTGTCTATTCATCAGAGTCGCTTCCCTCCTCTGAAATATCTTCAGACATTTCCGGATCAATTCTGGCTATTGAAGCTTTCTCCTTAAGATACTTGCTGAAATTTATTTTGGGAACAAGCATTTCCGGTTTTGCTTTTATGGTAATCTCCTCTCCTGTAGCAGGATTCCTGCCGACCCTTGCTTTTTGAGCAGGCTTCAGCTTCAAATACATTCTTCCAAGCCTTCCCACAGGGACCTTTTCTCCAAGAAGAACACCTGATTCAAGAATACATGTATAATCATCAATAATCCTCTTTGCCTGATTTAAAGTAAGATTATTTCTTTTAGCCACATGATTGATAATTGCCTTTGTTGTAAAGCCCATATCACTGTCCCTGTGAATGGACAAAGTTCTGTTTATCTTTATAAACCCGTTTGTTAAAAATATTGTAGCTTCCCTGATTCTGTTGTCCTGTTCATCAAGACTCACATCATCACTGCATACAACAATTTTCAGCAGAGCGGAAGTATTCTTTATCGGACCTTCTTCAAATTCCAGAGCCTGATCCACTCCGGTATCTTTTGAAAGAGAAGCTTTTTCCTCAATCAGAATATCCGGGACATCGTTTCTTAGCTTGATGCTTGAATACTCCACCCATCTTGATCCGTTTTTTATGCTGCCGAGGCTGATCAATGAACCGGAATAAGTCAGCATAAGTGCCGCTTTTTTTTCATCCTTTGAAAATGAATCAAATTCAATCATATCAAGAGCTTTTACCTGATCTTCAAACAACTCCTTTTTTTCAAACCAGTTGTCGGAAATCATTTTAAGCGACTCCTCATTATCAGGCAGTCCTGATGACTCTGTTATTGCCTTTAAATGTTCCTTAATTGAGTCCGGCAACTGATCAAACCTGTTATCCATAAAGCATCTCCTGTTTATATTTAATATTTGATGAACCGGCTGAACTATCAGCAGGAAGTTTCAGGGCTATAATTATGCCGAAACAGAATAAAAAATCATTTAAATATATAAGAAAAATATTATAACAACAAGAAAAACAACCAAATTTATTATTTGAAATGATAAATTATTTTATTATTTTACAATATAGCATCCCGGTTATTTCAATAGAGATAAAATTATGAAAACATACAATAATAATAAATACACCCATGAACATAATGACCACTGCGGTCACAAGGGTACTTTCCACAACCACACTCATTCAATAACAAATAAATACAGGCTTGTTTTGACAATCTGCTTCAATATCATAATTACAGTCGCGGAATATATCGGAGGGCTTTTATCCGGAAGCCTTGCACTGCTTTCAGACGCAGGCCATAATTTTTCCGATGTTCTGTCCCTGATGCTCGGATACGCAGGGGAAAGAGTTTCAGAAAAAAATCCCGATAAAAAATATTCCTTCGGATTAAAGCGTTTTGAAGTACTGATTGCTCTCATAAATGCTTTAAGTCTTGTGGGGATAGGAATTTACATTGTATACGAAGCGATCATAAGATTTTTAAATCCTGTTCCCGTCAATATCAGCATCATGATTCCCGTTGCCGGAATTGGTCTCCTTGGCAACGTTTTCTCAATTATAGTGCTCTCAAAAACCAGAGACAGCAACATCAACATGAGAGCGGCATTCCTACATCTCCTGTACGACGCTATTTCATCTGCAGCTGTAATTATAGCCGGTATAATAATGTACTTTACAAATATTGTTTGGATTGACCTTGTAATAAGTCTTGTTATTGTACTCATGATTGTATGGAGCTCTTCTGAAATTATCAGAGAATCCCTTAGAATCTTTATGCAGGGAACTCCTGCAGGAATTGATTCTGATGAGGTGTACAAAAATATAGAAAGAATAAACGGAGTGCAGAATATTCACGGTCTTCACATCTGGTCAATAAATTCTTCAGAAATATTTCTTTCCTGTCATATCCTGACAGATGAAACGGAAGATGGAACAGACTCTGACAGAATAATCAAAAATGTGAATTCAATGCTTGAAAAAAAATACGGGATTTCCCATACTACAATACAGATTGAAAATAAAATTATCTGCAGCAATGAAGAAGGCAGATGCTGCAGATAATTCATTAAATATTCTATCCGGCATAACTTAATAAAACAAAATTTCCCTGGCGGAAATACCTGTCAACAGACGGCCGCCTGCAACTGTCATGAAAAAATATTATATTATCATCTTTATCTTAATAATTATTTTACTTTCTGCTTCAGGTATAATCTGGTTCAATAATTACAACAATCGTATACACAATCAGATATCGGGATACCTGAAAACAATTGAAAAAGTTGAAAGAGAATTTATTGTCAGCTTCCCGATATATGAAGATTATTTTTCTCCTGAAAAAGAAAAAAGGCTGAGAAAATTCCTGATACAAAAACATCTGAGTTTTGTAAAAACAAGGAAGATCAAGCCTGTCACTAAAGATGATGAAATAATTTTAAAAGCGGAATCCGGAGAATTTGTCAAACTCCCGGCAGATACTGATGACCTGTATTACTTTTACAATGTTCCTGAAAAATACAGATACCTGAATACAAAGGCCGCAGCCGGGCTTGAAATGCTGACAAAACGCATTCAGGAGAACATTAAGAAGCGTAAAGACCTGCCGGCGGTCAAAATAGCAATATCTTCAGCTGTCCGTCCTTATGAATACCAGAAAAAACTTATAACCAGAAATATCAATGCGTCAATTATGTCCACGCACAAATACGGTATAAGCTTCGATGTTTTTTATGATGATTTTTACATCAGCCTGCCGGAAGCTGATGCGGGCAACAGCAAAACAAACGCCTTACTTGAAAAAATACGCCGAAAATTCGGTTTTATTCTGGGAGATTCTCTCAGGAGACAGTTAAGATCAATTCTCACGGAAAGTCTGCTACAGCTTCAGGATGAAAAGATTCTGTATGTAATACATGAAAAATACCAGAGATGCTACCACGTAACTATTATTTTATAAATGATAACCTCTCAGATGCAGCCAGCTTAAAGAACAAGCAAAAGAATTATAGTTCCTGTTAATATTATAAAAATTACCGCCAGTATAAAAATTACCGGCATTCTGAATGAAACGGCTTCTTTTTCACTCCCATTCACCAGCCCGTCAATCGCTACTTTAATATTATCCTCTTCCTCTTCAATTCTGACGTAAATTCCTTTCGCGATTAAACAGAATATTTTATAGCCTCCGTCAGCCAGATGCCTGATGGATACAACTCTTGCGGAAATAGGTTTAAAATTACCGTCTTCATATGCGTTTAAAGCTTTTGCAATTGAAACTGCCGTTGAACTGGAGGTTGTAAAATTAACCTTCAGCCTGTCTCCTATCTGGACGGATGAAATACTCTTTCCTTTTATCGGTGCCAGAATTAAAGCACCCTGAATAATATGCTGAACATCCTTATCGCTGAGTTCATCCTCTTCATCCTTAAAAGGTTCAATCTCAGGCTCCTCCGCACCTTTCTTATTTTCTTCAGACTGTTTCTTAAGTTCGATTTTATTACTGGTTATTGAAAACAATTCCATGTCAAGTGATGATATCTGCTCATAATCAACACTTAAGTCAATATTCTGAAATCCAAATCTGTCCTGGATAAATTTTTTAATAACCCTGTTCGCAGCTATCTCATCATTAAGCTCCAGATTCTTTTTTAATTCATTTGCCCTCTGATCACCTGTCAGTTTAATTACAAAAGCATCAGCAAGATTGTCTCTCATCTTTGATGTCATTTCACTGTCATAATTTCCTTCCTGGTTGAACTTCTCAACCTCCTCTTCAAAAACACGCCACTGGAGACTTGTTTTGATATCCTCAAGAATATAAGAACGGCTTAAAACAACACATGAATGTATAAGAGAAGAATAAGGAATATTAAAAAACATCAGAAACGCACCGAATGTATTTGAAGCTGAAAACCTTGCTTTAATGGCATATACATCTTTATATGCACCGGAAATCATCTTTTTTGCCTTATCAGCATCCCCATGTGTATAATGCAGGGCGATTTCCAGCTTTTTTTTCTGTTCTGACAGAGAATCTACAGCTTTATTAAGTTTATCTATTTCATTCATAAAAATGTTTATTGTCTCCCTTAAAATAATAAAAAACAGTAACAGCTTATTTTATATGAGACAAAAATAAAAGTCAAATCATTATGAAAATTTATTCATTATAAAGCTTTCGTTTCCTGCATTACAGGTTTCCACATTCTTTTTATACGCCGGGGTTTTTAATTCTTTGTTTATTTTATTATCCGTCATGTTATAGTTCATAAACAATTATTTGAACCCATGACATAAGATGCAGTTGACAAGGTGTTTCCTGTCTATAGAATATTATCATTCGCCATGCGTATTAAGTCTGTGCAGATATTGAATCCTGTACTTTAAAGGTGAATATGGAGGTCTTGTATGAAACTGAGTGATGAAGCCAAAGTAGGGCTGCTGATCACTGCTAGCTTTACTATTTTTATAGTGCTTGTCGGAGTACTGGCAAAAATAAACGTATCGCAGTCAGGTTACGTGCTGAAGCTGTATTTCGGTTTTCTGAACGACCTGCGCGAAGGATCTCCGGTAAAGATAGCAGGAGGCATAAAAATAGGGCAGGTCGAATCAATCAGCCAGAGCGGAGAAAAGACTGAAGTCAGTATATGGATTGACAATAAATACAAGCTGATACGGTCTACACAGTTCGCGATTTTTACAACAGGCTTGATCGGCGAAAAATATATTAATGTGTTTGTGCCACCTTCTTCGGATGTCAGCAATTTTTTAAAAAACGGCGACACGCTTTACGGCATAGATCCAGCAAGCTTTGACCAGATGATGCTTACATTTCAGGGTTTTCTTCATGACAAGCATGGAGGCCAGATGCTTGCCGAAATTTTTCAGAACTCTCATAAGTTCGTTGAAAACCTTAACAATCTTGTAGATGAAAACCGGTACGATATTAAAAAATCCGTTCTGATTACAAAGGCAATGATGGGAACACTCAGCATGGAAACCAGAGAATTCATGAAACAGCTTAATATACTCACAACGAATCTTTCCCAGCTTTCTGAAAAAAACAAAGAGGACATTGCAATCGCATTAAGAAACCTTTCCGAGATCTCGGACCATTTAAATAAAATTATGTACAGACTTGATACGGGCAGGGGCACCATGGGCAAGCTTCTTGCAGATGAAGAGATTTACAACAATCTTAAAGACGCGTCAGTATCCGCAAAAGATCTGTTTTATTCTCTGAAAAAAGATCCGTCAAAACTTCTTTTCAGTCCGAAAAAATAAAAATGGGCGCAAAGAAAAAACTTTTTGTATGCATTTCATGCGGAACCGACTTTAGCAAATGGCAAGGAAAATGCCCTTCCTGCGGGGAATGGAATTCCCTTGTTGAAACTGAACAGGCTGCCGCGAAAAAACCAGGTAAAGAAAAAAAAATAATCCCGCTTTCATCAATTGGCTCTGATGAAATAAAAAGAATAAAGACTTCTTTGGAAGAGTTTAATCTGATCTGCGGTGGGGGAATTGTCCCGGGTTCGGTAATACTTCTCAGCGGCGAACCCGGAATCGGAAAATCAACCCTCGCGCTTCAGATCGCATCCGGTTTCAAATGCCTGTACATTTCAGGAGAGGAATCTCCGGCACAGCTGAAACAGAGGGCAAACAGACTTGATATCTGCTCTGAAAATATTCTTGTAAGCACCAATACATGCACTGAAGATATCAGCAGCTTTGTGGAAAGCGAAAAACCTGAATGTGTAATAATTGATTCAGTACAGACTCTTTATTCATCAGATATTCCCGGGTCAGCAGGGTCCGTCAGCCAGATAAAGGAAGCATCCGCAAGAATAATTGAAATCGCCAAGAAAAGCGGAATCCCGGCTATACTGATCGGCCATATTACAAAAGAGGGAAGCATCGCAGGCCCTAAGCTGCTAGAGCATATTGTTGATACTGTTCTGCATTTTGAAGGCGACTTTACAAGGGAATTCAGAATGATAAGAGCGTCAAAAAACAGGTTCGGTTCAGTTAATGAAGTAGGCCTTTTCAGGATGACCCCCATTGGGCTGCTTGAAATAAAGGATAAAAATAATCTTTTTCTGAACATATCCGCACTTTCTCCCGGAAGCGCCATATCCGCAGCAATAGAAGGCAGCAGAACCCTGCTTTTTGAAGTACAGGCTCTGGTAACCTTTACCAGTTTTTCCAATCCTAGAAGAATGTCCGACGGCCTGGATTTTAACAGGCTGATTCTGCTGACAGCTGTTCTTGAAAAACACGGCTACATTAAACTTAATTCACATGACATATTTATAAATTGTGCAGGAGGTTTTCATATTCATGAAACCGCTGCTGACCTTGCTGTTGCAATGTCTGTTGCATCAAGCCTAAAAGAGAAACCTATACCGAAAGACACCGGTTTTCTGGGAGAAATCTCCCTTTCAGGGGAAATAAGGCCTGTAACACAGTGTGAAAGAAGGGTAATAGAGTTCTCAAAGTCTGGTTTTAAAAAAATTCTTGTTCCTGCAGCAGACGGTTACAGCATTCATATACCTGATAATATAGACATCGTTAAAGTGAAGACGATTTATGATGCAATTAACAGTATTTTCTGACCTTTGTTGTAATAAATTTGATGCTCATTAAAAAAAATATGTCCAAAAAAATAGTTGCACAATAATAAATCTTTAACGATAATAGTATGAATACAAATATTCCGGCTTACCGGCTGTTATGCTGAATATTCGTGAGAGATATTTGTCTTTTAATTTAAATACTAAATAAAGTTGAAAAATTAAAATGCGTTTTCGAATTAAACAATATAATAACAAACTGCAAAAACAATTCTCCGAAAAAAATTTTCTTGTTAAAAAGAGAATAAGCAGAATAAGGGACAATTTTCTGGAAAAAGGGCATGAAAAAATGACAATCATGCTTATTCCCCATAATGAAAAGAATATATTCAATTTTCATATTTCCAAATTTATAATCCTGTTTTTTATTTCGCTTTTCATTATTGTAATAATCACTTCTTCCTATGCGATAATTAAAAACGCCGCAATCAATTCAAAAAAAGACGAACTCCTGAATAATTATAAGGATATAAGATCGCATCTTCTCAGGTTCGAGATGCTTACCAACGATACGGCAAAACTGATAAATGAGATTAAGCCTTATATAGAAGATATTCATGAACTCACAAAAGGCGATAATGATGCTGATAAAATATGGGAAGCGGGAGAAGGGGAGATTCTTGAGGAGGATATCAACAAACTTAAATATGTACTTCCTGAAGAAATCTTCACATTAAAGGAGCTTCAAAAAGACCTGGAATGTTCCATAAGTACAATAAAAACAGCAAAAAGTTTCATTGATACAAGAAGCAAAGTAATAAAAGATATACCTTCAATTATTCCAAACGAAGGAAACATTACATCACTATTCGGATGGAGAAAATCTCCATTCGGTTTCGGCCGCGAATTTCATACAGGAATTGATATCGGCGCCCATTCAGGTACTGAAATAAGAGCAACAGCTCCCGGAGTCGTAACCGGTGCAGGCTGGGCAGGCGGATACGGATACCTTGTAAGAATTAAACATAAATACGGATACGAATCTCTTTACGGACACTGCTCAAAAATTAAAGCAAAGATCGGAACAACGGTAAATAAGGGACAAGTCGTTGCCTATGTGGGGCAGACCGGGTCCGCAACAGGTAATCACTGCCATTATGAAATAAGACTTGGAAAAATTCCGATAAATCCGTATCCTTATATGAGCAGAGTCTGGTAATATAAAATACAGATATCACATTTCAGTTTTATTACAATAATTACTTGTCCGGGATACTGAATTATTACTGCTTCCAGACTCTTCACGGACAGTTGCACAGGAACCCGAAAAACAGGTTCCGCACCTCCTGAATAATAAACATTTCATGAAAGCAAAACTGCCACTGATTGTTAAGATATCGCTGTGTTTTATCTTAATAGGCGCAATTTCATTGTTTGCCTCAGCTATTACAAAATCATTAAACAGTGAAACCAGATTCACCGGATCTTTATTGAAATTTATTGATGCAAATACCCGCAGAAAAGAAGAGCAGAAAATTACCTATACTGTTAATCAAAAAAATATCAGGCAGGATTATCCTTTCGCTTATCAGGAAGGCGACTGGAATACCTATGTAATAAAACCAAAATATTCATTCAGGGAAGGAGAGAGTGAGCAGGATGTATATCTGCAGAGCAGTGACGAAGTAAACATGAACGCATACGGCTCATATTTTTTTGATATGCTGTATGGAAATTCAAAATTTACCAAAGATAAATATAAACAATCCGATGACGATACTCCGGCATCTCTCGTAATTGAGGAAGACCTGACTTTTGAACGTCGCCTGCAGCTGCATATGGAAGGCAATGTCGGAAGAAGAATGACAGTGTATATTGATCATGACAGCGAAAAAGAAGATAATCATTATCTGATGAAATATAAAGCGGTAAATGATGATGAAGTAATCAGGGAGATAAACGCAGGTGAAATTGATATAAAGTTCGAGGAATCAAAATACGCGGTTTATGATGACACTTCCTCAAAAGGATTAGGGCTTGATATTACTTTAAAAAAAGACAAATTTAAACTCAAGGCATTTGGAAGTATAATCAAAGGGGAAACGAAAATAGAGACTTTCCGGGGTAACTCAACATCAGGAAACAACAAGCTCAATGATTATCAGTATGTAAAAAATACCTATTATCAGCTTGAGCCTTATAAAAGATATGACGGTTTAACCAGTCCTCCGGACGCTGCAGATAATCCGTATGAGACTCTTGTTACATTCACTTCCAGCCCGGCTAACCCCAAATTCTATGCGCCTGAAAATGTAAATATATCCTCTTCCGGCTTTAAACTGTATCTTGATGATCAGAATGCATACAATAATTTAAATTCAATGCAGCTGAAAATAGACGGAGGATATTACGACCTGCAGGTTTCCGGCTCAGACTATATAATTAACTATTCAACCGGCCTTATAACCCTTTTAAAAGCAATACCCGCAAACAGCAGAATATTTGCCGTATACTCTCTATCCTCGGGATCAAACTCCTCTGACCCTGCGACTATTACAGATACAGAACAGTTCAATGGAAAAATATTCGTGTTCTTAAAATACGATTATTCAATCAATGAAGATCAGAACGGCAATTTTGACCTTGAAGAAGAAACAGAGGATACGAATAAAGACAAAAGACTCAATCTGGATGTTTATGAAGTAAGATCTGTTTACGCCATAGGAGAAAGTCAGCTTCTTGAGGACAATTTCAGTATAAAGTTCAGCAAAGAAAACGGTACAATGACCAGCGACGATGTGTCAAGACTTGGAAAATATTCAATCGACTATTCAAGCGGGCTTATAAAATTCAATCTCAGGGAACCTTTCAGACAGCAGTACAAACAAAGCATAGCAGATATTATTTACAGTGAAAATCCTCCGTCCAGTGTATATAACAATTCTCTTTATAACATAAAAATCGATTATTACAGGGAAGCAAGAAGCTTTCAGCTGAAACATTCAAATATTATTCCAGGCAGTATACGCGTAAAAGTCAACAGCAGAGTGCTTGAGACTTCTTTGTATACTGTCGACTACACTTCCGGATTTCTGCAGTTTACAGACCCTAATAATCCTGTAATTGGAACTGATACTGGAATTGAAATAAAATATGATTACTTACCCTTCGGAGGCCAGACATCATCGCTTGTTACGGGAGTAAGGGCGGATTACCAGCTTAACCGGAATCTGAATATCGGAAGCTCTGTTCTTTTCATGCGCGAAGGCGGATCAGATGTAATTCCGGACGCGGGAAGCGAGCCTGAGCAGACCCTTCTTCTTGAAACAGATGCATCACTGCATATGGGAGAAAAGACAATCTCGAAACTTGTAAAAACAATAAGCGGAGTAAATGCAAAAACCCCGCTTGAAATAAACGCTTACGCGGAATACGCGAAAAGCTTTAAAAAAGTCAACACTTTCGGCAAGGCTCTTATTGACGACATGTCGTCCAACGAATCATTATTTTCCCTGCCTGTTTCTGAAAAGGAATGGGTGCTCTCATCAATGCCGTATAATGTTTCTCCCGGAGATCTGAGCAATAATGACAGAGGACTTCTGTATTATCATTATTACAGGGATACTGACGACTCTACAACTCTTCACGGGATAAATTATACTCCTGTTGATATTGATTATTCAAAAAAACCGGGCCCTTTCAATATAGCAACAGGACATATAGAAGATTCCATACAGGACATTGACACACAGACATCGCTGGGTTTTGATTTTAATTTCACGGACGGAGATTACGTTCCGGTTGTGACAAGGGAGCTGGCGGCAGAAGCTGTTGATTTTTCAGGTCTGAATTATATAGAAATCTGGTATAAATCAGCAGGCGGGTCTGGCGAAGTTGAACTTTTTCTGGACATCGGATCATTGAATGAAGACTCGGATGACGACAGTTTTCTTGATACAGAAGATGAAAACAGCAACGGCTATCTTGACTTTGCAACATCCTCATCAGAGTCAGAGGATGTCGGTTATGAGTTCAATCCTTCAGGCAGTTCACGAACAACAGTCGGATCAGGCCCGGGACTGAACTCATATACGACAGGAGACGGCGTGCTGAACACGGAAGACCTGAACCGGAACGGAACTCTTGATACGGATGAAAGCAGAATAAGGTTTCCCGGAGAACTTACAACTCCGTACAACAGCAGCAACAATGTTGTAATAGATATGGCGGATACTGCATGGAGGAAGGCAAGAATATACCTTAACAAATCATCATCGGATTATCAGTCAAACTCATCTTATTATAATGAACTCCTTAAAGAAGTAAGCTCTGTCAGGCTTGTATTAAAAAAGAGGGGAACTACTAATACAGGAACCATATATATTGACAGCATAAAATTCGTATCAGCCATTTGGGGAAATATTATGCTTGATGATGTTATAACAAATTCTCCGAATGAATTCAACCTTACTCTTGTTGACTCAATAAATGATGAGGAGTACAGAAACAATTCCTTTCTGCTCGCTGAAAAAGATAATTACATCTCCCTGTATGGCGACAGGACAAGCGATGAACTGAATTCTGAAAAAGAAACAGCTATGCAGATTGAATATAATCTCGCATCAAGGCAAAACGGTTCAGTAACCAAAAAATTTACGGAACCCATAGATATAAGACATTACAAGACAATGAATATGTGGTTTAACTTCAGAAGCTTTACAAGCGGAGATTATATTCATGTAATAATCGGATCATCGGAAGAGGATTATATTACGTACGAATTTCCAATGGACTATGAGGATGTGTGGCGGGAAATAACGCTCAGGCTTACAGACAGCTCAAACGGAAATATTGAAAAAAACGAGGAATTATCAGAAGGAAGCCCGGACTTTAAAAGAATTTCTTTTATACGAGTTGAAATATGGGGCCAGGCTTCAGGCAGGTTATGGCTCAATGACATTTATCTCAGTGAAGCAAAAACCCTGACAGACAGTGCTCACTGGTATGAAGGCGAAATCAAATATAAAAGGCCGGTTTATATTACCGATTCAGGAACCCCTGTTTTTTCAGATCTCAGCCTTAAATATATCAGAAAGGGGCATGGTTCGGAATTCAGCACAATAGGAAAATCAGTAAGCGATATAAGTGAGGAATATAATGAACTGTTTTCCTCAATGAACATACTGCCCAACTGGAATGCAACAATTGATTATATAATAGAGAATTCGGAAACAGACAGCCTTAATGATGAAGTCCCGGAAGAGAAGAGAGGCGTTTCGGAAAAAAGAACCCTGTTATTTGAATCTGTATATACATCCGGTACAAACGCTGTTCCGAGTATTAAGGTATTATACAAACAGAACTCCTTTGAAAACGTTAAAGAGGAGAATACTTCCGGGGATTTAATAAAAAAAACAAACTATGTTACTCATGTCCCATCGCTGATTGTTGAAGAAAGGCTTAACGAATTCCTCTGGGGAAGCATGGTATGTACGGTTAAACTTGACTTTCTTTTTAAGGATGAAGATATTAACAGGAACGCAGAAGAAGACTATACTGAAGAAGTTATATACTATGAAAAGGAAAAACGGCAGAAAAATTACGCTGACCTTGCAATAGATTATCAGAATTTATTTTTCATGATCAAACCTTCAGCAAATGTCAGCTCTCATGAAATTGTGGAGGCAAAGGGCAAAGAGGACCTGACTGATACTGAATTATTAAGCGATGTAAACGGCAGTTTTCATTTTCCTCTTGTTTACAACAAGGATTTCAGATTTGTTGAAAGAGATAAAAAAGGAAAGCTTAAGCTCGGTTTGAATCCGGAATTTACTGTCTCTCCAATCATAGACATGGAATTCTATTATTCAGAAGAAAATTTCCGTGATTATTCCGATGAAGAGAAAACCCTTTCAGGTAATTTCACAAGGTCAAAAAGCGCCAACAGTTCTGTTACAAACACGCTGAACTTTCCGTTTAATTTTACAGGCTATAAGCATTTAAGCTTTATAAAAAGCATCAGCATTTCCTATTCAAGATCAATTTTATTTGAAGAAACAGACCTGCCTTATGAGGGAGAGGAAACAGATTCTCTTGATGAGAAATACGGAATTAAAAATGTTTACAATGAATTCTATGGCCCTGCCTTTAATCTTTATAAATATCCGCCATGGTATTTTTTCACAGGGCGCGGAAATTTTGCCAGAGGCAGGGACTTTACCTATAATACGCAGAACGAACAGTTAACGGACGATGAAGATTCGCCGCTTCAGATTTACAGCAATGATCTCAGGCTTATTGAAAACGCTGCTATTAACTCAATGTTTGATTTTGAGATATTCAGCCTGTTTACAGACGCAGGAATAAATCAGGTTACAGAAAGACAGTCAATTTACGGAATCCCGCAGGAGGTCGTGTCCCTGACAGCAGGCTGTGATCTGAGTTTTGATCTTATGCAGATCTTCAGTTTCGGATTTTTCAGGCCGAACAGAATCGGCAGCCCCTATCATGCCGCGAATATGACTCTCGGCTACAGTTTTACAAGAGATATGCTTATAACATCAAACATAGAAGAGAACCTTCATTCCCCGTCCGCAGCATTAACTTTTAAACGGGACAGGAAAAGCCTGTCATTAAAAGGCTCTCTGAATTACAGAAAAAGGAACAAAAGAGAATACATATCCCTGGATGATTCCCTGCGAAGCAGCAAGGACGACATTTATATTTCAAACCTGCAGACAACCGAGTCATTCAGGGAAACAGACAAAGGGTTTGAGTTTTCCGTATTATTCGAAACTGACGTAATGTGGATTCACCGATTTTTCAGTTATATTTATAAACTTACAGCAGCACCGATTTACAGTATTGAGTATTCTCTTATCCTGAACAGGTATGACTACTCCACAACAGCATCGCCGGAACCGTATGACCAGCATCTCATCACTTCAAAACTGACGCTTGACCTGCATAAAAATATACAGGGAGGACTGACTGCGCGCTGGGCGCTTGAAAAATTCAGGAACAGGGACACAGACAGCATAAACAGGGAAATAATATCATACGAAATCGGAGTCAACTTTTCACTGCTGTTTTAAATGCGTTCTGTAAATTCTTTTCGTTAATAAATAGGAAATATCATTCGAATATAATTATATATTTTATAAGGATGTTTTTCGGACCAGAACATGCAGGATATCAAATACGGAATTGAAGATTCAAAACACGGGGAACCAACTCTCTATGTATGCAGACAGATCTGCGACAGGGTGTACCTGCACAGCAAATATAATCCCCTGAAAGAATCCGACACTTTAAAAGAAAAATTCAATCAGGATAAATTCGATTTTATTTTTATCCTTGGTGCAGGGCTCGGATATCATCTGGATCCGCTTATAGAAACTTCCGGTAAATTTAAAAAAATAATCATAATAGATATAATCAGTAATCTTGAAAAAGAAATAGAAAAAAACAATCTTTTAAATCCGCTTTTGAAGATTGAAAATATAGTCTTTTTAACCGGACTTGAAATAAAAGATCTTCAGGAAAAAATAAATGCTTACCTGAATTTTGACAATATTAAAGGCATTGATGTAATCGAGCATGCGCCGAGCGTTCGTGCTTTTCCGGATTATTATACACAGGTAAAAAAAGCAATAAAAAGGTCTATTGATCAAAAGGCGGGAAACAAGGCAACTCATAAAGCTTTTGGAAAACTTTATCTCAGGAATATCATTAAAAACTACAATTCATTCCGCTCGATGATGCCTGTTTCCGCATTCTTTGACAAGTTCAAAGGATATCCGTGTGCGGTAATAACATCAGGGCCCAGCATTGAAGAATATATAAAAGAAATAAAAGCTTATCAGAATAAAATTTTTATAATTACTGTGGATTCCGCGCTGAAGACTCTTTCAGCATACGGCGTTGAACCGGACTTTTTTGTATCAATAGACCCTCAGCCTTTTATCTTTGAACATCTGTTCAGCATAAACTCTTTGAATACAATTCCTGTTTACACTGTATCAACGCATAATCTTGTAATAGAGAATTTATCCGCCTCTAAGCAGAAAAGGATTCCTCAAATGCTGTCTCTGAATTCACACCCGTTGTCCCAGGTCATTGAAGAACTTTTCCCCGGAAAAACCGGCAGCATTGATTCAAAAACAGGCACAGTTGCAGGCGATGCAGTCATGGCCTGTATAAAAATGGGATTTAAGAATACCGCTCTTTTCGGATTCGACTTCTCCTTTCCGGATTTCAAAATATATCCGCGCGGTACTGCTTATCAGAGCAGGTTTAACAATGCATGCTCCAGGCTGAACACATCCGAGACGGTAAATTTTAACTATATAATGAAAACCAGTAAAGGTACAAAATACGAAAACAAATTCACGCGTAAATCCTTTCTTCTTTACAGAGAATATATGGAAAATCTGTTAAAAAATAATAACTGCGGTATTTATAACATTAACAGCAGGGGAATCAGTTTCGGAATTCCGGATATAAAAACGGATCAGTTTTTTGAAAATTACTGCAAAATGGAAATAAATAAAAAAAATATAATAAATCAAATACTGCTTAAAACAAAACCGCTTGAAAACCTCATTGATTTTGAACTGATAAAAAATACCCTGAACAATGAAACCGCATTTAGAGAATTCCTGAAAGCCTCTCTTGACAACAGCAGCGGGCAAACAACAAATACGGTCAGGTCATTATTCAAATCATTAATCAGGTGATCAGATTTTTAAATTTTGAAACAACACTTATATTTTATATTATTTGCAAATCCGGAGAAATAAAATGAAAATCGGAGTAACAGGAATTTTCGCGTCAGGTAAAGGAACTGTGTGCGCCATGTTTGAAGAACTCGGCGCAGCAGTTATTGATACGGATGAAATCGCGAGACAAGTTCAGCAGCCCGGCAGTGAAGGGCTGAACCGGATAATTCGGGAATTCGGGGAGGGCATACTGAACAAGGATTCAAGTCTGAACAGGAGAGCTCTTGCCGCAATTGTGTTTAAAGATGCTTTAAAAGTCGAAAGGCTGAATAAAATAATTCATCCCCTGATTTTTAAAAAAATTGAATCTGCTGTAAATGAAAATCCCGATAATATCCACTTCATAAATACTCCCCTTCTTTTTGAAACGGAATTTCACAAATTCATGGATTACAACATTACAGTTACCGCGGATCCTGACCAGGTTATAAGCAGAGGGATTAGGAGAGACGGCATAACGGAAAATGAGATCAAAGAAAGATTAAATCATCAATTTTCTCTAAATGAAAAAATAAAACTTGCCGATTATGTTATTGATAATTCCGGCAGCACGGAAAATACGAAAAGGCAGGTATTGGCCATATGGAAGACTTTGCAGCAAAAGAAAATAAAAAAATAAAAGAAAAAAACCTGTATATTCTGCAGCTTGATACACCCAGAATTATAATTATTACCAGTGTCTTTTTCGGATTACTTGTAATAGCAGTTCTGATTGGTATAAATTTTAATAAAACTGAAAACGAAAAGGAAATCTTCGCTGAAGACAGCACCATTTATGATGATCTTTTAACCGAAAAAGATAAACCGGCACCTTTTGAAAAAAACATGATTGACCCGTCCCTCGGGTCCGCCGGAAGCTCCATGTCCGACGGAAATCCCGATGATCCTTCATTCAGAAGTCCAGGAAATGACAGTGCGTCAGCAAATTCATTATTAAACGAGCCTGAAATTTCAGCTGACAATATAATCAAACCTGATAAAAACACTCTCGCCGCCAATGACAATATAAAATCCGCGGAACCGGCAGATATTCTGACTCATGAGAATATAGAATCAATAATACCGCCTTCAAAAGTGCTGAAAAACAGAACCGAATCAAAGACTGCTCCCAGGAAAAAAACTGTAAAGAAACACAAGACCGAAAGGAAAAAGGATGTTATAGAAGTTTCTTCAATAAAAAGAATAACCAGAACCCCGTCTGCTGACAAGGAATATTTTGCTGTTCAGGTTGCTTCTTATGATAAGAAATCAAGAGCGCTCTCGGAAGTAAAAAAGCTGGAACAGAAAAAATACAATGCCTTTATTGACAGTGCAAGTGTAAACGGAAAAACATTTTACAGAGTGAGAATCGGGCCGGTCTATTCAAAGAAAAAAGCCTGCACCCTTCTGGATGAAATTACCGCGAATGAACGGTATGAAGAAAGCTACCTTATAAAAAACTGACAGAAGTACTTAATATAAATCCAATAAAAAAAGCAGCGAATATTAAGTTCGCTGCTTTTTTTAATTTATTGATTACTATTCACCTGTTATCAATCTATGAGCAAAAGCCGTTTATCAGGAAGGAATAATTATTCTTCAGGTATTACAGCAAATTCGATTACTTCATCATCACCGGAAATATCAAGAAGTCTTACGCCGACTGTCGATCTTCCCTGAGCGGAAACATCCTTTGCCCTGAGTCTTATGGTCTTTCCGCTTTTTGCCACGATTATTATTTCATCGGACTGCATAACAGAACTTATTCCAATGGATACTCCGTTTTTGTCCGTGACCTTTACATAGGCCATTCCCTTGCCGCCTCTGCCTTTTGTAGCGAAATTTTTATACTCAACCCTCTTGCCGTACCCTTTTGAAGTAACCACAAACAGGGATGATTCTTTCTTAACAACATTCATACCGATTATTTCGTCATCGCTTTTCAGCCTCATACCGATTATACCTGCCGCGCTTCTTCCCATTGCCCTCATTTTGGAGATGTTCGTGCGTATAATCAGTCCCTGCTTTGAAGCTATTACAACATCATCGTCTTTTTCAACAACATTGACAGCAACAAGTTCGTCATTCTTCTTCAGAGTCAGGCCAATTATTCCGCCTTTTCTGGCATTTTTGTATTCAGATACTTCGATCTTTTTGAGAATACCGAATTTTGTAGCCATACAGATATAGATTTCTTTTTCAATATCAGGAACCGAGCCTATAGCAGTAATATTCTCACCTGAAGAAAGATTAATGATACCTTTAAGGGACTTGCCCCTGCTTGTCTTGCTTCCTACCGGTATCTCATGTGTTTTAAGGCCGAATATCTTTCCTCTATTGGAGAAAAGAAAAACATTATCATGAGTCGATGACAGTACCATAAGCCTTACAAAATCATCCCTCTTTGTTGACATCCCCGTAACACCTTTACCGCCTCTTCTCTGTCTCTTGAAAGTATCGGCCGGGAGTCTTCTTACAAAACCGTCCTGGGAAATTGTAACAACCATATCCTCGTCAGGTATCAGGTCCTCTATGTCAAAAGCGGTATCATCCCCGCTCATGCTTATATTTATTTCTGTTTTTCTTTTTTCGTTATATTTTTCTTTAACTTCCATAAGTTCGGTTTTAACTATTTCAAGAATCCTCTTATCGCTTTTTAAAATAGCTTGAAGCTCTTTGATAAGTTTCAGCAGGCTGTTGAGTTCATCTACGATCTTTTTGACCTCAAGGCTGGTCAGTCTCTGCAGCCTCATCTCAAGAATCGCTTTTGCCTGTATTTCCGACAGTTTGAAAGCCTTGATCAGTCTTTCAGAAGCCTGATCAACTGTTTTCGAAGAACGGATTATCCTGATTACTTCATCAATATTATCAAGGGCTATCTTCAATCCTTCCAGAATATGTGCCCGTTCCTCAGCCTTTCTCAGCTCATACTGCGTTCTTCTGGTAATAACTTCTTTCCTGTGCAGTATATAATATGAAAGAATTGATTTAAGATCCAGAACCTTCGGCTCTCCGTTTACAAGGGCAAGCATAATAACGCCGAATGAAGTCTGAAGTGATGTGTTCTTGTAAAGCTGATTGATAACTACATTCGTGTTCGCGTCTTTTTTAAGTCCTATATGTATTCTGAATCCGTTTCTGTCGGATTCATCCCTTAATTCAGCAATACCATCAATGGTTCCCGCATTCACAAGTTCAGCGATTCTGGAAATAAGATTCGCCTTGTTCACGAGATACGGTATCTCGGTAACTATTATATTTTCCCTGCCTTTTTTAGTCTCTTCAACGTCAAGCTTGGCCCTTACATTGATCTTGCCTCTTCCTGTTGTGTAGGTTTTGTAAATACCGTCCGTACCCATAATTATGGCGCCTGTAGGAAAATCCGGTCCTTTTATGAATTTCATAAGCTGTTTAACATTAATGTCCGGATTATCAATCAGCGCGATTGTTCCGTCTACAATCTCGGCAAGGTTATGCGGAGGAATATTGGTTGCCATACCAACCGCGATACCGGAAGAGCCGTTAACAAGCAGGTTCGGAAAAGCGGAGGGAAGAACATCCGGCTCTTTCCTTGTTTCGTCAAAGTTAGGACTGAAATCAACAGTCTCCTTGTCAAGATCCTTTAACAGAAGCTCGGCGGATTTCGCGAGGCGCGCCTCAGTGTACCTGTAGGCAGCAGCCGGGTCACCGTCAACCGAGCCGTAATTACCCTGGCCGTCTATAAGCGGTACGCGCATTGAAAAATCCTGCGCCATTCTTACCATGGTATCATATACCGCACTGTCTCCGTGCGGGTGAAAGTTACCTATTACTTCCCCGACTATTTTCGCGGATTTTACATACGCCCTGTCGCTTCTCCATGCCCTTTCATTCATGGCATGCAGAATTCTTCTGTGTACGGGTTTCAGCCCGTCCCTGACATCAGGAAGCGCCCTGCTGACTATTACAGTCATCGCATAGGTAAGATAAGATGTCTTCATCTTATCTTCAATTTCCACATTCAGAATATTTGGTGTTTCTTCGTTTTTCTTGTCTGTCATAATTTACTTTTTTCCTGGTAACTACTTAAAACTTCACAGTAATATATTCAACCCGGCTGACTTATTACTTTAGAATAACGTCAATTGCAGCAGGCAATCCTGTTGTCTGAAAATTGATTAAAATTCTATATATTTAACATCTTAATTGCAAAAATTAAAATAAAAAGCCCGTCAGTCTGAATGATTTATTTCATTACTTATATTCAAAAATAAATCTAATATCAGCAGATAAATCCTATAAATCCAGATTCTGAACCAGCTTCGCGTTATCTTCTATGAATTTACGTCTCGGTTCAACCACATCGCCCATAAGAATTGAAAAAATCTCTTCAGCTTCAATTTCATCATCCATTCTTACCTGAAGCATTATCCTTTTTTCCGGGTCCATGGTAGTATCCCATAACTGATCCGGGTTCATTTCCCCAAGACCTTTATACCTCTGAACTGAAAGCTTTTCGTCTTTGTGAGCTTTAAAAAATTTTTCTCTTTCTTCTTCAGTATAAACATAAGTCAGATCCTTTCCTGTCTTAATGCCGTATAAAGGCGGCTGTGCTATATAAAGATAACCGTGTTTGATTATTTCAGGCATGTACCTGTAAAAGAAAGTCAGCAGCAGAGTTGTGATATGCGATCCGTCAACATCAGCATCAGTCATAATTATTATCTTGTTATATCTTGCTTTTGAAATATCGAATTCATCTGTACCGATACCGGTACCTATAGCCGTAATTATGGTTCTGATTTCCTCGTTGGAAAGAACCTTGTCCAGCCTGGATTTTTCAACATTCAGGATTTTTCCTCTTAAAGGAAGAATCGCCTGAAACTTTCTGTCCCTGCCGCCTTTTGCCGAACCGCCCGCGGAATCGCCCTCAACAAGAAAGAGCTCGCATAAAGAAGCGTCCTTTTCGGAACAGTCTGCCAGCTTTCCAGGAAGCCTGTCAGTTTCAAGAGCGCTTTTTCTTCTTGTAAGATCCCTTGCTTTTTTGGCTGCGATCCTTGCGCTTGCGCTCTGAATGCATTTCTCGAGAATTTTCCTTACAACCTGGGGATTCTCTTCAAAAAACTGGCTCAAATTTTCATTTACAGCGGACTCAACCAGGCCCTTAACCTCACTGTTTCCCAGCTTCATCTTTGTCTGGCCTTCAAACTGCGGATTAGGAACCTTAACGCTGACTATCGCGACAAGCCCCTCACGGACATCATCACCGGTCAGCTGATTGCCCATCTTTTTATCCATGCCTTCCTTTTTCAGAAAGTCGTTCAGCACTCTGGTCAGCGCGGATTTAAAACCGGATAAATGCGTACCGCCTTCCCGTGTATTAATATTATTCGCGTAAGTAAATACCGTCTCTGTATACGCCTCAATATATTCAATAGCTACTTCAATATCTATATTTTCTTTAGTATCATGCAGATAGATGGGCTTTTTTGAAATGGACGTTTTCTTTTCATTCAGGTGCTGGATAAAGGAAATAATACCGCCCTTGAACTGGAAAACATGTTCCTTTCCCTTTTCTCTCTCATCGCGGAGACTGATCCTTAATCCCGCGTTAAGAAACGCGAGCTCCCTGAGTCTTTTTGAAAGTATATCAAAATTAAATTCCGCAGTTTCAAAAATCGTATCATCAGGCAGGAAAACCACTCTTGTACCGTTTTTCTTTGTCTTTCCTATTTCCCTGGCCTTGGCCTTTGGAACGCCCCTTTCATATAACTGGGTATAAATATTTCCCTCTCTGTATACTTCAACAGTAAGCCTGGAAGAAAGCGCGTTTACAACCGAAACACCGACACCGTGCAAACCTCCGGAAACCTTGTAGGATGAATTATCGAATTTACCTCCGGCGTGCAGCTTGGTCATTACGATTTCAAGAGCAGATGTCTTATATTGAGGATGCGGCCCTACAGGAATTCCCCTGCCGTTATCAGTTACCTCTATTGAATTGTCCTTCAAAATTGTAACTGTAATATTATCACAATGCCCGGCAAGAGCCTCATCTATTGAGTTGTCTACAATTTCATACACAAGGTGATGAAGGCCGTTAATATCGGTTGACCCGATATACATGGCAGGCCTTTTACGTACTGCTTCAAGGCCCTCAAGTACCTGAATCTTGTCAGCTTCGTAAGATTGAGTCATTCTTTTTTCTCCACACTATATTGCCCTGCAGTTCCGTTCTTTTCATTACAGTAAACGGACTGACACCGGTTGTTATTGAATTATCCGACCTGTCAATAATGATCGTCTTGTCCCCCGGTTTAATTTTTTCAAAATATCTTTTATTTTCATCAGACATGAATATTGTTTCAGTATTAAAAATACCGATTATTTTTTCATCAGAAACAATAATTCTGCTGCCAGCGTGAATATACATTATCTTCTTTCCGGCGCCTTTTTGTTCTGCCAGTCAAGCTTCCTGATTTCCAGCCTGACATCCTTAATAACCGCAGAATCGAATTCTTCATTTATTTTTTTTATTATGATATTTTTCATGAAGGCCAGTTCATTTGAATAGACAGGATGATCAACAGACACGAATAATATTTTCTTGTAAATTCTGTCAGGAATGCTGTGAGCAGCGAGAAGTTCTCCGGCCATTTCATGCCAGGATGACCTTACCTTGCCAATGACAATGGATTCATCCAGGCCGAGATCATGAAACATCATCGTTAATGCCGAATTAATCGATATTGTTTTTCCCTGTCTTTTTTCACTGAATCTGAATTTCATAAAAAATCCGTAAAACCTTACTTAAACATCAACATATAACAGAGCCGCCTGTTACCTGGAATTTTTTGAATCCTGAAGCCCTGTCTTTTATTATCAAATCATTTATTGTAGTAATAATTACCTGTTCCTTCTGCTCAATCATATCCATTATCCTGTTTCTTCTGTTAAAATCAAGCTCACCCAGTATATCATCAAGAAGCAGAACCGGATTTTCATTCATCTCATTTTCAAGAAGCTTTAATTCCGCTATTTTCAGGGAAATGGCGGAAGTTCTTATTTGTCCCTGAGATGCGCAGTTTCTGAAGACTTTACCGTCATCGGTTAACAGAGAATAATCATCCCTGTGCGGGCCGGAGCATGTGAAACCCTTAAAAATATCCCGCGGCCTCTTTTTTGAAATCTCTTTCAGAACAGCATCCCTGTCAGCGCTGCTGAGCGTGGAATTATATTCCATATACAGCAGATCAGTTCTGTTTGATATATACAATTCCGAATCCCTGAACCATGAATTAAACCCTTTCAGAAATTCAATCCTTTTTTTCAGTATAAAAGACGCCCTGTCAGCATACATATCATCCCATACATCAAGATCCCGCGCGTTTGCTTTATTGTCTCTTATGTCTCTTAATACCCTGTTTCTCGATGCTATTATCTTCTTGTATCCGGTAAGAATATTTAAATACTCTGTATCAGTCTTGCAGATTATTGAATCAAAAAACCTTCTCCTTAATTCAGGAGGCCCGGTTATCAGTGAAATATCTTCCGGCGTCAGTATAACAGTCAGAAATTTCCCGTAATAATCGGATATTTTTTTCCCCGGAACGCCGTCAATCTTTGCTCTTTTTTTAATCTTGCCGGAAACATCAGCGCATCCCACCTCAAATCTTGAATAAGGAGGGCTGCCAAGCAGCATGGAACAGTAGTATGAACTTTCTCCCCATTTAAAAATTTCCGAATCAGTAATATTTCTGAACGACCTTATATTTGATAAAATGGAAATCGATTCCAGAATATTGGTTTTTCCTAATGCATTGTCCCCGGTTATTACATTTATTCCCTTTTCAAATTCAATACAAAGATTACTGTAATTTCTGAAATTTTTTAAATTAAGTTCTTTAATAAACATATTACACTAACTGCTTCACAAACAACGTATAATGCGCTTTCCGCTAACAAACGGCGCATTAAATGTTTTCCGCGTTGAAATTATTAACACAAACTCTGAAGAGTAAAAAGAATTTATCATTCCGCAGACTCATGAAAAAAAGCAGAACCGGGTAAGGAATATTTAATCACTCTCATGTGATTTGATCTTAATCGGCATAATAACGGAAATGTAATCCGGATCATTATCAGGAACAAATTTAACCGGACTCATTTCACCTGTAATCCCGATATTTATTGAATCCGATTCCATTTCCCTGATTGTGTCATATAAGAACTGTGCGTTCAATCCTATAACAACATTGTCAGTAACATTTGAATCAACTGCAATATCCTCCATACATTCGCCGAGATCCGAGGTTTTAACTTCAATATTCAATGTCTCTTTTGTGAATTTACAAACAATTGTATATGCAGGCGGCCTGGTAAAAATCAATGCACGACGGATAGATTCAAGAAGCCTGGACTTTTGTACAGTTACCGAAATATCCTGATCCTTGGGTATTACCTGTCTGTAATTGGGAAATTTATGGTCAACAGTTCTGGTTACAAACTGGCTTCTGCCGATTCTGAAAAAACACTGGCTTTCCTGGATTGAAAAACGGCATGTTCCTTCCTGTGACAAAAGCCTCTGCAGCTCCTGTACGGCTTTCAAAGGCAGTATTATTCCTTCATCAAGATCAAGCTCATTCTTTATGTTTCTGGTAATGATTGAAAGCCTTCTGGAGTCAGTCGCAACAAGAGTCAGGTTTTCCCTTGACTGTGATACAAAATACACACCGTTAAAAAACGGCTTTATAGTATCAGTCGCGGCAGCGTATACAACCTTTCTGATCATGTTTTTCAGTTCGCTCTGCTTAATTTCTACAGCGCCATCTTCATAAAAATCCGGTATTTCCGGATAATCATCACCGGATGTTCCTATTAGAGTAAAGTCACCTTTAATCTCTCCTGATTTTGTTCTGATATCTATCTGAAAGGAATCATTTATATCAATAATTATAACGCCTGCAGGCATTTCCTTCAAAAGGCTGGAAAACCTTGTCCCGTTAACAGTAAATGAAATATCCGATTCCGCATAAGCATCAAGGGATGTTTTTATTCCTATTTCATTATCAGTGGATACTATTTCAATCTCGTCTTTAGACACATTAAAAAGACAATTGGAAAGAACAGCATTTACGCTTCTGGAAGGAATTAGCGAATCAACTGTACTGATTGACTTTAAAAGTAGATCCCTGTCCACCTCTATTTTCATAAATTCCACCTGTTCAATTTGATTATATTTGAGGTAATTATGTCTTATAGACTATGCTGAATCTATTTTAATTAATTTAAAAAAGCTATTTAAAATATAGATTATTTAAGATAATTAAAATGAATTTTTATGCTTTCTTATCTGTGTGAAGCGATAAAATACAGCGCTGCATAAAACACTCAATAATATATTATTATATTTATCAAGTCTAATTTTATGATCAATCGTTATTTTCAATAACGTGTTATTTTCAATAACGTTTTCTTTAATTAGCTTATTAATTTCAAAAAATTTTATTTTAAACAATGATTATTAAAGGCAGGGTATAAAGATGTTTACGGAAGATCAAAACCTGAGTTCCTGTATCATTTCCTCAATCATTTCTTTCATTTCCTCTTCCTCTTCCATCATTCTTTCAACATTATTCATGGCATTCAGTACTGTGGAATGATCTCTGTCGCCGAATTCCTTGCCTATATCCGTTGTAGTAAGATTTGTCAGTTTTCTTGAAAGATACATTGCTATAAATCTCGGTTTTATAAATCTGGAATGCCTGCTCTTTGATGTTATATCTTCTACGGAAACATTATATTTCCCGGCAACCTTGTTCATTATATCGGATGTGGAAACCTTGGTTTCCATTTCATCGTCAAAAAGCGTTTTAAGATGAATCTTGGCATCCTGAATTGAAATAGGAGTCTTGCTTACAGATGAAACAATATTAAGTCTTTTTAGTGCTGCTTCAAGAGCCCTGATGCTTGATTTGATCCTTCTGGCAATATAATTTAACACTTCATCCGGTATTTCAATGCCTTCAAGCTCTGCCTTGTTTCTTAATATTGCCTCGCGTGTCTCCAGATTCGGGAGCTGAATGTCCGTAATAAGCCCCCATTCAAATCTTGTTCTGAGCCTTTCTTCAAGCGTGGATAATTCCTTTGGAGGCCTGTCGCTTGTTATTATAATCTGTTTTTTATTGTTATATAATTCATTAAATGTGTGAAAAAACTCTTCCTGTGTCTGCTCTTTCTTTTCAATAAACTGAATATCGTCAATAAGCAGAATGTCCACATTTCTGTATTTAATTTTAAAGCTGTTCATTGTATTTGTACGTACAGACTGGATAAACTCGTTAATAAAATGCTCGCTGGAAACATAGAGTACGTTTAAATACGGTTTTTCCTTCGCGATATAATGTCCGATAGCCTGCATCAGGTGTGTTTTACCCAGACCAGTGCCGCCGTAAAGGAAAAGCGGATTATACTGTGTCGCAGGACTCTTTGATACGGAAACAGCCGCGGCATGAGCCAGCTGATTATTAGGGCCTACGACAAAATTCTCAAAAGTATACTGCGGATATAAAGGGGATCCGTGTTCTGATGCATCGGAAATAAGAAAATCATTGTCATCATCCTTTAAATTTTCATCAGCCGGCTTTCCGGATTCCGTATTTAATTCGTCATTCTCAATAACAAATTCACAGGTCAGATTGCGGTCCGTAAGGTCTGTAATAAGAGCCTCAATATAGGGTGAATAATTATCGGAAATATGGCGCCTGGCCACATCATCCGGAACCCTTATAAATAATGTATTTTCATTGACTGATACAGGTTTTGTATCTTTAAACCACATATCAAAGGACTGTCTGTTTATATCAGTCCTCATATTATCGAGAACCTTGCCCCATATTTCTTCCATCATAATAATACCTGCCAATTATCAACAATTGTTAATAACTTTGTTTATAACTATATCTATATTATATAAGTATGTCTTAAATAACGTCAGTTGCTTAAAAGAGTATGTACCGAAGAATTAATGAAATAACTGTCATGTCAGGAATTTAATGTCCCCTATATAAGACTTTCAGAGAATATTTTTCAACAAATTAATTTTCAGAAAATTTAAATTAAGAAAAAATTTCATTTTTCTTAATAACATATTGATACAGTGTTAATAAGTGTTATATTTATGTTGATATTTATTTAATATTTGTTGATATGTTAACTTTCATTGTTAATATATACATAAATACATTAAATCCTGATTTTTAATTAAATATTTTTTTAAAATTTACAGAAATAATAACAAATGAATTTATTTCATGCAGTTTATAAATATCTGATATTATAAATTTTGCCGTAACCGGAAAAAATATGTTTAATATATATTCAGAAAACCGTAACTGCTGCCTAAATGCAAAAGAACAATAAGGAGGATCAATTTGAGCGTAATAATCAAGGACATTGAAAGAAACAACAAGGAAATCATAAGAATAGAAATATCGGAATTTAAAGGCAGGGAACTTATTAATCTGAGAATATGGTACTCAGCAATAGACGGCAACGGAGATATGGTTTACAAACCGAGCCAGAAAGGCGTAGCTCTTAATCTTTCCAAATATCAGGAACTGAAAGACGGTATTGACAAGATCGGCGAGTATCTGAAAGACAAAGAAGAAGGTTTTACTGCAGAAGATTTATAATTCCGTCCTCATAAAGCGATACCATTCCCCTTACACAGGCGGACCTGGCTTTATTGATCTGAATTTCGTCATGAATTATATTCGGATTTATAATTCCCTGAAGAACATCAACAATCAGATACCTGGCGCCGGAAGGCAGTTTTTCCGTAAGATAAATTGCCTTCTGCTTATCTGTTTTTTTTAAGGCAGTTGACAGAACAAACCATCCAACTTGGAAAAGAAGGTGTATAATATCATCTCTGTCTATTTTTGAAAGAAGAGTAAAAAAATTATCGTAACCGGGATTTAATTTTTTAATCCTTATTTTTTTGTAATATGAAATCATATTGGCCTGCGATTCCATTCTCGCGGGAAATGATATTTTTCTTTTTTTTAAAACTGAATACAGTTCTCTTATTTTTTTTCCGGAAACAGATTTTGAAAGTATGTCATAATAAAGGTCAGGATTATCCGATATTGAATTTATTATATCATCGTCTTTTGATATTGATATAACCTGATATAAGTCGTCACTGTCCATTTCACTTATCCATGTGTAAAAATCCACGGAAATAAGTGTACGGCTGTTGAGAAACATCCTTAATCTGTTTTTAATATCGCTGCAGAATTTTGAATAATGAAAATCCTCGTTTTTTTTCATCAGCATATATAAAGCTTCTTCAATTGAATAAACGCCTCCTGCAAGATCACGCTTGTTTACATCCAGCTTTTTAATCAGGGTGTCTACATCCTTAACAGTATTTGCCGACAGATTTCTTTTAATCAGAACCGTATGCTGAGGAACAGCCATAAGCATAAGCGAAATCTGATAGGGAGTAAGCAGATTGTTTTTGCGCAGATGATAAAACATTCTCTGAATATCTTTTTCGTTTAAGGAATTAAAAACAGACTTAATATCAGGAAATAAATTTTCCGGATTTCTGAAAAAATTATTTAAAGATTTCTCTATCGAATCGATATCCGGTTTTCCGTCTTCTGATTTGTATGAAAATAAACTGAAAAATTCCGGAGGAATAAGAACGGACAGATATGAATCCGATTTTTCCGCGTTAAACGAAATATCTATTCTTGACAGCCGGTCATTCTTTATAACCGGCTCATCATTGATTACATATACCTTAATATTTTTCTTAAATAAAAAATTTATTATGAGCTTAATGCTGTAAATATGCTCATTAAGATATTCGTTTATTCTGTTTTTGTTTAAACCGTCAATATTTTCATAATACAATGGAATTATAAATTCGTATTTTTCCGAACTGAAGTTCAATCCGCAAAGAAATCTGTAATTAAAAAATTCCTGTTCATGTTCAAATAAAGAGGATACAGCATAATTACCTGAGCAGGAGTTCAGGAAAGTTTCGAATTCCGGTAAAATTATATTCAGTATTATTCTGGATAAACTGTTTGTTATCATTTTTATAGTATATGATTTTTTATGAACTGCCGTTTTACTGACTATTATTATTATACATATAATATAATATTAATTTAATAGTAGTAATAGTGTAAGCATAATTTGTTAATAACTTTTCAAACAGCGTAAATAACGCTTTTTTACGGATTATGTCGTGTTAATATCCTGTTTATTTATGCGACATAATAATGAATATTCTTTTGTCAATAATGAATTTGAGCCTGATTATTATTCAAGTATTTTAATTAGTCACAAATTATTATTTTTAAACTGCAGAATATACCTGTTGTATTAACAATTTATTAACATAAAAAAAGCCCGATTCTTCGTTGACATTTGCCTTATAATACCCTATTAATTATTTAATTTGACTGACTTTTTACTTAATTTTTTCCCGATAAGTTGTTAATTATCAAGTACAGGAAACAATGACAATATCAAATATTCTGATCATCGGGGCAGGGTCCGTAGGTTCTTTCAGTGCTGCTGTAATGGCCAGAAAACAGCTGGGTACTGTTTATCTTTATGACAAAATAGAAAATCTTTCAATCGGCAGGGCAATGGATATTAATCAGGCATCGCCCTACCTGTACACAGATACAAGGGTAAAAGGGTGTAATTCTCTTGATGAAGTACCTGAAGCTGATATTGTTGTAATTACCGCGGGACATGCCAGGCACGCGGGCATGACAAGGCTTGACCTTTTAAAGTCCAATATAAGCGTTATGGATGAGCTCGGAGAAAGGATCAGCAGGCATTACAGAGATGCTAAAGTTCTGATAGTAACAAACCCTGTTGATGTGCTTGCCTGGTACATGAAGAAAAAATGGCCTGGCATGAATATATTCGGATTAGGATGCTCGCTTGATACAATGCGGTTCAGGTATTTTATTGCTGAAGCAGTGCAGGGGTCAGTGGACTGCTCGCGCGGCATTGTCATTGGCATGCACAATGACACAATGGTTCCGCTTGTAAATCACGCTACAGTAGGCGGTGTGCCTATACGTCATATTCTTTCAGAGAGCAAAATTGAAAAAATAGTCCGGAAAACGCGTCTTGCGGGGACTGTCATAACGCAGAAGCTGAAAGAGCACAGCGGTTTTTATGCTGCTTCTCATGTTGTAACTCAGATTGTTGAATCAATTGTTTTTAACAGGCTCGGCACTTTTCCTTTGAGTGTATACTGCAGCGGTGAATACGGCTATAATGATATCTGTCTGTCGCTTCCTTCTGTTGTAGGCCAGGACGGTATTAACAGAGTTCTTGAAATTGATCTTGATGATGAAGAAAGAAAGGCTCTGGATAACTGCGCTTCGGTAATTAAAGAAGTTGAGAATACTTTTTAATATAATTCGTGTTTATTGCATATTTATTGAATAAAACGCTGTTTAATGTTTTTTATGACGCAATACCTTTTAAATTTTAACTTTCTTCATATATTTTGTCCTGTTTCTTGCCGATTTATAATTAAAATATTATATTAATCTGATTACCAATGTTTTAAAAAAATATATTATTTTTATAACTTATTAATCAGAAATTAAAGCAAGAAAAGATAAAATGAAGCGAAAAACATTTATAATAATATTTTTGTTATTTATTTCAATATCAGGATGTGA
This sequence comes from Spirochaetota bacterium, assembly GCA_016932015.1. Taxonomy (GTDB): domain Bacteria; phylum Spirochaetota; class UBA4802; order UBA4802; family JAFGDQ01; genus JAFGDQ01. The sequence continues at coordinate 552 of JAFGDQ010000047.1, read as the reverse complement.
CAGCAACAATATCTGGGATTTTAATCCCGGCGGCAATAACGATGATCCGACAGTTCTGCCTGATGTTACAATGACTTCTATAAAAGCAGGTTCAGGCAAAATTGATATGACATGGATAGACCCTGCCGGCACTGAATTTAATACAATAAATGTTTTGTGTACAGTTACCTCTACTTCAGCGGAGTTTTCCGCAGCTGAATTTCTACCCGGTGACCAGGCCTGTTCAATTACAGGTGTTACTGACAACACTGAATATACAGTAACAGTAACTGTAACAGATTCAAGGGGCAATTCATCTACAGGCATCAGTATGGATATTACTCCGCAAGCTGGCACTGTAGAGGGACATTTTATTTATACTGCTGCGGATTTGAACGCTGTCCGCGGCGGAGTTGCAGGCTATGATGACTGGACACTTGATGATACGTATTATCTGATGGCTGATGTTGATCTTTCCGGGTACAGCTCAGGGGATGGATGGCTTCCAGTAGGTGACAGCATTACACCTTTTACAGGTTCATTTGAAGGAAACAGTCATACAATAAGCAATCT
>JAFGDQ010000046.1 GCA_016932015.1 Spirochaetota bacterium | reverse complement strand
TAACAAAGCTAAACTTGGTGCAAATGCAATACTGGGAGTTTCAATGGCTTTTGCCAGAGCAAATGCGCAGAGTTCAGGCATTTCATTGTATCAATATATAGGAGGGATCAATGCTCATATTTTACCCGTTCCATGTATGAATGTTATCAATGGAGGTAAACATGCAGACAATACAGTCGATTTTCAGGAGTTCATGATTGCACCTCACAATGCTCCATCCTTTACTGAGTCAATCCGTATGGGGGAAGAAGTTTTTCACGCCTTGAAATCAGTCTTAAAGTCTAATGGATTTAGTACTGGAGTCGGTGATGAAGGAGGATTTGCTCCCGACTTAAAATCCAATGAACAAGCTGTTGAAATGATATTAGAAGGTATTACAAAAGCTGGTTATAAGCCAGGAATAGATGTAAGTATATGTCTTGACCCTGCTTCTAGCGAAATGTGGGAAGATGGGAAATATAAATTCTTTAAAAGTTCGCAAAAGTTAGTTTCCAGTGATGAAATGGTAAAACTTTGGGAAAGCTGGGTTAATCAATTCCCAATTGTATTACTGGAAGATGGCATGGCAGAAAATGACTGGGAAGGCTGGAAAAATCTTACTGATGTTACAGGCAATAAAATCGAGATTGTTGGCGACGATTTATTCTGCACAAATAAATCAATTTTATTAGAAGGCATAACTAAAGGCGTTGCTAATTCTATTCTAATTAAGTTGAATCAAATAGGAACTGTAACAGAAACTTTAGAAACAATTGAGCTCGCGTATAAAAATTCATACAATTGTTTTGTATCTCATAGAAGTGGTGAAACAGTAGATAGTTTCATTGCAGACTTGACAGTAGGAATTAACGCGGGACATCTTAAGACAGGAAGCGGTTGTCGGGGTGAACGCATTGAGAAATTTAATCAGCTAATTCGAATTGAAAATGAACTGGGCAAATCGGCTCAGTTTGCAGGATTGAAAACCTTTAAAAACGTTAAATCCTGACAGAAGAATAACACCCAGTACACAACACGCGGTATAAAAAATTGCCGGAATATTAAGTTATTAAGGATGGCTGGAGGTATATTTGGAGGAAAATTGGCGATAAAAACTAATCCAAATTATTTAAAATTGATATTTGCTGTAACAAGGCGTATATGCTGCGGGCTAACGCCCTGGCCTTCGGAATATTTTGGCTCACATTCGCCCGGCAAAATGTCATAAGCATATTCATTGATAATAAATAAATTTAAATATTTATTTTTGATACAAAAAATTATCTTTTAAAAAGCGATTAAAAAGTCTGTTCCATGTGACCCAGTCATGATCTCCCTCTGATTCATATACCTGATTACCGGGGAGTACTTCAGACAGTAATTTATTTGAAAAAGCAAATTTATCGTCCCGGCCATAACCCAGTATAATTTTAGGGAGATTATGTCCAGGATTTGAATATTTTTTAAGCCAATCCCATAATAAACGTTGATAATCATCAACGGAAACAGGTTCTTCCGGAGTCCATTTCTTAAGACCTCCGCTAATATTTATTTCGTTGATTATTTCGTTATCGCCAAGAAATGGTGCAAGTAAAATAATTCCGCTAAGGCTGCCGGGATGCTGCTGCGTATATAACAAAGTTCCTGTTCCACCTATTGATATACCCAACATCCAGATATTTTTATATCCTTTCAATCTGTATGGGACAATCACATCTTCGTAAAGGCGGGGAATAAGGTTTCGATTATAATAGTATCCAACATGAGCGTCAATAATTATCACATCGGAGTCTACCCCGGAATTAATGATTGATTCAATGAATCCGTTTTTATTGAAATCATCCGGCCTGTCTCCTCTGCCGGGAAGCATAACAATTAAATTTTTAGACTGATTCTTTCCGGTAATGAAATGAAAAGAATCTATCGGATTTGTTGTTGGGTATATTAACGAACAATTTAAAAATAAAAAGCTTAAAATAAATGATAAATTCCGTTTTTTATTCATTACCTATTCTCCATAACATTGTGACTGCAGATTATTATAAAAGAAACAAGGTTATTTTACAATTGTTAAAGACAAATTTCAGTTATCATATAGAAGATCAGATTTCATTCAACACTTAAATTAATATAAAAGGATTCAATTTCCAGATTATATATGTAAGTACTGATGCAAAGCTAACCCATGCCAGGTACGGCATTAATAAAATTCCGTAGATAATTCTTACCCTCCAGAAAGCAATAAGTGTGCATAAAATTAAAATCCAAAGGATAATAATTTCTATAAATGCTGTTTCTCCCAGTCTCCAGACAAAAAACAACCATGTCCATAGCGCATTTACCGCAAGTTGAATAATATACAGGCTCAGCGATATCGGGGCAGCCCGGAATCCATGTTCTCTCCAAACCAGCCATGCATCGATACCCATAAGAAGATATAATATTGTCCATACAGGAGCAAATATCCATCCCGGCGGTGCCCATTCAGGGCGGATTAATTGCTGATAGAATGTTCCTGCTTTAAAAGATGCCATTGATCCGATTCCAGCTGCTACAAAAGTTATAAAAAGCCACCCGACGAGCCCTGACAATTGTTTTGATTTTGTAAAATATTTCATTATTCACTCCTCTGGTTCAGTTGCCTTCTGAGAAATCAAGCATTCAAAGGCTATATCGGGAATCCCGGCGAGACCGCATTATGTTTAATATTTTATAAAACACATTCTGACATTACAGTTTCGCCAAATTTTTGTCCTTCTCTGAGATTTTGTTGACACAAAGCTCACGGATAGGTCGACACTAAAAATTCGTTTGGTATTGCACTTGACTTCCACGGCTATGCGAAGTGCCTGTGTTGCGCCTGCGGCAGGCATTTTGTATAGCCGCTGTTATAGGCTGTACCGCGCCATCTTCGGGGTTCAGTATCTTAAAATCCCCGCGCCCTACCGCCGGAGCACAGGACATGCGGAGGCGGTTTCTTTGCCAGAGTATAAACATTACCCGGCTTTCCCTTTTTTATTTTCGAGCAACCTTTTTTCAATTTCTTCCAGTTCCTTCATATCTTCATCATCCGCTTTTTTTGCTTCCGCTATTTTTCTTTTCTTGTCGAATTTTTCATATCGCTCTTCCGCTATCTTTTTATCCACTTCCGCCTTTACGGTTCCTGCATGAGTGAGTAAATCTTCTTCATTCTGTTCCAAAAAGGTATCCAGTTTTTCAGCCCATTCTGCCATGGTAACTGTTCTTCTTTTCCGAGCCTGCCTTTCTGCATAATCGAGGTACATTGTGACGATCTCGTTTAAATCCTTAATCTCGCCCTCATTCAGGTAGTTTTTAGCAATGGAAACATCATATTTGCGAACAATGGATCCTTGCCATGCGGTAAGTCCCATGTTTGGTTTTTCGGGATTACTCCGTGATTCAATAAGTTCAGCCGCGGTTTTACCTGTAGTAGCCCAGAGCATTTTATTCTGTACTTTCTTAAAGAAAAGCTGAGCCGCCTCGGAATTTTTATCGTAATCTATTGCAGTGGCATAAATATCCCTGATTTTCTGATAAAACCTTTTCTCGGAAGCACGGATATCCCGAATCCGTTCAAGCCATTCGTCAAAATAGTCCCACCGTTCAGATTGTTTGAGCCGTTCATCATCCATGGCAAAACCCTTGATGATATATTCTTTGAGGATTGCCGTTGCCCAGATTCTGAATTGAGTTGCCCGCTTAGAGTTTACCCGGTAGCCTACTGCTATAATGGCATCAAGGTTATAGTATTTGGTCTCTTTTGTTTGGGTTTTGCCCTCAATAGCGCCGTGTTGAGTGGCATGTTCCAAAATGGAACTAACCACTTATTCATCCAGCTCGCCGCTTTCAAAGATGTTTTTCAGGTGTTTGGTTATCGCCGGTCTCTGGACATCAAAGAGCTCTGCCATCTTTTTTTGTGTCAGCCAGATGGTCTTGTTCTGGAATATGGTGTCTATTTTGACTGTGCCGTCTTCGGTTTTGTAGAGGATGATTTCGGAGTGATTCATGAAGTTACCTCTTTAATTCTCTCGCAAAGATCGCCAAGTTCGCAAAGAGTTTTTATCATCTTATGCCTTGATATTATATTTCGTTTCAAAAATAAACAAATCATTCTCCCCGTTTTTCCTCATTTGATTTATAATGGCTGGTTTTGTAACGACCATATTCTTTTCAGTGTTAACTTCTAAATAGTCATGATATTTACTTAATAATATTTTTACCAAACTATTGCTATAACCGTTTTTAATCATAATTATTGCAATAGGATCTGATGTACCGTATTTAATTTTTTATAAATATCATCTTCAATTAATTCTAAATCATTTAGAACTTCAATAAATTTTACGATTTTATTTTCTACAAAATCCTGCTCCTCTTTAATCCTTAAAATGGCAAGATTTACTTTTTCAATTTCACTTTTTTCTCTGACATTTACCCAAATCTAACATAATATTATAAAGCAAATCCTGATTTAAAGAATACCTGTATACAGGCATTTTTAAAATCTGCAAAAACCAGACAACCACTATAAAGCCTCACACATGAATAAAATCAATAATAAAAACGAAAAATGTGACTAATCAGAACAAATTATCATATCCGACCGCATCTAAATTAGCATATCATAAAACTTCCGGCGGATAACAGAAAATCCGTATTTGAATATATTTCGCGGGGATAGCTAACTAAATATAGAGGAAAAGCATACAGCAGAAGCATAAAAAGCAGGTCAAACAAAAACACAAACAGAGCAGTAAAAATAGAAAACACCGCAATTCCGGCCTTTTTCATCCGGGAACAAGCCGGTTTTACACCAGGGATAACAAAAGAAGAAGGAACAGCAGCTCTCTGTTATAGAGAAAGGCTCAATCCTGAAAATACAGCTATTCCCGAAATCTCCGGGCAGGGCTTTTCCGGTAATGGAAATATTCCCGCGGTCAGGCTTCATGGCAATTTCACCAATTGTTTCTTCAGACTCTGTATCATCATTGACACATGCTGAAAGCAGAAAAGGCCTGCAAACAAAACAACCGTCAGCTGAAAATCCTTCTTATGAACCAGATCTTCCTTACAAGATAAGTAAAAACATAAGCCGCTGCAACCGCGCATAAAGCAACAAGGAAGAACTTGATAACAGGATGAACAGCCAGCCATTTCAATGAGACACTAATTGCAATAAGTACTGGCGCGTGAAATACAAATACTCCGAAATAATTTTCCGATAAAAATTTCTGAAACCGGTTCTGCCTGTTAAAGTGATGTTTAAAAATACCGATCAGGCCTGCTGATATTGCAACGCATGAAAACGACTCCCATAGAGCATAGGCAAATGACTGCCATTTAAAACCGCCGAAAATATTCATTTCTCCTTTTAACGGACCACCGAAAACAAGCAGCAGCAGAAAGAAAATATAACCGGTAGTAAACGCGATTATCATCCATTTTTTACCTGTTCTGTAATCGATCCTCTCAAACAGGCCAAGCCTTCCTGCATAAATACCTGCAATAAACATAACAATATAACCAGAAAAATACGGCAGCTGAAGATTAAAAATTTCATTTCCAACAGGCATTACTATTCTGATCAGAAAGGCAGGTATTGCAATTATCAAAGTCAAAAGTAAAATATTCCCGGTGTTTATACGGAATGATGTAAGTGAAAATGATTTCTTTTTTATAATCCTGAACAGCACATATGCAAATGTAAAAATCAATAATGTCTGAACAAACCATAATGGGCCGGTTCGTCCTAAAATATCCATGGTACTGAATCCGGTTAAGGTATAATCAATTATGTCCAGATCCGGATGTGCCAGTTTAACGGCAACCGGATGAATAATTATCATGTAAATTAAGAGCGGCACTCCAAGCCGGAACAGCCTGTCTTTGATAAACCTTCCGGTTCCTTTTTTGTCAAATGAGAGAGGAATGAAATAACCTGCAAGCATAAAAAAAAAAGACATGTCAAATGACTGCGCTATTGCTCCAAATGAACCGAAAAAAATGCCTGATACTGAATCTGAAATCCTGTTTTCAATGTAATACCAGCTGCCTATCCCGGAATAAGTGACTGCGGTATGAACCATCACTACAATGATGATAACCAGTGCACGAAGATTATCAATGTAAGGAAGACGTGAGTTTTCCATCAGTATGTTCATCCTTTACTGTACTTGATTATCACATAACTAAATATACAACAGAGAAGCTGTTTTTAATATATTACTGCATACAGGCATTTTCTCCCGAATCAATCCATACCAGACTGACGTACTGACCACACATAAAGCATCACATGTGCTTTATATCAACAAAATTTTGAATAATTAAGCCAATGCCCGAATAATTACAGCATTTTACGGAATAATTAGCACAAATTTTAAATTCAGGATATGAGAAATGAAATATTTTTCAAAATTGAATATATGCACTATATCAATCGTAAAATGTTATAAATTCGAGGATAAATCCTGATAATATTGAAAGCATAAGGAAAGCCGTTTTCCTTACGAATATTTCCCGGAAAACAGGCGGGCAATAAAAGAAAGGTACCGGAACGAAACCTCATTCCGCGGCAATAGCCGCTTTTATTTTTTGAAGCTGAGCCGCGCTTCCTACTATGATCAATGAATCCCCTTTAAGTATCATTTCATCGGGAGAAGGCGATGTTATCTTTGTGCCGTTACGCCTGATCCCGACAACAGTTGCTCCGTATCTCTGGCGGAAACGGGTTCCGGCAAAAGTTTTGTTCAGGAATTCGGGGGAACTGCCTATGCTTATTTCATCTACTTTAAAATGTTCGGCATTGTCTTTACCGCGTTCTTCCGCTGTTTCGTTAAGCATGCTTTCTCCGGATTTCAACTCGGAAGCAGGCCCCATTATGACAAGCCTGTCTCCGGGATAAATCAGGAAATCCGGGTCAGGGTCATAATTGACCCTGCCGGAACGCATTACGGCAAGAATGGAAACTCCTGTTGCCGAACGGAGAGGAATATCACGTATCTGTTTGCCCGCGTATACTGCTCCGGGCCTTATGCGGGTTTCCATGAAAGAGATAGGCCAGTCAACGTCTGATGAGATCATGTCCATTGCCTGTGTCATGGAGTCTACAGCCTGCTCCGCAGCATCTATGAACGGCCTGAAAACCACATCCGCGCCCGCGTTTGCGTAACTTTCAGCTTCTTCCTGGTTTACCGCTGTCAGAGCTATTTTCCCGCTGAATTTCCGTTTTTTAAGCCGGCTGAGCATTGCAAGGTTTAAATCCATTATCCTTGCCGTATTTATTATCCATTTAGCCTTATCCAGAGGTAGATGTTCGTGCATTTCCGGGTCTGCCATATCACCGTACAGCACAGACATTCCTCTCGCGTTCCATTTTTCAAGAACATCAGGGTCAAAATCCACTCCGATCACGGTTTTATTTCTTCTAAGAAGAATTTCAGCGACCTGACTGCCGAAGTTGCCCAGCCCCACAAGTACGGCATCCACAGACCTGGAATCCTTAAAAGTATCAGCCGTCTTTTCCCTGTAAGGGTCTTTTTTTTCAAATATTTTCAAAGGCCCGGAAATCAGCCTGTAAAGAGATCCCGAATACAGGATCATATATGTCGATAAAAATATTGTTATTACTCCTACAAGTGTAATGAGCCCCATTATTTCAGGGGTGATATGGCCCAGACTTAATCCCATTGCGGCTACAATGAGTGAGAATTCGCTGATCTGTGCTACTGTGAGCCCTGCCAGGAATCCTGTCCTTCGCCTGAATCCCATTAAACCCATTATAACTAATACAATTAATGGATTTCCGATCAATACAAAAACAGAGAATACAGCGGATGATCCCATCTGTTCTCCGACAGTGGAAAGATCCAGCTTCGCGCCGAGGTCAATGAAAAAGAAAAGCAGCAGAAAATCCCTCAAACCGGCAAGCCTTGTTCCTATCGCGTCCCTGTATTCTGTTGCTGCCAGGGATATTCCCGCAGCGAAAGCTCCCAGTTCTTTTGTGAAACCCAGGATTTCCGCGGATGCTCCGAGTATGACAGCCCATGAAACAGCGAAAAGCGCAAGCAATTCCTGTGACTGTGACATGCGTTTTGTAAGGGGAAGTATACAATACCTCGTTAATATAATTATTGCGAGCAGAAAGCCTGTTCCTTTGGCAATAATTATTAGTGTTGAAAGCGCGGGAGCCTCCGATCCCGGAATATTCGTTCCGAAAGTGGTTAAGCCTACCATTGCTATTATAGCGGCAATATCCTGCACGATCAGAAATCCGAGAGCAATCTGGCCGTGCAGCGAATCAATTTCCTTTTTGTCCGATAAAAGTTTAACTACTATAATAGTACTCGAAAAAGTAAGCGCAACCGATACGTATACCGCGCTGACCGCTGGAATTCCAAGAATGAGAGCTATTAAAAATCCGAACGCGCTTGTAAATATGATCTGTCCAAGGCCTGTAGCCAGAGCCACTGCCCCCACATTACGTATCAGCTTAAGGTCAAGTTTCAACCCTACAATGAACAGCAGGAGCGCTATCCCTATATGTGCCAGCAGCTCTATGTTTTTGTAACTTTCAATTATCCCGAAACCGGAAGGGCCAGCCAGAATTCCCGCGGCAAGAAACATTATTATAAGCGGCTGTTTCAGCCTCTGTCCGATTATACCGAGTATTGCCGCAATGCCGAGTATCACAGCGATTTCAAAATAAGTATTTCCAATATTCACGGGTATTTCCTGTATTAGATTATTGTATGGTAAAACTGCGGCTTGCTACAGATGATAATCCCCGGCTGCTTCCGGCTGATAAATTATTTTACTTATCTGACAGTATTTTTCATCCGCGACTGTGTCCCATTTTATTATTTCACCTTCCCTGCATCCGAAAACCGCGGTACCGTTAGCTGAAAGAATGGAAATATTTCCCTCTTTCTCATTCGCGTCACCGGGGAACACAAGCCTGTATTTGTAATTTCCGGGTTTCCCGAGGTCTTTCAGTTCAAAAACCGAATTCATGGTAATGTAATCCGGTTCTATTGTTTTTGAATCTACCTTCTTTGCTTTTCTCATCCGTTTTTTCAGCTTTTCAATATTAGCGGAGAAATTTCTGTTTGCCCTGGAATAAATATTATTTTTTAAGATCCTGAGCAGACGCACATAATCAAATTTGGTAATGCAGCTATGGTATTTTTTAAACATGACAATTAATTCCTGTTATCAGTAATATTAATAAATGACAAAAAGTTTGTAGAAATTAAAAGTATTAATTGCAGGCATCTCTAAAAAAAAGATCCTTTCGACCATGGAGCATGTTTAATAAATTGCGGAATTACTGCGGTATGCAGTTCCTGATGCCTGAATTTCTTTAATAATTGAGGGGTATATTTAACAATATAACGGCGTATTCTGAAATTTTCACTTTTAAGTTTTATTTTTCCGGAAGATGCCTTAAATATTTTCAGGGAAATCTGTTTGCCGCTGTCAGCTGTTAAGTCATATTTATCAGGTATGAGGCATGAAAAAACAATAAGCACTGTAATTAATAGAAAAATACTTTTTGCAGGAAATGTTTTCATGTGCGTTTCATGTGTTTTTCATAAAAAATTTAATTTTCTGTTATCCTTAATACAATCCATTCTAATATCTTTTGATGTTTAAATCAAGTACTTAAATTTTCCCTGATAAAAGTTGTTTATAATTTGACAAATTGTATTAAATGATTTTCATTTTAAAGTGTTTATTCATTATAATTATAACATGGGTGGAATCGAATGAATTATAAAAAAAATATTTTATTTATTCTGTCAGTTATTTTTATTTTTCATACGCGGCCGGCAAACGCGCAGCAGGTTAATCTTATTCAAAAGGGAACTTTTTATGTGCCTGCTTATTCATCAATATATCATAATGACCTGAAATGGGACTATAATCTTACCATAACGCTCAGTATACATAATACAGATTTAAAAAACAAAATTATTATTGCAGCGATTGAATATTATAATTCGTCCGGCAAATTGATTCAGAAGTACATTAATAAAGAAAACACAATTATTAATCCGCTGGAAACCTGCAACATCGGCATAAAAGAAAGGGATATAAGAGGCGGGATCGGAGCGAATTTTATTGTAAAATGGCATGCTGCCGGAAAAGTAAATATACCGGTTATTGAAACAATAATGATCAGCACAAAAGGGCAGCAGGGACTTTCTTTCACTTCAAGAGGAGTTTTAATCGAAGATAGTGAGTAATTCCCGTTAGTTCGCCCCGCGTCTCAATGTTCTGAAAAACCGCCCTGACCTGAGCTCCTAATATAATGTTGACTTATATTTTTTATTGTATATTTTTAATCGATAAATCCGAAAAATTACAAAAACCGATTTAAATAAAATAAAAGATATGAATCTTCTTATTATTGCGTATCTCGTAACAGCTTTCATCTGTTTTGAAAGCGCAATAACTATCTACCGCCTTAACCGTTCCTCCAGGGTAAACCTGCTGTATTCACTTTTTGCCGGTTCTTTTGTGCTGTATTCGGTCATGATTATACAGCTCCTTTTCTCACGTGATGAAAACATGTGCCGGTTCTGGTATAACGCGTGTATTCCTGTTTATTATGTTTTTTTTGCTCTTGGTGTTCATTTTTATATGGAATTAACAGGTATTAAAATACTCTCCCGCAGCCGCATCTTTCCTGTTCTGTTTTATCTTTTTCCGGTTTTAATGGCTTTTTTCTCAATTATTTTTCAGCCTTTTATAATCGGTTTTTACAGGATACAATGGGGCTGGGGCCTTTTGATAAAAAATAATGTCTGGGCACGCGTAACATTTGTTTATAATATTATTACATGGCTGATTTGCGCGGCATTTGCGGTCCGGTGGCGTCTGATAGCAGTAACATCCCGTGAAAAGAAACAGGCGAATGTGGTTATATTTTCAGCGGTTACCGGAGCAGCGGGAATTGCGCATTTTTTCTTTCCGTCTATGCATTCGGATCCGTTTTTCGCTCTCGCAATTCATTTTTATTACCTGTCCTGTTATATTTTACTTGTTTTCAGCATAGGCTACGCCGTAAAAAAATACGGGCTCATGACCATGACTCCAGCGAATCCCGTATCCAGGCTGTTCGAAGGTTTTAAGGAAGCGCTTTATCTTACCAATATTCACGGTGAAATCGTTTTTATGAATGAAACCGGCCGCGAGCTCACGCGGAGCATCAGTAAGCACACACCGGAAAGAAATATATTCGACCTCTTTTCTGCAGGCGGCCTTTTAAAAAATGAGGTAGATAATGTCATTGCAGACAGCGGGTCCGGCCAGCCTCTGGTTCTTTCCTCATGTGAGGAGGATGCAGGCAGGATACTGGAAATTTCTCTTCTTGAAGTAAAGAACGAGGCCGGTTCCCTGATAGGCCTTATGTTCATAGTGCGCCAGCCCGGCGGTGCCGGGGAGCTTAAGGATGTTTACGGGCTTTCCCCAAGAGAGATTGAGGTGCTGCTCCTTCTATGCAGCGGGCTTTCCGCAGGTCAGATTGCAAACGAATGCGGCATCACACTTCAGACAGCCAAAACCCACATACACAATATTTACAAAAAATGCGGACTCAGCAACCGCGTCGAGCTTTCCAATCTTGTAAATAAATTTCTGTAGCATAAAACTGCTTTTTTCCGCCAAATACATCGAACGATGTATACCCTTTAATGACAATTTTTCTTATATTTTCATGATTTACTGGAAAATATTAAATAAATTTTCCGGAGGGAATATGAGAAAAAGATTACAAAATACGTCAGGAATATTCTTTATTATAGGCATAGCGCTCGCGGGATGCGGCGGAGGAGGAAGCAGCGGGTCAAATACTCCTGTAACAGGGATCAGCCTTAATAAATCTTCTGTAATACTCATGAAAGGTTCCCCGGAACAGCTTACAGCGTCAATTATTCCTGCCAATGCAGATAATAAAACAGTAACATGGTCAAGCAGCGATGAATCGGTTGCTGCGGTTTCCAATGGGCTTGTTACAGCCGTAGCGCAGGGCACTGCAGCAATTACAGCAGCCGCTGGCAGCTGCAGTGCTGTCTGTAATGTGCGTACAGTTGACTGGACACATCCGTCAGGCTTAAACGACAACATCAGCATAGACGGCGAAAACGCCATCAATCCGCGGATCGCGATGGATGATAACGGAAATGCGGTTATAGTATGGCAGCAGGCACTTGGCGAGGGATATCAGGTATACATGAGCGAATACCGCGGCAGCTGGTTACATCCAGGTACTGCTGCGGATTATATAAATCCGTATGTGGTGGGCATGTCAGACCTGCACCCTCAACCTGCTATGGACAACAATGGAAATGCCCTGATAGTATGGCGGCAGCTTAATTATGATTATTCGCGTTATCAGGTATTCATAAGCGAATACAGAGAAAGCCCTCCGTGGGATCATCCGGATTCAACGGCAGATGAATTTTCAATGACTCCCGGATTTGCTTATGATCCGGAGGTAGCAATGAACGGTAACGGAGATGCCGTAGCAGTCTGGAGAGTAGAAAACATATCATCAAGAATATACATGAAAGTATATCAAAACGGTACGTGGCAGACAGCCGTACAGATTAACAATAACATAACACCGGCACTAGATTCGGCGTACTTGCAGCAGGCTGTAATGGATGACAACGGCAATGCTGTTGTTGTATGGCAGCAGGCAAACGGATCGGTTAATCAGATATATATCAGCGAATACCGTAATGGCACATGGTCCCACCCTCAGGATTCAAATGACAACATCAGTCCTGACGGGGAATACGCTTACGCTCCCTATGCTGCCATGGATAATAACGGCAATACAATAATCGCCTGGCGCCAGCATGACGGGAATTACAACAGGATTTTTAAAAGCGAGTATCGGGGAGGAGAATGGACGCATCCCGCTGATTTAACCGACGTGATAAGTCCGGACGGGAAAAGTGCCCAGGACCCCCGTGTTGTAATGGATAGCAACGGGAATGCCGTCATAGTATGGGAACAATATGACGATGACAACTCCAGCCGGATATTTATGAGTGAATACCGCAACGGATCATGGACAATACCTGCGGATTTAAACGACAGCATCAGTTCGGGCGGAACGGATGCCCGGAATCCGGAGGCTGCAATGGATGATAACGGAAACGCAATAATTGTGTGGGTGCAGGATTCTACAGGATCCAACGACCACCGGATATATAAAAGTGAATACCGCGGCGGTGCATGGACGCATCCTTCCATTGGCAACTATATCAGTTCCGGAGTGCAGACCGACTCTTATCCGCAGGTTGCGATGGACAATACGGGAAACGCGATAATAGCATGGTCCCAGTCTGACGGTTCGGATTATCAGATATTCATCAGCGAATGCCGGTGATTACCGGGTTTTCTTTTTTTTTAAAAAACGCTTCATAAAACAGCTGATCATGTTTTTTAATAAATTATAAATAAAACCTGAGGAGGCAAAATGAAAATCAGAATTATCATAACTTTTTTATTTTTAGCATGTGCCGTTTTCAGCGCGTGCAGTGACAGTGGCAGCGGAGAATCACCCGCCGCCGCTCCCCAGTCCGGCACGCTGGATACCTCATTTAACAATACCGGATTTTTTGTGTACCATAATCTGGAAAACACAAGTTACGGTTATGATATTGCTGTTGATGAGAATGATAATATTTATGTTACAGGCAATATTGATTATGAAAATGCAGACATGGCTTTATGGAAGATTACCCCTGACGGAGAACTCGATCAATCATTTGCGGGCACAGGCCTTGTAACTCATCATAACGCAGCAGGCGGAAATTATAATGATTACGGCATGTCGCTTTGCATCGCCAGTAACGGCCTTATTTATGTTACCGGCAGGAGCTATTCATCCATAGCGGATGCGGACGACGACCTTGCAGTATGGAGTTTTAGTGACGACGGCCTGTTGAATGATAATTTCAGCAGTGACGGAATAGCAATCCACAGCAATACAGCAGGCGGCAACGGCAGCTCCAGCATAAATAATGATTACGGCACAAGTTGCGTTATAGACGGCATGGGCCGTCTTGTAATTAGCGGATACAGTACTAAAAGCGGGGGCGATTTGGAAATGGTTGTGTGGAGATACGGGCAAAACGGAGGCCTCGATTCTTCATTTAACGGAACGGGATACATTATTGATGAATTTGATATGGCCGATACCAACGACTATGGGAAAAGCATAAAGATTGACAATTACGGCAATATTGTTGTCGCCGGCAATACGAATTATTTATTTAGTTCCACTAACCCTGTAAAAATGTTCCTCGCTAAATATTACAGCAACGGGTACAGCATTACAGATTTCGGAACAGGAGGGGCTGTTTTAGAGGGAAGCCCCCTTGGTGATGCAGCCGGCAATTCTGTTGTTATCGATGACGACAACAATATTATTGTGGCAGGTTCATATGATAATGACCCTGTGTCCAATAACACAGACCTTGCGGTATGGAAATATCTTGAAGACGGCACGCCGGATACAGCTTTCGGCACTAACGGCGCGGTATTTTATCATATAGATGATACACAAATTACCGGAAACTCAGTCTGTCTTGACGAGGATGGAAGAATAATTGTCGCAGGCTATCTCAAGGGCATGGAATACAGTATCGCGGTATGCCGCTTTGACGGGAACGGCGCATTAGACACATCTTTCGGCAATGACGGAATATTCACTCATTCAGGCGCAGCAGGCAGTGCCTACGCTCCTCGGTATGGACAAGCAGTTGCCATAGACAGCATCGGAAGAATACTTGTGACAGGTTCCAGTGAAGATTCGAATAATAAAATGCGCATGACTGTCTGGTGTATTATTCCGTAAAAAAACATAAAAGATAATTAAATCCTCCATGCTGCAGAGAGGAAAGAAATTTAATCCATAAGAGATCAGTAAATCGCATAAAAAGAATATTACAGATTAAATTATTTTATTCGAATATTTTACGAATAAATACCTCCGGTATTTTACTGAATAATCTCAAATAAATCCACTGATTTTTCATTGACTTAAACCGGTATTACCATTAACAATAACTCATATTATGCACGAACAAAGTATCGTTGAATACCTGCTGTCACTGGCGCTTAAGGATGCGGAGAAAGCAAATGCCAGGCGAATAGTCAGCATAAAGCTGGTAGTCGGGGAACTGACAGGCGTAGAAAAAGACGCAGTCACTTTCTACTTCAATTTCCTGGCGGAAAAAACTATCGCTGCAGGAGCGTCTCTTGAATTCAATTATACGAAAGCGCAGCTTCGCTGCCGCGACTGCGATCTTATTTTCCCGCGCGAAAAGCTGAGCTACGACTGTCCTATATGCCGGAAAAAAGCAGTTGAAATAGTCGGCGGGCGCGAACTTTACATTGACAGTATGGAAGTTGAATAAATGGCAAGTAAAACGCTTTCAATTAAAAAGAATATATTAAGTGCAAACGCGGAAAAAGCTGACGAAACCCGCGGACTGCTCGACAATAGCAATATTCTTATGATCAATATAATGTCCTCTCCGGGTTCAGGCAAGACCAGCCTGTTAATGCAGACAATATCCCACTTTAAGGATAAATACGGAATAGCAGTAATAGAAGGAGACGTGGCATCCTCAATAGACGCGGATAAGATCCTGTCGCAGAGCATACCCGCAGTACAGATTAATACAGGCGGCGGATGCCATCTTGACGCGAACATGGTCAGGAACGCGATAGAAAAGTTCGACCTCAATAAAACAGACATTATTTTCATAGAGAACGTGGGCAATCTTGTATGCACAGCGGACTTTGACCTCGGCTCCCACAAAAACGCGGTCATATTAAGCATACCCGAAGGCGATGATAAACCGCGCAAGTATCCCACAATGTTCGCAGAAGCGGACATAGTGCTTGTAAACAAGATAGACGTACTGCCGCATTTCGATTTTGACATTGCCGCGTTTCCTGAGCTGATAACAGGATTCAATCCTTCAGCGGATGTTTTACTTGTTTCAACAAAAACAGGCGAAGGCATGGATAAATGGTTTTCATGGATAGAAGCCGGACTGAAAGAAAAAATTAAGATTCACTAAAACAAACTGGGGAACACAATGAACTTCGATCCGATTTACAAAGAATTGTCAGACAGACTGGGAGTATGGGAATCAGAAAGATTCCTGAAAATACTCGACGCAATGCTTACGCCTCCTGAGGCAAAAATTTGCATGGAACTCTTTGAACCTGCCACCTGCCCTGAGCTTGCCGAAAAGCTCGGCATGGATCAGAAAGAAGTTCAGAAAAAACTTGATGTGCTGGTGGACAAGGGAATGCTTACCAGAGGGCTTACACAGTACGCGTTTCACACTACCCTGCTTGCTTTTCATCATGAATGCGTGGGCGACACTGCACCGTTTGAAGGTCCTTACGCTCTTACGGATGAAATAAAAGCACTGTGGGCTGACTTTTACTATAATGAGTGGTCGTACAAATTCATGGAGCACATAGAGGAAATGGTGGGCAAAACAGGAAAAAATCTGCCGATCTCCCCCGCTATAGGCGCTCTTGATCGCAGCCCGAACATTAAGCCTGAAGACATTATGCCTGAAGAGGACTTCAAACTGAAAATAAAAAACGCGAAAAGCAGAATACTTGCGCCGTGCGGATGCCGCGTTTCATGGGGATATGAATGCGACAAACCGCTTATGGTATGCTTCGCGTGCTTTGACCGACCGCGCGGTGAATATTATCATAACCTGCCCGGCCGTCTGCTGAAAGAGGTAACGTACGAAGAATCGCTTGAAGCTGTAAAAACAGCGGAAGAAGCAGGGCTCGTTCACTGGGGCGACTGTTTCTGCTGCGACAGCTGCTGCGAAAATCTGTTTCCCATAACACGCGGCAAAAGATACGACCTCATGACGCCCAACCGCTTTGCCGCAATATGCGACGAAGACAAATGCACAGGCTGCAGGAAGTGCCTGGACAGATGCTATTTCGAAGCAATCGAAATGCGGCCTTCAAAAAACGATCCTGAAAAAATGAAAGCGTATGTAATACCGGAAGCATGTAAAGGCTGCGGCCTCTGCATCATCACATGTAAACCGAACGCGTTAACATACATAATAGTGAGGCCTCCGGAATATCTCAAACCCAAACCGCTTGAAGGCGGAGAGGAGCCGCCTCCATTCCCTGTATGGGGGCACTATTACCTGAAATAGCAAAGAAGGTTACCGAAAAAACTGTGCCGGTTTCTGTAAAATAATTATTTCTTAAAAAAATATTTACGGAACTGTTAATAAAAATGATTTAAACCGGCTATCTTTGGTTTGAGATCCCCGTTGTCTGAATTTTATATAACTAAAATTCAGACATCTCCCTCTACCACGGTGTACATAGAGGAGGCCATAAAGCAAAGGCGTTCACTTTTTTCCGCAAACACGAATTTATTCCTGTTCCGCATCTTGACATTGTGTTATAATTATAACTAATATTAAACAGGGTATGTTATTTTTAAGTTCTTATTGTCATAAATTATAATAAACTAGGAGGTTTATTATGAAATGTGAAAAAGTTAGAAATTATCTTGATGAAAATCATATTCCTTATCAGACAATTACACATTTCAGGACATATTCAGCTCAGCAGACAGCGCATTCGGTTCACAGGCACGGTAAGGAACTTGCAAAGCCGATAATCGTAAAAGTAAACGGCAGGCCGATAATGGTAGTTGTGACAGCCAACCAGAAGGTTAATCTTACATTTCTGAAAAAGATTTTCAGCACCATTGATGTGGAGCTGGCAAGTGAGACGGATATTATGAAACTTTTTCCTGACTGTGAATGCGGGGCAATGCCTCCGTTCGGAAAATTCTACGGCATGGATGAGCTTATTTCAGAAGACCTTACAAAAGATGACATGATTTATTTTAACGCGGGGAATCACACAGAGCTGATAGGCATGAAATATTCCGATTTTGCAGAAATTATTCATCCAAGAGTAGTTAATTTTAATATCAGATTATAGTCAGCTATATACCGGCATAATCGTTCTCCCTGAACCGGAAATACCCTTTCTCAGTTATTCGGATAAAGGGAATAGCAGGTGTTGTAAGAGTAGTGAGAGTGAGAATGGGATACTCATACTTTACTCCAAGTACGAAAAGCAGATTTTTAAGATCGAAGATCCTGGTATTAAGCTCTTCAACCGGAAGCCCGGATACATAGGCACCGATCCTGAAAGGAATATCATATTTTATTTTTTCGTTAACTGAAACAGCAATGCCGCCCTGCATATCAATTACACGGTTAATAGCGGCTGCCAGATCAGCGTCATTTGCGCCAATAGCAATAATCCCGGCGGAATCCCAGCAAAGACTGGTTGCAATTGCCCCCTTCTTCTGTCCCCAGTTCTTTACGAATCCCGTGAACTTTTCCCCGTTTCCGGTCACGCTCTCAATGAATGTCAGCTTCAGAACATCACTCTCCGGCGGGAAAAGCACTTTTCTTACTGACGAAATTTTTGCAGTTCCCTCTCTTGCTACAAGGCCGTTTTCCTGAATTTCAATCAGTCTGACTGAATCACCTGAAGATGCCTTGTGATAAACAGTAAAATCCTGCGGTTTTACTTTCTGCACGTTTACAGTATTCAGCATTTTTTCCGGAAAAGGAATTCTTTTCAGAGAAGCGGCATTCTTTCCTTCCTCTGCTATAACCTTGCCCATTGAAATGACAATATCCGGGTACATTTTGCCGGGTTCAGGCAGCAGAAGTATATCCGCGAAATGCCCTGGTGCTATTCCGCCAACCAGATGATCAATACGTAAATTCTCCGCAGGATTCAGTGTAACCATGCGAAGCGCGTCCATGGGGCTGATTCCCATATCAACAGCTTCCTGTACCACATCAACCAGGTATCCGTTCGCTAAAAGCCCCTCCGGGTCGACTCCGTCCGTGCAGAGTGTGCATCTGCGCAGGTCAATCTTGCCTATAAGGCTGCGTATACTTCCGAGGTCGCGGCGTATATGCCCTTCGCGGACAATATTGTACAGGCCCATTTCAATCTTAGCGAGTACATCTTCAGAAGACACTGACTCATGGCATGACTGGACTCCGGTTGAAGCATATGCGGCAAGCTTTCTGTCTGAAGCACCGGCTGAATGCCCCTGTACGGTTTTTCCCGCTTTGAGCGTTGTCTGTATAAGTTCAATAATTCTGTCATCGCCGGGAAGTATCGCGTTCTGCCAGTATGACTCGCCAAGCCCGAGTACCATTTCGTTTTCAAGAAGTCTCTCAGCTTCGGCATTTGTAATAAACCTGCTGTTTAAAGCCGGACTTATTGCAACCAGAGGCGGAATAAGGCAGAATATTTTTACAGGTCTGTCCTTAATCTGCTCAAGGAATAAACTGATGCCTTCAGCGCCCATTGATATGCCGTAGGTTTCGACTTCCGTAACAACAGTAGTTGTTCCTCCGGGAATCAGATATTTGAGTATGTCTGATAAATCGCTGTAATTCGCTATATGAGTGTGTGAATCAATATAACCGGGAGCTATCAGGCGGCCGTTCGCGTCAATTATACGTGTGTTCTCACCGATTGTATGAGCGGCATCTTCACCGGTATACGCAATCCATTCGCCTGCGACAGCCACTGAGCGGCCAGGAATAATGCGTCCGGAATAAACATCCATCAATGTCCCGTTAACAATAACGAGATCTGCCGGCAAATTGCCCAGCGCCGTATCAAGAAGCTTTCTGCTGTCTTTATTATATGGAAACATAATTTATTATTCCTTAATATAATTCAGAACAGAATCCTGTTTCCAAATGATCTTTCCTCCCGGCATTGCTGCAGAAAATACGCCGTTTTGAGGATCTATAAAATATTAAAGTCTTATATTATTCAACAATTCTATAAAGGTATTTTATAAGATCGTCTCTGAATTCTTTTCTCTCGCTTTTGGGCAGGTCCTTAATAAAATCTCCTACAAGCTTTTTAAGCTCAGGTTTTGAGAGTTTGTCATCTTCTTTGGAAACAGTAATAATATCTTTCTTTGCATCCGTTATATCCAGCGTTGTATTATTATCCTTGTTAATAAAAAGATTTTTATTTTTTTTATCAGCCGGTGAATAATTCATGCCTTTCGCTATTATTACATGATCCGGAACCGTATCAATAAAATAGCCTTCAAATATTGCCCTTTTCTTTCCCTTAACTTTCAGATATATTTTATAGCTTCTGGCGGATTGAGCCGGATTCCTTTCATTTAACACATACCAGTACTGAATCTCAATAGTATTATCTTTCTGCTTTTCTGTTTCCCATGTATATTTTGATCCTGTCAATCCGCCGATTTTCAGTCTTGTCTCATCATTCATGATAAGAAAATCGCTGAATTCCGAGGAATCAACTTCAAGATTATATTTATTTGATATCAGCTTTAGTACTTTATAAAGAGGAAACTCTTTCATCAGCTTAAAAATTTCATCACTGTCTGATAATTTTTTTTCAATAAAGAACTCCGACAAATAAAACGTTCTGTCTTCCAGATTTTCCCAGCTTTTATTATTCCATGTCGAACATGAGAAAAATAAAACGATTGAAAGTATAAGTAACACGCCTTTTGTTTTTTTCTGCATCAGCTTTCCCTCAAAATATTTAGTTATAAGTGACAATTCCATAATAACTTTTCCTTATGAAAAGTTTCCTGAAAAAACAGATAGTCATATTTTATTCAAAAAAAATAATATATTATTGAACGGTTATTCCTGTTTTTTAAAATAATATCAATGATAAAATTAATAAATTGATTAAATATTTATTCTGACTGAAAAACAGTCAGTATTTATATTTATAAATTATCATTTATCCTGTTAAAGATACAGAAAAATTTGAATTTAATACAAGTTCTGCTTTATTTTTCTTTCATTTAAAACGATTGAAAATATAGACAATGCTGACATGAAAAAATTACAAAAAATATTAACAGTATTTTATACATTCATTCTGGTGCTGATAATAGGTATAATAAGACATTATTCAGGGCCGGAGCTGGCTTTTACTCTTTTCTTTATCTTTCCTGTTATTTTAGCTTCATGGAAAAGCGGAATCTGGGCAGGAATAATCATTTCCTTTTCAAGCGCAGCTGTATGGCTGATAGTGGATTCAATTACACCGGATCTGTTTTCAAATTCCATAATTCTTTATTTGAATAATATATTCCGATTAATTGTTTTTCTTATTATTACATATATCGTATCTGAACTGCGTATATCCCTTTCGAGCCAGAAAAGACTTGCCAGAACAGATACTCTTACATTGATTTCCAACAGAAGAGCATTTTATGAAACAGCGAATGTTGAGATTGAAAAAGCCAGAAGATACGGCTATCCGGTTTCACTGATATGCATGGACCTTGATAATTTTAAACAGGTAAATGACACTCTAGGCCATAATACTGGAGATCAGCTTCTGAAACTTGTTGCTAAAACCATGCAGGGAAACATAAGAACAATAGACCTTTCAGGCAGACTTGGAGGAGATGAATTCGCAATTCTTCTTCCCCAGGCAAACGGAGATTCTGCACGCATTGTTGCCGTAAAAATTAAAAATAAAATTTCAGAGGCAATGCAGGCCAATAACTGGAATGTCACAACCAGTATAGGACTTGTTACATTTTTAAAAGTGGAAAAAACAATTGATGATATGATGAACAAAGCGGATTCACTCATGTATTCCGCGAAAAACGACGGCAAAAACAAAATTAAGCATTCCATTGTTTAGAACCGCTTCAACCCGGCCTGAATTCAGAAACAGTCACTTATTGAAAACAGGAATTTGCTTGACATTTATTAAAACCGCTTTAAACAGATTATTATAAATTCAGTGATTTTCAAAAACAATGCTGATCAGGGGGCGGAATGTCGGATAATATATTGCATGCAGTAGTGTTCATTCAAAACTGGGGTGAAGTCACCGAAACTCTGAATTTTCTTAGAAACAATAAACACACTATTTCCATTTTTCATATAATGGGACGGCACAGTTATTTAATTGATTCCAATTTTGACAATAATGAACAGCTTGAAAAATGGATTCAGCAGTTAAAGGCTATAAAACTTTCCTCAGGCATACCTGCAATTATATCCCTGCAGACACAGAAAATAATAAATGTATTAAAACAAAAAGAGGACTTCGGACTTCAGGATTACAATAATCTGCCTGAAAAATACCATTTTTTCATGATGATTGATAACCCGCATCATGATGAACGATTGATAAACCTGCTGAAAAAAAACGAGATTGTTCATTCAATACTGCATATTCAGGGTGGTAATTCATTTGTAGTTGAAGTAATAACAGATAATTACAATAATTATAAAAAACTTCTTACAAAAATGAAAACTATCAAAACCATCAATCATATTGAAACCCTGGAGGTTATCCTTGTAAACAAATACAGAAACCAGGTAATTGATTCCGGAGGAAACCTTATATATCCCCAGGAAGATATAAGAGAACTTTATTCACTTTAAAAATAAAAGAATCTGTATCTTCATACTTCACAAACTGCGTAAAAGTGCTAAACGAAGATCAATTCCAGACATCCGTCATGCTTTCGTTTTCAAGAACATCAAGCTTTTCCTGAAAAACTCTGCTTTTCTCCTCCTGCTGAACAGTGATTTCTTCAAGTTCACTGAACAGAGTATCGATAGCTGACTTGCAGTTAAAGATGGAACATGAAAGCTCATTGATCAGTTTTCCATCCTGCTCATGAGATGCCTGTACCATTGATTCATTAAACTTTTCCAGTTCTGTTTCTCTCTCTTCAATTAAATTTTCAATCTGACTAATACGCTCTTCAATCGGTTTTAAAACCCGGGATCTTTCCTGAATTATTTCAGATCTGCGGCGTTTGACCTCTTTTTTGTTCAGCTTATTGCCATCAAAATTTTTGTTTGAAATATTTTTCTGCCGCTGTTCAGGTTCGTCTTCCTCCTGCCATCCTCTTTTTTCAAGAAAAGTCTGGTAGCCTCCCTCAAAAACAGATACGCCGTTCTGAAAAACAATAAGCCTTTCAGCCAGAGCGTGAAGGAACATCTCATTATGAGTTACGATTATAACTGCACCGTCAAAACTGTCTATTGCCTCCAGCAGTGCGTCACAGGAAACCATATCAAGATGGTTTGTCGGCTCATCGAGAAGAAGCAGGTTAACCGGCTTTGCAAGAATTTTACCCAGCATTACCCTGCTCTTTTCACCGCCTGAAAGAACTGCTATCTTTTTCAGCGCGTCATCCCCCTCAAACATCATTGCTCCGCAAATATTTCGAGCCTGCTGCCTTTCCATCTGACTGTTTGAACTGAGTATTTCCTGCTCCACGGTTCTTCTGTCTTCCAGGCTCTGAATGTTCGTCTGCTCATAAAAACCGGTCTCGGTATTGGGATGGAGATGCATTTCTCCTGCGGACGGTTTAAGGGTACCTGCGAGCAGTTTAAGCAAAGTGGTTTTGCCTTTGCCGTTTTTTCCTACAATGCAGATTCTGTCTTTTGCACCTATTGTAATACTGAAATGATCAATCAGAATATTATCATTACTGTATCCGAAAGAAAGATCGCTTACACTCATTACCTGTTTTGCATTAAAGGAAGAGAAGTTAAAATAAAAATCAAGATCTTCAATATTTTCAAGCTTTTGTTTTTTTTCTTTTTTCTCAAGAGCCTTTATTCTGGACTGAACCATATTTGCAAGCCTTGCCTTTGCCCTGAAACGGTTTATGAACTGCTCCACTTCCTTTCGTTTCTTCTCGTCATTAACACGGGTCTTTTCGTAAATCTCTTCTTCTCTCGCAATATGTGAATAATACTTTTCAGTATCACCCGCAATCTTACGGGCCTTTTTCCTGTGTATGCCTACAGTATGAGTAACAAGCCTGTCCATAAAACTTCTGTCATGCGAAATAAGCATCAGCTCGCCGGGCCAGGTTACGAGAAAACGCTCAATCCATCTGATGGAGAGAATATCAAGATAGTTGGTAGGTTCGTCAAGAAGCAGCAGATTGCAGTCAGATACAAGTACTTTGGCCAGATTAAGCCTTACCTGATACCCCCCGGAAAATTCCGATGGATGCCTTTGCATATCGTCACCGGAGAAACCAAGGCCTGCCAGTACTTTTTCCGCTTTCCAGTAATGATCTTTCTCATGCTCGTTAAGTCCAAGCATGCATTCATTTAACACACTGTCGCCGGTAAAATCGAGCTGCTGTTTTACATAACCAAGTTTATAATGCTTCGGTATTATTACCGAACCGCTGTCAGCATGTTCCTCACCTGTAATAATTCTGAACAGGGTCGTCTTGCCGTGCCCGTTGCGGCCGACCAGCCCTACCCGCTCCTTCTGATTAATTCTGAAATTAACATTATCCAGAAGTACGCGTTCTCCATAGCTTTTTGATATATTTTCAATACTAATCATTTTCTTTCCGGTAAAAATTAATCATAACAGCCGGGTTAATTCCGGCTGATTACCTTCTCCAAATGCGCTGCTTATTGTATTTTTTTCTCCCAGAACCTTTACAATTCCTTTTGTTCTTAAATAATCAACATATCCGGCAAACTCATAAAAATCGTTAATTCCGGTATTCAATACCTGATCACGCATTTCCTGTTTTATCTCATCAGTATACCTGTTAAGCTGCCATAAAAGCGAAGTGTAACCTTTTGCATCCGGAAGCATATAGGAATCAATCTCGCCTATTGTCCCTATTATATTTTTCTGAAGCTCATTTTCCGATAATTTTATATTTTTCAGATATACTGCCGTCTTATCATAGACATCCAGAGACCTTAACAGATTAGGATCGCGGTAGGATACGAAAGTGAGTGCTCCGGACATACGGCTGAACTGACACAAAGCACCGTATGCTCCGCCCTGTACTCTTATCTGATCCCACAAATAACCTGTTCTCAAAAAACGCGTTATTACATTAATTGATCCGTGATATTTATATCCGGAATTATACAGATTAACTCCCTTTCCCACATAATTGACCTGCGAAGGAATTAACAGTCCTTCAAATTCTCTGCCGGATTCAAAGTCCCGTTCCGCCTTTCCGTTATTATTTGCCGGAAGTGTATTTATAAAATTCTGTACGCTTTCCCTGCATTTATTCCAGTTCCTGCTGTCAACAGTTGAATTTACAATTATATTATTTCTGTTTACAAGCAGTCTGCGCATATCCTGCAGGTCGGACAGCACACTGTTCCAGTCATATTCAATTTTTTCAACCAGTTCCCTTAAAAAGAAAAGCATACTGATACCGTTTATCTTTTCATCAATCCAGTCAGCACTGTTCAGATGAGAACGAATCCTCGAATTAACAACTCTGTTTCCTGAAGGAATAATGCCCTGCTCATACGCGGATTTCATTTCAAGGACAATCTGTTTAAAGCGCTCTTTATTATCAAAGCGCACCTTTAAAAACATATCCCTGAAAATATCAAACATATCCTGAAAACCGTGCATTAAAACCTTTCCCCGGAAGAACATCCAGGATACAAATTCACCGGAAATATCTTCCGATGCATCAAATACCATAGAAGTAAAAGATGACTTGCGTATTCCTCCTGTTTTACGCCTTATTCTCTGGGAAAAAACAGCATAATCTTCATCCTCAGTACCCATTTCGAGCAATGCTTTCCCGAACAGGGAAACATACGGAAGATATTTTTGAGGTAGCACATCAAGATCAAACCCCAGGTCAAAGTACAAAATTTCATTGGTAAAAAGATCATGATAATAAATACTGTCTTTGCTGTCTTCTTTCTCAACAGGTAATTTCTTATTTAACTTATCTATTTCTGATAATGATAGAACCGGGATGGAGGCAAGAGACTCCTCCGAATCGGGAGTATCATGAAATTCCTGAAGTTTTTTATTATTCTCAATAAGCCTCTCAATTTCCGTTTGCGTCATTTTTTTCTTTAATTCTTCAAGCTGCTCTGCTTCTTTTTTTCTGTTCTTTTCGTCAATTTCATTATCAGGTACAAGAATAACCGTTGATCTGTGCCTGTTTTCAATAAAATATTGTTTTATCATATTTTCAAAATAATTACTGTTACTGCTGTATTTCTCTTTCAGATCCTGTAAAATCCCGCAATGGGAAAGCAATGACATCGGATCACTGTCGTACAGCCACGTAGTCAGAGCCCTGAGCATCAATGCCAGTCCTCTCGGGGCACTGCCTGTATTATTTTCCCGCAGTGCGAATTCAATGCTGTTGAACGCCGCCTCAACAGTCATAGGGTCAATGCCCTTTTTCGCAATTTCAGAAAACGTTTCATTTATAAAATCTTCCACAGCATCAGCATTGTTCAGGTCTATTCCCTTTAAACCGACTGAAAAATACATCTGCCTGATATCACTTTCAAGCCCTATTCCGGCAAGGCCTTCTCCAAGCCCGGATTCAATCAAAGCTTTTCTCAGAGGAGAGGCAGGCATACCAAGAAGTATATATGAAAGTATCTGTGCTGCAAAATTTTCAGCTGTCTCCGTTACCTCATTAAGCATCCAGTTCACAGTAATCATACCTTTTGCTTTATTTTTATCCTGTTCTTCAGCAGGAAACGGAATAATCATTCTTACGGGTTCTGAAATTTTCCTCTGCAGTCCAATTGGCGATTCAGGATTTATCTTATTAAAATCCTTTAAATATGAGTCCAGAAATTTCAAACGCGATTCCGGATCGTCATCCCCGTAAAAATAAATTCTTGAATTGGATGGATGATAATATTTTTTATGGAAATTAGTAAACTGCTCATATGTTAATGAAGGAATATCCTGAGGATCTCCGCCTGATTCCAGTCCGTATACAGAATCAGGAAATAAAGACTGCTGAGAATAACGCACCAGAATATTATCAGGTGATGAATAAACTCCTTTCATTTCATTATATACTACGCCTTTAATTGAAAGAGGGTCATCAGCATTTTTAATATCATAATGCCAGCC
Organism: Spirochaetota bacterium; assembly: GCA_016932015.1. Lineage (GTDB taxonomy): Bacteria > Spirochaetota > UBA4802 > UBA4802 > JAFGDQ01 > JAFGDQ01. The sequence continues at coordinate 17,221 of JAFGDQ010000046.1, read as the reverse complement.
TTCCTGCTGAAAAATAAGCCCGCTAATATCAGGATAAAAAACCGCATCAAGATACACATCAATCAGATTATACAAATCCTTCGTATTCTGACTTGCTACAGGATAACAGGTTTTATCAGGAAAGGTCATCGCATTCAGAAACGTCTGAAGAGAGCTTTTTAAAAGCTCAACAAACGGTTCTTTCACAGGATATTTTCTTGAACCGCAGAGTACCGAATGTTCCAGAATATGGGCTACTCCTGTAGAATCCTCAGGAGGAGTACGGAAAGTTATTCCGAAAACCTTGTTTTCATCATCATTAACAACAGACAGCAACTCCGAACCTGTCTTTATATGTTTGTATAAGTAAGCTTCTGAATTGATTTCTTTAATCTGCTGTTTTTTAACCAGTTCAAAACCGTGAATTGACATTAAAACCTCTTTTTTTATCAAATTAATCAGGAATTAAATAAAATACTGTATTCCAGTCAAGTTATTATATTATAAGTTTTTATTAATACATACATATAAATATTATTTTTTCCTTGAAGGAAAAACAGTGTAAAATATATAGTATAATTTCAGTAACGTCAATGGAGACAAAAAATGGAACTGCAGGAAGCAATTTTTAAACGAAGAAGCATAAGAAAATTTACGGATTATTATGTAACTGATGACGAACTGAAACAGATCATAGAAGCTGCCAGATGGGCTCCGTCATGGGCTAATACTCAGATATGGTCATTCGTTATTGTCAGGGATAAGAAAAAAATAGAAGAAATTACTGACACATACTCCAAATCCAATCCCGCCAGATCATGTTCGATCAACGCTTCAGCGCTGATTATAGGGTGCGCGAAAAAAGGAACTGCCGGGTGCAGAAACGGGGTAGAACTTACGGCTCTGAAAAACTGGTTTATGTTCGATATGGGAATTGCTGTGCAGAACCTGTGCCTGAAAGCACACGACATTGGATTAGGTACTGTTATAGTAGGCATGCTTGATCATCTGAAAATAAAAAAAATATTAAAAGTACCTGATGATCATGAAACAGTTGTTTCAATCCCGATAGGAAGATCTTCCGACACTGACAGAAAAGCACCTCCAAGAAAGGAACTTGATCAGATGATGTTTATAGATAATTTCGGGGAAAGTTTTGTTAAATAAAATGAAAAAGTTAAGTTTTATATTAATTCTGATTTTTGCCTTTTGTACCGCTAATGCTGCCGCAGCCGACACCGCGGCCGGGGAACAATTCGGTATAGGCCTAATAGTGGGCGAGCCTACAGGCGTCAGTATGAAATACCGTATAACAGAAAATTCAGCTTTTGATCTCGGTGTTGCGTGGTCTTTTGCCAATGAGGATGCGTTTCATATTCACAGTGATTACCTGATTCACAATTTTAATCTGATTAAAGTACCGGAAGGTCAGCTGCCGTTTTACTACGGAATAGGTGCAAGAGTTAAGTTTGCAGAGGATGACAAGAATAAAAACAGGGATAAAGACGGTACAATATTCGGAGCAAGAATTCCGCTTGGTTTATCCTATATGTTTGCAAACCAGCCGATTGATATATTCGGTGAAATTGTACCTGTACTGGATCTCGTTCCTGATACTGATTTTGCGCTGAATATCGCAGTCGGTGCAAGATATTTCTTTTAAAATACTGTCAACATTTATCAGAATTATTTCAGTTTATAAGGCCGTTCTCCTGAAAACTGTAATAGCCTTTTTTACTGACTATCAAATGATCAATGATATTTATACCCAGAATCTTTCCAGCCTCGCACAGCTGCTGCTGAAAATCCAGATCACTTCTGCTCGGGATTAATTCTCCTGAAGGATGATTGTGCGCGAAAATTACAGATGCCGCCCTGTCGGTTATCACATCTGCGAATACTTCCCTCGGGTGAACCTGACAATTATTCAGGAGGCCTACTGTTACGAGCCTTTTTTCAATGACTTCATTTGCCCCGTTAAGTGAAATACATACAAAATGTTCCTGCTGTTTGCCCGCAATATCGGACAGCAGAGGCAGAACATGCCCGGGTTCGGTAATTACCACACTGTTTGCGGAAGTATATCTTCTTGCCAGTTCAAATCCGGAAAGGATCTGACTGGCTTTCGCGAGTCCGACTCCGTCCACGGACAGCAGATCGTCCAGAACAAGATTCCCGCGCTTTGCGGATATAATTCCGGCAATCCTGGCAGAGAGAGTCATTACATCCTGATCACGATTCCCGCTGCCGAGTATTATCGCAATAAGCTCAACATCTGTTAATGCTGCCGGACCCCGCTCCTGCATTTTTTCGCGGGGACGCAGGAAGCCCGGCATTTCTTTTATTTTCTTCTTCATTTGCTTATTCAATAATCTGCTTCCGCTGAATTATTCAGATAAACTTAAAAAACAATCAAACTATTACAGAATAATATTCAGGCCGTGAACTTAATTTAACAATTATGCTTTCTTAAGAACCCGAATATTAATTTGCATCTCCGCTGCGTCGCAAGAACGCAGGGATTTCCAGATCTTCAAGAGAATAGTCTTTTGATCTTCTTTTGTCATAATCCAGTGAAAAAGTATGCATGCCGGCAGGTGCCTTTCTGTCATGTCTGTCCGCAATATCATTTTCCTTTCCTTCTATCAGGGTTAATGATGTACCGGTTCTGGTGTCAATTTCACGCAGCGGCTTTTTATTTAGCATATTTCTCTTCTTGTCAAAACCAGTTGCTATAACAGTAACCCTGATTCTGTCGTCAAGGGCAGAGTCGATAGTAGTACCGAATATAATATTTGCTTCAGTATCAACCTGACGTGTTATTATATCAGTAACTTCATTTACTTCGTGCAGGGAAAGATCATTTCCTCCGGCTATATTAATTAAAACCGCTTTAGCTCCTTCAATGCAGATTTCCTCAAGGAGCGGACTGTTTATCGCCATCTGTGTTGCTTCAATAGCTTTGTTCTCGCCTGATCCGATACCGACACCCATCAAAGCATCTCCGGTTTCTTTCATGACTGTTCTTACATCCGCGAAATCCACATTAACAATACCTGTAACCATAATAAGGTCGGCAATTCCCTGAACACCCTGTCTCAGTATATCATCAGCAAGTTTAAACGCGTCTTCAATCGGAGTTTTTCTATCTATTATTTTAAGCAGCAGGTCATTCGGAATTGTAATAAGAGTATCGACTTTCTCTTTAAGGTTGGTAATTCCTTCAAGAGCTCTGTCCATTCTTCTTTTGCCTTCCACCCTGAACGGCTTTGTAACAACACCGACAACGAGTGAATCATGCTCTTTGGCAACTTCTGCTACTATCGGGGCTGCACCTGTACCTGTTCCGCCGCCCATTCCCGCAGTAATAAACACCATATCAGCCCCTTTTAAAGCTTTATGAAGTTTATCCCGGTCTTCATTCGCGGCTTCTTTCCCGACAGTAGGATCAGCCCCTGCCCCAAGTCCTCTGGTAAGCTTATTACCAATCTGAATCTTAACCGGAGCAAGTGAATCTGTCAGCTGCTGAGCATCCGTATTAACCACAATGAACTCAACACCTTCCATACCTGTCGAAATCATTCTGTTAACCGCGTTATTGCCGGCGCCGCCAACGCCGATAACTTTAATTGTTGTACTTAAATTTTTTTCTTCTTCCAATCTGAACATCATTCCCCCTTATCTTTTTATTTATAAATTTTAAAATATGTATTATGTCTCATAAGAGTTTATTTTTAAGTTTCACATTTTTTGTGAAACTATAACTGTACAAAAACCTCTCCGCAATTCAGCAGAAAACCAAAGGTATCCTGAAGATTGTGAAAGGCGGAGTGTATTACAAATACTCCTCAAACCATCTTTTCAATCTTTTACCGATAGAAGTAATACTGCTTTCTCTGCCTGCTTTTGATTTGCCTTTCTGAAATTCTCTCATCTTCAGACCATACATCAGCAGGCCAACAGCATTTGTATAAATCGGCGATTTTACTTTATCTCTTAATCCGGCTGTAATTTTGCTTTCGCCGATTCGTACAGGCATATTGAAAACGCGCTCAGCAGCCTCAATGCACCCGTCCATTATACAGCCTCCTCCGGTAAGAACAACACCTGCAGCAAGAACGTCTTTTCTGCCGCTTTTCAGCAGTTCGCGGTCTACCATTTCCATTATTTCCATCATTCTCGGTTCAATTATCTGCGAGAGTTCCTGCTTAAAAATCCTTCTTGGAGCACGCCCTCCTACTGAAGGAACTTCTATTGATTCGGATGCGTCGACAATATCAATCACAGCGCATCCGTCTTTTTTCTTTATCATCTCCGCTGCTTCAATGGGAGTACGAAGTCCTATTGAAATATCGTTAGTGACATGAATTCCGCCTATTCCCAGAACAGCTGAATATGAAACACCTCCTTCAAAAAATACGATTATATCTGTTGTTCCCCCGCCTATATCAATCATGACTACTCCGAGTTCCTTCTCGTCCTGATTCAATACGGCTTCGGAAGTCGCGAGGGAGGAGAAAATTATATCCGAGCACTGGAATCCCGATTTCGCGATTGATTTTAAAAGATTCTGTGTACTGTTAGTCGCTGCTGTTACAATATGAACCTCAGCCTCAAGCCTGACACCGTTCATTCCAATCGGATCTTTTATGCCTGTCTGGTCATCCACTGAAAATTCCTTTGAAAGAACATGCAGTATTTCCCTGTCAACCGGAACAACAATAGCCTGAGCTGCCTCAATAACTCTTCTTATTTCAGTCGGAGTAATTGTCCTGCCCCTGTTTGAAACAGCTACAACTCCTCTTGAATTTTCACCTTTGATATGCTGGCCTGTAATTCCGGCATAAACATCGGTTACTTCACAGCCTGCCATCAGCTCAGCCTCTTCAATTGCTTTAACAATGGAAGCAGCTGTATTATCTATATTTACGACAACACCGTTCTTCAGGCCTTTTGACGGCGCCACACCTACCCCGACGACCTCGACCTGATTATTCTCGTTCATAAATCCAATAACGGCGCAAGTCTTGGTTGTTCCTATATCAAGCCCGACTGCTACATTATCCATTTCAGCACCTCTTTATTATTCATTTAACAATACCGTAACCGTTCGGCATTGTAAATGTGTCAGGATAATATTTAATCATATCAAAATAGCCGACAGCATAATTCAAATTGATAAATCCTTCCAGATCCGGTTTTACATAAAAAGCTGTCTTTCTTCCTGCAAGCAAAACTTTTATAAAATCCGCATTCAAATATTTTATTTCAATAATGTCATCAATTATTTTAAAATTTCTGCTGCGAATATCATTTATTTTGCTTAGAATATTTTTAATGCTTTTCGAGACTCCGCTTTTATTCATTTCTTCACCCGGAATAAAAACCAGCGGTAAATTTGCCTTGTATATTCTATTCATGGAAATAATGTGAAAATCTCTATCAAGTTCAAAAGGTATTTCTCTTTTACCGTCAAAAAAGCATAACGTGAAATACGGCTCCTTTTCATTGACAGATATTTGAAGTATCTGATCATGCTCACTTATCTCAAAAGATTCAATTATTGAAAGATCCCTTAATGCCCTTCTTAGAGAATTTATATCAATTACAATCTGTTTTCCTTCTATGGAAACATCAGCAGAATCAATGATTTCATATTTTGATACATATTTTAAATCTTTAAATTCAATAGCCATGACTTTCTTTATACTTTTCTTTGCTTCAGCAAACGAAAAAGATAACAAAAAAATAATTATTACTGATAATATTCTTCGCATTATTTTTAATTGCCTTTTAATGCTTCAACAATTTTTAAACCTGCTTTGTAAATATCCCCTGCACCCAGAGTAAGTACAATATCACCTTCTCTTACAATACTTAATACAGTTTCAGTAATTCTCTCAAAATCTGAAATGATATTAACTTCTTTTCCGTCATGCTTTTCAATAGACTGTTTAATTAATTCCGACGAAATGCCTTTAATCGGTTTTTCTCCAGCCGGATAAATCCCGGTTAACAGTACAACATCAGAATTACCGAAAGAACTGCCGAATTCCTCCCACAGGAGCTCAGTTCTTGAATACCTGTGCGGCTGAAAAACAGTTACTATCCTTCTGCCCTTGCTTTTTAAAGCCTGCAGCGTTGCCCTGATTTCAGTAGGATGATGCCCGTAATCATCAAGAACCAAAATGCCTTTTTCCTCTCCAACATACTCAAGCCTTCTTCCCACGCCCATAAAATCTTTTAAAGCATCTTTGATCACATTAAATTCCATTCCAAGTTCAAGAGCAACCGCAATCACAGCAAGAGTATTCAACACATTGTGATGTCCCATAAGCGGACTTTCAACACAACCCAGAAAATCATTTTTATAATAACAGTCAAAAGTCAGCCTTTCATTTTTCAATTCAACCTTATCAGCCCGGAAATCGGCATCTATTGAAAATCCGTAAGTTACAAAAGGCCTTTCTATTTCAGGCAAAAGCCCGCTTATTACCTTATCGTCCATACAGAGCACCGAATATCCGTAGAACGGTATATTGTTTATATAGCGCAAAAATGCTTTTTTCAGACCGTCAAAAGATTTATAATGATCCAGATGGTCGGCATCAATATTCGTAACAATTGTTATTGTCGGCAGTAATCTCAAAAATGAACCGTCCGATTCATCCGCCTCGAACACTATGTAATCACCCTCGCCGATTCTCGCATTTGAAGCAAAATTCAGAACTTTTCCGCCGATAATAGCTGTCGGATTAATACCGCCTTTAAACAGAATCCATGAAAGCAGGGATGAGGTTGTTGTTTTTCCATGAGTACCCGCTACTCCAATCCCCTGTTTCATCCTGATCAGTTCAGCAAGCATTTCAGATCTGTGAATAATCGGAATACGTCTTTTTCTTGCTTCAATAATTTCAGGATTATCCTGATCAATAGCTGTTGACGTAACGACAACACAGTGATCTTCAATATTTGAAGAATTATGTCCTGTGAATATCTTCACGCCGAGAGATGCAAGTCTTCTGGTTATGTCCGACTCATGTATGTCAGACCCGGATACTTTGTAGCCGAGATTAACCAGTATTTCGGCAATACCGCTCATTCCGATACCGCCGATTCCCAGAAAATGCATCTTTTCAGACTTTCTAAACAACTATATCTCCTTTACTTATCTGTTTTAATCAATGTATTAAACAGTTTCAGTTTTATCCAGTTCTTTAACAATAAAGTTCATTATATTACCAGCTGCTTCTATCTGAGCCATGGACCTTGCCTTTTCAGCCATTCTTGACAGCTGTGCCGGGTTGCTCAGAAGATTAATGACGATATTACCAATCTTTTCCGGCTCAACATCAGTACTTCCGGCTTTTACAGCTGCTCCGGCTTTCTCAAAATTTTCCGCGTTTTTTTCCTGATGATTGTCCGCAGCATAGGGATAAGGAATTAAAATTGACGGAAGTCCTGTTGCTGCTATTTCCATCATCCCGCCGGAACCTGCTCTCGAAATTACCAGGTCGCTGGCTTTATATGCTGTTCCAATATTTTCAATGAACGGGGACACATAAACAGAACCGTCTCCATGCATCTGATTCAGAGCATCCTTATATTTCTTATATGTCAGATTTCCGGTTACCCATATAAAACCTGTATTTTTCAACTCCTCTGCATAAATCCTTTTGATATTTAAAAACAGCTCGTTTATCTGAACAGCGCCCTGGCTGCCGCCAATAACAAGAATAACTTTATTGCAATGCCCGAGATAATAAATTTTCCTTGCTTCCTGTTTTGTTAACCTGGTAAAAACATTATCTCTTAAAGGGTTACCGTAATTCAGAATTTTTGCCTTTACCTCATCTTTCAGGAACTCATTTGTATTGCTGAATGTGGTAAAAATTTTCCTGGCTTTTGACGCAAAAAACACCGTCACCTTTCCGGGCACACTGTTCTGTTCGCAAAGGAATACAGGGCGTTTCAAAACTAACGCGGCAGTAAGAACAGGAGCTGATACATAACCGCCCATTCCTATAACTGCATCTGCTTTTAATTTTTTAATCAGGATCAATGAATTTAAAGTTGCCTTAATAAATCTGAGAAAAAAAAGCGGCATCTTGATGATGTTGTTAGTGAATGACGGTGCTCTGTAATAAAAAACATCCTTTCCATCCAGGGCTTCAAGAGGAGTGAAATGTGCATCTTTTTTTCCGACAAGAATTCCAGCCTGAATACTATTCTTTTTAAATTCGTTATACAGAGAAATTCCCGGGAAAATATGGCCTCCGGTTCCCCCGCCGGCTATTAATATATATAAACTATTCATACTGTAAATTTCCTTCGTTAAAAGCAAAGTCTTCATTTTCAGCATTCATTGATTTTGAGATATTAAGCACAATTCCTAATGCTATCATACTGGAAATGAAAGAAGACCCGCCGTAACTGATCATGGGAAGCGGAATACCGGTTGTCGGCAGGCTTCCGATAACAACTCCAATATTTATAAATGCCTGAATCACAATCATTATTGTCAGAGCAATTGCAAGCAGGGATCCGGCTCTGTCACTAACATGTAATGCGATATAAAGTCCGCGCCAGAACAGAATGCAGAATAGTACTACAATCAGTACAGTACCAAGCAGCCCGGCTTCTTCCGCAATAACAGCGAATATAAAATCCGTATGCGGTTCGGGGAGCCGTTTGATTTTTTGCGTACCAAGCCCGAGTCCGGCTCCGAACAGGCCTCCTTTTTTAAAAGCAATAAATGACTGAATAATATGATAACCGTTTCCGAATCTTTCTTGCCACGGATCAAGAAAAGCCATGATCCTATCTTTTCTGTAATCAACCTGATAGATTAGAAGATAAAACATCGGTATACTTAGAACAGACAATGAAAGAATTGAAATAATAGAAAATCCCGAAACAAAAAATAAAATTCCCGAAACAATCAGAAGATCCGCGGCTGTACCGAAATCCGGCTGCATCAGAATCAGCAGAAAAACGGCACTTATAACAAGTATAGGGATCAAAAGCTGCAGAACGCGATTTATCTTATCGCTGGTCCATGTAAATACTTTAACCAGATATATAACAATAAAAATTTTTACGAATTCCGACGGCTGAATGCTGAGATTCCTGAAGCCAAGCCATCTGACAGAACCGTTTATAGACTGGCCCACGCCGGGGATCAGTAGTATAATAAGCATTACAAAAGATGCAAGAAGCATTATTTTGGTATATTTAAAATATACACGGTAATTGATGCTCTGAAAAACAAATAAAATAAAGAATCCGGTACACACCCAGGCCAGCTGTTTCTTTAAAAAGAATAGTGAATCCCCGTATGCCTTCAGCGCATGGACCGCACTTGCGCTGTATATCATTGCAAGTCCGAATCCGGAAATAATAAAGATAGTGAGAAAATAAACAAGATCCACCTCACCGCCTCTTTTTAAAGATGACATTGATTTCAGATACAAGAGACTTCCTCCTTTAATTTCCTGACGGAATCTTTAAAGACCTTGCCTCTTTCTTCAAAATCAGTGAACATGTCAAAGGACGCGCATCCCGGAGACAGAAGAATAACATCTCCTTCAGCACTCAGATCAAATGCCTTTCTTACGGCAGCATCCATTGTATCAGCAGTTACAGACGAAACATCCCTGAAAGTATTCTTAAATTCATTCACTGACTCGCCAATCAGTACAAGCTGCTTAATCTTGGTTTTAATTGTACTTGCTAATCTTGAATAATCGTCACCTTTTGTCCTTCCACCCATTATTAAAATACTACCGGACGGAATACTTCTTAAAGCCATTTCAACAGAGTTAACTGTTGTAGCTTTGGAATCATTTATAAACTTTCTGCCTCCAACAACACCTGCTTCCTCCATCCTGTGCTCAAGTCCCGGAAAAGAATAACAGGATTCCGCTATCCTGTCGATATCAATTTTCTTTTCGTTCTTCTCAATAATGGATACAACGCTCAGGATGGAAGCCATTGAATTCTCAATATTATGCATTCCCATTATCTTCATCTTTGCCGTATCCAGGATTTTTCCGGAACTGTTATTCCGTCTTAAAAATACGGATCCGTTTTCTAAATACGCATCAGCTTTTTTATTAGTTGTTGAGAAAGACAATTTTTTGCTTCCAATACCGTCGAGTTTTCCGGAAAGCATTTCACTGTCTTTATTGTAAATGTAAACATCATCACCGTGTTGATTCTTTGCTATTCTGAGTTTTGCTTCAAAATACTCATCCATTCCGGAATAACGGTCAAGATGGTCCGGAGTAACATTAAGTATTACGGCGACATCCGGCCTGAACTCATCAATTGTTTCAAGCTGGAATGAGGACAACTCAAGAACAGTAATTGAATCTTCAGTTGTATTCTCAGCATATGAAATGAACGGGATGCCGAGATTTCCGCCCGTAAAAACATCAAATCCCATTTCCTTTAAAATATGTCCGACCATGCTTGTAGTAGTCGACTTTCCGTCAGTACCGGTTATCGCGATTGATCTTCCTTTCATATATTTATAAGCAAGTTCAATTTCGGCAATTACCGGGATATGCTTTTCATTTGCAGCCTTAATTAAAGGAATGCTTTTCGGTACTCCCGGGCTGAGAACAATCAGATCAAACCCTTCATTAAGGATATCCGGAGTCTGACTGCCTGCCAGCACTTTTACGCTACTGTCAAGTTCAGCTAAGATATTGCCGAGCTGTTTTTCATTTCTGTTATCAGAAGCATAAACAGCAAAACCTTTCTTTGCCAGAAAGTTACATGCAGAAAGCCCGGAAAGTTTTCCAAGGCCCACTACAAGTATTTTGCTTTTGTTTTTTAACTTTTTCATTGCTTATTTAATTCTAAATGTTTTTTCCCTCTCTTACCAAGAGGGGGAGTTAGAGGGATCCTTTCACCGAAAACTTTAAAAGCTTCGATACAAAACAACCCCGTCCCTCTGCAGAATTACACTATGCTTCACATGGCAGAGGGGGGTTACCTCTACAATATCTTCAGGGAGCTCAGTCCCAGTATCGCAAAAATAATTCCAAGAATCCACATTCTCACCACCACCTTCTGCTCAGACCAACCTGAAAGTTCGAAATGATGATGCAGAGGCGCCATTTTAAACACCCTTTTATGAGTAAGTTTATAATAACCGACCTGGATTATAACCGATAAGGTTTCAAGAACCCAGACACCGCCCACTATGAACAGGAAAATTTCTTTCTTGATCATTATAGCCATAATACCAATTACTCCACCGAGAGCAAGAGCACCGGTATCTCCCATAAATACGGTTGCAGGATTGCTGTTGAACCAGAGAAAACCGACGGAGGCTCCTATAATAGCTGCAATAAAAACAGTAAGCTCCGCGCTCGCGGGAATATAGGGTATTCTAAGATAGGCGGCCAGTTTAATATGACCGGTAACATAAGTCATGATACCCAGACTTGTGACAACGATAAGTATTGAACCTATAGCAAGACCGTCAAGGCCGTCAGTAAGGTTCACCGCATTAGTACTGGCAACGACAACAAATGTTGCAAAAATTACCCAGAACCAGAGTATATCAATAATTGCTTCATTAAAAAACGGAATAAAGAGTTTGGTTGTGTATTCTTCATTTGAAGGATTAAAATAAACAATGCATGCAATTACAAAAGCAATAACTACCTGGAATATAAATTTGATATTCGCAGGCATCCCGTTCTTTCTTTTTAAAACAGATTTCAAATAATCATCTATGAATCCTACTCCTCCAAGCAGGGCAAGTGCTGTTACAAGAAGAATCAGGTAATGATTTGAAAAATTGCCCCATAGAAATATTGAAAAAAGCACCGCTGCTATAATAATAATTCCGCCCATGGTAGGGGTTCCGGCTTTTGATTTATGACTTTGAGGCCCGAGTACATAGATTTCCTCTTTAAACTTCAACTTTCTAAGCCATTTGATTGCAAGATTACCGAAAATTAAAACAATTAAAAGAGCCGTAACAGCAGCGTATGCCGAACGGAAAGTAATGTACTGAAATAATCTGAGAAATGAAACATATTCCTGTAATGGTGCAATAAAATGATATAGCATTGTTTTCAGCGGATTAAAGCTTCCACTACCTCCTCCATCTTCATTGATCTTGAGCCTTTAATAAGAACTACATTATTTATTTCAATACTCTTTTTTGCAAATCTAATCAATTCATCTTTTTCCTTAAAATGAACAGCGATATTCCCGTTCATTCCGTTTTTAACTGCAGAAGCAGTAATATTCTCTGACATTTCACCCCATGTCATAAGCAGGTCAATGCCTGTTTCAGCAATCAGCTTTCCCAGTTCTGCGTGATATTTCTCTGATTTTTCTCCAAGCTCTTTCATATCTGAAAGTATTGCTATTTTCTTCCGGCCCGGAAATATTTTATGCAGAGATTGAACGGCATACCTTGCGGAAAGAGGATTTGAATTATAAGAGTCATTGATAATCGTATAACCGGCATCAATTACCTGGCTTCTCATATCCACATTTTTAAAATTATCAAAAGCCTCTTTAATAAATCCCTTTTCAATGCCGATGAATTCAGCTGCTGCAATAGCGGCCATTACATTATAAACATTATGAATGCCGAATAAAGGGACTGCATATTCTTCATTATTATATCTGATCTTAATGGAACTGCTGTTAAGCTCATAAGCATCCGGCCTTACATCTGAATTTTCCGATAATCCGAATGTCAAAACATTAAGGCCTGCACCAGCAGCCTTTGCTTCAAGGAGATCATAATAATCCGTATCCCTGTTTAAGATTATTGTTGATCCGTTCTTCATTCCGTTCAGTATTTCAGCTTTTGCTTCAGCAACATTCTCAATACTTCCAAGATATTCCAGATGTCCTTCCCCGATATTTGTTATTAACGCGACATCCGGCCTGCTTATTCTTGAAAGCCTGTCAATTTCTCCCGGATGATTCATGCCAAGTTCAATCGCGGCCCACTCATGCTTTTTTTTCAGTCCGAGCAAAGTGTACGGAACTCCTATCTCGTTATTATAATTCTTTTCGTTTTTCAGTGTTGAATATTTTTTTTCAAGTATAGACCAGACAAGCTCTTTTGTGGTTGTTTTGCCGTTAGTGCCTGTGATCGCGATTATTTTTGTCTGCATACTTTTTCTGTGCTGATAAGCAAGCATACCGTATGCTGCCAGTGTATCATTGCACTGTATTGCTGCTACTCCGGAATTCTCAGTATAGCAGGCTTCATTTCTCATGGTAAGATAGGCGGAAATGCGGCTGTCTTTAACAAGGTCATGTATAAAATCGTGCCCGTCAAATTTCTCACCGACAATAGGAACAAACAGACTGCCTTTTTCAATATCTCTTGAGTCTGTGCTTATGGAGTCAATACGCATATCGCGTTCTCCCTGAATGAGGGTTCCTCCGGTCCAGTCGGAGATTAAACCTGCAGTTGTCTGAAATTCCACTCTCAATGATTTACCCGTTCAGCAATATATTTTTCAGCAATTTCATGATCATCAAAATGAATTTTTTTTCCGCCTGTATCCTGGTAATCTTCATGCCCCTTTCCTGCAATTACTACTATATCATCTTTCTCCGCCATACTTACCGCTTTCTTTATCGCGGTTTCCCTGTCTGTTATTGTTTCGAAATTATCTTCATTCAGTCCTTTTACCATATCGCGGATAATCGCTTCAGGATCTTCTGTCCTCGGATTATCGCTCGTAAAAATAACCCAGTCGGAATTATCAACTGCAGTTTTTCCCATGATCGGACGCTTTGTTTTATCCCTGTCCCCTCCGCAGCCGAGCAGAGTCAGAAGGCGCCTGGGGCCAAGTTCTCTTGCCGACTTCAGCAGTTTGGAAACAGCGTCATCAGTATGAGCATAATCGACTATTACGGTAAATCCCTCTTCTGATCTTATGGGGCTGAATCTTCCGGGAATTCCGTTAAGAGCAGCGAGCCCTTTTTCAATTGTATTAACCGGAATGCCCAGGCAACGGCAGACAGAACAGGCGCATAAAGAATTATAAACCTGAAAATTGCCGATTACATTGAGCCTGATATTAAATCTTTCTCCTGCTTTTTCAACAGTGTAGTCTATGCTGTTAACAGAGCTTTTTATACTTTCCTCATTAACCTTAAAATCAGCCCCTGCACTCATTCCGTAACTGAATACCGGATAAGAAAAATCAGCCTTTCCTTCCAGAAGTTTTCTGCCGTACTCGTCATCACAGTTTATAACTGCGCATTTTCCGGTCTTGCCGCTTTTTTCAAGAAGATGAAACAGGCGTTTTTTTGAATCAAAATAATCTTCAAATGAATGATGAAAATCAAGATGGTCTCTAGTCAGATTGGTAAAAGCGGCAACATCAAAATCAATGCAGTCCGCCCTGTTTAACTTAAGAGCATGGGAGGAAACTTCTATTACAATTGCGTTAACACCGTCAGCAATCATTCCGGCAAAAATTTCCTGCAGGTCCCTTGATTCCGGAGTAGTATTTGATGAGCGGATCTGAGTATCATTCCACCTGTAATTTACGGTACCCACAACACCCGGGCAAAGCCCGTGCTCCTTAAGGATGGACTCTATCATATAAGTGATAGATGTTTTGCCGTTTGTGCCTGTAACCCCGATCATAATAATTCCTGAAGCAGGAAAACCGAAAAAAGCTGCTGAAACAGCAGCCAGCGCTTTTCTTGTATTACCGGCAGCAAGAATAACCGTACCGCTGCCCGGTATATTAATAAAGTCCTTAACCCTGTCGCGCGAAACCAGAACAGCAGCTGCACCGTTTTTCAGCGCATCTTCAATATAATCATGACCGTCAGACATAAATCCTTTAACAGCAACAAACAAAGAACCCTTCCTGACTTTCCGTGAATCATATTCAACACCGGAAATGTTCATATCCGTATTTCCGCTAACGCTTTCTATGTCGCCTTTAAAAACGTTAATCAGAACTTTCAGATTCTTTTTTTCAGTTCTTTTGTTCATTTTATAATATTAGTTTTATTTATCAGTCTCTATTGTTACAAAATCATCTGGAGTCAGTTCTCTCATGCCAAGTGCTGCTGCCTGCTTATCAACAACCTCAACTCTCCTGAGTTTTTCTATCTCATACTTCAGTCTGTCATTGCTGTTCACCAGTTGCCTTTCTTCATCCAGTACGTTTCGGTAAATTATTTTTATCTTTGTGACTTCAACATTCTGGTATACATAAAGAATAACAAACATAATCAGCAACAATGCAGTAATCAGATATTTGATAAGAGCCTCCGTAAATCAGCAGTTTTTATTTGAAACTCAGAGCTGTAGTATCTGCTTCCGCGCACCCGAAAAATAATGCCCCGTCCTCCCTGCCTCGGGAGGACGGGA
Source organism: Spirochaetota bacterium (assembly GCA_016932015.1). Lineage (GTDB taxonomy): Bacteria > Spirochaetota > UBA4802 > UBA4802 > JAFGDQ01 > JAFGDQ01. Next base: position 1,854 of record JAFGDQ010000046.1, on the reverse strand, counting down.
AGGGAAATAGGAGGTGCAACGCCTACAATTTAATACATGCTCTAAGTTTAGCGCTCCTTGAACGATTGTTGCTTAAAACTTCATCGCGTTCGGCAACAAGAGGCTTTTTTGTTAAAACAGAAACAATTGGTTCGCTTTCGCAGGTACAGAATTTACGCTCAAGCTCACATGTGCAGCCTCTTGACAGTCTGCGAAATTTGTCCTTAACAATTCTGTCTTCAAGCGAATGGAATGAAATCGCGATCAGTACGCCGCCCTTTGCCAGATACTTATAAGCATCATCAATTGACCTGCTTATAGCAGTAAGTTCATCATTGACTTCAATTCTTACTGCCTGAAAAACACGTGTCGCGGGATGGATATTTTTAACACGGTACTTTTTCGGAATAGCGTATGTCACTATGTCAGCCAGTTCGCCTGTCTTCTCTATTGCCTTATCCTTGCGCCGGCCGCATATCACTTTCGCGATTTTTTTGGCCCAGCGCTCTTCTCCATATTCAAAAAAAATGTCAGCCAGTTGTTTTTCAGGATATTTATTTATCACATAAAAGGCGTTCAAATCATTTTTATCATCAAGACGCATATCAAGCTGTTCATCTCTGGAAAAACTGAATCCGCGTCCGCTTTTGTCAAAATGATAAGAGGAGATGCCAAAATCAAAAAGCATTCCGGCAATATTTCCTGCAGCGCCGCTTAAATGATTCGCCATATTTCTAAAATTATCGTTAATAAGATTGATCCTTTCTTTATATTGAGTAAGTCTTTTTTCAGCAATTTTTAAAATCTCAGAATCTCTTTCAAATCCGATAATCGTTAAATCTTTATACACTTCAAGAAGAAGCTCTGTATGTCCGCCCTCGCCCAGAGTGCAGTCTACAAATATATTCTTTCCCAGTCCGATTACATCTTTAGCAAAATCAAGCACTTCCCTGTACATAACCGGCTGGTGAACTATTGTATCCTGGCTTCCGGCGTTATGTCTCATTTATTTATATTTTCATTTCTCATTTTTTAATTTCATTTAACCCGGACAATTGCAGAACTTCGGGTTACAGCATAAAATTTACAGCTTAAAATCCCAGTTCTGCAGCAAAAGAGTCAAGAGTATCCTTGTCCGGTCTATATTCATTATAAATCTTTGTACTCCATATCTCAATTTTGTCATAAACACCTAAAATCGTTATATCCCCGTCAATCTCGGCGTATTCTTTCAAATTCGGCGGAATTATTATTCGTCCCTGTTTGTCAAGATCACATTCAGCAGCTCCTCCCATCAGGAAGCGGATTTTCATCCTGTTTTTCTGCTCTCCCTGAGAAAGAGCAACAAGCTTATTCTGAACAAAATCCCCCCATTCTTTCTCCCTGAATGCCATTATACATTTATCAAAACTTGGTGCAATTACAAGGCGCGAAATAACAGCATCTTCACCAAAGGCTTTTCTAAGGCGTGCGGGTATGGCAATTCTGCCCTTCTCATCAAAACTGGGATGATATTCACCCATAAACATGGTAATTTTTGCCCTTCCGCACCATTTATTGGGAACATTCAACATTATTCCCCACATTTCCCCACTTTTAATACAATGAGACATAAATGTCAACAAAAAAATACATATTGGAAAATATATGTAGTTTTTTTGTAATGTCTAAAAGCCATATTATAATTTTTTGTATCGGGAAAGACCGGGGACAATAATTTTTGCAGGATTCGCCATGTTACATGGCGCGAAGCCGGAGGGTGAGATTTAAAGGGTCATAACATAATAATAATAATAATAATAATAATAATAATAAGAAGAAGAAGAAGAAGAAGAAGAAGAAGAAGAAAAAAAATTAAGAAAAGGCATATTAGAT
>JAFGDQ010000045.1 GCA_016932015.1 Spirochaetota bacterium | reverse complement strand
TAACTGTAGCGTCAGGTGTGTTGCCAAGGTAGCGCACTTGCTACAAACAAAACCTGTGCTGACTAAACTAGCTTATTAAAAAGCTCGTACCAGCTGGCAACATCTGCCTGGACGCAATGTTAGGTATGAAATAGTTCCTTAATACGATCTTCCATTAATTGTCGTAGAACAGGTTGAGTTTGCTTATAAATATCTCGTGTTTTAAGTATTATTTGTTCTTTATTCTTTTCCGCTTTTATTTTCTTCCGGAATTCATTAATTTTTTCAAACATTCCTTTATCAAGTTCTCTTTTATGTTCTTGCCATTCTGTCAAAAAACCTTCATCTTCACTCATTAGGTTTTCAAGTCTTTGCTTTTCATGTTGATTGAGTTTGCCTTTTATATTCTCAGGTTTATTCGTCATTTCTTCTAAATATTCTATATTAAGATTAATAATTAGAGATAAGAGAGCATAGGACAGCTCTTCAAGTTTTTCCTTCTTTTCTGGACTTTGTTTTAATAGCCAAGTTCTGCTGTATTTAATACCCTCTTTGATAGCCTCTTCGTTTTCAGGTAATCCGTAATTTGATTCTATGATTAAAAAGGCTATATCTTTACTTGCTTTTATATCTTCTGATGGATTTTTTTTCTTAGGGTTGCATCCTAATATCAATATAATTGATAGTATTATTAGTATGTATTTTTCACATACAACCCGAAATTGAAATAAATTTATGGAGTTTATTGCCTTCATAACTTTTCTCCTTGTTAGTTAATACCTTAATTACAAGGTTTCTATACTTCATACAACTCGATATATCTTATTTCTACTTGTCGATAAAATCCATATCCCCATTTCAAAAGGATTATGGTGCAGGTCAAGAGATGACGCAAGATCATCAATAGCTGTTTCCCATTCCCAAAGTGGAGATATATCGCGTACTACTAACGCAACATTTTTCCCGTAGTCTTTAGTTAGCTTTTTCTGGATTCTTTCTCGAGCAATATCGGATACATTCCCTTGGAGACAACTAACTGAATCAAAAATGCTTGCCTCACCTCGTTTAACTGCCTCAAGATGCTGCTTAAATGCTTCAGGACTTTTAGCATCAGATCTACCGAGACAGGCTGCAATGTCACCATTTCGGTCTTCTGTCAAAGTTACTTCAATGTATAGATTATTGCCTTTATTATCTTTGCATTCAAAATCCGGCGCATCTTTATGTTTAACGATTCGAAATGATGCTTTTTCTTGGGAGTTATAAAGCTTTATGAAGCATTCTGCTGTTTCAAGTTCTATAATTTCCTTTTCAGTCATCACGCTTCCTTCTAATACCTAACATTTAATATACGACCTCAACGTCGCCTATCCTGCTAAATCCGGATGAAATACGACTTTAATGTCGTATATATTTTTTCTATCTGAAATTGAAATTTATTTTTTCATAATCCTGTCCAGCGGATTTACGATCTTACTGAAATCTTTATTGCTGACATGAGTATAAATTTCGGTTGTTTTAACGCTGCTGTGTCCGAGTAGTTCTTGTATATACCTTATGTCAGTTCCTGCTTCAAGCAGATGCGTGGCGAAACTGTGTCTTAAACTGTGTATAGAAACATCTTTACTTATAAAGGCAGCTTTACAGGCATTTTTAAAAATTCTTTGCGCGGTTCTTACTGTCAGGTGTTCTTTAGCGTCAGCGCCCGGGAAAAGCCATGTTTCAGGTTTGTAGATTTTCCAGTATTCCCTTAAATTTTGAAGCGCGGCGTCGGATAAAAGAGTGTACCTATCTTTTCTGCCCTTGGCATTTTTAATATGTAAAAGCTTTCTTTCGCTGTCAATATCACTGATTTTCAGTTTAACAACATCTGAAACTCTTAATCCGCCTGAATACGCAAGCATCAGTAATGTCCTGTGTTTTATATTTTTTAAAGCCGATAGCAGTCTTGCTATTTCATCGGAATTAAGTATAACCGGCAGTTTTTTGTCCTTTTTCGGGCGTTTAATTTCGTAAATAAATTTTTTGTTATGAATTTTTCCGTAGAAGAATTTTAAAGCATTGATCACAAGATTAAGTGTTGACGCTGAAGCCTGTTTTTCTTCGTTCAGATGTTGAAGATAATTTGTAACATCAGACTGGCAGATGTTTTCAGGCGCTTTACCGGCATTTTTAAGAAGTCCGGTATTGTAATAAAGATAAGTATTTATTGTTTTTCTGCTGTATTTACGCGCGGATAATTCTGCCGATAATTCTTTAAATGCAGAATCAGTATTCTTTTTATTATTTTGTTCATTTGGATTTAAAATATTATTTAAATCTTCAGAAAGAGGAAAACCTGCAAATATTTCCTTTAATTTTTCCCGGACATGTCCGGAATCGGGCAGGCTCCATTGTTTTTTTACCGGATTCCATTCGTATCCTTCGATTTTTTTCAGTTCCTTAATTGCCGCCGGATTATAGGGAACGGAAAAAACCAGGCGTCCGGAATGTCCTGATGTTTTTTTTAACTCATCCATTTTGATCCGGAAAGAGTAAAATTTTTATATATTTATATTTTCATTCAGAGGGAATATTAATAATCGATGCTTTGTAAAAGTCAATGGAAATTGAAGGAAATTAAAAAAATTAACAGAAAACCGGAGAAGGGGAGCGGTTTTCGCAATGCAGGCTTTCATTGTGTAGGCCTTTTGCCTGTGTACATTTACAGGGTGAAAATGTACACAAAAATCCCGGCAACGGATTCTATCTGCCGGGAATTTCAGGCAAAATTCTGAATTCAATTCAGACAATCCTGCGTACCATACACTAAGATACCCATTATATGCGGCATCAGAAGAGCACACACTGGCGCTTTCTTATTTGTTATTTTTTAATGAGTTTAATTATGAATAACAGGATAATCGCGCCAATCAGAGCTGTTACAATAGAGCCGATAAAACCGTTTGCTGCTATTTGAAGATAACTAAAAATAAACCCCCCGATAACAGCACCTATAATCCCGACTACAATGTTTCCTATAATTCCAAAACCGCCGCCTTTCATGATTAATCCGGCAAGCCATCCGGCTATAGCTCCGATTATTAAAAAAACTATCAAAGATGTAGCTGTCATATTATTCTCCTGAGGTTTAATAGTTGATAATGAATCGATTTATTTTCCTGAAAAGCTTTATCTTATCCCGTATCTGATGAATGATAGTGTTCTTTATGTTCTGCCCGGGCAGATAAAGCTGTTTTCTTAATAAAACTATTCATTAAAAATTTGTCTTGCTTTTAATGCCTTATATAGTTTCTCCCGCAGAAAGCCCGCAGTCAAGAAATATTTAATGTTAAATATCGGCAAAATTTCTGATGCGATTCAGGTGGCCGGAGCATTCCTGCGCATAGAGGATGGGCTCAGTGTTCAGCATGCCGTATTCGCTTAAAGCGGATTAGAATAGATTCTGGAAGCTATTAAATATTATTGACAATTTCCGATTGAATTGTTTGTTTTTTATTGTAATTATCATTATATTTTTTTATTAAGAAATTTCTGTGGAAAAGAATATTTTTATAGAGTAATAGAATTGATATAATTTAAATGTACAAATAATTACATCTTACGGGAAAAGTGATGCCGGACTCAATAGCAACTATATTTTTTTTAGGCAAAAGTATATTTCTTATTACGAATATTATTTTACTCTATATTTTTTTGTCATCAAGGCAGTCACGTCTCTTTCATGTCATGGCATTTTTTTTAACATGGGCCGGAATATTTTTATTGCGTTTGCTGATAAGGCCGCTGAATCTTGATCCGTTTCTGGATAGTTTTATAATGGGATCATTATACCTGATTCCATGTATATTGATTTTTAAGGAGACATTTCAGGCAAAAATTTTTGTTTTTTTCATGAATTATTCTCTCACTCAACTAATATTTTTAATATTCCTGTATATTGGCAAAATTTTCTCTCCGGAGAAGCTGAAAATAATTGTTTTAACTGGGCTTATTCTGGAAATGGCATCCCTGCCATTGATAAAACGATATGTAAAAACGCCGGTTAAAGACATTATCAATTACATCAATCAGCAGCATTCGGTTTTTACAATATTTCCTATTCTTTCATTTCTATTGCTCGCCTTCTATACTTTGCAGAAAATATACATAGTGTCTGTTTTTTTAACACTGGTATTATCTACTATATTGATTATTTTTTCGTACTATCTGATAGCAATCACAATATCCGGAACGAGGCGTCAGCTGGAACTGGAACTGATCTCAAAGACCGATAGCCTGACAGGCCTTTATAATCGGCGATATATTGAACAGAAAATTATGGAAGAATATAAACGGTATGAACGAACCGGCCTGGAGTTTGCACTGGTAATCGCGGACATTGATTTTTTTAAAAACATTAATGATGCATACGGTCATGATTGCGGTGACTATTTACTGAAGACAGTCTCTGAAGAACTTCTGAAGTCAGTCAGGACTTATGATACAGTTTCCCGATGGGGAGGTGAGGAATTCCTCATCTTATTGCCTTCAACCAGTAAGAAACATGGTGTAAATATGGCAGAGCGCATCAGGAAGACAGTTGCAGCAGGCCGGTATAATAATGGCAATGTATCTTTATCCGTGACATTAACGCTTGGCGTTTATGTTGTCAAATCCGGGGATACACTCAAAAATATGATCAGGAACGCGGACATGGCCTTGTACTATGGTAAAAGAAAGAGCCGTAACTGCGTGATTTCATTTGATGAGATAAAATAGTCTGATGAAAAACACGCAGAAAGGAGGTTTTTAAAAATTAATACAGTTACTGAATCATCTTCTCAAATTAGCATTATTCTATAGTCAAAAGTCAGTCAGGTTGAATGCGTTAACAAAAAAGATATATTTTTGCCGGAATTTCCGCATAGTCAATAATCGGAATAAATATGAAAAATCGTTCAGGTATAATTTAATAAGGAGACGTTCCCGGTGATCATAAAACACACTAACCGCAGCGGCTTCATGATTTTTGACCGGAAATTCGTGTTATTATTTGATTGCATCAGTGGAGTAGAGCCCGAAGATATTAAAGATAAAGTAATTGTTTTTTTTGCCAGCTGCCGTAACAAAGATCATTATAATGAAAAACTGGCAAAAATGCTCTCCCGGTTTCACACAACCTATATTTTTAGCAATGACATTAAAGATTTTTCTCTCAACCGGGAATTGACCTGTATCCTCTCTCCTTATCAGGAAGTCACGTTAGGCCCGCTTTACATTCGCGCGTTTTCCAATACTGACAGCGGAGTTGCGTTTTATGTTAAGTTATTCGGGAAACAATATTTTCATTGCGGCAAATTGAACTGGCGGCATTGGCCTCATATGAGTCCATCACAATTAATTCATAAGGAGGCTGATTTTAAAACGGAAATAGACAAGATTGCTTCCTATCCCGTTGATTTTGCTTTTGTCACGGTTGATCCGCGGCTTAAAGAGCACGGATATCTTGCAGCCAGCTATTTCGCGGACAAAGTTCGGCCTTCCTTTCTGATACCAATGCATGCGTCCGGGCATTATGAAGATTCTGAATACGCGCATGATTATTTAACTTTTGAGACAACAAAGTGGATTGCCTGCAGCAAAACAGGGCAAATAATATGGGAGACATCCTCATGATTTTTTAAACGGACGGGTTTAAAAAAATATTGATTTATGGCCGGGCTTACCAATGAGGATATTTTTTATTACTTGAATCTAAGTTATATTATAAATAACAATAATAAATAAAACATCAGGAGGCAGTATTATGGCTCAAACTAAACATCTTATTTGCGGAATTCATATAACAGAGCGCCTGCAGCATGCTTTACATGTACAGGAAGTTTTAACTGAATTCGGGAAAAACATTAAGACACGCGTAGGTTTGCATGAAGTCGCTGACAGAGAGCAGGGGCCCAACGGCATCTTATTGATTGAATTTGTCGGGAACGATAATACATTTAATGAATTTACACAGAAACTGGGAAATATAACAGGTGTAGAAGTACAGCAGATGATTTTTGATCATTCGTAACATCCCTGCCTGCTGAATCCTGCTGAGCATAAAAACAAAAAACGTGTTGTCATTTTTCATTATTTAATCTCATTGATTTACAAACAAATAAACCGGTATTCATTTACCTGAATAACTCAACTTGAGTAAATAAAAAATATATTATCGGGAGGCTTAAATGGCCAGCAACACTTATCTGGACGGATTTATTCCGGAAGGAGCAGATATCAATGAATGCGTTAAATGCGGTATATGCCTTCAAAACTGCCCTGTGATGAAAATGGAGAAGGAAGAAGCTAAGGCGGAAATAGGGCGGTTGATCAGTGGAGAGGAAACCAAACGTGTGCTGAATGAGTGCAATTTCTGTTTTACCTGCAATCATTATTGTCCCAATGGATTGAAGCCGTATAATCTGATTATGGAACGTATAGCTGAGCGTAATCGTAAGAATAATGTTGAGCTGCCGCCCTGGGTGACCTACATGATCAATGGAAAGAACGAACCGGGGTTCTTCAATGACCAGTATGAAGCATCTTCTGACGAAGATAAAGCCATCATAAAAAAATGGAGCGAAGTTCCAGCCCGGACAAAAGACGTATTGTACATCGGCTGTGTCGGCAGGACCGCTCCAACCGGTATTGAGCATTCAGAAACTCTGGAAAGTCTGCCTAAATTCGGCCCAAGGGATATCTGCTGCGGAGATATCGCTTACAGGTTTGGCGAATATCAGGCATTCAGTGAGATAGCTGAAAAGGCTTTTAACCGGTTATCATTATTAAAGACGGATCGTCTGGTATGTTACTGTGCCTCATGCGCCAACTATTTCGGCAATATCTGGCCCAATTACCACAGGCTCAGGCTTCCTTTCGAAGTAATATCCCTGCATGAATGGTTATGGGAGCAGTATCAGGAAGGACGCATGCAGATTAAAAAGCAGGTAAAGCAGGACATCGTGATTTCCGATTCCTGCCATGCCGGTGAACTGGGAGATAATTTCATGAATTCAGTCCGGGGCCTGTATGAAGCAGCAGGTATGAATGTGGTTGAACTGAAAAATAACAGACACGATTCTCTATGCTGCGGTGTCGGCAGCCTGTTACGGTGCAGCCCAAATCAATCAGATGCCAACGCAGACACTCAAAGAAAAATGGGTCAGATTCTGGAAACCGGAGTTGAAGATGTAAGTCTTGACTGCCACGGCTGTGTGGCAAATCTCAGCCAGGCTGTGGAAGGGACAAATATCAAACTCCATCATGCCATTGATGATATCCTTGAAGTCTTTGATGGTGTTTCATAAGCAGCCGGACAGCGAAATTTTACAAAGAAAAATCGGGATTTACTGTAACAGGGTAGCTGCAGCTATGTAACGAATTCAGCAGAACCGGCAAATTGATTCATACGTGTGCCGTAATGGAGCGGTCTCGCGTTATGACTCCTGGAATGCGCTGCTTATTTGCCGGTTATGCTGAAGCAGTATTCCGCAACGACTTCTGAAGCAATTTCAATTAACTTTAATCTTTAATTTTTGAATAATATTTCAGCTTTTTTGATTTTTTTATCAATGAATTTGTTTTTTAGCCAAAATTAGTATATTTTAGAATAATTTACCGTAATTTATTCCAGTATTACTCTATAGAGCGCAGGTTCAATTAAAATGCAGAAATATCAGGTTAACATGTACGACTCAATTCCGGCTCCATTAAATTCGGAAAACAAGGAAATTTCTTTTTTTGAGTCAGAATTTTTTTGTGATGAAAATAAGGCAATTGATTTTGCAAAATCCCTTTGGGGAGGGGCGTGGATAAAAATTGAAGTAAAAGATACAGAATCAAATAAAGTTATTTATGAAGTTTAACCTGTTCCGCTATTCCGGTTAAATTTGTGCTTGCATAATTTAAGCATAAATATATAACAATACTCGCAAAGATAAATCGCCGACCGTTTAGTTTAATCGTTAAAAAACAAATTCATATGAAAACGAATAATCTAAAACAGCGAATCTTCACCACAAAGACTCTCTATCCTTATTTAAAGAATATGATAGAAAGTCTGTACTATCTGAAAAATTCAAAATTTTCCGGGGAAAAAAATAAATCACTTACGGAAAATATAATGCCTGCTGTTACAGAGATAAACAACATCCGGTACAGCAAATATTTTTATCACAGGCCGTCATTAAACGACGATGTATCAAAAGAGGATATTCAGGCTTTATTTGAAGGTAGAGGGCAGTTTGAGGATAATTCTCATGCTGAACCGTACGCTTTAAAACTTTTGCAGCATTACGCATATGGCGGGAGCGATCCGGATCCTGAAACTTATCATAAGCTTTGCTATATCTCTTCCTGCTCTATGCTTTCCTCGTTTTATATTTAACAAAAATTAACGTTATTCTAAAGTAAAAAGTCAGTCAAAGTTGAGTAATTCAATTAGAGAAAATTTTAATAATATAATAAATAGAAAATATTCCCGGTTTGATAATCTGCTACGGCTGTTTAAACCTATTAATTTATGATTGAAATTATTGAGATATGATGTTTTGTTTACGGCAGGTGCGTAATTATATTTTAAACAGCCTGGAACAAAATTATCTTTTGCGAAATGCAAATAAAAAATAAAAGAATCCTCCGCATTTTTTAACTTAATGAAAGTTTCCAATAAAATTTGCTATTGTTTTATTTTGAACATTGAAGGCAGTACTGGTCGTGAATATAAAAGAAAAAAAACTATATTCCCTCAAGAGACTTAAAGAAAGTATGAAAGAGCAGATAATGCTCCCGGAGGAAGAATGGGAATATGCTGTCCGGTATTTTTCTGTCGAAACATATGAAAAAAATACATATCTTGCAAAGGCCGGGGAGCGAATACATAAAGTTTTCTCATTAATGGGCGGAATGGTGAGATTTTATTACATTTCTGATTCGGGAAAGGAATTTAACAAGTACTTTGTGCTGGATAACAGATTTTTCAGTTCTTTCAGCTCGCTCTTTCTTGACAAACCCTGCGGTTTTTATATACAGGCTCTTGAAGATACTGAAGTACTGGCCATGCCTAAAAGCAGAATGGAGGAACTCTATTACAGGCATTCCTGCTGGGAACGCCTGGGAAGACTGTCAGCCATTGCATTTATAAATCACATGGAAGAACGGGAAAAGGAATTTCTTCTGGATCCCCTTGATGTGCGCTATCGTAAGTTTCTTGCTGAATATCCGGATCTGATACATAAAATTCCCCAGTATCATATTGCCTCATACCTGGGAGTTACAGACGTTGCTTTATCGCGGCTGCGGAAAAGAAAGAATCTCCCCTGACTATACGGTTTTTTCTCTTAACTGAAAAAACCCGCCGTTATTAACCCGGGTTAATGAATGATTATTCCTTTCGGGCTATATTTAATTCAGTAGCAATCAATTCTCATCTGCGGAAAATGAGGAAGCCTTTTATTTAATGTCTTTGCCATAAAGAATAAAAATAAAGGAGAATAACATGAGTGATTATGATGTTGTCGTTATTGGAGCCGGATGCGGCGGCCTTGGTATCGGGGCTCTTTTATCGCATCAGGGAAGAAAAGTGCTTGTTGTCGAGCAGAGTAACCTTATAGGGGGCTGCTGCTCAACTTTTGAACAGAAGGGATACAGGATTGACCTGGGCGCGTCAATAATTGAATTTCCCCAGGTGATAGACTGGTGTTTTAAAAGGATGGGCACATCGTTTTTTGATGAAGTCGATCTTGTTCCGGTTGACCCGACCTTTTCCGCGATGTTAAGCGACGGAACAAAGGTAACATATCCATTGTCTCTTGAAGAAACAAGAAAAGAGATAATGAGAGTCGCTCCTGAAGACGTAAAAGGATGGGACAAATATTCAAAGAAATTTCAGGGATTTATTGATACAGCGCTTGACGGTTTTTTTGTCAGCCCCATGAATAATTTTACTGACATGGTGAAGCTTTTTGCCAAAACTCCGGCTCTGCTGAAATACAATAGTCTTTTTTTCAGCAGTTATGAAGGCGTTATAAGAAAGTATTTTAAAAATGAAAAAATCATTGAGTCATTTTCGTTTCACAGCTTTTACGCGGGCCAGCCCCCTGCGCTGCTGCCCGGACATTTCGCCATGCTTCCCTATGCCGAGCACGCTGGTGTTTATTACAGCAAAGGAGGCATGATTGGAATTCCTAAGGGATTTCAGAAATGCGGTGAAAAATCAGGAATGAAAATACGGCTGAACACTGCTGTAAAGAAGATTCTTGTCAGTAAAAAACGTGTCCGCGGTGTTGTTCTTGAAGATGGTACTGAAATCACTTCTGATGTTGTCGTATCAAATATCAATTCCAGAAAAATGTATCTTGAAATGATAGGAGAGGAGCATCTTCCATGGCTTGCCAAAGCCGGACTGAAGAGCTACACCTATTCCATGGCAACGCCTATGCTTTATCTTTGTCTTAATTACACACCGCCGCTTGAACATCATCATACGCTTATGACTCTTCCCATGGAAAAGGTCAACAATTACTGGTTCAATCATTATCTCAAGGGATCTTTTCCGAAAGAACAGTTCGGAATCCTGAGCTGGACTACCAGGTCCGATCCGTCCCTTGCTCCAAAAGGACATCATATTATAGCAGTTACTCTTGCGCCGGGCGTGTATAAGCTGAAGGGCACAACATGGGATCAGGAAAAGCCGCGCCTGAAAGAGGAAATAATAAATTATCTGGATAAGACCTATCTGCCGGGTTTAAAAGAGCATATCGTTCTGGCCGAGCTTTCAACGCCGTCTGACTTTGAGAAAAGACTCCGGTCTCCGGAGGGAGCAATATATGCGCTTAGACAGGACCTGCCTCATTCCATGATGTTCAGGCCTGCTGCAAAATCAAAGCATGTTAAAGGATTGTATCTTGTGGGCGCGTCAACTCATCCGGGGGGAGGGGTCCCGACTGTAATCGCTTCAGCTATGATAGGGGCTGATCTGATTGAAAAATATGAACAGTAAGGGAGTTATATAATGAAAGCATTAATAATTATTGCTGCTGTTATTGTGTTTCTGATTCTGATATATCTGATTCAGCCCAGGAGCAGAAAGCTCTTTATTAAAAACCTGCTTAAACAGCTGTTTTATCTTTTTCCGCGGTATTTTACTTAATACTGTTCAGTCGAAAGGCTTTTCATGTTAATGCAAGAACTAAGAATGCCTCTAAAAACTGTCAGGGCTATAAGCTGAATTTGAAAGAAGATAAAATATTTATTAAATTTTTGAGATCAGTGCTGTCCGGATGGCCCACAGCATTAGGTGCATTATGCAGCCATACGGGTTGCTGTTCTTTTTCCGACATTCTTTTTACAAAAGCAGGATCAACTTCTCCCAGGCAATTGAATGTTCCCAGTATATCGGCAGATGGAGCGAGATTTTTTGCGTATTCAATTGCTTCTTTTACATGATCGGAATCTGTACTTGCACCATGTGTTGCAAAAAAGAATATTTTTTTACCAGATGTTATTCGGGGAATATAATTCATTGTTTCAGGATCCGGCTTTCCTGCCTTTACCCAGAAACCAACAGCAAGAAAATCATAACCTGCAGGATCAGGCGCACTTTCTACAGAGCGTATTTCCTTTTCTCCTTTGATCTGTTCATAAACGGTATCTGCGAGTTTTTTTGTATTTCCGGTCTGAGTTGAATATACTATAAGTGATTTCATGTTCCCCTCCTGAAGATATTTTTTAAGTTAAAAATAGTTTACGATTTTTCAAAACCTGCTTAATAAATATTTTAATATTGCTGTTAAATGTTAATCTATAATTGACCGGACCCATATGTCAATTATCATTAAAAGAATCTTTTTTGCTCCAGCCTTCCTGAGGCATTGAATCGAAACAAACCGGTTGAGGATTTGTCCATTGTCCGTCAGAAGTAATTTCCCACTTTGTATAGTAATTTAACGGTGTAGTTGTTTTATCTATGCGGTAGCCCTCAGGATGAAAACCTTTGAGAATATCAGATGCTTTAAATGTGTTGCTCATTTTATTTTCTCCATATTAAAAATATTTTTGATATCCGGACTATCCGGTTATCATTTTTAAAAGAACCATATTAATTTCCTATAAACGGCAGTTATTCATTCAGGGATTCCAGCACCAGGGTTGAAAAATATGTTATTTCTTTTTTTATTCCGTTGATCCTGGCTGCAGAACGTAATTGAAAAGTGCAGAAGGGGCATGAACTTACCAGTGTCTCTTCGGTAGCCGTATTGAGTAATGCTATAGCCATCCTGTCCGACAGATCCCTGTACAGCGATCTTACTCCGCCTCCTGAACCGCAGCATTGAGATTGTTTCCTGTTGACCTTCAAATTTTTTACATCGCATCCGCACCAGGAAAGAAGCTCTCTCGGCTGTTCCGTCATTTTCTCTCCTCTGGCAAGACGACAGGCATCCTGATATGTAACTGTCCTTTCGATTTTATTCAGTAGAGCTGAATCTTCTTTTACTTTATTATAGATCGCCTCTATCACATGAGAAACCTGAAACGGAAATTCACCCAGTACCTCAGGATAAAAATATTTAAAGCATTTCATACATCCGTTGCAGGGGACAATAATATTTTTAATGCCGAGGCTTGTGAATCTATCAGCATTCTTTTGGAAATATTCTTTTGCCATCGGTACATTACCGGCTTCATAGATGTAGGTCCCGCAGCATCCTTCATCCTCCAGGATCATAAAGTCGATTCCCAGACGCTTAAGCGCCAGATAAGATGAGCTCGCAGAGTCTTTCACAAGGAATGACGGGAGACAGCCGAGAAAGAGCAGGGTATCCGATTCCGTGCGGGTGAAGGGTTCTGGAAGCCAGTCCAGCCGTTTTTCCGGATTGCCGCTCACAGCGTTGCCTGACTTCAGCAGGCCTTCGATAATTTTTTTCCCTCGTGGAAGAGGGCCTAATCCCCTTTTGACAAGTTTCTGTCTGCCTGCGGCAACTATTTTGCTGATCTTTATATCCTCAGGACAGAAGGTTTCGCATGCCATGCATTTGGTACAGTTATACAGGCTTTCTATCATGCGGCCTGAGACTAATCCTCCATCCAGTACTTCCGACACTGTCTGCAGCCTTTGAAGAGGCGAAAAAAGTGCGTCACCTGTTATCTGATAAGTCGGGCATGAATCCAGGCATTTACCGCATTGCGTACATAGAGAAATCTGATTTATTATATTTTCCATTTTTTATTG
The DNA here is from genome assembly GCA_016932015.1 of Spirochaetota bacterium. Lineage (GTDB taxonomy): Bacteria > Spirochaetota > UBA4802 > UBA4802 > JAFGDQ01 > JAFGDQ01. The sequence goes on along the minus strand of JAFGDQ010000045.1, from coordinate 10,214 downwards.
CCTGTACTATGAAAAATTTTTTTTCTGATAAGTCAATATAATTTTTTAAGATGTTTTTAATCAGGCTCCTTAATTCAGAAATCAGGTACAGCAGATTTAAAGAAAAAATATCCCATAGAATAAAATCCTTGGGATTAGAGAATCTGCCCTGATTAGCTGAATTATAAATTTTATGGTTGAAATTGTTCATGTGTGATATGTTATGATGAAAAAGTGTTATGCTGTATATGTGGGAGTTTGAATAAAATAAGAATGCCTGTTGTACAACGAAATAGAAATATAATAATGTAATACCAATATTGGGAGGCCCCATGGATTCAGCAGATGAAAAAAAGATATCTCTTTTAGAGGAAATCAAGATTCAGACAAAAGTGATAATGCCGATTTTAAATGAATTACGCGTGGAACTTGGAAAGGAAAAAGCCGACAACTTAACAGCTAAAGCCCTTCGTCTATTTGTCCGCAATGTTTACCTTCAGATTGGTGAACGGAAATCCGGTAATCCATTTGAGAAATGGAAGAAGGTATGGGATGAACTGCGGCCTCGAATTGGCGATAATGTTGAACGTGAGTTTCTTAAAAACGACAGCAGTACCAAGGACTACAATGTAAACCGTTGTAAATTTGCTGAATATTTTAAGGAAATCAACGAACCTGAACTTGGGAAGATACTCATGTGCGATTTCGATTATTATATTGCTGAAGTTGGTAAGCCTGTTGTAGAACTTACCAGAACACAGACAATTATGGAAGGCGCAGATCACTGTGATTTTCGTTATTGCTTTAATAAGAAATAGACGTAATGAATTTTAAATTAAAAAAGCCACTTTCTCAGGAATTAAAATAATGAATAACTCTTTACGCTTTCATAATCTATATAAAATATTTATTACTCTGATAATTTATATATCTCTAAACACAAATCAGGCCTTTCCTCAATCGAAAAGTGATATGCCCGTAAAGACGGATTTGTTTCCGGTATTCTGCGGCCGTTTCATTGTTTTGGAAGATCATGTGCCTGAACAGATAATCGAAAGCAGAAAGGATTATGACATTGGTTTTTTTGAACAGGAAGTCAACAGATTTCAGGCCTATGTTCTGGCTTCCGCTGATCATGTCCTGATGAACGGTTATAGGACGAAATATCTCGGCAGCAGGCTGACTCTTCTGGATGACAGAGGTAACAGCACTACCGCAAAGATACAAAATATTGTGCTTATGGGTACGTTCTGTCCGCATTTCGGTACACATGCTGAATGGCAGGCACAACTTGATCAAAGCAGCGATAAGAAAGCAGCAAAGCAGATCATAGCACAGGAAATGTGGAAGAAAAGCGGGACAGGAGGTGTTTTTATTGTCGGTGTTACGGATTCTGATTTAAAGTCTAATAATGTGTTTGCCGGCATGATCAGTGACAAAGCAACAGATGTGTTCAGGGGAAAACGTATTCCCTATGAAATGAGATCCCTGATTAAAGCTGCATTTGACAAAACTGATGCGGCAAAGTCTTTAGCAGAATTTATGCAGAAAGAAAAAGAAAATATAAAAAAAGGAAAAATCGAAAATGACGACAGGATATCAGGTATCGAAGGAGGGGGAAGAGAATTTATTTTTTACTTTGCCGACGCATGGGTAAATGACGGTGAAAATCCGCCCTGGAATAGTGCTAATTTCCGAACCGGATATTGCTGGGAATTTCGGGGCAATAAGCTTATTCCGGTCAATAATTTAAACGTGACTCATCTGGAAGGTAAAATCTTTTTTAACGCGAATAACAATAATATTCCTGATTTTTATACGGTAGACCTGCTCCGGTATTTTTATTTTTGTATAGACGGACAAATTAAGAAAAAAATTTCCATTCCCTATTACGATTGCGGGATGTAGAAATACACGAAAAAAATTATTTGCTCAGAATGAATATATTTAACAACCCCATATAGCCATATATGAACCATTCCGGATTCTGAAATATGTTAAAAGTCTGTTGAGTTGTACGGGGATAAATAGCCAAAAGAATTATTTCGGATAATAAAAATACAGGCATTAAAATGAACGAAGCTCTCAGAACTGAAGTAGCAAACCAATTCAAAAATACACAGGCAGGTTTTTTGCGGATAAAGAAGAATCTGAATATTCTGAATTATTCAGATATCGAAACAGAAAAATATCTGAAAGAAATTATATTATCAACACCGCTTGATAATATCGAAACCAGAGGAAAAAATCATTATTTCACCTGCCACACAGGTAATGCGGTTCTGACTATAAATTCTCATTCACTGACAGTGATAACTGCAAAGAAAATTAAACAGGATCGTCCGGCTGAAAATCAAAATAAATAACATTTTTGAAAAGGAGATGCAAAGTGCAGACAGATACAGTAAAACATATCGGTATTATAGGAACAGGCATGATGGCATCCAGCATGGCTGTTCTGACAACGGGACACGGCTGCAAAACAAGTGTGCTCGCAAGGTCACCTCAGAGAGCTCAAAGCTGCAGGGATGATATTGATTCTTTTTACAGGGAAATAACTGATAATAAACTGATCACTCAGAAACAAAGCGATATCTGCAAAGGATATTTGAATTTTGCTTTTACGTATGAAGAGATGGCGGATGTTGATGTATTCTTTGAATGTGTCGCGGAGGTTCCGGAAGCAAAGCATACGGTATACCGGGAAATTGAAAAGCACTGTCCGAACGTTAAAGTGATATGTTCCGTAAGTTCCTCTATCGTAGCAGATGATCTGGTTAAAAAGGCGGGAAAATACAGGGACCGTATTATTGTAACGCATCCTTTCAATCCGCCTCATCTTGTCCCGTTTTTTGAACTGGCAAAGGGCGCGGATACACGAGAAGGAGTTGTGGAATTCGCTGTTGAAATTCTTGAGGCACTGGACAGAAAGCCCGTTGTTTTGAAAAAGACCGTGCCCGGTTTTATCGGGAACAGACTGCAGTTCGCACTTTGGAGAGAGGTACTGTACCTTGTGGAAAACGGCATTGCTGATCCGGGAGATATTGATACCTGTCTTATGTACAGCTTCTGCCCCAGATATACGTCCATTGGAATTTTCGAACATTTCGACAACGGAGGTATGCAGCTGAATTACAATGTTGTTAAAACACTCTTCCCGGTTTTAAGCGATGAAAAAAATGTTCCCGGAGTCATAACAGAAAAGATAGAGGCAGGCGACATGGGGCAGAAAACCGGTAAAGGTTTTTATGACTGGCGCAATGTTGACATGGACGCGTACAGGAAAAGGGTAAGCGCTCCGTACTGGAAATTTTTTAACTGGGATATCCCGGAGGAATAGGCCTATATTTGCTGGTATTATGCTCTTCCGGCATATTTAATAAAGAAGTCCCTCTGTTTTTCAATGTATAGCTGGCGCTGACAATAAAACAAAAAGGGCGCCTGAATCAGACACCCTTTATAAAAATTTTATACTGAATTATATTGATTAGCTGCAGCAGGAACCGTGTGTGCCGCAACTGCCGCAACCTGAATCATCAAACTCAATTTCTGAATCAATTTTGAAACCCATCTCTGCGAAATCAACCTTTATTGTCTTTGCTTCTTTCATGAATTCTTTGTCCGCAACGAACTTGTAACTGTTCACATCAAAGACATCGTCATTGTCCTTAGGCTCATCCAGAGCCATTGCTAAAGACGGGCCGCCTCAGCCGCCTGCATTAATAAATATTCTAATGGGAGCTTTTTCTTTCCCGTTAAAATAAAGATCCAGCTGCTCTTTCGCAGCATCTGTTAAGTCAACCATTTGGATTATCTCCTTAATTAAGTTTGCAAAGGTATGTTTATTTTTTAATTTGCTTATTGAAAATAATTTAATAATTTTGAGGAAATTTGTCAAGGCAATAAGAACTGATTGAGCCTGCGTCAGTAATTTCAGCATATTTTGACAGGTAATTACATTCTTTCTTCCCGGTGCAATATTCATTTCTGTTATGAAAAATAGCCATCGATTTGTATAAATTTTAAGTGACAATTTCCTGAATTAATATTTGGTCTGTTATACACCGCATTTTAAGTCAGCAAGGGAGATTTAAGAATGATTTTGCACAGAGAACACGCAATGAAAACCCTGAAAAAACTGGATCTTGCAGCAGAAGAAGAACAGCTTCGGCTTGTTAAAAAACTCAGGGATGAAGGCGATCCGCGGCACAGGCTGGAGCTGGATAAATTTAATCAAATGATAGCTGAAAAGACACTTGAATACTACTGTGAAGACGGATATCATGCCTTTTTTGAGCATTATGCTGTTGATTATGAAACAGATGACGGGTACAAGGTGGAAGTCAGAGGACATGAAATGTCTGTTTCAAAAAAAACAGCTTACGGTAATCTCACAGGCTGCGGCTCTACCTGGGACTATATTACAGGTGACCTTAGAGTAACTCCGAAACCTTCTGATATGGATAAAAAAGAATATGCTGCCATAAAGCAGCGTATGGAAGATATACAGGAATCAGAGCGTGTGGTTTACCCGTTTCATTCTCTGCACAGAATAGGCAGCGGATATTTTGATACAAAAATCTGTATGTTTAACGCACATAAGCTTGTTAAGGGAAAAAAGCAATGATGATATCTTTTGAAAAAATGCACGGGCTTGGAAATGACTTCATTGTTTTTCATGAGGTACAGCCTGAAAATTACGATTTAAATGCACTGGCAGTTAAACTTTGCGACAGGCATTTCGGAATAGGAGCTGACGGAATTATACTGGTGCTTCCGTCGCAAAAAGCTGACATCTGCATGCGCATAATAAATTCCGACGGCAGTGAGCCCGATATGTGCGGAAACGGCATACGCTGTTTCGCGAAATATGCTTATGAAAATAAACTGATCTCAAAAGAGAAATTTTCTGTTGAAACAGGAGCGGGAATTATTACTCCGGAACTCATAATAAAGGACGGTTCAGTCTTTTCAGTTAAAGTTAATATGGGGATGCCCGGATTAAACCGCAGTGATATTCCTATGAGAGGAAATAACGGCCCTGTAATAAATGAGCCGCTTGAAATTGATGATGAAATTTATATGATAACAAGCATGTTAATGTCAATACCTCATACAATGGTTTTTACAGACAATTCTGAAGATATTGACATAATCAGTACAGGCAGAAAAATTGAAAAGAATGTTTTGTTCCCGCAGGGAACAAATGTAAACTTTGTTCAGGTGCTGAATCCCGGTGAAATTAAAGTGCGGACATGGGAACGCGGGGCAGGGGCAACTCTTGCGTGCGGTACAGGAAGCTGTGCTTCAGTCATAGCGTCGCATCTGAATAATAAGACAGGCAAAAACGTAATTGTTCATCTTTTATACGGTGATTTAAATATTGAATGGAAAGAAGACAACAGTGTGCTCATGACCGGGCCTGCTGAAAGCGTATTTAAAGGAAAAATTGTGATAGATTAGATTCATACATTGAATAAATCTGTGTGCGCGGAATGATAAAATAAAAACGGCTGAGCAAAGGACAGCTTTTAAATACGATATATGCGGTAAAACCGAATATATCATATATGAACTGTTTTTTAAGACAGGAAGCTATATTGACCTGTAAAAAAAACATGGAAAATTCATTTGACATTTTAGCCTCTTTCTATTGGCATTTATTTCAATCATCAAAGTATATTAATTCACCGGAGTGATATTTTTTTCAGTCATCCGGAAAATATTATATATTAAAAAATACAGGTCTATTTTAGCCATAGGAGGATTGAGTGCAACTTGTATATCAAATTGTAGAAAAATATGACCGGCGGGAATCATCCCTTATTGCAATGATGCAGGATATTCAGAAGTCTGAAGGGTATCTCCCTCAGAAGGCTCTTGAGATCATCGCGAAAGAAGTGCAGGTGCCTTTATCAAGGCTCTACGCGCTGGCTACTTTTTATAAGGCTTTCAGTTTGACTCCCCGCGGACGCCATATAATTCATGTTTGTACCGGCACTGCATGCCATGTGCGCGGAGCGGATAAAATTATGGACAAGCTAAAGCGTGATTTGAATGTCGAAGAAGGCGGAACCACGGAAGACGGCCGTTTTACTTTAGAGGGAGTGCGCTGTGTGGGCTGCTGCGGCCTGGGCCCTGTAATTGTTGTTGGTGAAAATTTTCATGGAAAACTGACTCAGAAAGACCTGGGCAATATTCTTGATCAGTATAAATAGGAGATGAAGTGAATACTAAAAGGTTCAGAACTAATATTATGATTTGCGCCGGGACCAGCTGTATTTCCAATAAGTCAATGGAAATCAGGGTTGCGCTTGAAGCTGAACTCAAAAAACGTAATCTTGAAAATGAAGTACAGGTAGTTATTACCGGCTGTCAGGGGTTTTGTGAGAAAGGCCCGATTGCGATTGTACAGCCGGATGGAATATTTTACCAGCTTCTTGAAGTTGACGATATTCCGATGCTTGTAGAGGAACATTTCCTTAAAGGGCGACCTTACAGGAAATGTATGTATGTGCCGACCGATTCGGATGTTCCGGTTCCGAAATTAATGGAAATTGAGTTTTTCAAACATCAGATGCTTGTAGTATTAAAAAACCGCGGTCGAATGGATCCCGAAAATATTGATGAATATATAGCTTTTGACGGATATCAGGCCCTTGCAAAAGCAGTAAATGATATGGCTCCTGATAAAATTATTGCCGAAGTTGAAAAATCCGGTTTGAGAGGAAGAGGAGGCGGAGGCTTCCCTACAGGAATCAAGTGGAGACTGGCAAAAGATGTGGAGTCTGATATCAAGTATCTTATATGTAATGCTGATGAAGGCGATCCGGGCGCTTATATGGACCGTTCCATTCTTGAATCGGACCCTCATTCAGTACTCGAAGGTATGGCAATTGGAGCCTATGCCATAGGCGCGCAGGAAGGATATATCTATGTCCGCGATGAGTATCCTCTTGCTGTTGAACGTATCAAAAGGGCGATTGAGCAGGCCAAGGAATACGGGCTGCTGGGTGAAGGTATTTTCGGCTCTGATTTTAATTTTGATCTTCATGTTGTCCGCGGCGGAGGTGCTTTTGTCTGCGGTGAAGAAACGGCACTGATCGCCTCTATCGAAGGTTTTCCGGGAAGGCCGCGTACCCGTCCTCCTTTCCCTGCTGAAAGAGGCCTCTGGGGCAAGCCTACAAATAATAATAACGTGGAAACATGGGCAAACATTCCAACCATTATTCTGCGCGGTGCCGACTGGTACCGCCAGATAGGAACTGAAAAATCAAAAGGAACCAAGGTTTTTTCTCTGGTGGGTAAGATCAACAACTCCGGACTCGTTGAAGTGCCGATGGGTATTTCTTTAAGGGAAATCATTTTCGGTATCGGAGGAGGTATCCCTGACGGCAAGAAGTTCAAAGCTGTTCAGTCGGGCGGCCCTTCCGGGGGATGTATTCCTGAGAGCCTGCTTGATCTGCCTGTGGATTATGAAAAGCTGACAGAAGCCGGCGCAATTATGGGATCGGGTGGCCTTATCGTAATGGATGAAACTACGTGTATGGTGAATGTTGCCCTTTATTTTATAAATTTTCTGGTGGATGAGTCCTGCGGAAAATGTGTTCCATGCCGCGTCGGACTGATACGCATGAAAGAGATTCTTGAAAAGATAACAAACGGAAACGGTGAAGAAAACGATATTGCTGTGCTTGAAGCACTGAGTGATACAATCAGGAAAACAGCGTTATGCGCTCTTGGCGCAACGGCTGCCAATCCTGTATTGACCACTCTCCGGTATTTCAAAGAGGAATATATTGCTCATGTCAGGGATAAAAAATGCCCTGCCGGTGTATGCAAGGCCCTGATTTCCTTTCACATCAGTGAGGAAAAGTGTATCGGCTGTACCGCGTGTGCGAAAACCTGCCCTGTGCAGTGTATCTCGGGAGAACGCAAAAAACCGCATGTTATCAATCAGGATGCCTGTACCAGATGCGGAGCCTGTAAAGAGGCCTGCCGCTTTGACGCGATCACCATCGCCTAAAATAATGAGGTAAAAATGACTATTAAGCTGAATATAGACGGTAAAGAGGTTCAGGCGGAAAAGGGTCAGACTGTACTTGAAGCGGCCCTTAACGCGGGAATCTACATTCCAAATCTTTGTTATCACCCCGATCTTCCTCCGCTCGCGACATGCAGGTTGTGCGTGGTAAAAATTGAGAATATGCGGGGACTGCCCGTTTCATGCGCGACTGAAGCAAAAGACGGCATGAAAGTTACCACAAATGATGATGAACTTCGTCAGGTTCGACAGCGGCTGATGTGGCTGATCCTTTCGGAACTGCCTAAAGACCTTCCGGAAAAAACACAACTTAAGAAAGTAGTTGAATATGTCGGTGTGGATGAGCTCTTTAAGAATTTTGCCTATCCCGGGCGACAGCTTCCGATCCTTGAAGATGAACCGCTTTTCGAACGCGATATGAATAAATGTATTCTCTGCGGAAGATGTGTGGCAGTATGCCAGGAGGTCAGAGAGGTGGGAATACTGAATTTTTCTGACCGCGGCTACAAATCCATGGTCTCCACCGCATTCGGAAAAAATTATAAAGATGTTCAATGCAAGTTCTGCGGAGCATGTATTGAGGTTTGTCCGACCGGAGCCATGAGCGAAAAGAAGACTTATGCGCCTGAAGAAAAAGAGGATGTGCTGGTCCCGTGCCGCGCAGCCTGCCCTGCTCATATTGATATTCCGCGTTATGTGCAGCTGGCCGCTAAAGGACGCTATCAGGATTCGCTGGAAGTGGTGCGCGAAACAGTACCTTTCCCGCATGCATTGGGGCTTGTCTGTACTCATCCGTGCGAAGATGTATGCCGCAGGGGCGAGCTGGGAGGTTCTGTAGCAATCCGCGATATTAAGCGCTTTGTAGCGGAAAGAGACAGCGGAGCCTGGAAAGATAAACTGAAAATTGCTCCTGATACAGGAAAAAAAGTAGCTGTAATCGGAGGCGGACCTTCAGGTTTATCTGCCGCATGGTTTCTGAGGCTCAAGGGGCATAAAGTGAAGGTATTCGAGGCGCAGCATAACTGCGGCGGGATGATGTTTTCCGGTATCCCGCGCTATCGTCTGCCACTTGATGTACTGAACAGTGAAATCAGGGCAATTGAAGAGATAGGCGTTGAAATTGAAGTGAATAAAAAAGTGGAGGATCTTGATCCGTTTTTCGCTGAAGGTTATGACGCTGTTTTCATAAGCATAGGCGCCCCCATAGGTTCCACAATGAAAATACCCGGAGATGATGACCCGAAAGTAACAGACGGTATTTACGTACTCAGGGGTGTCTCTCACGAAAATGATATGAAGCTTGGCGGAAAAATCGCGGTAGTTGGCGGAGGAAACGTGGCAATGGACGTTGCCCGTACTGCTCTGCGTGCAGGTGCCGAAGAGGTTAACATAATTTACCGCCGTACGCGTAATGAACTGCCTGCTGATCCGGAAGAAGTTGAAGAAAGCGAAAAAGAAGGCGTTATTTTTAACTATCTTGTAAATCCTGTAAAGATTACGCCAAAGGATAAAAATATCGTAATTACCTGCGTACGGATGGAACTTGGTGATCCGGATGCTTCAGGACGCCGCCGTCCTGTACCGATAGAAGGCAGTGAGTTCGATTTTGAGGCAGATAAAGTTGTAATGGCCATCGGCCAGGATTATGTTATCCCTGAGAAATTCAGCGTTAAGATTGACAAATGGGGCAGCCTGCCTGTTGATGAGGAAACCCGTATGACAAGCCGCAAAGGCGTATTCGCGGGCGGTGATATTGTTACAGGGCCTCAATCCGTAATCAGGGCAATTGAAGGCGGAAGGCTGGGCGCAGCGGCAATTGACAAATATCTCGGAGGTGACGGAGATATTTATCAGTCATTCGCGAATAAAGATGTGGATAATCCATGCATCGGCTATGACAGTGATTTTACCGGATGTGAAAAGGCTCATCGTGATACGCTGCCTGTTGAAGAACGATTCAAACCGGGGTGGCCTCAGGTTGACCTTGCCTTTGACGAAGAGAAACTGAAGAAGGAAGCTGACCGTTGTCTGAAATGCCAGCTTAGGCTGCAGATAAGCGAAGCGGTAATGCCGCCGGAGTCAGAATAACAGACGTTTATCTGTTTGGCTCTTCAGACTATATGGTGAGAGCAGGCATGACATCCAACCCACCTAAATGGAACAGGATGGCATTTTTAAAACGTTCTCTATT
>JAFGDQ010000044.1 GCA_016932015.1 Spirochaetota bacterium | reverse complement strand
TTATTGACTTATTAAGAGATCTGAGTTTTATTATTTCGAATTCATAAACCGAATTTTAAAATTATAAAAAATATTTAATTAAAGAAAAAAATGCCGGGCATTATTACACATTATCACGTTTTAACGGAATCGATTAATTCTCTAAAAAAAGATAAAACAAAAAATTCTTTTATTAAATCAATCGAAGTTCTGTTTAATTCCGTAACATTCAGAAAGGCTGGTTTATTCGGTGCAATCGGACCGAATATTTTCGACTATCTGCCTTTTCAGAAAAAAAATAATAATGGCGGGAGCAATATTTCATACAAGCTCCATTCTTCACAAAGTGAAATCTTTCTTAATTCAATTCTAAAGACAGTGCTTTCCCATAAAGACAACAATAACGAATGGAGCTCAACCCAGCGTGCATATTATTACGGCATAGTTTCGCATCTTATTGCTGATTCGGTTTTTCACCCGTATATATACTACTGGTCAGGTTTTTCAAACGCGCATAACAAGAAGAATCTGTTCTATTCCAGGGAACAGCATTTACTGTTTGAATATAATATGGATTTATTCTTTAATGAAACGAATCTAACAAATGAAAATGAAAAGAAATGCAGATTTCATATCGATAATATGCTGCCTGTAAATAAATACGGCAAGCTGCATCATGTCTTTCCTGCGGTTAAAAATCTTTTATTAAAAGCCGTAAAAGATGCCTGCCCTGAATATTACAGGAAACACAACAAAATCAAAAACTCAAAAAACACAAACCTGATTCTCAGTACGCTTATTGATATGATTCCCTATTTTATTAAAATTTCATATAAAATAAAAAGAAGCAGGAATCCAAAAGTTCTCAGCCTGCTCAGCTTTTTAAAGAATAAGAACGTATTATATTCAGATTTTCTTATAAATTACCCGCCTCCCGGAAAATTAAACACACACGTTTTAAACCTTCATAAAGAAAGATGGTTCCATCCTACAGGCATAAGCGGACTTCATTATGAATCTGTTCAGGAACTTTTGCAAATTTCCTGTAAGCTGATAACAGGTATATGGGAAAAAACGGAGGAAATACTGTACAGAAAAATCAATGATACCGGAGAATTGGCAGAAGCATTTAAAATAAATTCATACACCGGATTATATAACAAGGATATTGCCAGCATGAATATCCAGGATCCTGTCAGACTTCGGTTTTAGTTATTTTAAATTTTTAACAAGATGAATAAAACGCTCTTTTGTATATTTTTTTATTTCATTCAAATTAAGATACTTAACACCTGAAGGATCGTCTATCAGTTCCATTTTGCCGGTTTTTTTAGCAATATACCGCACACTGTTCATTGCCGCTATTCTGTGAGGATTTATGCGGCTGTAATCGAGATAACTGTACATAACAGAGAGCCCGAGAAAAGGGTTAAGATAAATAGTACTGAGCAGTGCTATTTCTTCACCAACCGCCTGATCAAAATAACCGTAATGATTATTCAGTATTTTATGCGTTATCTCGTGAACAATGAACATCTGTAAAATTTCGGTTTTTATATCCCCCTTTTTCCGGAACGCATTTGCCAGGCAGTATTTTATATTATCGTTTATTCTCGCTCCTACAAAAAACATCGGCTCAACATTTTTGCCGCTGATAATATTTTTCGCAATAAGGTAATCATTATGCACCTCATCCGGATTTATATATATCATATCAAAATAAAAAGTTGAATTACTTGTTGAAAATTCATCATAGTAAATAAACGGCTGAATATTAAAAATTTTCTCCTTGGATTCGAAAAACGGATGGGATACCTGAACAGGTTCTTTTCTGCCAAAAATGCAGTAATCCAGTACGATTTTTTCAGAACCTGCATTTGTGATTTTTGAGAATCTTAAAATTATATTATGATTCTCAAGATCCCCCTGTATCCTTTCAAGAGACTTCTTATCAAATTTTCCGGGATTCATATAAACATCGAACATCAGATCAGCCAGTTTTCGGATATTGGAATTTTTAATTGTTTCCAGATAATTTTTATACTCTTTGATATGAAATCCATTCATCTGAATCATATCTGAAGACACGCTTCCTTCCTGTATCAGATTAATAAAATGAGGATTTTCATTAAAAAGAAGAACAATAGAAGCGTATAATTTCCCTGTAACGCTTTTTATACTGATATGCTGTTTACGGAATTCCCGATCCCAGTATTCCAGTGAAATATTTTCTGAATACAATGCATCAGGATTTATAATTCCGACTGAAAAAACAACAATCAAAATAATAATATTCAATTTTTTTATTATAGAAAACATTGTACTCGTTTATTTTACGGCTGTTAAAATTCAACTAGTATACAGAATAACTACTTTTTTGATATTACGGGAGATTTATCAGGAATTTTTATGCCCGGTCACAACTGGTATCAAACAAAATATTATTTTATTGTATAATACATTATTTTATAATGCGATAAGTCAACCTGTTATATATTAAAAAATTCCTTGTAAAATCATATTATAATCTTAAAAGTAACTTATCAAATATTAATTTAAAAAGCAATAATTATTAAATAAATTCATTATAAAAGCGTCTGTTTTTATCATAAAAAAAATTTCCTTACTGACATAATCAATAAAAAAAAGCTCAAATACTCATAACAAAAACCCGATAAATAAGATACGGCGAAATATACTATTCCCGATTTTTCTGAACCGGAAAACAAAAAAGCAAACGGATTTGCGATTGAGACTCAACAGCTGGAAAATCCTTAATATGAAACACGGATGTTAACTCATAAACTTACATTATTGATTCCATGTTTTGCTCTGCTGTTCTGCAGTTGCGCCCCAGGCAGCTATTATCTTCAGAAACAGAAGTCTCTCCGGAACAGCAGAGAAGCCCGTAATCAAAATCGTTATATTAAAGACTCTGACCAGAATATAAGTTTCTATACTAATGAGAAAAAAAATTATTACAATGATTACGGCAATAACAGTCTGAACAAAAGAAATGAATCAAATTACAATTCAAATTATACACAGCCAAAAAAAAATACAGCAAAAATAAAAAATAATAACGTCAAAACGTATAACGTTTCAGTTGATAAAGTATATATTGTAAAAAAGGGAGACAACTTATTCAGTATATCAAGGAAATTCAATACAACTGCTGCTGATATTGCAGTTTTTAATAATATAAAAAACCGCAATAAAATTATTGTCGGGATGAGACTCAAAATCCCGGGACCGGACAGTCATAAGTCAAGTATCCAGAAGAAAAACAAAAATTTTAAAAAAACAAATCCGGATTTCATCTGGCCTTTAAAAAAGATATACGGTACTGAGAGAGACGGGCTGAAAGGAGTAAAATCAATCGGCATCATAATAACCGGAAAGCAAAATACTTCTGTCTTTTCATCTGCGGATGGATTTGTAACAAAAGTCGGACACATGCGTGGATTCGGGAATTATATAATTGTAAAACATGAAAACAAATATCTTACTATTTACTCCAATCTGAAACATGTTGATGTTAATGAAGGAGACAGAATCAAAAAAGGAAAACAAATAGGCAACCTTAATGGAAATAAACTTCACTTTCAGATTGGTTATGCGGGAAAACCTGAAGACCCGTTTATTTATTTATCTACAAAAACATGACTTCGTCCAAGTAAGATCATTAAAATTCAACTTTAGATTGATTTAAATTAAATCATTAAAATTTATATATATTAAATATAGTTTATAAAATTTTCAGGCATTAAATAATATTATCATTTACCAGCTTTGCAAAATGCTTAAAAGACCTGTCATATGTTTTTTCAGCATCCGCAGGAAAACAACATGCCGGCAACTCCTTCATTTTTAAATGATGTGATAAGCACTCACAGCACAAATTTCTTTTTGAACAGCCCGCATAAGTGCAACTGCAGTTATCAATATGTTCTCTTCTGCATTCCATTTACATCACCTTTTGCTCATTAGTTCAGCCGGGCTATGTTTATACAACAGTCCCGGCAAAATATGCGAAGTGAAAAAATCCATTATGTCTCTTTCCAGACAAACGAAAAAAGAATATTAAGTCAATAATTATTAATCAGTATAAAACTGACAAATAATAACAACAAATCAACATCTGTATTAACAGAAAATCCGAACTTATTAACAATTAAGGCAATCCTGTTTTTAATCTACTGTCTCTTTAAAAAAGATAAACAAAAAGTAAAAATATTTTTAATATTTGAAATAATAATCGTTGACTTCCTGTTTGTATTATATTATTAGTCAATTAAGTTCTTGTAACTAATATCAATAATTCTTCCATAAAAAATTTTTTTATATTCTTTTTTTTCTATTTTAAATTTAGACTATTTAATTATATCCCTTTTAATACGTAAAAAATTAATCACATGAGGCAAAGGTAAAATTAATGAAACGGAATTATAACAATATTACCGGTCATGGCAACAGGTATAATCTTAACAATAATTCCAAAACAGGGAATATATCCGTGCTGAATAGTTTCCATTCCGGTAAAATAATTCCGGAAAACAGACAAACCCTGAATGCATACAGCTCATACATCCTTATTGACTCAAATACCGGATCTGAATTACATTCATCAATCAGCAATACCGATGTCTGTAAATTAACTAAATCTATATTACAAAATACAGACAGCCATTATCTTTGGAGTAACTCAAAAAAAATCTTCAACAATAATTTTTATTCACTCTGCATCGAAGAGCTTGCGGACAGTGAAAGGTTTAGTAAAAATTATGATATCGAATTATTATTGCTGTTCTTAAAACAGCTGGCAATGATTTTAAGGGAAACAGACAGGCTTATTGAAACCGGCAGGAAGTTAAAAGAAAACCGCTTCTTGTTTTTTTCCTTTAAATTATACAGAAATTTATTAGATTCATTCTGGAATAAAACCAGCTGGGAAAAAATTTTCCCGTCAATGCCTGAATTTGCTATGTATCTGCATGACAGAAGGAACCTGATTATAGACCTGATATTCAGAAATGGAAAAACTAAATTCAGAATTGATAAGCTTTGTGAATCATTCCTTGAAAGTTCGGGATTCGGAGAAATAAATGATATATATCTGATTTCATTTATTGATTTCTATCTTTTAACATGGTTAAGCCATTTCGGCCTGATAAAATATTTAAACGGGAATGATTATGAGCCTGTTAAGATAGAAGTTACAAACTTTGCCAGGGCTGTTATTAATTACCTGCCGTTATAAAAAAGCCAGCCTGATTATTTTTTTATAATTCTTTTGAATTGAAATTATCAGACCGGCTTTGTTTAAAACTGCATGACCTGCCTTAAAAATCCAGAAGTGCAAAAATATTCCGGTCTTTTAATTTCTCACGACCTTTAAGAAAAGTCAGTTCAATTAAAAACGCGGCAAGAACCGGTTCTCCACCGCATTTTTCAACTAAATTACACGCAGCCTTAGCAGTACCGCCGGTAGCAAGGAGGTCATCAATTACTGCGACTTTTTCTCCCGGTTTTATAGCATCTTTGTGAATCTCTATTGAATCTGTACCATATTCCAGTTCATAAGTCTCTGATATTGTCTCAGAAGGCAGCTTTCCCGGTTTTCTTACCGGCACAAAGCCCACATTCAGCTCCAGAGCAATTGGAATACCAAGAATAAATCCCCTTGATTCAATACCTACAACTTTATCAATGGAATATTTTCTGCATTCCTGTAAAATCAGGTCAAAAGAGCTTTTTAAAGCATCCGGATTTATTAAAAGGGTAGTAATATCTTTAAAGATAATACCTTCTTTAGGAAAATCCGGAACATCTCTTATTATTTTCTTTAATTCAGAAACGTTCATAACGTTATCCTCAAATTATTTTAAAGAAACAGCTTTATCTGTTTTTTCCCAGGTAAAGCTGTCACCAGTTCGGCCGAAATGTCCGTATGATGCGGTAGGCAGAAATACAGGGCGCAGTAAATTAAGAGTACTGATTATTTCCGAAGGTTTGGTACCGAAAACTTTCTTTACTCTTTCACTGATCTCTTTCTCATCAATTTTACCGGTACCGAAAGTATCAATCATAATAGAGACTGGTTCAGCTACTCCGATAGCATAGGCAAGCTGTACTTCACATTTTGCAGCAAGCTCAGCAGCAACAATGTTTTTAGCTATATATCTTGCCATATATGCAGCTGACCTGTCAACTTTAGAAGGATCCTTGCCTGAGAAGGCACCGCCGCCATGGCGCCCCCATCCTCCGTATGTATCAACGATTATTTTTCTTCCTGTAAGGCCTGTATCTCCGTGAGGCCCGCCTATTTCAAATCTTCCTGTAGGATTAATGAATATCCTGGTATCTTTATCCATCAGATTTGCAGGAATAACATTCTTGATAACTTCCTCAATAACTCCTTCTGTTATTTCTTTATGAGTAGCCTCCGGAGTATGCTGGGTTGAGATAACAATTGTATCTACTCTTGAGGGTTTATTATCTACATATTGTATGGTAACCTGGGATTTGGAATCAGGCCTCAGGAAAGAAAGCTTGTTCTGTTTACGGACAGTTGCCAGATGTTCAACAAGCCTGTGAGCAAATACTATAGGCATCGGCATTAAAACATCGGTTTCATTATTTGCGCAGCCGAACATCATACCCTGATCGCCTGCGCCCTGCTCCTTGAACATACCCTCTCCTTCGGTAACACCCTGAGAAATGTCAGGAGACTGAGGATGCAGATGAAGCTCTACCTTGCAGGTATTAGCATCAAAACCGATATCCGGATCATTATACCCGATTTCAGCTACCACTTTGCGTGCAATAGCTTCAGCGTCTACATCCTGAGCTTTTGAAGTAATCTCACCTGATAATACAATTAAATCCGTAGTTACAAGAGTTTCACATGCAACACGTGATTTGTTATCTTTTCCTATATAAGCATCTACAATTGCATCCGATATCTGATCAGCTACCTTATCAGGATGCCCTTCTGAAACTGATTCGGAAGTAAAAAGAAAATCTTTCATAACTATATTCTCTCCATGTTATTTTTTACTGCATCAGTTCTGATTTAATTCATTGATGTTTAAATCATTATTGATAATTAATATTCCGCGTAAAATACAAAAATTTTATTCCAGCATATCCAGACGCTTTTGATGGCGTCCGCCTTCGAACTCTGTGCTGAGCCATGTATCAACGATATCAAAAGCAAGACCTTCTCCAAGGACTCTCGCTCCAAGCACAAGTACATTTGCATTGTTATGCATTTTTGACATCTTTGCCATATATCCGTTCATACATAAAGCAGCTCTTACATCAGAGTACCTGTTCGCAGTAATACTCATCCCGATTCCGGTACCGCAAATCAATATACCAACGCCTTCTCCATCAGCGACTTTTTCAGAGACTTTTTTCCCGTATAAAGGATAATCAACTGAATCAATAGAACTGCAGCCCATATCCTCAACATTATAACCTGAGTCAGAAAGATGTTTAATTATCTTTCCCTTTAATTCAAATCCTCCATGATCCGAAGCAATAAATATTTTTATAGACTTATCCATTATGATTGCCTCTTAAGATTGTGGAAATACCTTCTTTGCTCGCGGGGAAAATGCCTTTTTCTGTAATAATACCTTTAATATATTCGGCAGGTGTTACATCAAATCCGAGATTCAAAGCGCTTGATTCCGCAGGAGATATTCTTACCCTTGACAAGTCTCCTTTATCATCCATGCCGAACATATACAACGTTTCATCCTGATTTCTTTCTTCAATGGGTATTGATCCGCCTGATTCGCAGTCGGGGTCTATAGTGCTTGAAGGAGCCGCCACGTAAAAGGGAATGCCGTTTTCTTTGGCTACAACCGCGGATGAGTAAGTACCGATTTTATTTGCGACATCGCCGTTGGCAGCTATTCGGTCAGCTCCGACAATTACCAAATCGATTTCGCCTTTCCACATCAGTGCGCCTGTAACATTATCTGCAATTATTGCATGAGGAATCTTTTCCTGTACAAGCTCCCATGCAGTCAGCCTTGATCCCTGGCATCTCGGCCTTGTTTCATCAACATAAACAAATACATTTTTTTTCTGTTCATTAACAGCATAGTAAACAGGGGATAGTGCACTTCCCCAGTCAACAAAAGCAAGCCACCCTGCATTACAATGAGTTGAAACTTTTGCTCCATCCTTAATAAGTTCAGCTCCGAATTTGCCTATCATTTTACATGCATTTGCGTCGTAATCAGCATAGCGCTCAGCTTCAGCTTTAAGTGCTTTTCTGGTGTCTCCCGGATTCTGTTCTTTATCAATAATCCCTGAAAGCATCCTGTTTATTATCGTAAATAAATTCTGCGCAGTGGGTCTGGTATGCTTAATCTCATCCGCTGCCGATATGACTGTCTCGAAAAAATTTTCGTCTTTTGCTTTCAAAGCAGCCTGAGCAAGGCCGTACCCGGCCGCTGCACCAATAGCACCGGCTCCGCGAATCTGCATATCATTTATCGCCCGCTTCAGTTCTTCAAGGTTGTTTATATTCAGGATTTCAAACTTATGAGGAAGAAGAGGTTGATTAATAATCCGGATGGTTTCCCCTTCCATCCATATAGTCCTGTAATGTTTATTATTGACTTTCATTAACCGCTACGCATTATTAAATTTATTTATATATTCCGTTTCAGAAAGGAGCTATATCCTGATACTGTAAATATTTTTATTCAATAAACAAGGAACTAATAGATTCACCTTTATAAATTCTTTTGATAGCTTCCCCGAATAAATTCGAGACAGTAAGAACCCTCATATTACCCAGCTTTCCTGTTTCATTCACCGGAATAGTATCTGTAACAATTATTTCTTCAAAAGGAGCTTCTCTGAGTCTTTCAAATGCCTTTCCTGAAAAAATGCCGTGAACCGCGAAACAGTAAACTTTATTGGCTCCGTTCTTTATTAAGGCCTTAGCTGCTCCGGATATGGAGCCTGCAGTATCAATAATATCATCAACAAGAATACAATTCTTGCCTTTAACATCTCCGATTACATTCATAACTTCAGACACATTGGCTCTTTCTCTTCTTTTGTCAACAATCGCCAGCCCTCCGTGAACCCTTTTAGAATAATATCTTGCTCTGTCAACACCGCCCGCATCAGGAGAAACAACCACAAGATTATCCAGGTTAAGGCTGTTTATATAGTTAACGCATATAAGCGAACCGAAAAGGTTATCCACAGGGATATCAAAAAATCCCTGAATCTGATCCGCATGCAGGTCCATGGTTAGTACTCTTTTCACTCCTGATGTCTGCAGCAGATTTGCGACTACTTTTGAAGAGATCGGGACTCTCGGTTCAACTTTTCTATCCTGTCTTGCATAACCGAAATAGGGAATAACCACTGTTATACTTTTAGCAGAGGCCCTCCTGGCAGCATCTATCATAAGCAGAAGCTCCATAAGATTATCATTAACCGGGCTGCATGTGGATTGAACTATAAACAAGTCAGAATTACGGACATTCTGTTGAATTTTTACCGATATTTCACCATCACTGAATTTACCCAGATCAATAGCAGATAATTCCATTCCAAGATGATCGGCTATTCCTTTGGCAAGAAGAGGATTGGATGTTCCTGAAAATATTTGAAATTCATCATTCATAAATCAAAATCCCTGTTCATTAATTTATTAAAATTTTGGTAGCGTTTTTTTAAAGAGACCTGCTCAGTCAAGACATCTCTTTACGACTTAATCTATAAATTTCAAGTATAATGACTTGA
>JAFGDQ010000043.1 GCA_016932015.1 Spirochaetota bacterium | reverse complement strand
TTTCTTCTCGCTTCATGTGACATAATATCGGCAATTATAGTTTGACTTATTAGCAAAATGTCTCTTGAATAGCTGAGTAGTTACTAAAAAAATTTAAAAATAAATATATTCATCAGAAATCGGCACTATTTTTAATCCGGAGGCCGAGATTATTCTTCGCTCCAGTATAAAAATCTTTTCCTGTCTCTGTAATAAATACCTGTAATCCTGACACTTGTTTTATTAATTGTACCTGTAGCTGTAATTTTAAATAAATAGGATTTAACTGTCAGAATATTTTTTCTTATGCTTTCGTCTTCAACCAGATCTTTTATCTCTTCAACATCTTTATACGGTTGAGTGAGTCTTCGTCTTATTATTTCAGACACAATATCATCGGTAATATTTCCTGTCAATGCTGATAATACCCTGTATGATGCGGTATTTATATTGATTTTATTAAGATCATTTGTAAAGTCCGATCTTTCTCCGTTAACTCTAAGATAATCGGCCAGTTTTCTGCTTCTTTCTCTTGCAATATTTACTTCCGATAAATCCTTGTCATCCTTAAACCGGTCCAGCGCCTGATCGGGCGCTATTTCCGATATTACTCCAAAGTCAAGGTCAACCTCACCTTTATTATGGTCAACAAAATTTATCTCCGGTTCATATCCGGCTCTTGTAAGGCCGTAGAATATTGCCGGTGTAATATCTTTTATCATTAATAGTTCATCAATACTGTCCATGGCCGCGTTTTTCGCTTTATACGGAGCATCCAGATTCCGGTAATAATCCGACGATTCCGCGCCGTAGGGCGAGGTGGCATCGTCTGCATCCACCCAGTCTTTAATCGTATCTGCAATATCCATGGAAAGCTCCATGTTTAAAAGAAATCTCTGCAGAATACCGTAATAAGGAGTTTCCTCAACTATCTCATTAGACAGTACGCTAAGGTTTATTTTGGAATTTTCATCTTCAATTTCAAGTTTTAAAGTACCTTCTTCCAGCGGAAGCTCAGGGAAATTAATTGCCCAGACATCCTCATAGCAGTCTATGTTCTTGCTTACTCCCTGTTTGCCCAGAAATGACTGTGTAAGCCCCATCTTGTCTGCTTTCAGAATCATGGCCGATAAAGACATCCCTGCCTTTGCAATCATTCCAGCTTTTAATTTTTCACTGAATTTTCTGATGTAATTGATGTTAGTCTGTGCTACCATCAGAAATTCAGTCGACATTGTAACAAGAAGCGTAATAATCAGGAGGACAATGATTAATACATATCCCGAAGAATTCCTGATATACTTAAATAACCCGTTTTTTATAAGAAAAGTTTGTCTTTTCCTGTAATTTTTTTTAAATCTTTTTATTATATCAAACATAAGGTAATTTATTATTTATCAATATTTAATCTGGTAATGAATTCAAATTCTTCATTTTCATTGTTATAATTTTTCAGATTTAATATTGTTCTGACTATTACCGGAAATCTTTTTGTTTCACGTGAATCCCAGGTATTTGTCCACGTATTGCCCTGTCTGAATTCAAATTTAATGTCAGTAACATTTTCAAGGAGAATATCATGCTCTCCTCCTGTCTCAGGCTCTTCATCGTAATGATTTTCTTCTCTTCTGATTAAAAAATACAGGTCCTGATATTCCTCATCAGGCCTTAAATAATAACCGACTTCTTTAATGTCGCTCTCAGGATATGGCTTTCCGGGATCATCCATCATGGAAAAAAGTTTATGATCAGTGGTTATAAAATTCAATTTCCCGTTAAATGGCGGTTCATAATTACTTTCGCTTATAAAAGTTACGTTGTTATTATCCCTTGAAAAGTAAGCGCATGAAACATCTGTCTGTATTCTGTTAATAGCAAGATTAACATTCTCATAAAAGTCGGCAACTCCGGTTAACTGCTGTACAGATTTTGTGATGGAGCTGTGTGAAGAGTATACCATAATAAGAATGAGGGAAGACACTGCAACAGCTACCACAACCTCGAACAAGGTTAAGCCTGATTCATCAGATATACAATGCAGTAATCTGTATTTAATTTTTTTGATTAAGCTCTTAATTTTCATTGTACCGGGTAAATATATGAGACAGAATAATTTTTTTCGCGTCCGCGTTCCAGCCATTGAACAGTTATCAGAACCCTGTTCGCATCCAGTGGACCCAGCAGTTCATGTTCAAACCGTTTGACTTCCCTGCTGTATTTAAAACCCTCATATCCTTCGACGTCCTTTTCGGAAATATCAGCCCCTCTCATGTTGACCATTTCAAATTCATGCAGTTTGCTTCTTGCTATGATCATTGCTCTTGTCAGGTTTTTATTTCCTGAAATTGCAAGAATACCGGATGAAACACCTGAAATAATACTTACAAGTGAAATTGAAAGAATCGTTAAAGCGATAAGTATTTCAATTAATGCGAAACCTTGTCCGGGCAACGCGTTAAGAAATTTGTCATTCATTTTATTCGAATGATTTTTATAAGCCATTTTCTGAACCGGAAAAAGAAATATATTCAGGGAATATCTCAGGTTCTTTTCTCATCTTGTATATTCTGACTGACCATCTTTCATCATCATTAACAAGGATGTGCAGTATAACATTGTCGGAATATCCTGAAGGATAAAAAGGGATCAGTACATTTCCTGCGGTGATTTGTTCTCCTGTGGAAAGAACGACTTCTTCAATTCTAAATGAATCGGAAAATTTTTTATACTGGAGCATTTTATTGGGATTGTCTCTGAATTTCCCGTCTTCATTTCTGATAACTATGGAAATACCGTTATCCCTGGAAAATACTTCATCTTCAAGATCGGTACTTTCCAAAGAGTCATATAAATGTATCAGCAGAAAATTCTGACGTTCATTGATAAATGAATCGTCAAAGGTTTTCGCAATCATTGCTGTAAGAATAACAAAGCTGCTTCTTTTATTATCAAAGATGTCTGATATACGGGGAACAACTACAAGAGACATGATAGAAATTATTACTATTACAATTAATAATTCTACAAGCGTAAATCCCTGGTTTCCTCTCAATTGAATCATTCCCAGCTTTTAATATCAGCATTCTTTCCTTCGCCGCCTTCCTGCCCGTCTGCTCCGAAGCTCATAATTTCATAGTCATTTCCATTCTCTCCGGGGGAGACATAAATATACTCTCTGCCCCATGGATCTTTCGGGACATTTTTACTTTTCATGTAACCGCCTTCATTGTAGTTCATCGGGCTGGGTTCTGAATCGGGTTTTTGAACCAGCGCCTGCAAGCCCTGCTCAGTAGTCGGATAAAAGCCGTTATCCAATGAATATCTGTCAAGAGCAAGTCCGAAGCTCAGCATTTGCTGCTTAGCTGCCTGTATACGTGCTTTTTGAGGCAAGTCCATTATCATAGGATATACAACTATACCAATAATCGCAATGATAGTGATTGCGATCATTATTTCTATAAGTGTTATACCTGCTTTTGACCTGAGCTCATGAATTAGTGCTGTTATTCTATTGATAATAATTTTAAAGAATCTGTTCATTTTAATCTCCTTTTCAATGTAGTAAGTAAATATTTAAAGATCGGCTTTATAATAAAAACAGATCATACCATCAGGTTCATTTCGAATATTGGCATCAGTACTGAAATAATTATTAATGCAAGCACTGCTCCTAAAAACAACATTATAACAGGCTGAATTAAACTCGTTAAGCCGGATAATGTCATATCAAGCTCTGTCTCATAAACATTACCGATTCTAATCAGCATTGTATCAAGCTGATCGCTTGATTCGCCTGCATTAATCATACCTAGCACAAGTTTCGGCAGAAAGTTTGATTTTGATAGCGAGTTGGCAACTGAAGCTCCTTCTCTGACTTTTTTTGCGACTTCTTCAATCTGATTTTCGATAATAGTATTTTTTACGAGTTTCTTCACAATTTCAAATGATTTCAGGATATCAACCCTGTTATTTAATAGAACACCAAGGTTTTGTGTAAAATTAAATACAATCTGTTTCTTGTAAAGATTGCTGAATAACGGCATTTTCAGCTTGATTTCGTCAAATTTCATTTTTCCTTCAGGAGTTTTTTTATACCTGAGTATAAGATAAACGGCCAGAACAACTGCAAGGATAAAAGGAATTACAAAATATAAACTTGTAAGGATATTACTGACTCCCAGAATTATCCTGGTGGGAAGGGGAAGCTCTTTTCCCATTTCAACGAAAATTCTTTCAAGCGCAGGAACAGCACTGACCATAAGAAAGAGTATTACTCCAAAGGAAAACAGACAAAGAAACGCGGGATAAAATAATGCCGACTGAATTTTTCCTTTCAGCAGATTTTTCTTTTCTTCAATATCCGCAAGCCTTTCAATTACATGGTCAAGAGATCCCAGGTTTTCTCCAACCCTGACCATATTTATATACATATCAGAAAAAATAATGCTGTGTCTTGCAAGTGCATTTGATAATGAGGTACCTTCTTCAAGTTTTTCCTTAATATCTACAACTATGCGCTTAAAGTTTTTATTTTCAATCTGATCAATAATGTCTGTAATTGCTACAAGTAGAGGCATGCCTGCATGGAGCAGTGTTGAAAGCTGTCTTGAAAAAACACCTATCTGTTTTGTACTCAATTTCAGTGAAAAGTAATTGGTAACTTTGTTATAAAATTCATGGAATTTTCCGCCGCTGCCTGATGATGTGTCTTTTTTAATTACATCGTGTCTGGATATTTTTACAGGGTATAGTCCTTTTGCTTTCAGTTTTTGTTTAGCTGATAATTCGGAAGGTGCGTCAATAAGGTCGGATATTTTTTCTCCCTGCCTGTTCAGAGCCTGGTATTCATAAATCATATTAACTTACTCTCAATACCTCTTCAATAGTAGTCAGGCCGGCAATTGCTTTCTGAATTCCATCCTGGCGAAGGGTAAGCATACCGTTTTTAATTGCAGTTTCCTTAATAAGGTTCGCGTCAGCCTGATCCATGATCATTTGTCTGATGTTCTTGTCAATAGGAAGAAGTTCATAAATTCCCATTCTGCCTAAATAACCTGTATTAAGGCATTTTTCACATCCTTTCCCGTACGCGAGTTTATTTCCTTTAATCTCAGTCTGTTTAATTCCAAGTTCCTTCAGCATTTTTTGTGTAGGTCTGATTGAAGTTCTGCAATCAGGGCAGATTGTTCTTACCAGCCTTTGTGCCAGAAAAGCATTAAACGCGGATGCGATTAGAAATGGTTCTATTCCCATGTCAATAAGCCGTGTAATTGAACTTGCTGCATCATTTGTATGAATTGTGGAAAAAACACGGTGTCCTGTCAATGCTGCCTGAACAGCTATTTCTGCAGTTTCAAGGTCGCGGATTTCTCCGATCATTACAATGTCAGGGTCCTGACGAAGAATAGAACGAAGCCCGTTGGCAAAAGTAAGATCAATTTTGGGTTTAACCTGCATCTGCCCGACACCCGGCAGCTGGTATTCAATAGGATCTTCAACTGTAAGCGTGTTTACATCTGTTGTATTGATCTTAGTAAGAACGCTGTACAGGGTAGTGGTTTTACCGCTGCCAGTAGGCCCGGTAACCAGAATGATTCCGTGTGTTTTCTTTATTTGAGAATCGAACAGCTTGAGAGTTGACTGTGAAAATCCGATACTCTCAAGATCAAATTTCATGTCTGTTTTGTTAAGAAGTCTGAGAACAACCCTTTCCCCGTAATAAGTTGGAAAAATAGAAACACGAATATCAATATCCTTGCCGCCTATTTTAATCTGAATACGGCCGTCCTGAGGAAGCCTGTTCTCGGCAATGTTCAGATTTGCCATTATTTTGATACGGGATACAATTGCTCCGTGAAATTTTTTGGAAGGAGTAAGAGTCTGGTAAAGTATTCCGTCAATTCTGTATCTTACAATAAGATCTTTTTCATAGGGTTCAATATGAATATCACTTGCCCTGTCGTTGACAGCTTCTGTTAATATTGTATTGACAAGTCTGATGATAGGCGCTTCATTGGCCATATCAAGAATATCTTCGGTTTCCGCAATCTGTGAGGAGAGAATTTCTATATCTTCATATTCCAGATCCTCCATAGCATCTTCGCTTGTATCTGCTTTCAGAGAATCAAAGTGCGTTCTGATAATTTTTGAAATTTCTTCTTCGGAAGTCAGAACAACTTCAAAGGTATGATCCGGGAAAATCATTTTCAAATCATCAAAAGGGCGTATATTTAAAGGATCTGCAACTGCAACATATATAATATCTTTATTCTTTTTAAAAGGGACGATTTTATTCTTTTTTAAAAAATGCAGTGCGATACCGGCGAAAGTATTATCCGGATCATGAAAATCTATTTTTTTCTGATATGGTATTCCAAAATATTCGGCAAGTGCCGAAAGAATATCTTCATTTTTTACTATCCCTTTCTTTAAAAGAAACTGGCCAAGCTGACTTACTGAAGCATCTTTCTGCGCCAGAAAAGCTTCCTGAAGCTCTTCTGCTTTCAGCAGATTCTTATCAATAAGGATTTGACCGAATGATTGAGTTGTTTTTCTGTTGGACATAGTTTGGTATCAAAAACTGTTATTTTATTCTCAGTCTTTTTTGTTCTTCCCTTTTCTGTTCAGTTATAGCGTCTATTCTATCCTGTTGGGTGACAATATGCGGTGTTATGAATACAAGCAGATTTGTCTTTTTATATGAAACATCTTTTCTTTTAAAAAGCCAGCCTAAAATCGGAATATCCCCGAGAAACGGAACCTTTACAACAACTTCGCTTTTATTGTTTTTAATGAGTCCGCCGATTACTATTGTTTTACCGTCAGTAATTGTAACTTTAGTCTGTATGTCTCTCTTGGTAAGGGTTGGCAATGTTGTAGTGCTTCCGCTTGAAAGAACATCGTTGGCTTCCTGATACAGATCGAGTGTTATTCTGCTGTTCTGTGTAATATGCGGTGTAAGCTTTAACTTTATGCCGACTGATTTATATTCATAGGAATCATACTGTGTTCCAGTGTCTGTAATTCTTGTATTTGAGGTAACAGGAATTTCCTCTCCAATATTCAGTTCAGCTTCATGATTATCAATGGTAAGAATTTGAGGTGTGGACAGTACATTAAAATTCTGGTCTGTCTCAGAAAGACTTAACAGCGCAAACCCCAGAGCGCTTTCACCACTCAGGAAACCCAGCTGAAATCCCTGTGCAAGCGGTAATGCAAGTTTTTTCCCGTCAGGAACCCCTGTCGTGCTTGTGTAATTCGGAGGTACTCCCATTATGGATGATCCGCCAATCATATCTCCTCCGGCTTCGGCTCCAAGCATCCAGTCAATGCCGAGGCCCCATGACTTATCAGCCGAAATTTCAACAATCAAGGCTTCTATCAGTACCTGTTCTCTGACTGTATCCAGTTCTTTAATAACACGCCTTATTTCCCTGAATTCTTCAGGAGTTGCTGTAATGATCAGTGAATTAGTTTCTTTATTGGCAATTATAGACAGTTTTGTTGTATCTTTTTTGGGAGTTGCTACCTGCTGAGTTCCTGTTGTTCTTCTGGCCTTAGCTGATGTTCTTGCTGCAGGTTTTGGTGTTTGAGGTGAAGTGTCAATCTTCGCGTTTTCCGAAAAAGGAATTCTTGCAAGAACCCCGGCAAGCTGTTCCGCATCAGCATTCTCAAGATGAACTATGTGTATATTACCTTTTACTATTTTTTCCTCTTCTTCTTCCTCAGGTTTTTTGTCGAGCTCCTTCGCAATTTTAACAAGGCCGTTTATTTCCGATGATATGCCGCTTAATATGATCATGTTTTGTGTACGTACAAGAACAACATCAACCTGGCTGGATTTTAAAGATTTAAGGGCGGAAGCAATATCATTTGCGTCAGTATTTTCAATAGTTAGAAGATAGGTCTGAGTTTTCTCTTCGCCTAGCTTCATTTCCTGTTTTTCCCCGTCTATTATTATTTCAGCATTTTTCTTAATGGCTTCTTTTACAGGGATTATTTTAATTAATGATGGAGTCTCTATTACAGCCAGTCCCTTAACTTCAAGTATTGATTTTAAAATTTCATATGCCTCGGAAACAGGGAATTTCTTCACTGAACTGATTGTGATTTTTCCTCTGACTTTATCATCAACTATAATGTTTTTGCCTATTAACTGGCTCATTACATTAAGGAATTCGGTTATATCCGCATCCTTGAAGTTTAGAGTAAAATATTTTGTTTTCGCAAACAGTATTGAGTTACCGGAAGTTTTAAGGGATATATTATTTATAATCGTATCCGCACGAAAAAAAGCAGTACATAAAATCAGCATTAAAATACCGGGAATCCTGCTTTTTCGAAATCTCTTGTCAGCTTTCATTTATATTTCCTTGTATTAATCAGTTAAATTAATTTCAAAAGTTTCAATTTTTCCACCCCGTTCAAGATCAATGGAAATTTTTGATTCACCCTGAATAGACTGCCACAGGCCCATCAGCTTCTCAGTGCTGTCAATAGCATGGCCGTTAATTCTTCTTGCTATATCACCACTCCTGGCTCCAAGCCTGTACAGTATATTGCTTGGACTTACTCGAAATAGTTTATAACCTTCAACTTTACCGTTTACTCTGTAAGGTCCGGCTCTTAAGCCTTTAAGCGCATTATCCAGGTTATTAAGTACTTTCTGCTGAATCTCGGATCTGCTGATAGTCTGACTTTTAGGCGGGCCTGAATCTGAATCCGGTTTTGTATTCGTTATTCTGTTTGAAGACTGATTATCCTCTTTCTGGGTATACATATCGATGATTTCAATATTTTCATTTTGTTTTAAATATATCTTTGAGTTATCTATTCGAACAAGTTTAAAGCCGTAAACATCACTCCATAATTTGAAAACCTGTGAATCTTTTTCGCCTTTTTTCTTTATCAAAGCACGTGCTATGCTTGACGGTCCGGTAATTGTTCCAAGTAAAATAAGGTTATTTGAATTTTCCATAGTATATACCACCGGTGTTTCACTGTCTTCGGAGGTAACGGTTTCTCCCGGTACTTTGAAAAAAGTAGCATCAAGTATTGCTTTATAATCTTCGAATGTTTTTTCTTTTGATTTGCCTGACGGCCTTTGACGTTTGTCTATGGAATCGGTGTATGCAGGAGTAATATTTAACCTTATAAACTGACTGATTGTAAATGCCAGTATATAGGAAAAAAGTACAACAGCGGCAGTATTTATTATATGGAATTTCAGGTTTTGCATTACAATAATATACCCGGGAAATGAGTGTAAATTTCCAGTAATTTTAGTATTTTTAATGAAATAATAAATATTATTTCATTAAAAATAATCAACAGATTTTCTCATTTTTAGATATTGTCAATTACTAATTATTTAATCGAAAGGTATATTTCATGTATGAAAATTTTATAAAGACATATGCCGGGGAATTTTATTAAATATTTATAGCGGAATCAGGCAGCGTAAAGATCTATTGATTTTATTTGAGAAATTTTAATTCTTATTTCGTTATTATTTTTATCAGAATAAACTATTTCATTTTTTATTAGTTTACGGTTTTTTTGAAGCTCTACCTCTTTCCCGTCATTAAGAAATACTACTATATCAAGGCCTTTAATATTTAAGTATTTTGTTAATAATGATTTAAAATTTGTTTTTTCTTTAGTATTTTTCATAGCTTTATTCCTGTGATATTTTATGTCTCATTTAATTTATCGACTTATGTAAAAAAATTATTAATAAAAAAGATATAATACTGTAATTTTTACTTTATAATCTGTTTTATTATAGATTGTAGTAACACAAAACAGGACTGAATGCCGGACATATTACAGCCGGAATTGAGAAATTTGAATTCATAGATTTTACTGATTTATTAAAGCAGCTTTTAATTACAGCATATTATAAGTGCTTCATAATTAATTGACAATAAGAGTAATTTTGATTATAATAATTAGATATGGGAAATTTTTACAGTATCTGATAAAATTATTAAGAATATTTAAGTATGGATTCAAT
Source organism: Spirochaetota bacterium (assembly GCA_016932015.1). Lineage (GTDB taxonomy): Bacteria > Spirochaetota > UBA4802 > UBA4802 > JAFGDQ01 > JAFGDQ01. The sequence goes on along the minus strand of JAFGDQ010000043.1, from coordinate 93,459 downwards.
AAAATCATTCTTATATAAAATAAGACAGGATTTTAATTATTACAAAGAAATGCGATGAAAATGAAAAGAAAAAAATTAAAAGATTCTTCCGGGTATTCCATGGAAACATCTGAAAATGTTTCTTTAGATAATTGCATATTTGGTGACGAATATAGAGGCGAATTAAAAGAAATAAACAAACATGAAATTATTGTAAAAATTGCTGAAATGCTTGGCTCTACTCCTTATGAATTGGGAAAAGCGGAAAGAATATTTAATAGAATGAAATATTTAATAGCTAATTATATAATTAATCATGAGTATAATTCCTGCAAAGGAATAAGTACAGATTTATTGTTATGGCTGGATTCACAATCCGATTCTGCAAATTCCAGAAAATTGAATAAATTTATATCCAGGTACATGAAATAATTTGAGTAACAAGAGTTTATTATTACACTGCTGCTGCGCGCCATGTTTCGGCTATGTATATGAATTACTGAAAACCGCTTTTGATGTGCTGCCTTTCTTCTACAATCCCAACATAGCTCCCAAAAAAGAATATAAAAAAAGATTAATTGAAATTGAAAAATACTGCGGAAAGCTCGGTTGTAAATTTTATTGTTCTGATTATAATGTTCGTGACTGGGTGAAAGTTGTGAAGAAATACAGATTTTCAGGTGAAAAATCTGAAAGATGCTGGGTATGTTATGAATTCCGCTTGAGAAGATCTTTTGAATTTGCCGCTGAGAAAAGATGCGATATTGTTGCTACAACTCTTTCCATAAGTCCTCATAAAGACGCAGAAAAAATAAACGGCATTGGCAAAAAGCTGGAAAATGAATTCGGAATAGAATTTCTTGAAGCTGATTTTAAAAAAAATGATGGTTTCAGGAAATCGATCGAGATTTCGAATGCCGAGGGTTTTTACCGGCAAAATTATTGCGGATGTATTTATTCAAAACTTGAGCGGGATAAAAATTCTCTGTGGTATAAAAAATATAAATCTGAATAATTTTTTTTTAAATCAGGTAAAGGCGGATAATTCCCGCCTTTACCTGCAAATAATTACCTACGGTTTTAAAACAGGTTTAATAACAATCCCTTTCTCCATATCTTCAACCGCTTTGTTAATATCATCAAAATCATAATATTTTATAAGACGGTCAAAAGGTAATTTACCCTGCATATAAAGCTCAATTAGAATCGGAATGAAAATTTCGGGAACAGAATCTCCTTCAATAATTCCTTTTACTGTTCGTCCGTTCATTACCTGATCCATGTTAAGTGTTACAGGTGTACCTGGAGCTACTGCGCCCACCTGGCCGCATACACCGAGAATACCTAAAGAATTAACAGCCTGATTGAGAATATTTGGATTACCGACACACTCAAGTGCAAAATTGATACCGGTTTTGGTAATATCCATTATAGCCTGTACGGGATCCGTATCTTTTGCGTTTATCACATGTGTTGCTCCAAGCTCTTTTGCCAGTTCAAGTCGTTCAGGAACAAGGTCTATTGCAACAATAGTTGTACAACCTTTAATAACAGCTCCAAGTATGGCGCTCATGCCGACTGTTCCGCATCCGAATACAGCGATGGAATCACCGGGATTCGGCTTTAGTGAATTAAATACGGCTCCGACACCGGTCTGTACTCCGCATCCGAGAGGAGCAAGCATTTCGAGCGGCACATCTTCTCTTACTTTTACTGCACTTGTTTCATTTGTAAGAGCATGAGTTGCAAAAGCTGACTGGCAGAAAAAAGCTCCATGAATAACCTTGCCGTCTTTTTTGAAAGAAGTACTTCCGTCAGATCTTAGACCTGCAAAGTTTGTCGGCAGCCAGACTTCGCAATAAGGATCCATTCCTGATCTGCAGGCTTTGCATTGATGACAGCAGTCCCATGACATTGCCACATGATCACCCGGTTTTAATCTTTTAACATTTTTTCCGACTTTTTCCACTATTCCGGAACCTTCATGACCGAGAACTCCGGGTAGCGGATAAGGTATCATCTGCTCTCTTGCAGCCAGGTCTGTGTGACATATACCTGAGCCGACTATGCGTACGAGTACCTCATTGTCCCTTGGATCGTCGATTTCTATCTGTTCAATTTTAAAAGGAGCAGATTTTTCATAAGTAACAGCGGCCTTGATTTCCATCTTTTTCTCCTATTTTATTTATTTTTTTAGAATATTTTTTTTCTGTATGTGTGAAATCAGGAGATTTACAATTGAAAGACATTTTATAGCAATAATTTGATTTCTCATAACAACATTTTGAAATATTGAAATGAAATCGTCAACAATTTTAAGATTAATATTCTGACGATTAATTTCTTTGCAGGTTTCAAATTATGATTTATTCATTAATCCAAAACAGAAAAATTGCGAATTGTACTTGATAAAATTATCATATAATTAATTTAATACAGGAAACTCACCTTATTATGAATAAATTAAATAAAAAACAACATAAAGCCTCCCTTCCGGTATGCGGAATTGAACTCGTAATAGCAGGGGCCGGTACCGGAAAGACAAAGACTCTTATTGAGAAGGTTAATAATATTTTACGAAGCAATACAGCAAAACCTGCAGAGCTGCTTATTCTCACTTTCAGCAATAAAGCTGCTCAGGAAATAAAAGATCGTGTTCAAAGTCAAATTGGAATGGATGCAGAAAGGATCATCTCCGGTACTTTTCATTCTTTTTGCCTTGGATTTTTAAGGAGAAACAGCCGGTTGCTTTTTTCGGAATATGGATATAAAATATTCCCGGAGATTATAGACAATACAAAAAAAACTTCTATAAGGAATAATTTTATCAGGGAATTTTTGCCTGAATTTTACGGTCTGCCAATGGACATTATATCCGGATTGCTTGAAAATACCATCAGCCTGAGTAAAAAAATGTACAGGAAACTTTACCGTCTGGGCATTATTGATGAATTAAAAAAAATAGAAAATAAATTCATGGAGTATAAAATATTAAATAATCTGATCGATTTTGGCGACATGATTGATTTTACTGTCGAAATTCTTGAAAAAGACAAAAAAATAAGAGAGGATGTCCATAAGAGCATTAAATATATATTTGTTGATGAATTTCAGGATACTTCTGAAGATAATTTCAGACTGATAAAACTGCTGCTAAATAAAAAGAACCCGAATTTATTTTTAGTGGGAGATGACTGGCAGTCAATTTACGGATTCCGCGGAGCAAAAATTGATTATCTGATCAATATGAAGAAATATTTCTCAAAGGTGAAAATTCATAAACTTGATAAAAATTACCGCTCAAAAAAAGAGATTGTTAAGCTTTCCAATAAATTTATAAGAACAAATAAATACAGAACCGGTAAAAAGCTGAAGTCATTTAAAGGCAGGGGAGGTATAATAAGAAATTTCTCTGTTGAAAGTTTTGCTGAAGAAGCAGAAGTAATAACCGCGATATTGAAGAGTAAGGAATTCCGCGGGCAGGGAACTGCTGCTATCCTTTACCGCAATAACAGGCAGGGCAGTTTTTTATCAGAAAGATTGAAGCCGGATGATTTGCATGGGGCTTCTGTTAAATTAATGACAATGCACGCATCCAAAGGACTGGAGTTCGACTCTGTTATTATAGCCGGACTATCTGATGAAATAATACCTGATACATCCACAGATATTGAAGAGGAAAGAAGGCTTTTATATGTAGCACTCACAAGAGCTATGGAAAAACTGTATATTATACATCACAAAACAAATGACGGAGGATTATCAAGGTTTGCTGAAGAGCTTGGATTCAGTTAATCTATTAATTTGTAAGTTCTTTCATAAGTGTCAGAATTTCTTTAAGCTTGTTGATCTCTTCTCCGTATTTTGCCCAGTCACCCTTACGCTGATTTTCTTCTGCCTGGTTTAAATACATATAGGCTTTTGCCGCATATTCCCTGAATTTTTCATCAGTAGAATGTTCTTCTGAAACAGTTTCAGTGAAATATTTACCCTGTACGAATATTTTTTCAATAGCTTTTCCAAGGTTTTCTTCCATTACAATTTTATCTTCAAAAGAAAGTACAACCCTTTTTAACTCCGGCATTTCACTTGTTTCAGCTTTTAGATATAAAGCTTCAATAAACAAGAGAGACTCTTCAATCGGTATTATCAGCATATTTCCTCTGATAACGCTTGATCCTTTCTGACTCCAGAGTGACAGCTGTTTGGAAATTTCGGCATCCTGGTCTATTCTTGCTTCAATCTGCATTGGCCCGTAGCTCAATTTTTCTTTTGGAAGTGTAAATAGTGTCATCTGTCCGTAATGAGGCGGATCGCATTTCGTGACAAGAAAAGCTGTCATATTATCTTTATTTACAGGTGTGAATGGCATCATAAGAATAAATTCACTTCTGTCTTCGCCTGGCAGATTTGTAACAAGGTAATAACTCTGAACAGGTTCTTCATTGTTTTCGTAAATTTGCTTAGGTATATCCCATGTATCTTCATTATTGTAAAATACATTAACATCTGTCATGTGATATCTAAGCAGGATATTTGCCTGAATGTTGAAAATAGTTTCAGGGTAGCGGATATGCGATTTTAAATAATCGGGCATTTCTTTGAATTTTTTAAAAAGACCGGGAAAAATATTCGCGTATGTTTTTACAATAGGGTCGTTATTGTCGGATATATAATAATTCATTGTTCCATTATATGCGTCAATAATTACCTTAACTGAATTTCTGATGTAGTTGATGTTCTTATTTGCAGTTTTGGTTTTAATTGGCGTGGAGTATGGAAACCTGTCAGTTGTTGTATATGCGTCAATAATCCAGAAAAGTCTTCCGTCTGCAATTGCTATATACGGGTCTTCCTCAAATTCAAGAAACGGAGTAAATTTTGTCACCATTTCCTTTATATTTCTCCGGTAGAGAATCCTGCTTTCATTGTGTATGCTGTTTGAAATTAAGATATTAATATCATTGAAAGTTATCGCGAAAAGAAGCCTCTTGAAAATAGAATCAATTGACGATCCGCCTGTACCGGAATATTTGGTATATTTGTTCTGATCACCGTAAGGATAGTCAAATTCTCCGGGAGTTACGGTAGTGTTCGTAATAATATACGGATTTTTGTGTTCCCCGTAATAGATTCTGGGCTGTGTAATAGCAATATCGATTTTGGTCTTAGGCGGAATATCGTAAATAAGCATTTCAGGAAGCCCTTCGGGGGTTATTTTATCAACTCGGCTTAAGACCATACCATAACCGTGAGTGTAAATAAGATGCTGATTAAGCCATGTCTGACTGTTTTGAGAAAGCTGCTCAATTGCAAGTTCTCTTGCGGATATATTTACAGCTGTTTTATTGCCGTCTATCATGTACCTGTCAACATCAACATCATTAAACTGATAGTAGGGCTTCAATTCCTGCAGCTGTTTATAAGTGAGTCTGAGAGGACGCCAGTCCCACAGCCTTATATTTCTGATTGTATTTCTGTTTTTAACAATATCCTTGTATACAAGATTACTGTCATTGGCAAACTGCTTCTCAATCAGTTCTCCAATTCCGTAGGCAATTCTTGTGAATTTGATATTATTTTCTATATACGGTCTTTCCTTATCGAGCTCATTTGGTTCAACAATATAACGCTGCTGAAGAGATGGGAATAGAGTTCCCAGAATAAAGTACGCAGGTATAAGTGTTACGAGAACAATTGCAGGAAGCAGAAAGCTTCTTTTAAATATATTAAAAAGAAGCAGTGCGGCTGCTATAAAAGATATTATCATACAGACATTAAATGCAAGAAGCTCGGCATTGACCGCAGTATAACCCGCGCCAAAAAATTTTCCCCGCTGTGAAAACAGCAGCTGATATGCTGATAGTCTGTAACCTATTCCAAATAAAAGAACAATAAGTGCAGTCAGCGTTGAAAGATGAGCTCTGGTAAAAAGCGAAAGGCTTATTTTTTTATCCGTCATAATTCCGCCGTTAATAATGTGAAAGACAACGGAAAAAGCGGTTATTACAACAAGAGAGGTCATTAACCATTTATATAAGAATTCATAAAAAGGAAGTGAAAAGATATAAAATCCAATATCAAGATTAAATACCGGATCATGCGGGAATTCAGAGAAAGGGACGGAATGAGTGAACATCATATATTCTTTCCAGTAGGCTGATGCGCCGAATCCCATTATAACTCCTGCTGCTATAACACCTGTAGCAAGAAAAGCAAAAAGGGCTCTTCTGGTTGATCCAAACAGCGGGATTTTTATTCTGTCTAATATATTATTGGTGAAGATTCGTCCTTTTCCGCCAAGAGCTCTCATCAGAAGAAAATTCAGAAAGAACAGCGCAATGAAAAAGACTGCAAACAGGGCATGTACTCTTGATTTCGTAAATAGTAGTGTCCAGAAAATATTAAGACCGTTATTTATTCTGAACCATTCAAAATCCAGGAAGAAATATGATACCAGTTGTAACAGTAAATATGCTATAGAAAGAATTACAAGAAGCCATATTATTTTTTTAATCATTATTTATCCTCTTTAAAAAATAGTACCCTGTTGATAACTAAATCTAAGTTTTTATTTATTTGATTGCTGCCGTCAGCTTTGAATAAGCTTAATTCAGTAAATGTATTTTATCTGACAAATGAATGCCAAGTATATAGTACCTTATTTTACAAGCTGAATGTTTTAAAAAACCGAAACATATTATATATTTTTAAATATATTTAAGGTCAATTAGTTTATTAAAGCAACTGTTATTTGCAGTGGCTGATTATATCTTTTAATTTCTATTGACAGGAGCAAAAGAGGGTATTATTTATTAAGTATAAAAGATATTAATATGCTTTGAGTATAGTATAAATTTTATTTTCAGATAAGAAGAAATATGGAAAAGATCAGCTTTGCCTCAGCAGCGGATTACAGTCTTGATAAAGTACTCTCTTTAAAGAAAAACAAGAAGATCTTTGTCATCTTTTCGACTTTCGGTGAAAGAGAGGCAGACCTGATTTATGATAAAATTTCACTGATCAGATCTGCCACAGAATCATTTGTAGATAAGATATTCGTTTCGCACAGACGCGAAGATAAAGACAAAGAGGATATCACAGAAAAAAAGGCAAAAAATGCGGATAAAGAGGCTGAAATTTTGTTGTGCAATTTTCTGGATGTTCCGGATATGAGTGATGAAAAAGGCAAAGGCGCTGATATGAGAAGAGCGCTTTATGCAATAAATATTTCGTTTATCGGGGACTCAAATCCTGAAGATATTGTTGCGGTATTTCTGGATTCAGACGTTGTGGCGGAGTATTTCGGTGAGCACTTTGTACTGGGCCTGGCCGGGGCTGTACTAAATGGCGCGGATTTCGCAAAGGCTAGTTTCTGGCGGGAAATGGGCAGAGTAAAGAAATATGTTGCCCAGCCACTGTTTTCGCTTATTGATCATCCGGTATTGAGTGAAATGACAAAACTGGCATATCCTTTATCTGGAGAGGTGGCAGGCAGTCTTGAATTCTTCAATTCAGTTAATTTCTGGCAGATTTACGGAGTGGAAACCGGAATAAACCTGGATGCATGTTTCGGCAGCTTTAAAATAACCGATGTTAATCTCGGGCTGTACGATCATGAGCATCATCCTGATCTGAATATTCAGAAAATGTCCTTCGGAATAATAAGAACATATTTACTTAAGCTGATTCAGTACGGTATAATCGAGTTAAAAGACGGAGCAAAAGTTTCGGATATTTTTAAGGCATCACTTATTAGCGAAAAAAAAGACAGGGAATGTCTGGATATTGATCTCACGGAAATAATGTATGAGCCTTTAAAAAATATTCTTTAGAACAATGCATACTGATCAATATGACAATTTATAAATAATTTACTGTCTATTAAAGAGGAGGTATATTATGTGGCACAGAAAACCGGCAGTGGCCGGTTCATTTTATCCGTCAAATCCTGAACAGTTAAAAAGGGATATTGAACTGTATTTAAATAATGTGCCTGATACAAAACTGAGCGGAGAAATAACCGGAGTTATAAGTCCTCACGCAGGATATATGTATTCCGGCCAGATTGCTGCACACGCGTATAAACAGCTGATAGGTTCCGGAGCTGAACTTGTTATTGTTCTGGCTCCTTCACACAGGGCAAGGTTTACAGGAGCTTCCGTAATTGATTCCGGTATTTATGAAACACCGCTGGGCGGGGTTGAGATTGATGAAAAAACAGGTAGAGCATTGCTTAGCGAGAGTTATTTTTCTTTTTTTCAGGAAGCACACACCATGGAGCATTCTCTCGAAGTTCAGGTGCCTTTCCTTCAGTACGTGCTCGGAACTTTCAGTATTGTTCCTGTTATAGTAAGCGCCTATGATATCAATTCAGCCCGAATACTTGCAGACGGACTTTATAATGTACTTAAAGATGACAGAAGAAAAACCGTTATTGTGATTTCAACTGATCTTTCACATTATCATTCATATGATACTGCCAGGGAACTGGATAACACTTATGCCGATGCTTTGGCCGGTTTTGATATCGGAAAAATAGATAATATAATTGCTTCAAGAGGAGCTGAGGCATGCGGGCACGGACCTGTAATGACAGGCCTTTTTCTATGCAAAAAAATGGGAGCAGGAAAAGTTGATATTTTGCGTTATGCCAATTCCGGAGATACTTCGGGAAATAAAAGAGAGGTTGTAGGGTATCTGGCGGCGGCGATTACAAAATAACAGATCGGGAGGAAAATTATGCAGGAATTGAATAAAGATCAAAAGCTCAAACTGCTGAAACTGGCAAGAAAGACAATTTATGAAAACCTGAGTAAGAATAAATTTGACGGGCCTTCCATGGATGAATTTACCGATACTATATATAAGACAAAATGCGGAGCTTTTGTAACAATTCATATAAATGGTTCTCTGAGAGGATGTATCGGCTATATTGAAGGGATAAAGACAATCCCTGAAACTGTTATTGATATGTCAAAAGCTTCAGCATTCAGAGACCCGAGATTTACGTCTTTAACAATGAGTGAATATGAAAATATTGATATTGAAATTTCAGTGCTTTCACCAATTGAAGAAGTGAAAAAAATTTCAGAAATTGTAGTTGGAAGAGATGGTCTGATTATTTCCGGTCGGGGCAGGTCAGGGCTGCTGCTCCCGCAGGTTGCGACCGAAAATAACTGGAATTTGACTCAATTTCTTGAACATACATGCTATAAGGCGGGACTGCCGTCAGACGCATGGAAGCAGGAAGATACAAAAATTGAAAAATTTTCTGCACAGGTATTCGGTGAAAAGGAAATGGGCATAATATAAAAAGTTCAGTCCCTGTGTTGTTAAATAAGGTATATATTAGTATAATTCTATGGAAGGAATGACTAATGCGCAGATTATTAGCTTTTTCTTTAATTATTTTTTGCATCTTTATGATAATGTGCAAGGAGAAGGAAAAAATACCTGAGCCGGGTTATGTATTGAAAAAATGGACCGCTGCTCTTGAGAAACTGGATTACACTAATTATAAAAAATGTGAAGCTTATCCCAGAACCAGTGATGTTTTTATGGAAATGTATAAAGATGAATATTTTACGGATATAATGGTTACCGGAATTGAAGATGTTGATTATGAAAAAATTGATAAAGATTATAACCATAATTCATATATCAGCTGTTCTGTCACCTTTGAAGGAACTGCTGTTAAACGTGAGGATAATAAACCCTATCAGTTGATAAGAGGCGATGTATTATTTATACAGTTCATTGAAGGAGAAAGGAAAAATGACGGATGGCTGATATCCAACAGATCAATAATCAGGATTAACAGGTAAATAATTTTACTGATAATAATTGGCATTATTAAAATGAAAATTTCAGGAAAAATAAAAAATATAATCTTATGCGTATTACTTTCAGGAACAATAATGTTTCCGGGGGATGCTTTTTCCCAGAGTGTAGAAGCTATAACTGAGAGAGCAGAAGAATATTATAAACAGAAGGATTTTAACAGGGCCATTGCCGAATGGCTGTCTGCACTTGAACTTGATCCTGAAAATGAGGATATTCAGAAAAGAATAGAATCCGTATATGATGAAAAACATGAAAAAGATGTATCCCTTCAGATCGCGAAAGTTCAGTTAAAACTGGCTAAAAGATCTCTTGATTCCAACCTGAAAGCCAGCAATAAAAAAGCCGATTTCGCGTGGGAAAAGTTTGTTGTGGCCTACCGCATCGATCCCAAAGATCCGGAACTGCAGATATTAAAGGAGGAAATGAGAGAATTCAGGGACATACTTGAAGTAGAAAACAGAAAGAAAAGACTTTCCGAAGCCTTGAAGAAAAGATATTATGAAATTCTTCCGTTAGCCCGCGAAAAAATGAAATCAAAAGAATATGAACAGGCTCTTCAGCACTGGAAAGAACTGCTTTCTATCGTACCTCTTGATAAAGTAGCCAGCGAAGGAAAAAGACAGGCAGAACTTGCTATCCAGAACAGATTGAAATATGAAAGGATTCTTGCTTTATTAAATTCTGGAGTAGCGTACTTTAACCAGAAAAAATATACAGAAGCTGAGCTTGAGTTTAAGCAGGTAATAGGTCTTGATAAGGATAACGGTGAAGCTGAGGACTATCTTGATCAGATTAAAGACATACTTGAAGAAAAAAGAAATTATGAACTGCTCAGACTGCAGGCGGAACGCCTGTATACGAGCGGTATTGATAATGTTAAAAATAAAAGATTCGACCAGGCTGAAGAGGATTTTGAGAACGTCCTTTCTTTAATTGATAATTATAAGGATACGGCAAACAGACTGAAAAGTCTCGACAGGTTAAAAAAGGAATATGAAGAACAGCAGAAAATTTCAAAGCTGAAAACTATTGATAAAGAATTCCAGAACGGCCTTATTGCTTTGTCTGATAGCAGATATAAAGATGCAATTGTTGCTTTGGGTGCTGTGCTTTCACTGGATCCTGTTAACAGCCTTGCGAAAAAATATATTCAGTTAGCCAAGGAGGCACAGGAACAGCTTGAGGAGGAGATGATTACCAGAGATTCCCCGTACTACGGCCTTGTTAATCCTTTGATCGTATCCGGTAAACTGCTTTATGAAAAAGGCGATTATACCGAATCAAGAAAACAGTGGGAGAGAATTCTTGATCTTTTTCCAAAGAACAGAATTGCAACTGAATACCTGTTAAAATGCAATTTAAAGATAAATCCAGATACGTTTGATGATTTTTCAAGAATTTATGTAAACGAAGGAAAAAAATTATTAAACCAGAACCGGTACAGGGATGCTTTATTAAAGTTTGAGATGATTAAATCGATCTCTTCCGGGTATCCCGGAATCGATACTTTGATTGCAAGTGCCAAAGCCGGACTTGTTAAAAAGCCTAAGCCTGTAAATAAGGATATATCGCCGGAACAGATAGAGGATAAAATTGCTTCGGGAATTGAATATTACAGAAAAGGCGGGGAGAACAATCTTAAACTGGCGCTTGATCAGTTTAAATGGATAACATCAAATGATCCTGAAAATACTAATGCTCTGATATATATTAATAAAATTGAATCGCAGTTAAGGGTAGGAACAACTGTTGCTCAGGATACAGCCGGAAAATTAACGGATCGGCAGCGAAAACTTGTAAGGTCATATTATTTTAAAGGGATTTTGTATTACTCGAATGAAGATCTTAATAAGGCTATTGCTGAATTTCAAAAAGTTTTACTTATTGATCCGAAACATGAAAAAGCTAAAAATGCGATCAGAAAATGTCTTGTACTTCTTAAACGATAATTTCTGTTCTTGATAAATTTTTAAATAAATTCGTAAAAACATAAGATATATGTGTTGATAAAAATATAAATTCAATTTAATAATTCATAAAATGAGTAAAAAAGAAAAAACAGAAAATACAAGCAAACCTGAAGAAAAGAAGAACTCAACAAAAGCTGACAAAAAATCAGCCAAAGAAGCTGCTGATGCGGAAAAGGAAGCGAAGAAAGCCGCAAAAGTCAAATTCAGTTTAAGGAATAAATTTTATATTATACTTATCCCTCTTGTTGGCATTATTATCTTTACAATGTCATATTACTTTATAAGAGAGGAAACCTCACTTCTTACAAACGAGATTGTAAAATTTGCTGAAAGAGAGATTGAACACCTGGGAAGTCAGGCAAGTCTTTCTTTATTGCCGGATGCCGATATTTTGTCTTTAATCGATGCATTAAGGAATCTGGAGAACGTCCCGTCAATAAAATACGCCTATATTTTTAATGCGGAAAAGGAAATTGTTCAGGCTTACAGTATAGAAAAGGGAATTTCGGAACCGGATAAAAACATATTATCGGATGAAATTACAAAGAAAGCTGTCGCGAATACTGATATAGAAAAACCGCTGCTTCTTCAGTATCCGGACCCGGATGATACTTCCGGAATGATATATGATTTTTCCATTCCTGTAATGCATCCAATCTTTAAAGACCAGAGAACCGGTACAGTCAGGCTGGGCTTCTCAGATAAAATAATCAGGGATGCAACAAAGAAGATTACAAAAACGATTTCAATGATTGCTGCCGCATTTCTTATAATAGCAATTATCGGAGCCATTATTCTGGCAAGAATGACAATCGGGCCGGTAAGAAAACTTTCCTATGGTGCGAGCATGATCGGTTCAGGCGACCTGGATTACAAAATCAGGATAAGTACCTCTGATGAGCTTGGAAGGCTTGCGCATGAATTCAATGAAATGACCGAGCATCTGAAAAAAGCAAAGGAAAGAGAAGTCGAGTCCAGGGTCATGGAAGAGCAGCTTGAACTCGCGAAGGAGATTCAGGAAGGTCTTAACCCGATGGGCTTTTATGAAAAAGACGGCGTACAGATTAAAGGATTTACCAGGGCTGCAAAAGGCGTCGGGGGGGACTATTTCGATTATATTGACATAGATAAAAACAGGGTAGGGGCCTTGATCAGTGACGTATCCGGTAAAGGTGTTCCCGCGTCTCTTGTTATGGTTATGATCAGAACAGTTTTCGTTTCCTATATCAGCCGGAAGGATGTCCAGTGTGCAAGTGTTGTAAGAGCTATTAATGATTCATTAAGCGCAGACTTTGCGATTGATAAATTTGCCACTCTTTTCTTTATGATATATAACAGGGCGACTGAAGAAATTGCATTTTCCAATGCCGGCCACGGGCCGCTTTTCTGCTATAGGTCTTCGCTGGATGCCTGCAGCATTACAAAACTCGACGGCATGCCGATAGGGATTATGGAGGATGTTGAATACAAGCAGGCAAAAGTTAAACTTTCAAAAGGTGATATAATTGCGCTTTATACAGACGGTATAACAGAGATGAGGAATAAAGATAAAGAGGAATACGGGCTTCAGCGTTTGCAGCAATTGCTTATGAAAAATTCAAATATGAAAGCTGATGAGCTGATTGATTTAATTGTAAATGATGTTGATTCCTTCCGTGGAGAAGTACCGCCACATGATGATATGACAGTACTTATCTTGAAGAGAGATTAACGATTATAGTAAATCATTTTCATCGTTAAGTATTTTGAAGAATTTATCCAGCGTGGCAAGCTTCAGGATATTCAATACATCTTCCGCTATATTCATCAAAGCGAAACTGCCGTTATGGGCTCTCATTTTTTTCTGCCCGGCTACCAGTGCGCCAATTCCTGAAGAGTCCATATAATTAACATTTTTCATATCAACAATAACGCTTTTAACTCTACCGTCTGTTATACTGAAAAGGGCTTTCTTTAATTCACTCACATTATAGAGATCTACCTCTCCGGTTACTTCAATAACCTTATGTTCACCAATGTCTTTGAACTCTATTTCCATCTATGTCCCTGAGCCTCCAAAAATCAATATTGGGGTATTATTAATGCTACTATATATATTTGTACGAGTAAAGAATTTTTTTCCTTAAAAAACAATTCTTACTTATTTCTCAACAAATTTAAGGATTCTTTCACAGTCAAAATATTCTTAATAAATAAATAACTTTGTAAAGCATAAAAAATTATATTAATTATTTTTTTATGTCTCCGATATCAGGAGATTATTTATTATCTTTGTTTTTCTTTAATATTGCTTCAACTTTAAATGGAAGGCCGAAAATTTTTAAAAAGCCGGATGCATCTTTCTGATCATATAAATCACTTTCATCAAATGTAGCCAGTTTTTCACTATAAAGAGAGTTGTCCGATTTTCTGCCGATTACCTGACAATGACCTTTGTATAATTTTAATCTTACTATTCCGCTTACATTTTTTTGTGTTTCATTTATAAAAGCGTCCATAGCTTCTCTCTTTTTGCTGAACCATAATCCGTTATAAACCAGAGTTGCGTACTCAGATGCTAATTTATCTTTAAGATGCTGGGTATCCTTATCAAGTGTTATTGACTCAAGATCTCTGTGTGCCATAATAAGCACTGTTCCTGCCGGGGTTTCATAAACTCCGCGGGATTTCATTCCTACAAGCCTGTTTTCGACAATATCAATTCTTCCTACACCGTTTTCTCCGGCAATTTTATTCAATTCCTTCATCAGTGATACCGGATCGAGTTTTTTATTATTGATCGCGACAGGATTTCCCTGTTCAAACTCTATATCAAGTACTGTCTGTCTGTCCGGAGCATCCTCCGGTGATTTTGTTAGTTTGAACATGTCCTTGTCAGGTTCTCTGAACGAATCTTCAAGTATTCCGCCTTCATAGGAAATGTGCAGAATATTTCTGTCCATACTGTACGGCTTATCTTTAGTTACCGGAACTGGTATGTTATGTTTGCTGGCATAATCAAAAAGCAGTGCTCTTGAGTTGAGATCCCATATTCGCCAGGGAGCTATTATTTTTAAATGCGGTGCAAGAGACATAAAAGCCATTTCAAATCTTACCTGGTCATTTCCTTTACCTGTAGCTCCGTGGCATACTGCGTCTGCATCTTCTTTAAGAGCTATTTCAATATGCTTTTTGGCAATAACCGGCCTTGCAATGGATGTACCGAGAAGATAACGGTCTTCATAAATTGCGTTGGCTTTAATAGCCTGGAACACATAATCACGTACAAATTCTTCAGTAAGGTCTTCTATATAACATTTTGAAGCACCTGTAGATTTTGCTTTTTCTTCAAGGCCGTCGAGTTCCTCTTCCTGGCCTACATCTGCGGCAAAGCATATGACCTCGCAATTATATGTTTCAATAAGCCACTTTACAATAATTGAAGTATCCAGTCCGCCTGAATACGCGAGTACTACTTTTTTTATGTCACTCATTATGTTATAACCTGTATTCGATTAGTTTTAGATCTATTTGTTCTTCATTAAAGAACACATTACGGCTTTCTGAATGTGAAGTCTGTTTTCCGCCTGATCAAAAATGATTGATCTGCCGGAATCCATTATTTCGGCGTCTATTTCCTCTCCGCGATGTGCCGGAAGGCAGTGCATTACGAGGCAGTCTTTTGCACATTTATTCAGAATTTCTTTTGAGATTTTATATTTCTTAAATAGTTTTTTCTTTTTAGCTGCCTCTTTTTCCTGGCCCATGCTGATCCATACATCCGTATATATATAATTCGCATTTTCTGCAGCTTCATCAATGCTGGATGTAATGTTGATTTTTGCTCCGCTGTTTAAAGTTATTATAGATGCTTTCTCTATAATATCTTTATCCGGTTCATATGATTTGGGGCAGGCAATTGTAATATCTATACCCAGTATAGCAGCTCCCAGAAGAAGGGAATTGGCAACATTATTGCCGTCTCCAATATATAAGAGTTTAGTGCCTTTAAGTGTTTTATTTCTTTCATATATAGTGAAAAAATCTGTTAAGGCCTGACATGGATGAAAAGTGTCACTCAATCCGTTTATAACCGGAATATTCGAGTTATTGGCAAGTTCTATCACTCTCTGGTGAGAGAATGTCCGAATCATGATTGCATCAACATATCTGGAAAAAACTCTGGCTGTATCTGAGATTGTCTCACCTCTGCCTAACTGAAGAGAATTCATATCAAGAAAAAGTCCCTGGCCGCCTAACTGAAAAATTCCTGTTTCAAATGACACTCTGGTTCTGGTAGAACTTTTTTCAAAAATCATAGCCAGTGTCTTTCCCGGCAGGTACGCATGCTTTTTATTTTTCTTCACACAGCTCTTTAAGCGCGAGGTCAGTTCGAAAAGACTGATGATCTCATCGTATGACAGATCTGTAATTGAAGTAAGATGATTTGTTCTTAAAACGGGAATTCTCAATTTTTTGCCTTTTGTAAAAATTAAGTTTTATTTATAAAGCCGGTTAAATTTACAAAAATGGCTTATAAATTTAAAAAATCGGGGATTTCCCGATTGATTAAACTATCTCTTTCTTTAATTTAAAGAATGTCAAGAAAAAAATACCTGGATGGTTCAGTTAGCGGAAGTGATTCTTATTACCTTTTCTGCGGGATCTTCGTAGAATTTAACGTTTCTTAACAGCTCTTCAATCAGACGGACACTTTTTTTTATTTTTATAAGTGTACCGGGGTAAACTTTATCTATAATCTCTATTGCCGGATCCCGGTCAAATTTCAGTTCATTTTCCTTGGCTTCGTATTGTATTGATAATTCCTTAAGATCTTTGTTTAAAGTAGATAATTCAGTAACAGCTTCAATACATGCCTTCTTCTTAACCGGAGGCAGAATGGTAATGAATTCTTTTAAGTTAGTAAAAACCTCCTCTCCATAACTGGATTTAATTTTCCGGGTTTGTTCTTCGATTTTTTCTTTTAATTCATTTATCTGTTTTCTAAGTTCCGCGAGTTCCATTTCAATGATGATATTTTTTCCAACTGCAAGTATTGTTTTATTCTCTTTAGGTACTCCTGATATCTTTGCCTGAATTTCATAAAGCGCTGTTAATTCTCCGCCGATTATTTTTCCATGTTTGTCTGTCACCGTTATTTTATCATTAGAAAAAATTTCGCTGTTGATAATGGAGTCTTCGACTTCAACTGATCCCATTGCTTCAATATTGGAATTTAGAACAAATTTTGCCTTAACATTACCCCCGGCAGTTATCCTGGAAAGTCCTTTCCCTCCGATTCCCAGCTTAACTTCCACATTGGCTCCAGCCTCTATAACAGCATCATCAACGTTCTTTGCTATTATCACATCACCTTTAGCTTTAACTATAAAACCCGGCAGAACGGAGCCTGATACATGTACGCTTCCGCTGAAGTCTATATTTCCTGAATCGTAATTGACATCTCCTTTTATGAAGGAAACCGGTGATACGGATATTGTTTTTTTTATAATTTCAATGCAGCCGTCAATACTTGCTGCGTAAATATTTTCATCAATAGTAGGGATAATGTTATCTCCGACTGAATATCCTCCCGGGTCTGTGATTTCTCCCGTTACTTTATCACCGTAAATATTATACCCGTCTTCAGGTGTTTCTCCAGGTACCCTTTTCAGTATTGCCTGGCGCTGCTTTACTTCAACAATGCTGCCTACTTCTTTAAAGTCTATGCTGCCGTTCTCAAGAAGCTTTCCTGCTTTTTTCTGAAAATCGATAAGCGGAAAAAAATGTTCAGCATATCCGTTCTTCGGCTCTTTTCCCTGGGCAACAACAACTCTGTGAAGCTGGTTTTTAGCAGTATCTATTTTTTTTAAATCCTCTGTCAGTGTATTCTTGTCAACCATGGTGTATATTTTTAGTTTAGTTAAATTTTCTTCAATCTCTTCTACCGCCGGAATCTTCCCGAATTTTGTAGGATGAATGATATAGTATGCTTTCATTTTATCTTTTTGTATTCTGAGGGGACTGAGGAGAATAATTGCGGTTTTATTTGTATCATATTTAACAAAGCCATAATCTTTTGAGCGGTATACCAGGTCAGTCTGATCAAATAATATACCGTCACCGGCTTTGAATGGATTGTATTTCTGGTAAGTATGATAATTGTATCCTTCATCAATATATGAATCAATTTCTTCAACATCATCAATATCAACAACCCTGGCAACAATTTCATATTTTGAAACAAAATTATAATGAGACGTTAGTGACATAAATTTCTGGCCATGCTCATTGGTTTGCTCTTCAAATATTTTACTGACCTTATTATCAAAATAGAAAATGATATATTTCATATTTATTTTTTTTTTATCTTATTAAACAGATAATTAAAAGATTTTTTAACATTGGAAAACTAGTTCTTACTGAATATTTTACATGAAATTTTTTCAATATCAAGACAAAAAACAGAAGATATGATTTATTTTTTAAATATTTTTTCGAAGTAAAAGTGATGTCGTATTGGATGTTACAGGGTAAAAGATTAGCTTTAAATAGAAATAGTGACTGAATTATAAAATAATTATTGGCATATTTGCATATTTGAAGAAAAGAAAGAGGTTATACAGCATAAGTAAATTTGATTAATTTTTCTTCATTGTCCTCGAAGAATTTTACATTTGAATATTTCCTTTCAATATGTTTTGTCCGTTTTTTTATATTAATTATTGTCCCTGGAAAAATATCTTTAAAAACAGTAATAACCGGCTCACGGGGTGGAGTGTATCTTTCAACTGTTTCTTTATATTCCTGTGTTTTTTCTTTTAGCTTTTCATTGCACTCAGCCATCTTGGAAAGAAGCAGCAGACAGTTTTTTTTCTTAACTTCGGGAAGTATTGAAAGAAATTTTTTTGTATTCATAAATAATTCTTCGCCGTACATTGATTTGGCATATTCTGCCAGCTCTTCAGCTTCTTCTTTGTAAATATTCAGCTGCATTTTTAAAGAATTCAATTCATTTTCAATAATCAGATTTTTCCCTGCTGTTATAATTGTTTTATTTTCCTTTGGGCCTCCAATTGTATATGCCGAAACTTCATTAAGGCTCATTGTTTCTCCGCCCATAATTTTGCCGTTTTCGTCAGTAACAGTGATTCTGCCGTTTGAGTAAATATTGCTGTTGATAATAGAAACTTCCGCAGTAACATCTCCTTTTGCCTCTATTGTAGAATTAAGAATATATTTCGCCTTTACTGAGCCTTCAGCAGTTATTTTTGTTGATCCTTTTCCTCCAATTCCGGCATGCACAATTATATTCCCACCGGCCTGTATAGTAGCGTCATCCACGTTATTCCTTATAACGATATTGTCACTTGCTGTCACTTTGAATCCGGGAAGTACGGAACCAAATATGTCAACTGACCCTTTAAAATCAATATTGCCTGTTTCATAGTTAATATCACCTTTAATAACAACAACAGGCAGAACAGAAACAATATTGCTAATCCTGCTAAGACATCCGTCAATCTCAGAGACATAGACAGTATCATCCTCTGAAGGTATAATATTTTTTCCTTTAATATAACCGATACGTGATTCAATTATTGCCGGTATTTTATCACCATATATATTAAATCCGTCTTCAGGAGCTTTCGCCGGTATTCGTTTCAAAATTGCCTGTCTTTGTTTAATTTGTATAATTGAATCTATCTCCTTGAAATCGATACTTCCATTATCAAGAATCTTTCCGGCTTTTTTTTCAATATTAATTAAAGGAATAAAATATTCCGGATTCCCGTTTGCCGGTTCTTTGCCTGCAGCTACAAGTATTTTATAAAGCTTCTGGATGTTCACATCTATCTGACCGAGTTTTTCATCAATTTCGTTTTTTGGTAAAATGGTATAGATATTTTTTTTTACAAGCTGTTCAGATATATCTTCAAAATCCGGAATTCTGTTTAAAATTGACGGATGAATAAGAAAGTAAGCTTTGGTCTTATCTCTTGTTATCTGAAGGGGTGATAAAACAGAAATTTTTGCGTTAAGTTTATCAAATCTTACAAACCCGTATTCCGAAGCCCGGAATGTTTTCGTGAAATCATCATAAGAAACACCTTCGCCGGATTTAAAAGGTAAATACTTAATAACATGATAATAGTTATATTCCGGATCTATATGGGATTTGATTTCGTTTTGATCTTCAACTTCAATTATTTTTGCAAGTATTTCATTTCTGAAAACAAAATTATTCGATGTTGCAATTGCCTTAACAGTTTTACCTTCTGCATTGATCTGCTCCTTAAAAATTTTTGAAATTCTATAATCAAAATAAAAGATGATAAGTTTCATTTTATAATCTGTTACTGAAAAAAAGGATAATGGTTTTATTCCGGATTATTGTTATTATCGGACAAATACGTTTTTTTTGTTCTATTAAAATGAATATATTTTTTGATGATAAAAAAAATAAAAAATTTGAATTTTTTAAAATCCTGTTTTACAATAAGATATAAGCCGTGAGCGGGAATTCCGGCATTCGATGTGTTCAATGTATTTTTTTAATTAACAGTAAATTTAATACTTTTTCAATAAACGCAAAAAATAAACCTGGCAGATTCTTATATATAATTAAGAGAAGCAGAATTATAAATTTTTCTTGTAAGTCAATATTTTAATGGAGCGTGAGTTAATTAAATGGAAGGTTTGAGAGAAATATTTACAGGAGAGGCTCAGGAAATATTACAGAACCTGGAGCCGGAAATTGTAAATCTTGAAGAGACAAAAAGTCCGGATGCTGTAAATAAAATATTCAGATCGGTTCACACCCTTAAGGGAAGTTCAGGTATGGCCGGATTAATGGAATTATCGGAATTTACCCACAAACTTGAAAATCTTATGGATGCTGTAAGAGGCGGGAGTCTGCAGGTCGATGGAGATTTGATTGACATTCTTTTAAACAGCATGGACTGGATCAGAATGAATGTCGCAGGGACTGATAAAAGTGATGTTACAGAAACATTGAAGATCCAGCTGCTTTCACAGATTGATGCATATATGCAAAACGGTAATTTATCCGGTCATCTTCAAGTTCCTGCATATAATTCTCTATCTGCTATTAATTCTGAAGTAATTGCAGATAACACTTCAGTTAAGAGCAGTGCAACTGATAATTCGGACGAAACCGCATATAGATTTTATAGAATTAAAGTTGTGTTTAAAGAATCAGTTTTCAGAAACGGCATTGATCCGTTAATGATTATTGAAGATCTTGTGTCTCTTGGACGGATAAGCCGGCGTGTTGTAGACAAAAGAAAATTGCCTGATTTTGAAAATCTTGATCCGGAAAAATGTTTTTTAAACTGGGATATTATAATGAGGTCCGGTTATGATATCAGCAAAATTGAAGATACATTTATCTTCGTAAGGGATCACAGCACTGTTAAAATTAATGATATAACTGAAGCATTTAATGCTCCCCGGAATCTTGAAGTACAGAAACTGGGTGAGATCATGTTAAGTAAAAATATTATAAATAAACAGGAACTTGATAAGGTTCTTGAAACTCAAAAACAATCCGGGAAAAAAATTGCGGAGCTGATGATCGAGAAGGGCTATGCTTCGGATGAAGAAGTGAAAAGCGCTCTTGAAGAACAGGATAAGATTAAGAAAAAGATTGAAAGCAGCAGTATAAGAGTATCAACCGGAAAGCTTGATAAACTGCTTAATTTATTAGGTGAAATAATAATAGGGCAGTCTGCAATTATGAGAGCAGCGGAAGGCATTGAGGGAGATGAAGCTGAAAGAGTAGTGAGTGCTGTAAACGGTCTTGACAGGACAACGCGTGAGTTTCAGGAAAATCTGATGGGAATAAGGATGATCCCGATTGGCCCGACGTTTGAACAGTTCAGGAGATTTGTCAGAGATACTGCAAAAATTTTTAATAAGGATATCAAACTTGTTATTGAGGGAGCGGAAACTGAACTTGATAAAACTGTAATTGAAAAACTGAATGATCCTTTAAAACATATGATTCGAAACTCAATTGATCACGGAATTGAAAGCACGGAAGAAAGAAAAAAATCCGGTAAAAACCTGAACGCTGAAATATTTTTAAAAGCCTATCATCAGGAAGGAAGCGTTTATGTCGAAGTCAGGGATGACGGCAGAGGCATTGATAAGCTGAGAGTCAGGAAAAAGGCTGAACAGCTTGGTTTTATTAAACATTCTGATGAGATATCTGATGAAAATTTATTCAGCTTTTTATTTATGCCGGGTTTCTCCACTGCGGAAAAGGTAGGAGACCTTTCCGGTCGCGGTGTCGGTATGGACGTTGTTAAAACCAATATTGATGAATTGCGGGGGACAATTAAAATTGAATCTGAAAAAGGCAGGGGAACTGTTTTTACCATAAAACTGCCTCTGACACTCGCTATTATTGACGGAATGCTTATCCGTGTGGGAGAACATAAATATGTTATTCCTCTTCTCTCGATTGTGGAATCAATTAGACCTGCGAAAAAGGAAGTGAAAACAATAAAAGGGCAGGGTGAAGTTGTCTACATAAGAGGGCAGTATGTGTCACTCATAAGGCTATATGAATTGTTCAGAATAAAATCTGAATATACTGATCCGTGCAATTCTCTGGTGGTAATTGTTGAAGCCAATAATGGAATGCTGGCTTTAATGGTTGATGAGTTAATCGGCCAGCAGCAGATTGTAATAAAGAGCATGGATTCGGAACTTACAAAGAACCGTGCGATTTCAGGGGCATCAATACTAGGGGATGGAAAGATTGCATTGATTCTTGATATACACGGTCTCGCCGGCGACGTTATACATTGATAGATTTTTTAAATTCAGGGGGAGAAAATGACTATAGAAGTGAATGAGAATATCGGAGTAAAAACCGTTAAGAAATTCTATCTTGAGCTGAAAGAGCTGCTGAAAAAAGAAGCTGAAATAATTCTGGATCTGCAAAATGTGAAAAGACTCGATTTGTCTGTAGTACAGGTGCTTATTGCAGCTAACAGGGAATGCATGAAAAATAATAAAAGCATCAAACTCAAATCCGTGTCAAAGGACATTAAAAGGCAATTATATCTGGCCGGTTTTTCAAATTAATTATATTTGAAACAAGAGGGAATACAATGGATTATGTGATGATTATTGATGATTCAGTTACTATTCGTAAAAGTATTGAACTTGTTATTAAAAATCTTGGTGTAGCCATAAAACATGCTCAGAATGGAAAAGAAGCTCTTAATGTGATTAAAGGAATAAAAGAATCCGGAGACAACCTTTCTTTATGTATTACTGATGTGAATATGCCGGTGATGGATGGAATTACTTTTGTCAAAGAGTTTAGAAAAGATGACAGGTTTACTCCTGTCTTAATGCTTACTACAGAAGCCGGCGAAGCTGCTATAAACGCAGGTAAAGAAGCCGGTGCCTCAGGATGGATCGTAAAGCCTTTCCGGACTGATCAGCTGATAGATGCTGTGAAAAAATTTATCAGATAATTTCCGTGCAGTTTCCTGTTCTTCATTAGCCGGGAATAAAATTTTATATATGGAGAGTTTGAAATGGAAGACATTAAAAGTACAATTTTAAAACAAAATGATGATGAGGAAAGAGAACATCAGCACGTTACCTTCCTGATTGGTGATGAGACATACGGGGTAGGCGTTGAGAAGGTTAAAGAGATTATAGGTATGACGGATATTACTCACGTGCCGAATGCGGCTTTTTTCATGGAGGGGGTAATCAATCTGCGCGGGTCAGTCGTACCTGTGGTTGATTTGCGCAAAAAATTTAAAATGCATAAACGAGAGTATGATAATTATACTGTAATAATAATCGTGGAAGTTAAGGATCGTCTTATAGGCATGATTGTTGATTCAGTTTCTGATGTTGTAAATATTCCTGTCTCATCAATACAAAGTACTCCTCAATTTACTGCAAAGATCAAAACGGATTTCATCGAAGGGATCGGAAGAATAGAAAATAATCTCATCATACTGCTGGATGTTGATATGATATTAACTGAAGATGAGATTGAAACTATTGAAACTATTGAAAACAGTGAATTGTCTTCGGATTCAGATGAAAAGGAAAAAAAAACAGGTGATGATGAGGATCAGTAAAATTAAATTAACTGTATGAACATAAATGTCCTCTGTTTTCTGTTAAATATTTTGGCTGTTTGATACTGCCCGGAATTTTTAAAACAGGAGTTATTTTTTATGGAGGGATTAAAGGATATATTCAGGAATGAAGCCCGTGAAATACTTGAGTGTCTTGAACCTGATATTATTAAACTGGAAGAGGAGAGCGATCCTGAAGTAATCAACAGGATCTTTCGGTCTGTTCATACTATCAAAGGAAGTTCCGGTATGGCCGGAATGAATGAGATATCACAGTTTACTCATAAGCTTGAGAATCTGATGGAGAATGTAAGGTCCGGTAAGCTGGGAATATCTGATAAGCTTATTGATATTCTTTTAAAAAGTATTGACTGGATTAAGCTGTCAATATTCGGAAATGACTCCGGAGTTGACTTGAGTGAGGAAAAGGAAAGGCTTTTATACAGTATAGACACATATAGAGAATCGGAAAATGAAATTAATGATCAGGAAGAACCCGCGGGTAATGTCAGATTACTGAGAAGAGATGAGGAAACAGAAAGTGACGACGAAAAGCTTTATAAATTTATCAGATTGAACGCTAAATTTAAACCTGAAATATTTGAGAATGGAATAGATCCGCTGTCAATTATAGAGGATTTTACATCAATTCAGAATACACTTGTTCAATTCAGGGTAGATATAGATAAATTACCTGATTTTGACGAACTGGATCCGGAGAAATGTTATTTAACCTGGGAAATTACAATAAAGACCAGTGAGAGTAAACAGAAGATTAAAGATATCTTTCTTTTTGTCAAAGATGATAATGAAATTATACTGCAGGATGTAACTCCGGAACATAAATTACACCCTTCATTGGAAGACCAGAGGATCGGTGAAATTTTATTAAAAAATCATATAATATCCGAAGATGAACTGCATGATGCTTTGGAAGATCAGGATAAAAAGAATGAAAAGATTCTGGAGATAATTGTTAAGAAAGGTTATGCTTCACTTACGGACGCGCATTATGCGCTTGAACAGCAGAATAAAATTAAGAAAAAATTTGAAAGTTCAACCCTAAGAGTAGCCACAGAAAAACTTGATGTTCTTATGAATTTACTCGGTGAGATAGTAATAGGCCAGTCGTCTATTTCACGGGTTGCTGAAGATATTGGCGGGGAGGCAGGCCGAAAAGTTAAAAACGCGCTTTACGGCCTGGACAGAACTACGCGTGTATTTCAGGAACAGATTATGGGGATAAGGATGGTACCGATAGGGCCGTCATTCGAACAGTTTAAGAGGTTTGTGAGAGATACTTCAAGAGAGTATGGAAAGGATATCAGGCTTGATATTGAAGGAGCGGAAACTGAGCTTGATAAAACGGTTATTGAAAAAATAGGCGACCCTCTCAAGCATATGATCAGAAATTCTATTGATCATGGAATTGAAAATCCTGAAGAAAGAGCTAAGTTAGGCAAACAGTCTCAAGGAGTTATCTGTCTTAAAGCATATCATCAGGAGGGCAGTGTTTATATTGAAGTAGTTGATGACGGAAGAGGAATCAATAAAGAAAAAATCAGAAGAAAAGCTTTTAATATGGGGTTTATTAAACCAAATGAAGAGATTTCAGATGATAAACTGCTTTCTTTAATGTTTATGCCGGGTTTTTCCACTGCCGAAAAGATAGGGGAATTATCGGGACGCGGAGTTGGAATGGATGTTGTAAAAACCAATATTGAAGCATTGCGCGGTACTATAAAAGTTTTTACAAATATGGGTGAGGGGACAAGGCTTATCATAAAACTGCCATTAACACTTGCAATAATTGACGGCATGCTCGTAAGGGTTGGAACGAATAAATATGTTATTCCTCTTCTCTCAATTATTGAATCCATTCAGCCGAAAAAAAATACGGTAAAAACGATTGAAGGTAAAGGTGAAACTATATTTGTCCGGGGCGAATATATCTCTCTTCTCAGACTTAATAATCTTTTTAATATTAAATCCGACTTTAAAAATCCATGGGATTGTCTTGTAGTTGTAGTTGAATCAAATGGTACCAGCCTGGGAATCGTGGTAGATGAACTTATAGGTCAGCAGCAAATTGTTTTAAAAAGTCTTGATTCCGATTTAACAAAGAACAGGGCAATTTCCGGTGCGTCTTTGCTTGGAGACGGTACGGTTTCATTGATTATTGATATTCATGGTTTGGTCAGTGAACTTGCAGCTTGAGATTTTTTAACAAATAAAAAATAGTCTGGTAAATACATTATTTCCCCGGCTGTTTTTATGCCTGTTATTTAAAAGCTGGAGAGCAGGAAAGCATATATAGACATATTACAGGCTATTGAAGCAGCGAAATGATAAAGAGTGAAAAAAACAGCTACGGGCAGCCTCTGTATATTTTATTTCCGGGAGAGTTTTTCGCGTCATCTGAAAAATGTATCATTGGCAGTATTGCCGGGGCAACTTTGCTTGTATGCCTGTATGATCAGGACAATAAAACAGGCGGTATGGCGCATTTTATTGTTCCAGGTACTATGAGCAATGAAACAATAATATCAGATAATATAGCAAAATTCGGCATACAGAATATGGAGCTTCTGATCGGAGAGATTATTAAAAAGGGCGGGGACAGACGCCGGCTGATAGCAAAACTTTTCGGGGCAGCGTATATAAAAGAAAGCATTCCAAATATGGGAGGTGTACAGAAAAGCAACATTAGATTTTTGCACGAGTATTTTGCTTTAGAGGATATTCAGATTTTAAGAGAAGACCTTGGCGGTGAAAAAAGAAGAAAAGTTTATTTTTTTACAGAAACAGGAAAAGCCCTGAGAAGGTTTCAAAAAAGCAATGAAGATATTTCGGAGTTTCTGGTAATGGAAAAAGAGTATTTTAACAGTGTTTTTAATAAAACAGGAATCGGCGGGCAGGTAATCTTTTTTGACTAAATTATACTAATGAAAATTTAAACTATGATGACTTCATTTTTTAAGGAAATTTCTGATACGGAATTTGATTTATTAAGGAATGTTATTTTTAAAGAAAGCGGTATCAGCCTGACAGATAAGAAAAAGGCTCTGATCCAGTCCAGGCTGATTAAAAGGCTGAGAATATTGAATCTTGACAGTTATAAAACCTATTATGACTATTTGATTCAGAATTATAATAATGAAATTGAAAACCTTATAAATTCAATAACCACCAATAAAACAGATTTTTTCAGAGAAATTAAACATTTTGAATTTATAAAAGAAAAAATTCTGCCTGATTTTGAAAAAAACGGAATAAAAAAGATCAGAATATGGAGTGCGGGATGCTCAACTGGAGAAGAGCCGTATTCAATTGCAGTTATTTTTTCTGAATATTATAAAGATAAAAAAATGCCTGATATTAAAATACTGGCAACTGATATTGACACAAATGTGCTAATGTCAGGTAAGGCAGGTATTTACAGAAACGAGGTACTGGAGGCTGTTAGTACTGATATCATGCATAAATATTTTAAAAGATATAATGATGAGAAGATAAATTCATGGATAATTTCTGATTCCATAAAAGAAATGGTATATTTCAGAAGATTGAATTTACTGGATGAAGAGTATCCGATGAATAAAAAATTCGATTTAATTTTCTGCCGGAACGTAATTATTTATTTCGATGGAAATACAAGAAATAAAGTAATTAACAGATTTTATGATTATTTAAATGATGACGGATATTTTTTTGCAGGGCATTCAGAGAATTTATCACATTTCAGTGATAAATATTATTTAATCGGAAATACTATTTATAAGAAAAAAACATAATGTATTCAACTCCAAGTAAAAAGTTTAATAAAGAAATTACTGTAATACATCCGGGTGAATTTCATGTTTCAGGTGAAGATAAAATCATAAGTACATTGCTTGGGTCATGTGTTGCAGTTTGTCTCCATGATCCGGTGAATTCTGTTTCAGGGATGAATCATTTTATGCTGCCCGGTCGGATTACAAAATCGGATATAATAAATGATGATTACGCAAAGTATGGAACATCAGCGATTTATAATCTTCTATTACAATTATATAAACATGGTGCAAAAAAAGAGAATCTGATTGCTAAAATTTTTGGAGGAGGACATGTTCTTGATAAGATAACCGATAAGAAGGGTATTCCTTTTGATAATATCAGGGTAGCTAAACTTTATATGGAAATTGAGGATATACCAATAGTAGATATAGATGTTGGTGATAAATTTACACGGAAAATATTCATGGATGTCAGGTCAGGAAAGGTTTTTTTAAAGAAAACTACCAAAGCAGAAGTTATCAATCTGGTTGTACAAAGAGAGTTGGATTTCTCAATAAACAGGTTCGCATAAAATGGAAAGAATAAAAGTATTAATTGTCGATGATTCAGCCGTTATACGAAAGATATTAACTGAGGCACTGTCCCGTTCCAGATATATTGATGTGGTGGGTTCTGCTCTTGACCCGTATATTGCTGTAAATAAAATTCAGAAATTAAAACCGGATGTTCTTACTCTTGATATTGAAATGCCCAGAATGGACGGCCTGACATTTCTTTCAAAACTAATGATTTCGAGCCCTATGCCGGTTATTATGGTAAGTTCATTTACTGATCGCGGAGCAGACAATACAGTGAAAGCTCTTTCTCTGGGAGCTGTTGATTTTGTTCTGAAGCCGAATCTTCAGAATGAAGATGAGTATAACGCGTTTTCAGAAGAGCTTGTAAACAAGGTAATAGCGGCGAGTAAATCAAAAATCAAGAGAAACCTGAGAAGTGCAGGCCGGCCTGCTCATGAAATAAATGTCAGTAAAAAATATGATGCAGATGTTATAATACCAAAAAAAATCACGGAAACAAGCAGAATAAGATCCGATTCGGTTATAGCTATAGGAGCATCAACAGGAGGTACGGAGGTTATTGCCGAAATTTTATGTAATCTTTCTGAAGATGTCCCGGGAATTGTAATCGCACAGCATATGCCTGAAAAATTTACCAGGTCTTTTGCGGACCGGATAAACGGAATTTCAAAATTGTATGTAAAGGAAGCTGAAGACGGTGACCGTGTTTACAAGGGTACTGTCTTTATTGCTCCGGGCGGCAAACACATGCTTCTGAAAAGTGATCATTCGGGATATAAAATAGAAATCAATGACGGCCCGCCTGTAAACAGGCATAAACCATCTGTAGATGTTCTTTTCCGCTCATTTGCTCAGGTGGCTTCCAGAAATTCCCTTGGAATAATACTTACAGGAATGGGAAATGACGGAGCAAAAGGCCTTTTAGAAATAAAGGAATCCGGTATTTCCACAATCGCACAGGATGAAGCATCATCAATCATTTTCGGCATGCCGGCTGAGGCTATTAAGCTGGGTGCTGCTGATATGATAAGAAATATAGAAGGTATTATATCACAGATTGTTAAAATGACATCTGTACGGGTGTAAAAAACAGCCCCCATCCGTTATTTCAATGCCCCTGCTTTCTAAAATAGTTGACAGACTTTATAATACTTCCTAATCAACAAACAATTATAATTAAATCATTGATAAAAATCTGTAATCGATCACGATATAGTCTTTTTCAGTGTTTTGATAAAAACAGAAATAATATTATAGCGGGTTACGAAATGTTTAATATATATCGCACCCTTCGACTGCGCTCAGGGTGCGGCCTTTACGCTGGCTGAGTGTAGTCGAAGCCGGGTGAATGTACTAATTTAAGCGTAAACTGCAATAGTTTAATATATTTTTTCCTGACAGCTTATTTCCATATAAATACAGGCTGATATTACGGGAAATATTAATCAAAAATATAATTTTGATTAAAGCGCAATGTTCTGAATCAATTCAGCTTTTCGCGTATAGATTAAATTCCGGGGATTTGTCATGAAAATTTCGAAATATATTGTACCTACAATGAAGGAGGACCCTTCTGATGCTGTTGTCGCAAGCCACAGGCTTATGATAAGGGCCGGGCTTATCAGAAAAGAAGCTGCAGGTATGTATGCTTATCTTCCTCTCGGATTCAGGGTACTGAAAAAAGTAATAAATATTATAAGAGAGGAAATGGACAAGGCAGGCGGTCTTGAATTTCTGATGCCTGAGCTTACAAATGCAGACTTATGGAAGGAGTCCGGCCGCTGGGATACAATGGGCCCGGAGATGTTCAGGATTCAGGACAGGAACAAGCTTGAATACGCGCTTGCTCCGACTCATGAGGAAGCTTTTACTAATGTTGTGCGTTCGATTATTTCATCATACAGGGACCTGCCTGTAAATGTTTATCAGATTAATACAAAATTCAGAGATGAGATCAGACCCAGATTCGGAGTAATGAGAAGCAAGGAATTTATAATGAAGGACGCTTATTCATTTGATATTGATGAGGAAGGCCTTGAAGAGTCGTATCAGAAAATGCGTGCCACATACAGGAGCATATTTGAAAGATGCGGACTTGAAACCATACCGGTTCAGGCTGATACCGGAAATATGGGCGGAAGTAATTCGGAAGAGTTTATGGTAGCTTCGGAAATAGGCGAAGAGGCGCTGCTGCTCTGCTCATGCGGCTACAGAGCTAATCAGGAAAGAGCGGACTTTTACAGGGAACTTACAAAGTCTGGTGAAGAGCAGAAAGAGATTGAGATAGTCGATACGCCGGATGTAAAAACAATAGATGACCTGGTTTCATTCTTTAACTGTTCTGCTGAGAAATTCCTGAAAAGCATAATATACCTTGCGGATAATAAGCCTGTTATGGCTGTTGTTCCCGGTAATCGTGAAATCAATGAACTGAAGCTTAAAAATACTCTTGGAGCAGTTGAGCTTGAACTTGCCCCTGACAATGTTGTTGAGGAGGTGACCTCCGCACCTGTAGGTTTTGCGGGGCCTGTTAACGGATTAAATGTCAGAACGGTTTTTGATATTTCAGTCAGGTATATTCCAAACGCCATAACCGGTGCCAATGAGAAAGATAAACACTTTAAAAATGTAAATCCTGAAAGGGATTTCGCCGTAAAAGAAGAGGCTGATATTTCAACAGCTGAAGAAGGTGATCCCTGCCCTGAATGCAAAAAAAGCATGACTGTTAAAAGAGGTATTGAAGTCGGGCATATATTCAAGCTGGGATATAAATACACAAAAGCAATGAATGTTACTGTTCAGAATGAAAAGAGCCAGGAAATAACTCCAATTATGGGCTGTTACGGTATTGGAGTAAACAGAACCCTGGCGGCAATTATTGAGCAGAATTATGATGAAAGAGGCATTATATGGCCGCTTTCCGTAGCTCCGTTTCATGTTCATCTTGTAGGTATAGCAAAGTCAGATGAGGAAGTGAAAACTGTTGAAGAAATATATAATAAGATACAGGATTCCGGCCTGGAGGTACTGTATGATGACAGAAAGGTAAGTCCGGGCTTTAAATTCGCGGACGCGGACCTTGTGGGAATTCCAGTCAGAATTACAGTCGGCAAAAGCTATTTTACAAATAATGAAATTGAGTTGAAATTCAGACATTCAAAAGATATATTGAAAATATCAGTCGAAAAAATATCAGAATTTTTATCGGAATACAGGAAATTACTGAGTGACGGTAATGTTTCTATACAGAAATTGTCTGATTTTTTAAAATAAGGTTTTACTTTAATAGAAAAAGATTTTTAAATATTTTTATGATTAAGCATTTTTTTGAATATTTTTTTGTTGACTCAAAATAGGCTTGTTTGTATTTTACATCTTTCTTACGGGGCGTAGCGCAGTCCGGTAGCGCATCTGGTTTGGGACCAGAGGGCCGGAGGTTCAAATCCTCTCGCCCCGAAATACGCGCCAGTAGCTCAGCTGGATAGAGCAACGGCCTTCTAAGCCGTGGGTCAGAGGTTCGAATCCTCTCTGGCGTGCGTTAAATATCCGATAAAATACCGGGTTTTCGGAAACTACTGATAAACCAGCGTTTCTCAAATCTATTAAATGTCAGATAAATGTAAGATGAATCTGGCGAAGAAGATTGTGAATGGCTGGTTTTACTATTTATCCCCGCAAACGCAAAAACGGTAAACCTTTCTTCTATGCGCAGTTTAAATTACAAAATGGTATTTGTTTTATAGCCAAAACTATGCGATGTACATCACGCAGAGCAGCTTTGCAATGATGTGAAGATTACCTCCTGAAAAATGGTGTACCAATACCTGAACATGATATCACTTTTGGAGAATATTAAAAAGATTTTTTCTCATGGATCGGGAATTGGGCAACAAACAAGAAAGTTGAAGGACGCTGAACAAGTGAAAGGCTCTGTAAGGATTGTGCTGATTTAATGCGTCTTCCAAAGTAATACCTGTAAGGAACAACTTTTTATGGTTTTTGTCAGGATATTTATGTTATAACCATAATAGTATTACAGTTAAACTTGTTAAAGCCGTATAGAGTTCAAATAAAATTCCCGTACGTACAGGGTCCACTTCAATAAAAGGCTTTGCAAAGCCGATAAAATTTTTGAAAACAAATCTCTCCGCAGCAATGTAATCGGTTGACCATATTAGAATTATAAGATGAAAGATACCTGTGGTATAACACACATTAGAAGAATTAAAATAGCTACAGATACTGTTATTGCAGATTGCGGAACAATGCTTTCAGAGATCATTATTATATTTCAGTTCTATAATAGCTATATTTTATACAAAATAAAATAATATTTTTATTATCATTTTCTAATCAAAATTCTCTGTCAAGATATTTCCAAATCAGTGCCTGTTAAAAGGTTTTTAAAAAGGATTAAACTTTAACAGCATATCTTTAACCAGAATTCTCCCTGTTGCTCTACACCCTTTCCTCCAGTACCTCCCTGATCGTATTCGCCATCTTTGCAATATCAACAGGTTTCATCAAGATACTGCTTACCTCTTTTAATTTTCTGCTTTCATCTATTCTTTCGCTGAATCCGGTGCATAAAATAACCGGAATATCAGCCCTTATTTTTTTAATTTCAACCGCAAGCCTGTCTCCCGTCAATTTCGGCATGGTCATATCTGTTATGACAAGGTCAAAATTTTCAGAATTCTTTTTAAAAAGCTCAAGAGCTTCCTGACTGCTGGTTCTGCCTGTAACCTTATATCCAAGCTTTGACAGGCTGTGTTCAAGCATTCTTACTATTGAAGAATTATCATCAACAAGAAGAATTCTTTCTGTTCCCCCGGGAAGTTCTTCTGCTGTCAGATTGTCTTTAATGCCTTCTGATTCCGATTTAGTCAAAGGCAGGTATACATTAAAACTGGTTCCTTTCCCTGTTTCGCTGTAAACAGTAATATGCCCTTTATGGGCTTTTACTATTGCGTGTGTTATGGATAAACCCAGGCCTGTACCTTCTCCTTTTTCTTTTGTTGTAAAATAAGGTTCAAAAATTTTATCAAGGTATTCAGGTTTTATTCCCTTTCCGGTGTCGCTTACAGTTATCATTACATAATCGCCCGGAAAAATATCAGGAAAAGAATCATTCATATCTTCATAAAAAATAAACGGGGCCAGACTTACCCTCAGGGTTCCGCCGTTTTCAAACATTGCGTGCAGGGCATTAGTGGCAAGATTCATTATTATCTGGCTTATTTGTCCAGCATCCGCATTGATTATCATTTCCTTTTCAGGAATACTTTCTATGAATTCAATGGATGTCGGAATGGTTGCCCTCAGCATCTTCATTGTATCCCTGAGCAGCGTATTTATAGAAACAGGCTTAATGTCTCCTTCTTCATATCGGCTTATCCTTAAAATACGCATTGTCAGGTCTCTGGCCCTCCTGCCTGCAGCAATAATCTCCTTCAGGAATTCGTGCGGTGTTGTATTCTTTTCAACATAATCCTGCAGAAGTTCCGAATATCCCATGATGGAAGATAATATATTGTTAAAATCATGAGCTATGCCTCCGGCAAGCGTGCCTATCGCCTCCATCTTCTGTGCCTGCTGCAGCTGATATCCTATTTTCTTGGCTTCGTTTATGTCAGTCAATATTCCCTGCAGGCCTGTTACTTTTCTATCTTCAAGTATCAGCTGATTCGATGTTCTGCCCCACAGGGGTTCTCCGTTTTTTAAGATTATTCTGAACTCTAGCGGTTCGATAGTTCCATTTAAAAATTCCCTGAATTTTTCATCTATAAAATCCCGGTCTTTTGGATGAATAAAATCAGAAAAACTATGCCCAATAACCTCATCCGTTTCATAACCTGTAATTTGTTTCACAGCAGGGCTTATGTAATTTATAATCCCGCTTGTATCTGTGCTGAAGATTATGTCATTCATATTCTCAACAAGAAAGCGGTACTTTTCTTCACTCTCCTGAAGTTCTCTTGTTCTTGATGCAACTTTTTTTCTTAAAGACCAGTTCCATACAAAAATAACGCACAGCAAAAAAAATACGGGAAATAAAAGCATTAATACATAACGTAATGCTTTCTCAAATAAAAATTCTTCTGTCTCCTTCAGACCGAACCATTTGTCATTTATTTCATGATATTTACCATTTTGCTTAATTATCTCAAGCCCATTATTCAGTTTATTTAACAGCAATGTCCTGCCTTCGGGAACAGCAAAGCCGTATTTTCTCGGAAAGAAAGGGCTGCCTACCGGAATAATGTTTTCAATATTATTTTTTGTAATGATATATATACCCTGACGCAGTGATCCCAGAAAACAGTCATATTTCCCGGTCGCTAAAAGCTGAAGCCCTTCAGGCTGCGTTTCAACAGTTATTATTTTATCTGTAATTTTTTGAGCGCGTACGTAATCGTGCATTATATCGCCGGATTGGACAATAATTGTTTTCCCGCGTATATCCCTTTCAGATTTTATCGTTGAGTTTTTCCGTACGAATATACTGTGGTATATTATAATGTGAGGTGTTGAGAAATCAACCAGCCGGTCTCTTTCTTCTGAATAAAACATCCCTATCAGGGCATCAATTGTTCCTGCTTCCAGTTCTGTTCTGACTATATTCCATGGCCCAAGCCTTACTTCAGCTTTTATGCCTGCAGCTTCTGCAACAGCGCGAAATAAATCGACATTATAACCTGCAGGCTCTCCTTTTTCATTCAGGAATTCATAAGGAGGAAAGTCTCTGTCTCCTCGCACGATAATTTTATTACCATTCCCGATTTTTTGAAAACCGGAATCAACATCTTCCGCGTAAGCAACAAACGGGCATAAAATGATAAATAAAATGAATATAACTCTTAGCGCAGCTGCTGTTCTGTTGAGACGTCCCATATTAAATTGTTTTATAAATTATTCTGACCGTTTTAATAGATAAACAAATAATAGGAGTCAGGTTAACGGACTAGCATTAGATACTGTACAAAAATAAATTCTTAAGAATGAATACAAATAGCAATTTTATCTTCAGTTTTAAAGCATACAGGTAAAACCAATTAAAATCAATTAAAATCAATAAAATTACTCTATTTACAATATCCCTGCAGTCAAAAAAGATTTTAAACTATTCTGTTATTCAGGAGGTTTATTTCTCTAAATATGCAGTTATTTGCAGTTTTTGTATATCTTCCATGCATAAGTTGTTAACAGTTAAAAGTACGCATTACACGCCATGGCGGGCAGCTGTGCAATGGTGGGATGAATCGATCCCCATTGTCATTTAGTATTATGAATCAATTTTCACTTTTTCCAGAAATCCGGTAAGTTCAGTTTTTTCTTTATCAGTTAAATTTTTGAAAAGGTTTTCTTCAACATTAGAAACAATTGTATGTGCCTCATGTAGAATTTGTTTTCCTTTATCGGATAAATATATTTCCTGTATTCTCGCATTAACAGGATGTTTACTCCTTTCGATACAATTTTTCTTTTCTAAAGTTAAAATTATCTGATTCATCGTCTGAGGAGTCAGGAAGCTTTTGCGTGCCAGTTCAGCATTGGATAATCCCGGGTGTTCCTCGAGTTGATTTAAAGCAGAATATTGTGGTGTTGTGAGTTTAAGACGCCATAGCTCTACATCCATTCTTTTCTGCATTTCATGCTGTATCCTCTTTATTAAAAATCCGATATGCTTTCCGCGTGTAAAAGTTTTTTTCATATTTAATCGTGTTCTTGAAATAAATCATTGACTTTATCAGTATACTGATATAAATTATAAATGTGCAGATAATATTATAAAATGTACAATATTTAACGTATCTGGTCGTGTTATATTGCAAGTAAAAATTAATTATTTTCTTTTTATTTTTTCTGAAATATAATTTCTCACCTGACTTGAAAAATATAATTATCTCAAATCTCAAATTTAATGAACTTTTGATTTTAATGGTTTTTTGCTAATTATTGAAACAGTATAAAAATCTCCAGTTAACAAAAGGATCATTGGAATGCTTACTGCAGTATTTTAATTTTAATTTTCTTTCTAATATGGAAGGCAGGATATCATGAAAAATTTATTATCAAATATTGTTAAAGAATGGGTAACTACAAATAAAAAATATTTCTGGAAATATGAAGTATCATCTTTTTATGCTACCTACAAAATAAGCATATTAAATATGCCGAATCCATCAGCTGATGATATCAAAATAAAACCCGACAGCCCGCTTTTCACTGCACCTGAAAAGAAAAAATTATGTAATATGATTAAAAATTGTTCAGATAAGACTGAATTTAAAAACAATACAAGTTTTAATTTTCAAATTGATTATATTAAAGATTCCGTAAGAGCCAGTACTATTTAATATTTTAAAATAGAACTGTAAATATAATGCATTGTATTTATAGTGAAAAGGCAAACGATAGTGGAAAAGATTCGATGCGGAAACTGTCAGGGATTCGGTAATAATAGTAACAGCACTACCTGCAGATCATGTAATGGTAAAGGTTATATAATAATTACTTATTGTGCGGGAGAACTGGACATACAGGAGCGAAAAGCAGCTGGTAAGGAAAAATGCGCCACATATCTTGTATGCAGAATTTGTGGCGCAGAATATAGTCCGGATCGCCAATTAAATGAGCCATATAATGCAAAAAGTACAAGGCCACCGAATGATGATGAGTAATTAATGATCTTTTATGAAGAATTAAAATGTATTTGTTACATACTATTTTTAGATAATAAATTAAAAATAATATTGATAATACGGCTGTGAAACATTTTTTACTGGAAAAAAAAGAATAATTTTCAATTAAGCAGTTTTTAAATATTTTTTAAAAGATCATCAGTCCTATACGGTACGCAATGCCGCCGGCTATAAAAGATGCCAGAAGATAATAAGCTGAACATCCTGCGGTCCATTTGAATGAACGCGTTTCTGAATAGATCGTGGCAACAGTACCAATGCATGGGATGGAAAAGAAAAAGGCGAAAATAAAAGCAAGTGCTGACGCAGGAGATACTGACTGTGCTATTGCTCCCGTAAGAGCAGCATTTTCAAATCCGCCTGTTCCTGAAACAAATAAGCTTGTGATTGATGAAGCTCCATCGCCTATCCCGTACAGAACGGCAAGCACTGAAAGAGAAGCTTCCTTCGCAGCGATTGCAGCAATAAGAGCAATGAAAAGCTTCCAGTCAAGCCCAATCAGGCCGGATACAGGGTCAAAGAATTTTCCTATTGCAGCAAGGATGCTGTTTTCTATATTGCCGTCATGCTGATAGGACAAAGCCCATACTGCCAGTGATATCAGGGCTATAAGTGTTCCAGCTCGTTTCAGGAAATCTTTTGAATGCACCCATACATAGCTCCAGATTGTTTTCCAGTTTGGTTTATGATATGGCGGAAGTTCCATTATCAGTCCTGTTTTCTCACCTTTAACAATAAATTTTCTGAATAAGGCCGAAGTAAACGTAAGATGAACTGCTACAACAGCGAGTAATGCAATAATAAGAAGCGGCATTGCAGCACCGAAAAAAATAACGCCGACAAAACTTACTACTGCCCAGAGAGCCATACACGGAATGATTGAAACCATTACAAGGGTCACCATACGCTGCTGCCATGAATCAATTACTCTTGTACCTGTTACTCCGGCAATATTGCATCCGAAGCTCATAAGAAGAGGCATAAAGGATTTGCCATGAAGCCCGATCCTGTTCATCGGTCTGTCAAATACATACGCAAGGCGTGCGAGGTATCCTATGTCTTCAAGTATTCCAAACGCAAAATATACGCCAAGAATAAATGAAAACATCATGACTGCAACACCTGTCACTGGAAGCAATCCATCAGCAAAAAATGATATTACCCACAAAGGAGCACCTGAAAAGATATCTCTTAATGCACCGGAACCCGGGCCCATCAGTAACTGGGCAACAGACATAACCGGTATTGCTATTATCATTGCCGTAATAAAAGTAAGAAGGATTATTCCCACCGCGATAAATTTTCCCCATATTGGATGAGTCGCCGCGCGGTCGAAATTTTTTCTTCTGATTTTTTTTTCATCGGATGGAAGCAATTTTATTGAATTAAGTATCGCTTTTCTGATCCAGTTGTATCTTGCACCTGCAACATGCAGAATCCCGTCTTTTATTTCCGTGACCAGCTTTTCTGCAGTTTCAAGTTTTTTGCCGGATACGTATCTGTTAAATACAAGGTTAGCTTCTTCATCTTTTTCTATGAGCTTTACAGCTATCCATTCTTTTGAATATTCATTTGGAATCTCGTCATCGAGCAGAGAATAGATTTCAGAGTATTTGTTAAGAAGTTTGTTATCTTCCATGCATAACGCTGGAGAACCGTTTTTTTTCTTTAATGAGTTATTTATGACTGAAATTAAATCATCAAGTCCTTTAGCTCTTGATGCTGTCATCGGAACTACAGGAACTCCAAGGTTTTCCTGTAGCGCGGATACATCTATATTCTTCCCCTGTTCTCTGGCCACATCCATCATGTTCAGTGCAAGGACAACAGGAACTTTTAGCAGCCTGATTTCTGTGAAAAGGTAAAGAGTGCGCTCAAGCTGAGAAGCGTCTGCCATGACAACAACAGCATCAGGTCTCTCATTAAGGAGAAAATCGCGCGCGATTTTCTCTTCGAGCGAAGCTGACGTAAGGCTGTATGTCCCGGGCAGGTCAACGATATTTAAAGCGCTGCCGTTATATCTGTATGTACCTGTTTTTTTTTCAACAGTTTTTCCGGGCCAGTTGCCCACATGCTGTTTTGATCCGGTAAGACTGTTGAAAACTGTTGATTTTCCTGTATTTGGCTGGCCTGCGAGTGCTATGGTAGGAATATTTATTTCCGGATTCATTTTAGGTTCTCCTTAATTATTATTTTTTCCGCTTCACTGCGACCTAATGCAACTTCAGAGTCTCGTATATAAACAATTACTGGTCCTCTCCCGCGTTTTGAGATCATGGTTACCTCTGCTTCAAGTGTAAATCCCATCGCTGCGACTCTGTTAATAAAGCTTTTTCCGCCTGAAAATTTGTGAATAATTGCTTGTTCTCCGTTGTTAAGTGAATCAAGTGTATTCATAATATATCTCCTTGATAAAAAATATTCGGAGCGTGTTCAAGAACAATGAAAAATTCTTATTCTGCTGTCATAATTTCTGAAAGCGCTCCAAATCAGATTGCTGCTTACAATCCTGCTGTATAATTTTCCCCGCTGCGGGAAGTACTTTTATTGCTGTCTCGATTTTTGTCTTAAATTGCATATTTTCCTTTTTCTGTTAATTCCCATATGGTCGGGGCTCTTGAACAGTATACCGATTTTGCTCCTCTTTCTGAGTGTATGCATGTTCTCATACCGCAGTTACAAGAGGCGAACCTGTATTCCTGCAGATATCCCAGTCTTACCAGTTCATGTACCAGATGTTTTGCGAAATCTGTTGTGATATCAAGTTCATCTGCAATATCTTCATAAGTATTTAAAATTCCTTTGTTTAATATCATAAGGGTTTTAATTATCATTTTATTTCTCCTTCTTCAGATTTATCATTCTGAATTATTTCAGAAGTCCGGAAACATATCCTGAAACTGCTGGAGCAATTTTAACTCCTATGATTACAAAGACTGCAATTATCAGGGTTTCAAAACCTGCTTTTTAGTCAATTTCTTTCATCAGCCAGGCTGCTCCAAGATCAGTAATAACACAGAATGTAAGCGCGCCAAAAACTCCGAATTTCCCGAAGACAATAACCATAAGAAGAATGATCGGAACTGAAACAGCA
The DNA here is from genome assembly GCA_016932015.1 of Spirochaetota bacterium. Taxonomy (GTDB): domain Bacteria; phylum Spirochaetota; class UBA4802; order UBA4802; family JAFGDQ01; genus JAFGDQ01. The sequence goes on along the minus strand of JAFGDQ010000043.1, from coordinate 53,391 downwards.
AGACCGAGCAACACTGTTGTTACCATGGAAACTGATGAATGTTTACTGATAATATGTGTCATTCCCGCCATCCGCGGGCATATGACAAAAAGTCCGAAAGATAGTCCCGTAATTAGAAGTTCTTTTGTCATAGTGCTTTACCTTTATTGTTTCTATTTATTATTGATGCCGTTTGATCGGATTTTAATTTCCAGTAATGAGCTTTTTTCTGCTCATGCCACATCCCTGAATATATTCCGTTTGCAGCATCAAGAAGTTCGCTGTGTGTTCCTTTCTCCGAGATTTTACCGTCCGAAAGAACGAGTATTTGATCTGCATGTGTAATTGTGCTTAATCTGTGTGCAATTACGATAAGTGTTCTTCTCTTAACCAGCTGTTCTATTGCCTCCTGAATGTATAATTCGTTTTCAGGATCAAGAGATGCTGTTGCTTCATCCAGCAGAACAATGGGAGCGTTTTTAAGAATAGCCCTGGCTATTGAGATTCTCTGTTTCTCACCGCCTGAAAGAGTTGAGCCTCCTTCTCCAACCATGGTGCAGTATCCGTTCGGCAGCTTTTTTATGAATTCATGACAGTGTGCTTTTTCTGCCGCGGCAATGACTTCCTCTTCTGTAGCATCGGATTTGCCGACTTTGATGTTGCCCATAATCGTATCATTGAAAAGATATACATCCTGAAAAACCATGCTTATGTCGGCAAGCAGGTCTTCTGTTCTTATATCAGTAACCGGAATCCCCCCGATTTTAATTTCGCCTTCATTTACATCCCAGAAGCGTGCAATGAGCCTTGTGATAGTGGATTTCCCTGATCCTGACACTCCTACAAGGGCAGTCATTGTGTTTTGATTTATAGAAAAGCTGACATTTTTCAGAACATCAGTTTCGTGGTAATGAAACCGGACATTGCTGAATTCAATATCATACGAAACAGGCCTGATAGATTTTTCGGGTTCAGGAAGAGGTTTAGTGTGAAAAATGCTGGCGATACGTTTTGCAGAAACAGAGTAATAGCTTAGTTCGGCAAAAGTACTTAATACTTTTGCAAGAGGATCGTACATCCTGGTACCGATAATAAGGAAAAGGAGGAAGTAGGGAATACTTAGGCTGCCGTTTAATATGAAAAATATTCCTGAAACCATAATAGCTGCCGTTCCCGCGTTCAGTATCCAGATTCCTGTGATTACAGCCGGCCCCGCACTTGCTTCCAGTTTTATGCTTTTCTTTTTCAGATCTGAAAACGCGTTTTTGAGTCTGACAAATTTAGATCCGTGAAGATTGAAGGCTTTTATATTTTTCATGCCATCAAGATATTCCAGCATTCTTGAGGCTGCTGCATTCTGTGCTCCTATCTGTTTTTTACCGAGAGAAAAAACAATTGTTTTGGCGATTATTGCAGCTGCCAGTGAAAACGGTACAGGAGCAAGTGTTATCAGTGTCATTCTCCAGTCAAACGGTACAAGGAATAATAAAAAAACCAGGGGAAGAACGATGGCACCAATTGCAGCCATAATCAGGTGGCTGATCATGATTTCAACGTTCGCGTAGTCTTTAAGCATAAGGGCTGTAAGGTCGCCGGGGTCGTGTCCTTTAAAAAAACCCATTGACAATTTTCGCAGATATTCTCCGAGAGCAAGCCGGCCTTCAGCTCCGACTGTATATGCTGCACTGTGCTCTTCTTTATACATAGACCTGCCAGCAAGAAATAACAGTAAAATTGATACGAGTAGCCAGATGTTAAGCATAATAAGCTTTGTGAAGTTGAGTTCTGCTCCGGGGAAGGTCAGCGGCCTGACAAGCTCAAGCATAACCATAAGGATTATGAAATACGGCTGCCCCTGAAGAATGGACTGAATGATTTCCATTATTACCGGTTTTTTCATCAGTCCAATGCTGTTGTTTGTTATTGTACCAAGGAATTTTTTCATGCTAAGGCCTCCGTTTCATTGTTTATGTTCCAGTCTCTTGCTTTTGTATGAATGTTCCAGAGATGTCTGTACAAGCCGTCGCTGGAGGTGAGTTCCCTATGGGTACCTGACTCTTCAATTTGGCCGTTATTTATAACAAGTATCTGGTCCACGTCAGTGATTGTATAAAGGCGATGAGCGATTATAATTACTGTTTTATTTTTAAGCACTTTGGACAACCCAGCCTGTATCTTTGCTTCGTTTTCGGGATCCGCATAAGCGGTGGCCTCGTCAAGCACGACGATCGGAGCATCTTTAAGAACTGCTCTGGCAAGAGATATCCTCTGCTGCTCTCCTCCTGAGAGATATGTGCCTTTTTCTCCTATTAAAGTGCCGTATCCCTCCGGAAGAGTTTCAATAAATTCGTGAATTTGTGCAGCTTTTGCTGCTGAAACTACATCTTCAAAGGAGGCATTTATATTTCCCATGCGTATGTTTTCTTCGATAGTATCAAAGAAAAGAAATACATCCTGAAATACCATTGATACGGTATTATTCAGATTCTCTATTTCCATGTTCTTGATATTTGTTCTGCCGATTTTAATTTCGCCTTCTTCTATATCCCATAATCGACCAATGAGATTTGCTACAGTTGTTTTGCCTCCTCCTGAAGGGCCGACAAGCGCTGTAACTGTTCCCGGCTGAACGGAAAAAGAAATATTCTTTAGTACCGTGTCATCGCCGTAAGCAAAACTGACATTGCTGAATTCAATAGAAGTGTCTTTAGGTTCCAGAGGGCTTAACGCTGCGGAAATTTCCTCACCGTTCAGGATATTATCGATTTCAACCAGACCAGTGCTGATCTGGGTTATGTAAGACATTAAAAACATCAGCTTGAAGAGCGGTGTGGCAATCCCCATCCCTATAAAAAGAAAGAGAAATATCGTTGTAACTGGGCTCGAATAACTGTCTTCAGGGACTGAATACAAAAGGAATATTGCAACTGGAAGAATAAAGACAGCGCTTGAACTTAGAAGAGTGAGAAATCCTGAAAAAGACGTAGCTGTAACTTTAATCCAGTACAATGTCAGGTCACGATACGCATGGACATCATCTGAAAAGCGTTTGAATGCGTTTACGGTTTGATTAAAGACTTTCACAACAGGCATGCCTCTTACATATTCAACAATGGTTGCATTCATGGCTGATAGCTTTTCCTGCCATTTTGTATATAACTGCACTGCCCCCTTATTATACATTGACCCCTGAGCTATCAACGCTAATGGAACAGGAACTAACGCGCCCAGGGCCAGGCGCCAGTCGAAGATAAACAAAAAGATAAGCGACACAACCGGAAGCATTACTGCCTGAATGATATCCATTGTATGATGAGCTACAAAAAGCTCTATGCGTTCAACATCTTCATTAAGGATTTTTTTTATTCCTCCTGTGGTTCTTGAAGTAAAGTATCCCATTGGCATTCGCGCGAGTTTTTCCGCAAGACTTGTCCTGATTTCATACAAAATATTGAACGCAGCAATATGTGAGAGCATGCCGGAGCAATATGTCAGGATTCCGAAAATTCCTATTCCTGCAATTGTTACCCACGCAAGCTGCCATACGTAATCCGTATCAATTGCATGTATATTGCCGATGTTTGTAATGAGTTCTTTTACAAGAAGATAAATAGTAATAAATGGAGTAATCTGGGCTAGTACTGCAAGAATGCTGAGAATCCCGCCTGCTATAAGATATATTTTTTTTGTACCGGCAATCTGAAGAAGCCTGGTTATTCCTGTTTTCTTGTTTTTAGTTAGATGTTTTTCATAAACTGATTTTTCTGCCATAAGATTTTCTCCTCTGTCAAAATATTCTATTAAATCAGAAATACCCTGTCATAATGTTTAAAAATATTTAAACTACCGGTTTTTCAAAACGTAACCGGTAAGTTTATTTCCCGTCTCCGGTTACGTTTTTTCCGCATAGCACATTTGCAGCCATCCCAAATTGTTATTGATTACTATATTTGAGAATCCGGCCATGGTGAACATTTGATGCATTTCTTTATTTGAGTAAATTTTTAATTTATATAAAATTCCAAAGGTTAATTTTCCCAAAATTCCTTTACTCATGGTTGCCATTGCAAAGCGTCCGCCGGGTTTTAATACCCGGTAGATTTCTCCAAGTGCTTTTTGAGGATACTCAATAAAGAAGAACATATTAGCGCATCCGCATGCTGAAAAAGAATTATCCTTCCATGGCAGCTTTTCAGCATCTCCGGGCAGTATTTCAGCTCTTTTCTGCTTTACTGCGGTCTCGTTATTTTTTTGTGCAAGGTCAACCATATCCGGGCTGTGATCTATGGCTGAGGCTTTGTTTGCTTTTTCAAGCGCTATTCTTAGAAGAACTCCGCCCCCGCATCCGATTTCGCAATATGTGTCTTCAGGTTTCAGCTGAAGAAGTTTCATAATAGCGTTAAAAGATTTGTAATGCGCTTTTGGATTATTGTAGTTTCTGACCGCCATTTTGCCTTCAGGTTTACGGGCTGTACGGTCAATAAAATTTTCTCTTATTCGGGTGATACTCATGATTTCCTCCATGTAACAGATGTCCTAAAAAAATAAAAAATATCTGGGTACCTTTTTCATGTATTCCTTGAATGAGTCCCCATAGGTTTCAAGGCAGTAGCGTTCTTCTCCTATTATGATTAAATGAGTGGGGATGTTATATATTATCCAGAAAATAAACATGGGAAGCGAGGCACAGGCAATACAGATTCCTAGCATTTTTACGGAATAAAAGAAATACAGCGGGTTTCGCGATATCCTGTAAATACCCTTTACAATTGCTTCGTCCTGTGGTGTATCTGCGTAATTTTTCAATGCAATAAGACTTGAAATCAATCCTGCCAGGAATATTACGAGCCCCGTATAAAACCAGGCGGTTCCGGTCTTGAAGGGAACCCATATGCTGAATATTATCATTCCATACATAAGCAGCATGCTGAGATAGGCTGCAATTTTGTCTTTTGACGTATACCAGGACATATTAAAAAGTCGCTTTCTTGCCTCCGGCTTCAGCATGGTAAACAGTGTTTGCGCGCCCAGGGCTATTGCGGTTCCTATCCAGGCATTCCATAGTCCAATGTGCAGTTCCGTGTAAAATGACATTTCTTACTCCGTTATTATCTTCAGATTATTTAATTTCCTTTGAGTTATCCCCGAAATTTATTGCGGGACATTCTCCGCAGCTATGCTGCAAAATTCCGCTAAAAGCGGGGTTACTAAATTAAAGTTTTTGATACCTTGCAGCATTGCCGCGAGGAGCTTTTATTATTTAATAATTTAAAAATGAACATTGTTCATTTTTGTTCAAAAAAATAATTCCTCTTGCAATCCTGTGGAATTTTTAACTATAAAATATAATTAGTTTTAACTAACTTAAATTGTCAAGTTTTTTTTAAAATATTCCGTTCATTCAGATTTCAGATTCAATATCAGTCCCGTGATATTTTATCTTTTCTTATAATTAACAGGAGGATTCTATTACTTTGGAATGCCCTCATTTAAATAAATAATGTCCTGCATTGACTTCTATGTTAATTATGGAAATGAACTTCATGACTATTCTATGATGCTTGAATTCACTAGATGATAAATATTTTTTAAAATCCGAAGTAGTTAACTACCGGAAAATATCCTTAAAAAAACGGCAGATATCTTGGTACTCTCTGCCTAAACTCTATGTAACTTTCGCCATACCTGTTAATACAGAATTCTTCCTCTTCAAGAATAATTAAATGTTGCAATATTGAAAGGATTGCAAGTATAACTGCTATAACAGGTGAATGAAGCATAAGCGCCATACCAAAGCCCATAGCTGTGACAGTAACATAGATCGGATTCCGTGATATTTTATACATTCCCCTGCAAATTGTCTGGTCCAGTGGTGTTGAGAAATAATTTATAAAACTTGTGACAGCTCCAATTGCGGATAAAATAAATACTGCAAGTCCGGCATAAAAGAAAACAGAGTTGAAATGTATTTGCAGAAAGACAGGATATACAAGTAAAAAGATAAAAAGAACCGTTAATATAAGCGAATTGATTTTTCCCTTTTTACTGGCAAAGGAAAAATCAACAAGCCTTTTTGCGGCTTTACCGCCGAATAACATAGGCAGATATGAAACAGCCAGATAGATTAAACTGATTATCCAGCCGTTACCGATTTCAATATTTGAGATACTCATTTTTTACTCCATTCTCATATGCACCATAGAACATATACCAAGTGTATCCGGGATGCTTAAAATTATTTTTAATTTCAAAGGAATTCCATTTTTTACGCCTTTATGCATTGTTGTCGCGTTTATTACCTTAATCCGGTTGTCCCATTTTTCCAGGCTCTTTACCGGCTTTATTACCCATCCTTCATCCATTGACATGCCCATTCCGCCTTTTTTCAATACTGCTTTTTTTGCTATTTTCATTCCCATGGGCGACAGCGTATCAAAGAAAAAATCACACTCCTTGAAATAGTCTGCTGCTTTTATGAAAAACTTTTTGATCTGTTCTTCTTTGAAATAATACAGCACACCTCCGGCCAGAAACAGTAAACCATCCCTGACCTTTATTTCTTCAAACCATTCAGTATCAAGAAATGAAGAGGCAATGCTTTTATGCCTGTCGCTGTCTTTATAGAAATTTTTTCTGAGTTCAATTACATCCGGCAGATCTAGCTCGTAAAACATTATCCTGCCGTTATCAATTCGGCTGAAGGTCGTATCCATCCCGCAGCCGATATTGACAATTGCAGCTTCAGGATGTTTCTCAATAAAATCAAGTGCCATTCTGTCAGTATGCAGGCTTCGCGCTACCCAGCCATGCTGTGACATAGCCTGTGTTTTCTCTATTTCAGAAAAATCATAATCAAGCCTGTCAATAATTTCTACAGCTTTCTTGTCAATCAATCGCGGTTTGGTTTTTTGAGTTTCATAAGCTCTGCCCCATAAGGGAAGCAAAAGAGTTTCCTGAATATTGCCTTTATTTATACTGATTTTGTGTCCCATTTTTTTATCCTTTATATTTAAAAATGAACTATGTTCACTTGCTGGTAAAAAATTTTGTGCTGATAAATAACCACTTTAAAAACGTTTTAAATTAGGTATGCCTAATTTTATTTGTCAAGTATTTTTAAATTTTTTAATTTATCCGGCTGTAAGATATTCTGCAGATACACTATAATCAGTGGAATCTTTGGCATTGATTAGGATAATTTTTTATAAAAAAATATTTTAGTAGCTAAAAAATATTGACAAAGCAGATATATTTTTATTTATTTTAGTTACTAAAATAAATAATATTCATTATTTCCGGGGAAATTATTAATGAAAGACAGGTTAAAGCTCCTGAACCGTGCAGCCAGGATACAGTACAGAATCGATTCAAACAATAAAAGGCCAAGACCATTTGGCACGAGTTATCTTATGTACCAGTCGGAAATCCATTTTATTGACGCGATAGGCCCGGGTGACGGATTGAACGCGTCGGAATTGTCCAGGAAACTGGGAATTACAAACGGTGCTGTCACGCAGATAGCAGCAAAGCTGCTGGAGAAGAATCTGATCCTGAAATACAGAAAAGATGAGAATAAAAAGGAAGTTTATTTAAAATTGACAGAAGAAGGCGTAATTGCCTTTGAAAATCACAGGTTGTTTCATAAAGAATTAAACGACAGAATGCTCGAATATCTTGAAGGGTTAAGCGGAGAACAAATTGATGTTATATCCGGATTAATGGATGTTATTGAGAATTATCTGCCGGATATTGAAAAGGAGGAAGAGAAATGAATGTATCAATTGTAGTTTTCAGCCCTTCAGGCCATACTTTAAAAGCAGCGGAAATGATAAAGAAAGCTTTTGAAGAAAAAAACAGTAATGTCAGGCTCAATGATGTTACAGGGAAAGAAGAATTTCTGTACGGAGATTGTATTAAAGAGAATCTTGTTAAGGTACTGGGAGAACATGATGTTCTTTTTATTGGCGGTCCAATATACGCCGGGCATATAGAAAAAAATCTTGTTAAAATTATTCAGTCTCTGCCGTCGGCAGGCAAAGAATACTCCAGTCTTGCTGTACCATTTGTGACTTACGGGGGCGTACACAGCAGTGTTGCTCTTGAAGAAATGGGCAGGTATCTCAGGAAACAAAAGAGAAAATCAGTTTTGGGAATAAAGATAGCTGCTGCTCATACACTTTCCTATACTTATTCGAATACTATTTATCCGGATAAACCGGGACCTGAAGAAAATGAAATAATCAGAAAGGCTGTGGACCGGGTTATATCCATTGTTGAAAAAGGCGAAAGTGCTGCTGAGGACCAGAGTAAATCCTTTAAATACTCTCCTGCAATGCAAAGAATCATGTATCGGATATTCACACAGGATAAGCTTCACGGAAAATTCAGGAATGTATCTATAAATCAGGACAAATGTATTCAGTGCAAAAAATGTATATCAGTATGCCCTGTTGATATGTTTCATTTCTCTGATGAAATAGTTACAATGAAGCGGGATAAAGATAACTGTATTCTATGTGCAGAATGTTTTCATAAATGTCCGGCAAACGCTATTGAGCATCCTTATATTGAAATGGGGAAAAAACGTCTTAAAGATGGTTATATTCATCTTGAAGAAAAAAAATCAGGAATATATCCGGAAGTATGAAATAAGAATTAAGGCAAGAGTTATGAAAGTACTATTATTTGGTGCAACAGGCAGAACAGGGAAGGAGATTATTAAACAGGCCATTGAACAGAATCATGAGATAAGGGCCTTTGCCAGGAAACCTGAAGATATTGCGTACAGGCAAAAAAATCTGGATATTTTTAAGGGCGATATTCTGGATTATGAAAAAGTGTTTAACGCGGTTAAAGGAATGGATGCAGTAATTTCGTCACTCGGTATTAGAATTTTGAAAAAGAACACGGTTATTTCGGAAGGAACGAGGAATATTATTAATGCGATGGAAGATAACGGTGTAAAGAGATTCATTTGCCTGTCTGCTGTCGGTGTTGGAGAGAGCAGGGCGCAGCAGAGCAGACTGGGACTGCTGTATAATTATTTTATTATACCGCATATAATTCGTAATATGTTTGATGATAAAGAAGTACAGGATAAATATATATTGGAAAGCAGCCTTGACTGGACGATAGTCAGGGCCGTTATATTGACAAGTAAAAAGAAAACAGGTAACGCGCGAAGTTTTAAAGCGGACGATCTCACTATCGGTAAAAAAATAACCAGAGGAGATGTTGCTGATTTTATGCTCGGACAGATAGCTGACAGGAGCAATGTACGTAAAGCAGTAAGTTTATCAAATTAAACGGTATTCTCATCCCGTTTAATACTGCAAGACGGTTATGCCATGCTCCTCAGAAAAATCCTTTGAAGGTGAGTCTTATATCCCGGTTTCGCGTTTAACAAGTTATCTGCTCCATGACTCTTTGACTTATCTGTAATAATAAGCTTTTCCATTTTCCCCCCGGCCCTGATATTTCTAAAAGGACCGGGGGGATGGAGGAGTAATATGAAATTAAAACATGATAGATGCTTCAGCTCCAAATGTGCGCGGTGCGCCTACTGACGCAAAATTATACGGCGAATTTTCATATATATATGTGTAATATTGTTTATCCAATATGTTCTTAAAAAACGCTGATACTGTAAAATGTTCTCTCTTGTAGCCAAGCCTGGCATTAAACAAGCTGTATGCTCCCTGGCTTACAGTATTTTCTTCATTATAAAATGTTTTACCCAGCATATTCCATTCACCTCTGACATAAAGGCCGGATTTATGAGTATATTGCGCTGTAAGTCCGACTGTGTATTCAGGTGACATAGGAACCTTGTTTCCTTCATTTGATTCTATCTCATGTTCTTTTATTTCAGTGCTGACATAACCGACAGGCATACTAACTTCCAGCCAGTTAACCGGACGTGCACTGACCTCTGTTTCAAATCCGTACATAACAGCTTTTGCTGTATTTTCGTAGACAAAGTTATAGGAACTGTCATAATAAAATGTCTGAAGGTTATCTGCTTTTGTATAAAATCCGCAAAGATTAAAGATAAGCCTGTTATTCAGCCAGTTTGTCTTTGTTCCAAGTTCATAAGACCATACTTCTTCCTGGTCATATTTTTGGTCTGCAGTGTCACCTCCTGTAAAACCGCCTGCCTTATATCCTTTCGCTGCGCTTGTATAGAGCATTACTATCTTGCTGATTCGATAATCAACAGACATTCTAGGAGAAACAGCATCCCAGTTTTCAGATTTTTCTATCTCATATTCGTATGGATCCATTGTCGAAAAATCAAGCCCTGATGTGTCTTCCACATATTTCTGTTTCTCGCGGTCATAACGAATTCCTGCTGTTAATGTTAGTTTTTCTATAAACGTATATGAAGCCTGTCCGAATAAAGCATAAGTTTTTCTTTGTACTTCCGAGTCCTGGTTGGTCATTTCCATACCTGAATACATGGTCAGCATTTTATATTTTTCAGTACCCTTCTGGAAAAAACCGCCAACCATCCATTTTAAAGGAGATCTCTCCTTGTTGGAAACCAGCCTGAGTTCCTCCATCATTTTTGAAGTCGGCATATCATAATGTCTGTACATTGCTCCGCCTGTGAACATCTCCATATCGCCTTCCTGTTTCAGGATTGTATTGCCGGTAACTGATACTATATCAAATAAGGAAGTGGAGTATTTTATCTGAAGAGACTGTATATGATATCCCGAGTCGTCATATTCATCATAATTATGGCTCGGTATTTTAAAGGGATCATCATCCTGAAGTGTGAACCATGTATAATTTCTATCTTCGGTCCCGCTTTCGGCACTGAATACAATATCGAGATTTTGTGAAGGTGTCCATTTTATCTGAGCGCGTCCGGCTCCGAATTTTGCGACTCTATCGTCTTTGCCTTCCTCTTCAACATAGCTGTCCAGCCTTTTGTATGTTCCTGAAAAATTGAAAAACAGCTGATCGGAAATTACAGGACCGCTTAGTGAAGCCTGGTATTTTTGGGCATTGTAATTTCCGTAGGAAGCTGAGGCGTTGCCTGTCCAGTAATTATCCGGTTTTTTTGTGGTAATATTAATAATACCGCCTGAAGAGCTAAGCCCGTATAAATTACCCTGCGGCCCTCGAAGCACTTCAATTTGCTCTACATCCCAGAGAGATGAGTTGGTTACATTGCCGGAAAGAAGCCTGGGTACACCGTCAATATAAATTCCAACTGAATTGGAATAACTGTTGAAGTTGGTCTGGCCTCTTATTCCGTAATATGAAAACCCCATTCCCGCGCCTTCAAGGCCAAATGCTGTTAAATTCGGAACATAAGGGTAAATGTCTTCAGTTCCTTTTATGCCCGCATCCTCCACTTGTCTTGAATTCATAGCGGAAATACTTCCTGCTACATCCTGTATTTTCTGCTTTCTTTTTTGACCAGTGACTACAATATTATGCAATTCGAAATTCTTTTCGCCTTCTTTTGCGCTGCCATCGCTCGATATTTTTGATGATGTGTCTTCTACCGTGAACCCTGTTGTCTCCTCATTTTTTGTTTCCAGGGATTCCTGGGCAGAAATAAGGACCTGAGTAAAAAAAATAAAAATGATTGTTAAAAAGTTTATTATAAAGCTTGCTCTTTTCATTAAATTACCTCACTTTAAATTTTGTTAATGTCTAATTTTATTAGTAATATCTAATTTGAAATTTATAATTATCCTTTTTTCATGTTCTTGAAATTAATAATTTTTTAATTATTTGAAAAATAGGCTGTGGATTTTAGCCTTTTAAAATAAATTCAGGATTTTAAAGGTCAGGATAAAAACTGATTATTAACTTATTTTTATTTACAGGTTTTTTAAGCTCTGATGATTGAATTACCTCCTATTGTATAATGCTGTTGAAGCTGTATAAAGAAATATTTTATTCTCAGTTCATCTATAATAATGAACAATGTTCATTCCTGTTCAAAAAAATTATTTTTTTGCTTTGATCCTTAGAATTATTTTTTCGTTATTCATTAACGAATCCCAACCATGGTATAAAAACATCATGAGTTCTCTCAGGTTTTTCTGCATTTCTTCAAGTTTTAAATCATGCATCAAAATTTCAATAACCACATTCAAATAAAATGAGGTTACAGTGTGTATAAAAAAATCCGATATATTATTGATCTCATCAGGAAATTCTTTCTTTAAAATGGCCATGTTCCTGTTCATCAGTTCAGTATACCATTCAAGAAAATCCTCTTTAAAACTTCCTAGCTTTGATTTTTCAGATTTAAATAAAATTAATTTAAGGTTTTCCCTGTGAGAATCCAGGAAATTTGCAATCTGATCAACAAATTTCAGATGATATTCAAGACTCCATTGATAATCATCATCCAGGTAATTCATTTCTGAATATATTTTTATTGTCTTTTCAATAGCAGTCAGAGTTGGCTTGACTATTTCATGAAAAATAGCATCCTTATTTGGAAAATAGTTATATATGTTACCTATGGAAACATTTGATTTGTTAGCTATATCTCTTATATTTGCTCCCGCAAAGCCTTTTTCCTGAAACTCTTTCCTTGATTCACGCAAAATTAAATTGCGGATGTTGTCTTTTTGAATCTGCATTAAATGTATTAAAAAGCTGTCTTTAATTGTTATTTGATTTAAAATTAAGCGTATATTTTGTCTTTCTTTTAATTGCAAATCTATTCAAATCAGGTCGATTAAAAAATCAATTTCAAATTAGTTCTGTCTAACATTTTGTCAACTATTTTTAATAAATTTTCATATTTGTGAGTAATTTTAAAAAAGGCTTGACATAAATAATCAATAAAGTTAGCCTTTTCTAATATTGTTATTAATTTTTAACTATAAATATTTTTTAATTTAGATATCAGAATCAAAAATACTGGATATGAAAAAAATATTATTTCAGGAAATATTTATATTAACAAATCCGGGATTGGCAGTCATTTATTAATTAAGGTGATTTTTTTTGAACAAAAGTGAACAATGTTCGTTATTTTAATAAATACAGGAGGAACTTTAAAATGAAAAGTAAAAAGTTATTAAAGGCAATTACTGTAGTATTTTTTTCCGTGATCTCCGGGGTTCTTAGCAGCCTGTTCGCGATTACAGGAACAGAGATCATGATCAAGGCTGACAACCGCCCCGATGGTAATGACAAAAAAATGGAAATGAAGATGATACTCGAAAACCGGAGAGGCAAGCAAAGAATCAGGTCAATGATGATTTTAACGAAAGATTATGGAAAAGATACTAAATCAGTTTATTTTTTTAAAGAGCCTGCGGATGTAAAAGGAACCGGTTTTCTTGTGTGGGGGTATGATGACCCGGGCAAGGATGATGACAGATGGCTTTATCTTCCAGCACTTAAAAAATCTAAAAGAATCAGCGGTTCTTCTAAAAATGATTATTTTATGGGAAGCGACCTGACTTACGATGATATGGGAAATCGCTCTGTTGATGAAGATATTCACAGTCTGGTCAAAGAGGAAAATCTGGATGGTACGGATTGCTGGGTAGTTGAGTCTGTCCCTAAAGATAAAGACTATATGTATTCAAAGATAATTTCATGGATCAGAAAAGATTCTGATCTGGGTGTAAAAAGAGAATTTTACGATAAACACGGCAAGCTTCTTAAGACAATGATTTTAAGCGATATACGCCCGCATCAGGGATACTGGACATATTTTAAAATGGAGGTTAATAACTCTCGGGAAAAGCATAAAACCATTTTGATTATAGAGAATATGAATTATGATAATAATTTAAAAGACAGCCTGTTCAGAGTCTCAACTCTTGAAAGAGGACAAATCAGATGAAACGTTTTTTTATTTTCTCTGTAATCCTGCTGTTTATTCAGGCCGCAGCAGGCGGAAATGCTGATTCAGCTGAAATGATAGTTAAAGGATTTGTCGATTCATATCATGCCGTGGGAATTGAATCCCCGAATGACTTTTTAAGTTCGCGTACAAGGGCAAGGATTGAATCACAGTTCAGCGGACAAAATGCTTTTACTTTTATTTCTCTAAACGCAGTCAAAAATGAAGTGGTTGAGTCTGAGTCAGGATTTAATCTGATGGAAGCGTATGTGGATTATGCCTCGGATCTTTTTGACATGCGTATAGGTAGGCAGATTGTGATATGGGGAAAGGCTGACGGTTTCCTGGTGACTGATATTATATCACCTAAAGATTATTCTGAATATTTTGCAAGGGATTTTGATGATATGAGACTTCCGGTTGATGCTTTAAAAATGAGACTCCTTGGAGATTATTTTACTCTGGAGCTGATCGGAATTCCTGTCTTTACTCCGTCTAAAATTCCGTTTACCCAGGAAGGAGTTTCGGATGAAAATTCAAACAACCCATGGGCACAGGTTCTGCCTGCAGGTGTAATAGTCGCTGATGAAGAACTACCGGAGTTAAAATTATCCAACGCCGAAGCTGCAGCGAAAATATCATACAGCGGTTCCATCATGGATTTTTCTTTATCCGCTTTTTATACATGGGACGATAATCCCGTGATGTATCTGGAAAACGGCGTTCTTAACCGTGAGTATCACAGGTTTATGTTTTGCGGATTTGATTTCTCCATACCTGCAGGTGTTTTTGTCTTTCGCGGTGAAGGAGCTTATTACTGCGGAAAAAATTTTACATGCGAAAATATAATACTAAAGCCGATTGAGAAGGATACTCTTGATTCACTTGCAGGTATTGACTGGAGCCCGGAAGGCAACTGGACTATATCTGCCCAGGTATACAACAGGTATATACTGGAATATGATAAAATAATATCGGAAGATGAAAGCAAGACTTATTCCAGTTTGAGCATATCAAAAGATATGCTGCGGGAAACACTGACTTTGTCAGCAATGATTTTTTACGGCTACAGGTACAATGATGCATATGGAAGAGTATATACTGAATATGCAGTAACTGATGCTTTTCATCTGACTCTCGGCCTGGACATTTTTTACGGTGATGAAGGAGATTTTGGTCAGTATAGTGATAATAGTGAAGTCTTTTTAAAGGCTAAATATAGTTTTTAAACAATGTTATAAAGGTAAAATTTTTTTGGTGTATTTATTAGATAAAACTAACAGTGTTAGAAAGTAATAAAAATAACAGTTCTGCTGTTTTTGAGATTAAAAAGGATATGATAAGGAGCAGTAAATGAATCTTGAAATTAAAAATTTATCAAAAACATATCCCAACGGAGTTCAGGCTTTAAAAAATGTGAGCCTGTCAATTGGCAAGGGAATGTTCGGACTGCTGGGTGAAAACGGCGCCGGAAAATCAACTTTAATGAGAATAATAACAACTTTGCAGGATGCAGATACAGGTGAAGTTACGTTTGAAGGCATAAATGCGGCTTCAAATCCAATGGAGATCAGGAAGCGTCTGGGTTATCTCCCGCAGGAATTTGGAGTTTATCCTTCAATCAATGCTGAGGAAATGCTGCTGCATCTGGCTGATCTTAAGGGAATAGCTGATAAAGGCGAGCGTAAAGAACAGGTCAATGCGCTTCTGAGTAAAGTCAATCTATGGAATGACCGCAAAAAGAAGCTTTGCGGATATTCAGGCGGAATGAAACAGCGCTTCGGAATTGCACAGGCATTGCTTGGTGATCCCAAACTTATCATTGTAGATGAACCGACAGCCGGTCTGGATCCTGTTGAGAGAAACCGGTTCTACAATCTCCTCTCGGAGATCGGTGAGAATAATGTAGTTATTCTTTCAACGCATATCGTTGAAGATGTAAGCACATTGTGTAATAACATGGCAATAATGGCAAATGGAGAAGTTATTCAGACCGGAACACCCGCAGAACTTGAGAACAGCCTGGCGGACAAACTGTGGGTAAAGGAAATTCAGAAAGAGGAACTGGAGGAACTTTTAATATCCCATAAAGTAATAGCTAATCACTTTCATCTTGGAAAATTATCCGTTACAGTAATGTCTGATAAAGAACCCGGCAATGGATTTAATCCTAAAGAAGCGAGTCTTGAAGATGTGTATTTTAATTTTCTTGGCAATATCAAAGAAAGCGATTTGAGAAACTAAGGGAGGAAAAGATGCTTGGAAAAATATTGCCCTTTGAAATAAAATTCCTCCATAAGAACTTTTTCACTTACCTGATATACCTTGCAATGATGTTCCAGGGCATCTGGTATATGAAAGGATTCAATGATTATTATAAAAGTGATGATTCCTTAATGAATTCCGCAGGTACTATGTACATACTTCTTTGTACAATCGGTATGATATTAATGATCGTTTTCTCTATAATAACAGGCACAACATTATACCGTGATTTAAAGAATAAAACAGATCAGTATTTTTATACTTTACCGGTGAATGAAAAAAAGTTTTTCATGTCAAGATTCACCGCGTCATTTGTTATAAATATTATCTTCAGCCTTGTGTATTTTGCCGGATGTATTATTTCAAAATACACAGGGATAGCCCCTCCTGACAGGTTCGGCCCGACTCAGTGGATGCAGATAATTCACGGCTATCTGCTGTTTGCCCTGCCGAATGTTTTTATTCTGACAACAGCCGCATACAGTGCTCTTGTTTTCTTCAGAAAAATGGCTCCTTCATATCTTGCGATCTTTTTTGTAAGCCTTTTATGGATCATTATGGAAGGAGTAAGCCATACCGCCTCTGATCTTTTTCTGATTAAAATAATAGATCCGTTTGGGTATGTGTATGTTAAGGACCTTGTTGACGCAATGGGCGCGATGCAAAGGAATACTGCGTTTTTAACAATTGACTATGTTTATTTTATTAACCGCTTCATCTGGGTTGGCGCCGGGATTCTGTTGCTTGTAATCAGCCGAAAGAAATTTACGTTTAAATATTTTTTTGGCGGTGAATCAAAAAAAGTTAAATCAGTTAATAACTCTGATTCAGCATCTTTTTCTTTTTTGAAACAGCATATAAAAATACCCGAAGTATCGTTAACATACAGTTTGAAAGAATATTTAAAAAAAGCGGCAAGACTTACTGTACTTGAATTCAAGAATGTTACTCGGCCCGTGTCATTTAAAATTATAATCGGTATTATGGCAGTAATGTTTATACTATATAATCTGCTTTTTAATCCGACTTATTATATCGGCTCTGCTTTGCCGGTTACAACGAATATGACTTTAACGCGTTTGCAGATAAACTTCATGCTCATAATAATAATAATAATCTGGGCAAATGAACTGTTCTTTAAAGAAAAGACTGTTGATGTCTGGCAGATAACAGACTCTGTGCCTCTGCCTTCCTGGGTAACTCTTGCGTCCAAATTTATTGCCATGTGTGGCGTAGTTCTGATATTCGGGCTAACACTAATAGCATGCGGTTTATTTGCGCAGCTTGTTCAGGGCTTTACTGATTTTAACTGCCTGCTTTATATCAATGATGCTCTCGGTTACAGATGGGGATGGCTGACATATGTATTATTTGTGATGTTCACCCTGTTTATCGGGGGGCTTACCGGCAGGCGTTATGCGACAACAATTTTAAGCGTCGGTTATTTTATTATAATGATTATCAGTTTTGACCTGGGAATTTCCGAAGAAATCCGTTTCGGCTTCGGACTGGTCCCTGGAATAGAAGGAACATACTCTGAACTTAACGGCTATGGAATGTTTGATGCCGCAGCAGCAAAATATTTTCTGATGTGGGCGATTCTTTCTGTTGCGCTGTTAATTGCGGGCATGGGCTTATGGGCACGCGGAACAGGGAAGAGTATCCTGAAAAGAACAGTATCAGGAATAAGATCAAATCCGGCTGCATTGATTATAATTGCGGCATGTATATTCGGATTTTTTTTCATGCAGGGTTATATCAAAAAGAATGTAAATGAGAATCGTAATTTTATCTCAGAAAAACAGACTGATGAAGAATCAGCTTTGTATGAAAAAAAATACGGTCACTTAAGTGAACTGACTCAGCCAAAAATACGGCATGTTGATCTTGAGGTGGACCTGTTTCCTGAAAACAGAAAATACGTGTACAGAGCTGTTCTTGAAGTTGTCAACAGATCAAAAGAAAAGATCGATACCCTTTACCTTAACATTGATTACCGCAGCAAAGTAGAAAAAATCAGTATAAACAATAAAGCACTGCTTAAGGAAACTGATGATGATATTCTTGGAATGGAGTCATACAAGCTAACGGAAAGCATTAATGGATTTGATAAAGCAGTACTCTATATTGAAGGCAGCAAGCAGTACACCGGTTTTTCTCAGGAGGACTTTCAGGCTGATCTTGCTTTTAACGGACTTTTCATTGAAAGAGTTATTCCTGTTATAGGATATAATGCAGGCCGGGAGCTTACTGAGAATAAAAAAAGGAAAGAGCATGGCCTTGAGAAGCTGAAGAGCAGGATGAGCAGTGTAACAGATACAAACGCGCTTCGTACTTCCTATGCTGCCGGTGATGCATTAATGGTATCCGGCAGGACTACTGTAAGTACAACGCTTTCTCAATACGCTTATGCTCCCGGAGAGCTGGTAAAGATCCGGGAAGAAGATAACAGAAATTATTTTCAGTACAGCGTGTCAAAAGAAAATCCTTTTTACTGGCATATCGGTTCAGGTAAATTCAAACAATTTGAAAAAGTCATATCAGGCAAAAAAGTTAAAATACTTTATGATCCCAAACACTATTTCTACATAGACAAGTACATCACTTTTGTATCTTCAAGCCTTGAATATATAGAAAGAAATCTGGGACCATTTCCCCATAAAGAATTAAGGATAATAGAAATACCCCATTATCAGGATGAGTTCTATTCGTTTGCGAATACCATAGCTATATCCGAGAAAGAAGGCTGGTATGCGAACATGAAGGAAAAGGACGTTGAGGCTTACGTTCATTTCTGCCTTGCACGGGAAATGATCAGGCAATGGCTGCACTCAAAAGCCGGTACTGCTGATGTTCAGGGTGCTGAAATGATTTTAACCGCAATACCTGAAGCCCTCGCGCTTAACCACATTAAAAATCAATATGGAAAAGAACAGCTTGATATAATTCTAACGAAAAAACGCAAGGATTATATAAAGGGCAGGGGCGATGAACCGAATGTGCAGCCCCCTTTGTTGTATGCGGACGGAGTGGATTATCTTGAGCAGAATAAAGGTACGCTCGCAGTTTTTCATCTTATGCAGCAAACAGGAAGCAAACAATTTCATAAACTTTTAAATACATGGATTAGTTCATCAGGAGATAATTATCTCGTTTTTAAGGATTTCTATTCATTACTTGAAACAGAAAATCTGCTCGGTACGGATGAAAAAGAATTGTTTGAGACTGTACAGAGGGATTTAAAAATATGAATATTTTTAAGGATAACGGAAAAGCGAGTATTTAAAATACACGCCGGATTTAAAAAATAATCAAAGAATATGAATTTATAATAATTATTATAATATAATTTTGTTAATTTAAAATATTATAATTTTTCTGTTTTTGTTTTTATTTAGCAGAAAAAAGGAGTAAAAAATGAAAATACAAAGAATAAATAAATTTTTCAGAAGTATGGGCGAATTCCAGATTAAATACCGCTGGATATTTCTTGTCTGTACTTTGTTTCTGATTATGGCCGGATTTTTCGGTATGCAGAAAGTTTCCGTAACAACCAATAATGATCAATGGTTTGACAATAGTGAACAAATCCAGATAGCGGAAGATGAATTCGAAGATCAGTTCGGGAATAATGAAAGCATAGGACTGCTTGTAGAATCTGAAGACGTGTTCCATCCGGAAGTCCTGAAAATGATCAGGGATATTGGTAAAGAGCTTGAGGATAAAGTCCCTTTTGCTGATGAGATAACTTCCCTGACCGAACTTGAAATATCTGTCGGAACGGAAGAGGGAATGGAAATCATAAATCCTTTTGAAAACGGAATACCGGAAGATCCTGAAAAACTGAAAGAGATCAGAAATTTCATTCTTTCCAGATCCGCGGTAGTTAACAAACTGGTTTCTGATGACGGTACAGAGACCTGGATATCATTATCCCTTAAGGAATATCCGCAAAGAGAAGAATGGGAAAAAGAAGGAAAAATTGATCCTCTGTTTCAGGATGGGGAGGTCGCAATAGCCATTATTACCGACCCTAAATGGAAGAGTGATCTTTATACCATTAAAGCGGCCGGAATGCCGTATACGGAAACGGAAGAAAGGGATTTCTTCGGGCATGAAACAAAAGTAAGAGTATTTTCCGGTTTTATTGTAATGATCGTTTTACTTTCTTTATTTCTGAGATCTTTCAGAGGAGTTATTGTACCGGTATTCAGTTTAATAACAAGTATTGTTACTGTATTCGGTTTTATGGGCTGGCTTGGAATATCACTGGATTCAAGCATGGTCACATTGCCTGTGCTGCTTGGTATGGCGCTTTCAGTGGGATATTCAATTCATCTGTTTAACGCGTTCAAGAGGTTTATGAAAATAAACGGAAATCCGAAAGATTCCATAATATCCGCTGTTGAGGAAACAGGATGGCCGCTATTTTTTACAGCTATTACAACTATGGGTTCAGTTATGTCCTTCGCGGTAGCCGGTCTTATGCCGATCAGGTGGCTTGGTTTCACATGCTCAGCGGTAGTTTTCACTGTATACCTATTTGTAATAATCCTTATACCGATTATTATGAGTTTCGGAAAGGAAAAAAGCAAACAGAATGAACAGCCGGTTAACAGGCAAAAATCTGACGGCTGGTTTCAGAAGTCCGGTGAACTCATACTTGCATGGAAAAGATCAGTCCTTGTCTTCTTTTTGTTGATCATTATAATTTTCGCGCCCGGTATTCTGAAAATTAAGGTTAACATGGACATGTTTGAATTTATGGGCCTTAAAATATCCTATATACAAAGGGTATATGACATTGTTAATTCAAAACTCGGTTCATACCTTTCATATAATATTACGGTTACTTATGATGAACCGGATGCAGTAAAAAATCCTGATGTTTTGAATAATTTTGATACACTGGTTAAAGAAGTTGGCAGTTTTGAACTTACTAAAAAAAACAAAGGTGTGCCCAAGATATTTTCAATTCTTGATATTGTCAAGGAGATGAACCAGACACTGCATGGTGACGATAAGGCGTACTATAAAATACCGGACAACGCTGAGCTCATTGCGCAGCTCCTGCTTCTTTATGAAATGTCCGGAGGTACCAAAACTCTTAACTGGGTAAATGAAGATTATTCCATGCTAAGGGCCAGTGTTGAGACAAAAAAGTTTGACGCCAACAGTATAGTAAAGGAGCTAAAAACCATTGAAAAACTGGGAAAAGAACTATTTCCGGGAGCGAAAGTTAATATCATCGGCGGAGCAGTGCGTTTTGCCGAAGTTAACAATAAAATTGTTTCAGGGGAAGTAAAATCATTTATAATGGCTCTCATCGTAATTGGAATTTTACTGGCTTTTGTGTTCGGCAGCTTTAAGACGGGGTTGATTGGAATGATCCCGAATATTACGCCTCTTTTAGTATTGAGCGGATTTATGGGATATTTCAGTTTTCAGCTTGATATGATGAGTATGACTATCATACCGATGCTTCTCGGTATAGCGGTTGATGACACTATTCATTTTATTAACCATATCAAATATGAATTTGAAAAATGCGGCGATTACAGAAAGGCAATACTGGAGTCCTTTAATGTTATAGGCAAAACCCTGACAATGACGACAATTATCCTTTCCGCGACATTCATAATGTACATGTTTTCGCCTATAAACACCCTGTTCCGGATAGGACTTCTCGCGTCAATGGGTCTTGTATCAGCTCTTGTGGCTGATTTTCTGATGACTCCTGTTCTGATTTTAATGGTAAAACCTTTTGGAAAATCTTCGGAAGAGATTTCTGATGAAAGGTTTAGTCGTACAGATCTGTCAACCGGAACATGCAAGGATATGCTTTAAATATTTTGCTTAGTAAAGGAATGAGCGGCATCTCAAAAGTCCGGCCCTTGTCCTAACAACTGTATTTATAATATATTATCCTGCTGCTCTATAGAGGCTTTTGTTCAAAAGAACACACATACTGAAAAAATGGTCGGCATACTAAATTGGGAACTCTCCATACCTTTTTTGTTATGTAGCCGGCTGATTTTTTTACTATTTTAATTGCTTTCGAACCGGAAAAATTATGAAAATACCCCCATCCTAAACAGATATGCCGTTCAGCGTAAAAAGGAAGGGGCTCAACATAAAAGGATGCCGTCATACTAAAAAGGATGGCGGTCAATCTGAAAAGTTATGTTCACATTATAGAAGGGAGTGCCCTTATCCTGAAAAAGGTTATTATAATAGTAGAAAGGAAGGTGCTCATTTTGAAATAATTACCACTTAAAGTAAAAATGTGACCGTTATACATTAAAAGGAAATCATTAAAAATCATAAAGCAAGGCCTTTCATGCTTTTTCCTGTAAGCTAGTGAGATATCTGATATAACTGGTATTGTAAAGGGAGTTGTAACAACTGCCGCAACTCCCTTTACAGGTATTTCAGGTGGGAAACGAATTAAGTTTAATTTTTCCATTCGGAGTTCATTTTTAAACTTAATAAATGTATACAGAAATTATCTATTTAATAAGGCTGTTATTTTTATCAGTTACTTATGTTATCTGCGTCTGATGAAAAATAATATTATGAAAATCAGGCAACGCGTATTTGTTTTGTTCTTTTAATCATTTTTAAATATCTTTCACATTGCGCAAGGCGGTCGTAACCAAGCATAATACCAAGAATATAATCTTCTTCCGCAGTCAATTCACTTACTTTAAATGTACCAAAACTTTTTATTATATTGACACATTCCTTTTTCCCGAAGAAAATATTAACCTTGATTTTATTTTTATCAACGTAATGAATTACATAATCAATATTGCCGGATTCAAGTTTATTTATTGCAGTGTCCATTTGTGATGCTTCCATAGTATGAAGGACTAAATTCCTGAGTCCTTTCTTATATTCATATATATGATGAGATAGTATCTTCATATTTTTCCTCTTATTCAAAAAACTCTTTAATTGATTCAATCCAGGATGATATTCTTCCAGCAGTTTTATCGCTTTCATTATCTTTATCAAGGGCAAGTCCGACAAAGCGTCCGTTTATCAGAGCTTTTGAAGATATGAAGTCATATTCATCACTGTCGCATGATCCAATAAATTTTGCGCATGAGTTTTCAAGCTGTTCATAAATTGTTCCCATGCCGTCAACGAATGATATGTCATAACCTGATGAATCGCCTAAACCAAATAGTCCGATATATTTGCCTTGCAGATTTGATTCTTTTAATACAGGCAAAAATGAATCCCAGTCATCCTGGAGGTCGCCCATACCCCAGGTTGATGTCCCAAGCAGAAGAATATCATATTCATTCAAATCTGAAGCGGAAAAACCGGATACGTTAAAAAGAGTTACCTGCTCTTTACCAATTTTTTCAGCTATCTGTTTTGCAGCATTTTCTGTATTGCCTGTTGTTGAACCGTATAATATTGCAATTTTTTTCATGTTATTACCTCTTTAATTTTTAAAATATGAAATGTTTTATCATTGGGTAGTATTCATATCATTGTTTTCCGGTTTTGTTGTATTACTGTCTATTAAAATGGGGTTGTCTGCAATATCTGACATCTGTTTCAGAAACGTAGAAAAACCTGAACTTTTCATGAAAACGGAAGTTTTCTGATGCTGCCTGCTGAGTTTCTTAACAAAAAGGCTGGCTTCGTGGCTTACGCAGTCAAGAGGGCAGAATACTAAATCTGCGCGCTTGAAGATTGAAGGAAGTCTTGATATATTTTCCTCGATCCCGCCATCATGATGAATAAATTCTCCGCCAAACAACTTAACCATTTCCCTGCACCTGGTAACAACCGAAGGCCTGCCTCCCACATACAATATGCATTTGCCGCATAAATTAATTCTGTTCTCTTCGTTAAGCATGCACCCGTTGCAAAAAATTTTTTTACCGGTAATTAATGCAAATACCTTTTTTTCAATTGTTTTAATTTCCTGTTCTTTACTGGCTAGGTCTTCTCTTAAAAAGTCAATCTCGGAAGATAACTCATTTATTTTTTCCCGGCTGTTTATACTCAGTTTCGTTAATTTTTTTATTTCTTCTTCTGATTTCAGGCAATTGTCGTTCAATCTAAGATTTTCTTCTCTCAGTCGGGCAATATCGTTATTATTCCTGAGATGGTCTATTTCTTCTCTGGCCTTATCAAGATCAATCGATAATAATTTTGCCTTGATAGCATTTTCTTTACTTTTTCTAAGATGGGTTTCCAAATCGAAAAATCGTGCTTTATATTCTTTATTTGTTTCATTAAGTATATTATTTTGCTTTTTTAAATCAGCGATATCCCTGATGTGTTCTCTGTTTGATGAACCGTTAAGATGTGACAGCATATGAATTTCGCCGAATGCGATGTACAGATTTTCCTGAGAAACAGAT
Organism: Spirochaetota bacterium; assembly: GCA_016932015.1. Taxonomy (GTDB): domain Bacteria; phylum Spirochaetota; class UBA4802; order UBA4802; family JAFGDQ01; genus JAFGDQ01. Next base: position 28,926 of record JAFGDQ010000043.1, on the reverse strand, counting down.
GGATGTGTCATAAGTGCCCAGTATGCTCCTGCGATATTTCCTTCTTCTTTAAACTCTTCCCATAATTGTATTAGCCCGGATTCATTGTCTGCGCTTGAAAAAATTCTGATTACTGAGGTATACTTGCTGTCGAGAAAATTATTCATGGATTTAGAAACTTCATTCCTGATAGATGTAACATTTACAGCCAATCCGTGTATTTCGTAATCTCTATAATCACGGTTTAATATTACGTCGTGCTTTCTGAATATTTTTTTTATTTCATTTAAGGAAAGACATGTGCCTGTAATAGAGCAATGAAACGTCTTCTGTGTTTCCCATATTTTTTTTCTGGGATTTTTTTTAAAAATATTCATTCTAAAGTACCCGATTGTATAATTTATTTATTGTACACTTATATTTTTTTAAAAATATTTTAATCCAGCCTTCCCGTAATATTTTAGCAAAGATATTCAGGAAGTAATTGCTGCATAATTAGTATATCATAATAAAATTAGATATATCTAATTTATACTTAAACTGTCAATCCTTTTTTCATTAAAAATTAAAATTATTCTTCAGGAAATTTTCAGGAAAGAAGGCTTACTCTCAAAAATCATAAAGTGTATTTTTAAAATATGATTTTTTTACCCTTCTATGGCAATTTTATTAATAATTTATGATTTCTTCTTGACAAATAGTTAAGAATAATTTGTTGGTTATTTATAATAAAATTAGATATAACTAATAAAATTAATTATTTAAAAGGAGCTTGAAGCATGCTTAAAATAAAAAAATATATCAGTGTTTTTATTCCGGTTATTATTTTTATTCTATCGCCGCTTTTTACCGGATGCTTTTCAGATGATGACAACAGTGACAGTACAAACAAGATTGCAGAAGCAGAATCTCCATATCTGATTTGCGTTAATCGCAATCCCGGTGGTGTAGGCATAGACCTGGATAGCGGAAAAGCATACAATATTGATGATAATGCGGATTTTGACTGGGACATACGTGTAAAAACTTACAAAGGAGTTAAAAACGATGGAAACGGTAATCCAATTATGGCAGGGTCACCGTTCATTAAAATGAAAGGAACTGCGGTAACAGCTGCAGTATGGGCAACCACAGGGAAAAGCAATTATGATGCGATTACATTTTCAGATATCGCTTCTCTTGTGTATGAATCTGACGATGAAGCGGAATTAGATATTGGTTCAGTTGATACGATACAGGATGGTGAATTTACTGAAACTCAGCTTGAGAGCGGCAGCGCGGCGGTTGGAGATTATTACTATGCATGGTCAGGCAAAAACGGCCTGAAACAGGAATATTCAAAGATGACCATTGGTGAAACCTGGAAATCTTTTTCAGCAAATACAGATGATACTGATGATAAAATATATATCGTGAAAAGCGACGAAGGAAATTATTTTAAGGTAATGGTACCTGATTTCGGCCCGAACAGTGATATCGGTGAAAGTGGATATATTGATATTATATGGGAAAGTCTGGAATAAGCAATAGCTGAAAATAAATGAAAAAAATAACAGCATTGCTCCTGATAAGCGCTATTATTTTTTCGCCGGCCTTAATATATGCTCAGATTAATAATGAGGAGGCCGGTGAACTTACTGCTGAAGAGATTGTAGAAAAAAAATCAGGTTCTTCAGATAAAGAGAATATTGAGCTTCATAAAATCATAATTAGCGCGGACAGGATTGAAAAAGAGAAAAAGGAGGTGTGGCTTCCTTCCTCGGTTGTGGACAGTAAAGAGATAAACGAAAAAATGTACACTTCCATGGCTGATTTGCTGGAAAGTACTCCGGGCTTTTCACGTGTATATGATTATCATTCCCCTTTTATTCTTCGCGGAACAAGCGGCACAAAAATGCTTATACTTCGTAATGGAAATCCGAGATTCAGCTCGTTTCCCGGAGGTTTTATGGGACAGAACGTCAATATTTATGATGTTGAACGTGTTGAAGTTATTAGAGGACCGGGATCTGTTATATACGGATCAGGAGCTACCTGCGGTATTATAAATATAATCGACCGTGATATTTTCACTGAAAAAAAAGCGGGTTTTGAAGCTGGGGGTTCCTTTGGCAGTAACGGCAATTCACGAATGACTGTCGGCAATGCGTTCATGAATAATGACAGCTTTGCTTTCAGGGTGACCGGAAGATACCGAAAGTCTGATAACTATTATTATGGCGGAGGAGATGAAGCTTTGAACAGCTTTCATGAGGATAAGGATATTTCATTAAATACAGGCTATAAGTTTAATGAACACCACAAAGTTATTCTAAGAGGCGCAGTACATTACGGCGGTCCATGGGGAAAGGCATATGGTTTTAATGATAAGGAGCAGATGCTTGCCAGAAATGAATCTGACAACCTGCTGGATTTTTCCGGAAGATACGAAGGTGATAAAATTGCTGTCTTTGATAAAATTTTAGTATCCGCTTATTATAACCGGGAGACTAGAGACTATCATAATATGAAAATGAACTCCTCCCTGGCAAGAATAAATTTTGAGGATGTTACAGATTTTAAAAATATTTCATGGGGCGGACATACTCTTGCTTCAGTACAGGCCGGGATCAATTATCTGAATTTCGGAATAGACAGCTATACTGTTAAACTCTGGAATCCCGTGAAGACTGTTGATCATTATAATTATGCAGAGCCGACGGTCACTCATGAAAAGACACAATCTCAGGGAGCTGGTACCTCTTCCATCGGGTTATATCTTCAGGATAATATGAAACTTTCAGAACGTGTATCGGTTATAGGAGGAGTTCGCTATGATTACGCAGAAATTTTCGAGGGAGATAATTATGATGGCGAAGAAGAAATCGAGAAAAAAAGAAACGCTGTAAGCGCGAATGCAGGCTTTATTTTTAATCCTCACAAAATTCATACTTTTACCTTGAATTTAGGGCGTGCTTTTCGAATGCCTGATGCGGTAGATATGTTCAGTGAACAGGTGACATGCCAGGGAACAATTGTGCCAAATCCTGAACTCAAACCTGAATACAGCTGGAACATAGATGCGGGATACATGGGAAATTATCATGGAATAGTCTGGGAGATTTCACTATTCATGAACCAGTACCATGATTTGATTGTTAAAGTTGATAATCCCGACGATTCAAGCGAACAGATGATGAGTAACGAAGCTTATGCCAGAATACTGGGAGGAGAGCTGGTGATATCCTGGAGAAATAGAGATGTGTTTATACAAGGTCTCAGCATAAAACCGGGATTATCAGCATCATACTGTATCGGAGATTCATTTGCCAGTGAAGAGGATCAGTGGGATCTTACTTCATCAGGCGATCCGATTACCGGTATTCCGCCTGTAAATATTAAACCATATATACGTTTTATGTATGCAGGAAAATCATGCAGAAGCTATTATTTTGAAGTTGAAGGGGATAATTCATTAAAGAAAACAAGGCTTTCTGATACGGAAAGCGAAGCCGCATGGAGCAATGAGGATGTTAATGCGTATATGATTATAAATCTGACAGCAGGTGTTAGTCTGTTTGATTGTTTGTATCTTGAAGAGATAAAATTCAATATAGCGGTAAACAACTTAATGGATGAAAAATATTATCCTTTCGGTTCTCATATTCCGGGAAAGGGCAGGGATATAAAAATTTTTCTCAGTTTTAAGTATTAATAACACCGGATATTGATTTAAAATATATGCGGACTGTCCGTTACAAAAACGGTACAGGCGTGAAAAAAAATTAAAACAAAAATATTTTTAAGGAGATTTATAATGAGTAGAAAAATCTGGTCAGTAGCAATTATAGCAATACTTATTTTAACAGGATGTACAAGTATGGGGATTAACAGTTCTGGGAGTCCTGAAATACTGGGAGCTGATAAAATTAAAATTGAATCAAAAATTAATTCCAATATACTTCGTGTAATAAAAACAAAAGGCGGTAATGCAGAAAAAATCGAATATTTAAAAGCAGTTTCAGAAATAGAAGACGGAAAAAATAAAATCTGTCTGTGTCAGGCAGTAGGCTTCAGAGTTGCTCAGCTTACTTCCCAGGCATGGAGTGACGGTATTTTCAGATGTTATGATATAAAGAAAATTCGTACAGGATGGAATACAGACGGTGTTTACGAATTTTTTTCAGATCAGATGTTTCATGGAGAAAAAGGCGACCTTGAATTATCTTCGGACATAATAGCTGTTGAGAGCATAGAAGGAGGAGAACCTACTCCTGAAACAATGCTTACAGCAAAAGATGCGTGGTATGAAATAGCTCTGGTAAACGGGACGAAATTGAACTTTTCATGGAGCGAAGGAAAGAATGGAGTATATACATCGCGTTTTCTTAAACTGAGAACTGAATCAAAAAATGGCAATAAAAGTGTAATACCGGAAATGGCAAAGGAAAGAAAAAAGGTTGAAGCGAATATGCAAAGAATTCCGTTTAACAGAATAACTGTGGAAATTTAATAGTACTAATTTTTCTGAATAAATAAGCAGACAGATTGTAATTTATTAATAACAGTCTGTTGCTTATTTATCAGACTAACTGATGCAATTATGCTTTTTAATAATACCTGCATTTATATAATTAACTCATATTCAAATACTTAATAATTTAAATCTATTGACATATTATTCCGCTATTTTCTATTTATTATATTGACGCTGTAATTTCTATTGAAAAGCCCTGCTTTCACAATCTTTCCAGGCGTACAAATTGCTATGATAATAAAATTTAACGGATAAAAATGAACAATAACGCACCCAGAAATACTAACGGAGAAAAAAAGATCGTAAGAGGACTTGGATTCTGTTCCACTACTGCTGACAGCAACAGTGTTCAGGTTGAGGTAAGCGATAACAAAATCATCAGAATCAGACCTTTACATTATGACTGGGAATATAAGGATCTTAAACCATGGAAGCTAAAGGCAAGAGGTAAAACTCTTCAGCCGACAATGAAATCCCTTATCCCTCCTTTCAGCCTTGGTTATAAAAACCGCGTATATTCCCCTAACAGAGTACGTTATCCTTTGAAAAGGGTAGACTGGGACCCTAATGGGGAACGAAATACTCAAAACAGAGGCGCAAGCAAATATGTGAGAATATCATGGGAAGAAGCCATTGATATAATTGTAAACGAGATAAAAAGAGTAAAAGATAAGTATGGTATGGAAGCTGTACTTTCCCAGTCTGACGGGCATGGCGAAACCAATTGTGTACATGCCGCGCACGGAACCCATCGAAAACTGCTCAGCCTGCTTGGAGGTTACACGCTTCAGACAAGGAATACGGACAGCTGGGAGGGATGGTACTGGGGCGCAAAACATGTATGGGGCTGTGAAACAAACGGATTCATGGAGCCGACTACAAATGTTGTATGGGATGTATCGAAAAACTCCGACGCAATATTTTTCTGGGGCTGTGATCCCGAAACCACGCCATGGGCATTTGACGGACAGTTCGCCAGCCGTTTGTGCACCTGGTTTACGGATCTCGGCATAAAATCCATTTATGTGTGCCCGGACCTTAATTACGGTGCGTCAATTCATGCTGATAAATGGATTCCGTTACTGCCTAATACAGACGCCGCGCTTTATCTTGCTATAGCGTATGTATGGATAACAGAGGATCTGTATGACAAGGAATATATAGCTGCACATTCCGTAGGTTTTAATAAGTTTAAGGAATATGTTTTAGGAGAGGAAGACGGAGAGCCTAAAACACCTAAATGGGCTTCTGAGAAAGTAGGAGTTCCTTCATATACAATCAAAGCTCTTGCGAGATACTGGGGAAAACAAATTGTCAGCATTGCGATAGGTAATGGAGGACCGGGAATAAGAGGGCCGTACTCAACAGAACCTGCCAGACTACAGGCTCTTCTTCTTTCAATGCAGGGGCTGGGTAAGCCGGGGGTACATCAGTTCAAAATGCTTGAATGGGGACTTTACAATGAGAAAACCAAAATTCCTCTTCCCTGGCCTAAATATATACCGGATATCGGCAGTCTCCAGCGGGGCTGGAAATATACGGATACTCCCCGTCAGTTTATACCGAAGAACCTGATACATGACGCTATACTCAGGCCGCCAATTACCTGGTACGGCACCACTCTTTCCAGAGATTCTGCAGATCAGCAGTTTATTCAATATAAATATCCGCTTGATGACGCACCGAAAATACGTATGGTATGGTCAGATACTCCGTCATGGATGAGCTGCTGGAATGATACCAACGATTTTGCACGGGCATTCAGAAGTCCCGAAATTGAATTTATACTTGTTCAGCATCCCTGGTTCGAGAATGACTGCAGACTGGCCGATCTGATACTTCCTACACAGACTGTTATGGAATGCGATGATTTCGGTGTTGAGTCCATGAGCGGACAGTTCTGCGCAGTATTTCCGGAACCAAGGGCAATTGAACCTGTCGGCGAATCAAAAAGCCATTTCGAAATTGTTTCATTAATTGCAGAGCACTTTGGCTTGCTTGAAGAATATACTGAAAATATGAGTGTTGATCAATGGATAAAGGAAGCATATAAAACATGCGGTGTAGCGGATGATATATCATGGGAGGAATTGAAAAAAAAGGGATATTATGTAATTCCTTATGATGAAAACTGGGAGCAGAACAAACCCGGTCTTTCCTCTTTTTATGAAGATCCTGAAAAAAATCCGCTAAACACTCCCAGCGGAAAAATTGAATTTTATTCTGAAAGGCTCGCAAAATATTTTCCGGACGACATTGAACGTCCTCCAGTGCCACACTGGATACCGCAGGGAGAATTTCATCAGGAAGGACTGGATTCAGACAGGTCGGAGAATTATCCGCTTCTGGTTATGTCAAATCATCCCAGATGGAGAACGCATTCCCAGCATGATGACATGACATGGCTGAGGGAGATTCATACATGTAAGATCAAGGGATCTGACGGCTATTTATATGAACCCGCGTGGATGAATTCAATTGAAGCCGATAAAAGAGGCATAATAGACGGTGATATTATAAAAATATTTAATGAAAGGGGAGCCTTGCTGGCGGGAGCACTGATTACAGAAAGAGTCAGATCGGGTATTGTTTATATAGATCATGGTGCACGCTGGGATCCTATTGTAATAGGGGAACTTGACAGGGGCGGTGCAATAAACACTATTACCCCGCACAAATTGACGTCTGGTAATGCAGCAGGCATGGTTTCCAGCGGATTTCTGGCTGAGGTTGAAAAAATCGACCTTGAAAAGCTGATAATCAAATATGCCGACGCTTTCGAAAGGCCGTATGATCCTGCGGCAGGCCTGGTACTTGAACGTGTTCTTGATAATTGAGGTTAACTCCTGATATGAATATCAAATACAAACATGAAAGTGTTCATTATAATGACGCACTTAATAAAATCATAGAATATATTCCTTTAATGGATTCTGAGGAAAAATCTGTTTCCGAATGTTCAGGGCAGCTGACATCAGAGAACATTTATGCTGATATTAATATTCCCATATCTGATCTGTCCATTCCTGACGGATATGCTGTAATTTCTGAAGATACGAAAAACGCGAGCATGGATAACCCGGTCAGATTAAAGGTTATTGATTCAGCAAGAGCCGGACATATATGCAATACTATACTTGAGAAGGGATGTGCCGTACGTATTATGACCGGCGCAGTAATTCCGGAAGGAGCTGATTCAGTTGTATGGTTTGAAGATACGGATGAAATTCTGTTTAATACTTCTGAATCTGAAGAGGATATAAATAAAGAAGTCAGTATTTTTAAATGCGCAGCTCCCGGTGACAATATCCGCATAGCCGGTTCAGATGTGCGAAAGGGCGATCTTTTACTGGCGTCTGAGACTATTATCGGCCCAACCCAGATATCTGTGCTTTTATCAGCGGGTAAGACAACTATAAAGGTACTGCGCAGGCCGTTAGTAGCATTGATAGCAACCGGCGATGAAATTATCGGCACAGGAGAATCTCTGAAACCCGGAATGAGATACAACAGCAATACTGAGGCATTGTCAGCTCTTGTACGCTTTTACGGAGGAATTCCGGAATTTGCAGGTATTGCCGGAGACAACGAAGAATCGCTGCTTTCTAATTTTAATAAATGTATGGATGCTGATATTATAGTAACAAGCGGAGGAGTTTCCAGAGGAGATTATGATCTGGTTAAGTATGCTATTGAAAAACTTGGTCATGTGGAATTTTCAAGAATCTATTCAGGTCATGCAAGCGCAATGTTCAGTAAAATCAGAAGAGATCATTCAAAAGGCAATAAATATATACCCGTTTTTTCTCTGCCTGGAACACCTGCCGGATGTCTGATAAGTTTTATAATACTTGTAAGGCATGCTATATTAAAAGCACGTGGATTAAAAGACGCAGGCCTTCCTGTTATTGAGGCAGTTGCTGAGGACAGCATAAGCAGCAGAACAGCTGAAGGTTTTTTTAAATGGACATCTCTTCGGAAGAAAAACGGAATCTATACTGTAACTCTGAATTTTAATGACAATCCGATGGATTTTACCTCAATCGCGAAAGCTAATTCAATAACAATGATACCCGGATTCGCAAAAATCAAACCCGGGGATAAAATTAATGTTATGCCGCTTGAATGGTGTAAATAAAACTTAAGTTTTAATAAAATACAGAAATTAAACATAAAAAAATCCCCTGAAAGTATCAGAGGATTTTTTTTATATTAAAGAATTATTTTTCAATTTATTTGCCGCCTGAGATTTTAAAAAATCGCTTTGCGTATCAAACAACAAATTATTTATTTTTTCTCCAGATATGTCATGTCAACATAATGATCTGCATCAGTAACAGCAGTATATGTGACAGGTTTGTATCCTGTAAAAGAAATTTTAATGTCTATTGATTTGTTCTTTGGCAGCCATTCAACTTCCCAGTCACCGAAGTAATTTGTCTGTGTCTTCCATTTTTCTCCGGTTTCCTTACATGAAAGTTCGACTGTAGCACCCACGCAGACTTCTTCTTTTTCTTTCGGAAGATAAACTGTTCCTGCTAGAAAGACTGTAGGAATATTAAGATGAATTACGTTTGTCTCTTTTCCTTCCAACTTTTCAAGCTGAGTAACGCGGTTGTTCTTGTCTGCAATAAGTTTTGAAATTCCGCTTTCAGGATCATCAAGATCTCCGAATTTAAGAGCCTGGTTGGGGCAGGCTTCGACACAGCGCGGAACTTTCAGTTTGGAATCACTGAGATATGACAGATAATCCGGATCATCAAGAAGTTCAGCACACATGGTGCATTTTTGCGGCAGCTGGAGTTCTTCATTCCAGAAAATAGCTCCTATCGGGCAGGCGTCTACAATCTGTTTCTGTCCTTTGGCTTTTACCGGGTCAATTATTACAATGCCGTCGGGCCTTTTATATACTGCGCCGTCTCTTGCTGCTTTCATGCACTCCGGATCCTGGCAGTGCGAGCACAGAGTCGGTACGGTGGCTGTTTTTATTCTTCTGGAGTTGTCACCGCGTTCCCATTCACTGAGATTTATCCAGAACTGTCCCATCATGGGCTGCGGTGCTGAAAGCGCAGAAGCAAAAGCACAGTGTTCATCCTTACAGGCTGTTACACAGCAGTAGCAGGCCATACACTTGCTTGAATCAATTGCAATTCCTAATCTCATTTTATTAGTAGACTCCCTTTTTCAGATATTTTTCTCTAACTTTGGCCTGAATTTTTTCAAAACCATGTCCTTCTATAATGTCAATACATGTCTCAGCGTCTGGATCTGCATCTTTAGCTACTGAATCCAGCTTATGTTCAAACATCTGCCCTTCCGGTATTTCTCCTTCGTATTTGCAGATGTCCATCAAAGTGGAATTAGGCGCCATTCCAGGTACCATGGAGCCTATGAGCTTACCGGGAGTTAGAATATTTACGCATCCTCCGATATCCATTGATGTTTCACCCGGTTTTACGGGATTATATATACCTGATGAACCATAGGCATGTATTGTATTCACTTCTACGCGGTATGTAACTCTGGCAACACATAATACCGATCCCCTTTCATTGAAGAGCAGTACAAAATCACCGTCTTCAATACCTTTTTCCTTAGCTTTAACTGGATGAATGCGCGCTATAAGATATGGATTACCTTTTCTGTATGCTCTGTTTTCAGGAATTTCCCATATCCATGGCGTTGATGAGTTGTGCTGTGTATGGTAGTCATAGCGTGGATGCGGGCTTATTAAATGAAAAGGATATTTTCTGACTTTTATTGAATGATGTCCTTCCCAGCTATGTTTATAAGTAGCAATAGGAGTACGGGTTTCATCATGAGGTGCCCAATAAAGGAGCGATTCTGATACAAATTCAAATTTACCTGTAAAAGTACCGAGTTTTCCTTCTTCCTGAAAAGGCTTATGATTAGGTGTATCACAGGGATATCCTTCTGCAAACCAGCGGAAAGCATAATGTCTTTCCCAGTTTTCCGGAACACCCGCTATATAATAACCTTTCTTTGTAAAATCTTCCCATGATATTTTGTCGCAAAGGTCTGATTTTTCCCAGAAACGTTTACACCAGTCAAGTTCTGAACGTCCTTCAGTGTATCTTTCACCCCAGCCGAGTTTTTCTGCAAGATGGGAAAAAATCCAGTAATCTGACCTTGATTCCCATAAAGGCTCAATTGCTTTATCCTGAAAAACAACAACCTGCCAGCTGCATCCTGTCTGTGAATGAGACTGATAACCGCCGTTACCTGAGTTGCAGAATTCTCCGATATCGTAGCGTTCAAGGTTTGTACACGCCGGGAAAATAACATCCGCGAATCTGGCTTCACCGTGAAAATGAATGTCCTGGTTAACTACCAATTCAAGTTCGGGGCTTCTGTACATGCGCACCCATTTATTCGTATCAAGCATTGTGCCCATGAAACATCCGCCGTATCTGTAAAACAGATGTATTTTTGAACATCCGGGTTCCGGATAAATGTGTTCAGTAAATTCCTGGTCTATACCGCCTCCGCAGAAACCTTCCCCATACCACTGATAGCTTCCCTCTAGAATAGCATCAGGAAGGTTGGGGCGGTATAATTTCTGCGTAACTGTGTTAACAGCAGTTTCATCTGCTACAGGCTGATTCGCGATCTGTGAAAGCGGGTCTGAGTATCCGCCAAACCAGAAGTTATAATCCATTGGAGCACCGGTTGTTCCTGACCATATATTGCTGCCCGGTTTACCCATTCCCTGCATAGCGAAAAGCTGAACCATGAGGCGTGCGAATTCCGTTCCGTTTGCAGTACGGCATACTCCGCCGAAACCGCCGCGAAGACCGCTTCCGCCCATTGTTCTGGTCGAAGCCCAGCGGCGTGCAAGAGCTTTTATATCTGCAGCCGGAATTCCAGTCTCTTCTTCTGCCCATTTAGGGGTCTTGGGTATGCGGTCAACACCTTTGCCGAGTATGTAATCAGCCCATTCATCAAATCTATGGCCGTGTTTTGCTATATATTTCTTATCGTATGTGCCTTCTGTAAGCCATACATATGCGATTCCTTCACAAAGAGCAGCGTCAGTTCCCGGTCTTGGACCAAACCATTTATCAGCCTGTTTCACGGAAGAGAAATTGTTAAATGGATCAATATATATGAACTGTACGCCCAGATCGTCAAGCCAGTGGCGCCACATTGTTGATTCATTACCCGCATATCCGCCTCTTGTTGTGTCCGGGTCATGAGACCACATGATCATTGTTTCAACGTTCTGTAACGCGTCTTCAAGGAGGTCAAATGCTTCTGTTCCGCCGAGACGCCAGTAATATCCGTATGTATGAGGAGCTCCCCATGTGAAACCTTCCCATGAATCCGGATTGTCTTTAATTTCAGTATATCCCAGCATTCTGAAAAAACGCGCGAATGCTGAAAGTTTATATCCAAGTAATCCCCATGAATGGTGGGAACTTGTAATAGCTGTTACAGATTCCTTTCCATATGTATTCTGAACACGTTTAATCTCACGTGCAGTAAGCTCAAGAGCTTCATCCCACGATGCTCTGCGGTATCCTGATTTTCCCCTGTTCTCAGTTTTTCTGTTCTTTCCATCCGAAGTTTCCACAAAATCTTCACGAATCATCGGGTAGCGGATACGGTCATAGGAATATGCTCGGTTTTTTTCTGTAAGCGCAATAAAAGCCGGTGAAGTTTTTCTGTTTGGTGTGAATTCCTTTCCGCGTGCTTTAATTACCCAGCCTTTCGGGTCGTCTTTATCAAAAATAATAGGTCTTACTCGCCTTATAACACCGTCAACAGTGTGTATTGCTATAGGCCCGCCTACACAAATACTGTGTGTAACTTTCTCGCTCATTATAATTTATTGTCCTCCTTACCGCAATTTTCTGAATATATCATATTGTGTAATTTTCATTATTAAATACACAGACCTTATTAGTTCGTAACCTCGACAAGAGATTTAGCCAGATCAGAAGTCGGATGTATTTTAATCATAGGCCCGACCATTTTACCGTCAACAATCTCGAAACATCTGAGATTATAAACTTCAGACACAACTACTTTTAAAGTTTTACCTTCAGGTGTGCGGTATAGACCCTGCAGCTTGAATAAATGCTGAATCATCAGGTTGTTTTTGTTTATAGATGTTGATTTAACAGTCCTGGTTGTTTTTGCAGCTGTTTTTTTAGTTTTAACAGCTGTTTTAGCAGCGGCTTTAGTAGTAGTTTTTGCTTTTGCGGATATTGCAGTTTTATCAGTTTTCTTTGCTGCAGCTTTAACTGCTTTAGGTTTTACAGCTTTTTTTGCTGTGGTTTTTGCCTCTTTTTGTTTTGCTGTGTTAGTTGCTTTCTTTGTCATTATTTACTTCCTGAATTATTTATTTTATCCGTTTGAAACTGTGCTGCTGTCCGAATTTCTCGTAACGTACGTTTCCAACAGATGTCCAGTCTTTAAGGCTGTCTAAAACAGCGTGCATAGCATCCATTTCCGTCGGATTTGGAGTACCCTGGCCTCCCAGACCTTCATACCATATCTGACGGGCGCAAATTAAATCTCCTGGAAATTTGCTGAGATAGCGCTTGATTTCAGCTGTAAGCTCTTTTGTATTTGCCGGGACCATTGGCATTTTATGACCTCCTAATTGTTCCTTAGCTTAGTTTTTATTTTAGATTTTGCTGCAAGATAGAACCCTTATTATTTGGTTAAAAATAAATAATAGAGCTTATATGCAAAGTAATTTATCTGTTAAATTTTCTATCTGCAAGGTTTATCCGTTATTATTAACGGATTCCTTATCAGGAATAATAAATTCTATATCTTCGTCAGCATCTCTGTCATTGCCGGGAAACATGTTTAAAATTCCTTCCTCTGCGCTGTACATGACACCGAAAATATCAAAAGATTTATCAAAAATAACCAGGTAAAGAGTATCCGCCAGGTTGGCGAAATTACGCATAATAGCCGTATGTTTTTCATCTTTTGGGAATTGTTTCTTTCCTCCCTGCTGGGAACCCGGTGAATGCGTGAACAAATGAAATTCGCTATCCTTATCAAGCATATATAAAAAATCATTCCCTGAACGTGCAATAACCATATTGCCTTTTTTTAGTTCATCTATGATTTTATTTCCATCTTTGGGTAAAATATCCAAGTTTATATTATTATTATTATTATTATTCAAAACACTGTCTTTAACTGATAGATTTTTCCTTATAAAAGTAAGGATATTTAATACTCGTCAAGGATTTTTCTTGGCTGTAAAAAAATAAAAATCTTCTTTATACAACGCTGTTCTATAAATGAGAGTTATGATCAGGTTGAAACTGTATAATAACCGGAGAACACAAAAAACTAAAATACTTTTCCGAATAGTATATTAGCATAGTAATCTAAATAAAACAACAGTTTTTTCTTTAATAAGCAAAAACATTTCGCAGCGGAAAAATCATGATGATAAATTATCATAATCTTATATTCGTATATTTTACCTAACATTAAGTAAAAAAATTGTAAATGATCATGCTGTTTTAATCAATTAAGGTTTAATACTCTTTCAGATTGCTGTGCAGGTTGTGAATTTCAAGTCTGTTTTTTACTAAAAGTCAAAGAAAGGAAAAATATTTAATCCGTATTTGATTGGATTAAAACTAAAATTATTTACTTATATATAGAAAACGGCTGTAAATGATTTACAGCCGTTAATATCGGATTTATGCTGATTTTGTGTAGACAGTAAATTAGATAGCTTTAAGCCATGCAAGTTCAGCTTTTAAGTGATGTTCAATATAACTCAGATAGAGTGTGTCAGTTCCCTTGATCATTGCTAACTTATCTTTCACAATCTGGATTCTTTCTTCAATTGATTCCGCGTCAAGTTCATCAAGAACCATTAGAGTCAGGTCAGCATCAAAAAATACATCTTTATCGCTAAAATATTTCTTTGACGCTTTTTTTAAATATTTTTTTCCTTCAGGAGTTATCTTGTAAATATGTTTTTCCGGATTTCCTCCATCTCTGGTAGAGCCTGTTTTTTTTATCCAGCCGTTATCCGTACTTTTCTTTAATGCATGATAAATAGACCCAAATTTGATGTTGGCATTTTTGACAGTCAGCTTTTTAAGCTGTTTCATGATGTCATAACCGCTTTGTACATTATTTTCAATTAGACCCAGAATAACCAAATCTGTTTTCATTTTTTTCTCCTTTGAGTAATGTTTAATTTTTATGGTATAAAATATACCATTCAATATAGTATATATGTCAATTAAAATATTCTTTAAGCATCTCTTTTCCTGATTTCCGAGATTGGCGGATTAAATGCAATAGAAGTGAAGCAGGACTATAATTCAGCTGAAATCTTATAAAGAAAAACATAGATTTTATTAGCTATGATAAAATGTATAATACGCCCGGTTAAAAATTAAGAAAAAATTAGAATTATTAATTTAATTGATTATTATTGGTTAATTAAATAGAATAATTACTAACAGAAACACTTTTTTTTGAGGACAATAGTATAATATTCGGAATATATGGCAAATATTTAATTTATTTTAATTAGAAATATGTATAATGTTTTAATTATTAATATTTTATTAATCAAAATACTTTAAAAATATGATTCAATTTCCGTAAAAGAATATTGAAAGACATTTTATTGAGTTTAATAAGGAAAAAATATGGAACCAGTTTTATTAGTACTTGCAGCCGGAATGGGAAGCAGATTCGGAGGACTTAAACAAATTGTTCCGATAGGCGAAAATGGCGAAACAATAATAGACTATTCTATTTTTGATGCTGTAAGGGCAGGATTTTCAGGAGTTTATTTTGTAATACGAAAGGATATTGAAAAAGAGTTCAGGGAAGTTATTGGCAGGAAATATGAAAAGAGGATAAATGTGGAATATATTTTCCAGGATTTACAAAATATTCCTGAAAATTTCCAGATTCCTCATAACAGAACAAAACCATGGGGAACGGGACATGCAATTTTATGTGCAGGCACAAAGATAAAAGGGCCTTTTGCTGTTATAAATGGTGATGATTTTTACGGCAGCGATGCATTTCAGGTTTTAGCTGATTATTTTAGTAACACCGGAGATGTACATGAAAGCTATGCTATTGTCGCTTATATATTAAAAAATACGTTATCAGACTTCGGCACGGTTTCCAGGGGAGTCTGCTCCCTGGATCAGAATGATTCTCTTGAAAATATTATTGAGCATACCAATATTCAAAAATCCGGCAATAAAATCCAGTCAACTGATAATTCCGGACATATAACTGAGTTAACAGGGAATGAATATGTATCCATGAATTTATTCGGATTCAACAAAACGATTTTTGATCATTTGAGTTTACAATTTACTGATTTTCTTCATAATAACATTGATAATATAAAATCCGAATTTTATATTCCAACAGTAGTTAATAATTTAATAAAAAGCGGCCATTCAAAAGTTAAAGTTCTGCAGTCAAAAAGCAAGTGGCTCGGCATTACATATCAGGAAGATAAAGAACATGTAATAAATAAAATAAAAGAATTAACCGATTATAATGAATATCCGAAAAATCTATGGCTTTAATACTTTTTTTTCGATAATAATAGTAGCCTTGTTAATATTGTCTGCATACTTTCCGGGCAATAATATTTAATCTCTTTCTGTCTAATTCCCCGCTGTTGCGGCGGGGGTGTTCATTATTTTTTTCTAAATTTCAAAATTAACGATTCGTAATAATTATATAATATATTGGATTCAAGTATTATAAAGCACAGTATTTAAAGAATAAATTTCATTTAAGACAGGTTATTTATATGTTTAACAGGTATATTAATTCATTTTTAAGAAAGTATGAAGATAGTAATTATTTGCTTCAGGCCCGTTCCAGGCTGCTTTGTATATTTATTCATATAACATTGATTTTAATTGTGATTCTGCAGTTCAGTATGCTGCTTTCAAGTAAAGAAGATTTTTTAAAAACACTTGCAATAATACCTGTATTGATTCTGGGATTCCTGTGCGGTTTATTCTGTCTCAAAAAAGGATGGTACTTTGCAGCTGCAAATGTAGTTATCTCTTTTGCGGCTCTTACTGTAGCTGCTGGATTGATAAGAGAACCTTTTTTTAAGCCTGAAGTCGCTTTTTCAAGCTATATTTATTTTATTTTTCCTATTTTGGGTATGTGTATAATTTTCAGTAATATTACTTTCCTTTCTATTATTTTTTTATTATTTCTGATTACTGATATTGCGGTATTCATATTGTTAAAATATTTTATAAATTATCAGGATGTTACACAGATAGTAATTGCGTTAACTGATACGCTTTTTTCCATAATCTTTTCTTATATTATTTTCGTTTTAACAGCCAGAATATTCACTAAAACAGTTGAGCTTTCCGACGAGGAAACTCGGAAAAATGTCAAGCACAGCACTTTTCTGCAGAATTTATTGAATAATTTATCTGAAAAAATTGTCTCGGCAATACATCTTATGACAGAAAAAAGCAGATCAGTTTCAGATAATACTCAAAATCAGGCTGCCTCTATAGAAGAAGTTACTGCCTCTATTGAAGAAATTTCCGCAGGCGTAGACAATATAGCGGATAGTGCCGGAGATCAGAATGACAATATTATTTCCATGTCCGGTACTTTGAATGAGCTTACAAATTTTACTGGAGCTGTTAACAGCTTTATTGATGATTTCTTAAAATCAACAGATGACATTTCACGAAAAGCGGAATCCGGCAGAGATTCTCTTACTTCAATGAGCACTTATATAGAAAAAATTAAAGTTAGCTCTGAAGAGATGATTAATATTATCGGAATAATTACTGACATTTCAGACCAGATAAACCTTCTTTCTCTTAATGCGGCTATTGAAGCAGCAAGAGCGGGTGAAGCCGGCAGGGGATTTGCAGTAGTCGCAGATGAAATTTCCAAGTTAGCTGATGTTACAGCAAGCAGTATAAAAAATATAAAGACCCTGATCGATAATAATGAAGATGAAATAGAAAAGGGTTCACTTGCAATCAAGGAAACAGTGAATACTATTCTTACAATTATTGAAGGTATGAATTCCATCAATGAGAAGACTAATGAGTTGACAAGATACATGGATAAACAGGTCTCAATAAACAAAGAAATGAATGAAAAGGCTGATTCAGTAAAAACCAGAGCTGAACAGATCAATATGGCGGCTGACGAACAGAAAAACGCAATAAATGAAATTATTAAAACAATTACGGATATTAATGAAAGTTCACAGAACAGTTCACATAGTATGGAGGATATTTCAAGAGAATCAGAAAGACTTACAGGCCTTATAGATGAACTGAAAGAGGCTATTGAAAATTATAAAGATAATGTTAACTAATATTATTCTTTAACGGCCATTGCCAGAATGTTAACTGGATGCAGTACTTTGAATTGTGTATTCATTTCAATCTGCAGAGCGCATGTTTCACAGTCTGTAATAACAATTTCCGGATTAGCTGTCTCAATAGATCTGAAAAGGTCTTTGCCGATATCCTGCGAGAGTTTATAATATTCCTTTTTAAATCCATATGTTCCCGCTATTCCACAGCATTCGGAATGCAAAATAACAAGATCAAGTCCCGGAATACGTTTCAGCAGATCTATTGTGTATATTACACCGCCAAGCCGTTCAAGATGACAGGGGGAATGATACGCAGCCCTTAACGGAACCGGTTTCATCTTAAAGATGTTTCCGCTTTCAAATCTGTCATAGATGAATTTTGTAATATATTCAATTTCATTACTAATTGCCGAATTGTCAAGATTAAGAAGATTGGAGTATTCATTTTTTAACGCGTAAGTGCAGCTTGAAGAGGTGGAAACTATTTTGAAGTTTGATTTTTCATGGATTTCAGACAATGAGTTGATATTATACTGTGCGTTTTTCTTTGCCTTATTGATGTAGCCGTTTGCGATTAACGGCACTCCACAGCATTTCTCCTTTACCAGATTTACACCGACATTAAGTGAATTCAGCACCTTTACAAGATCTCTTCCAAGTTTGTGATTATTATAATTTACAAAACATCCGTGAAAAAATACAACATGATCAGGAAATTTATTCTGATCCGGATAATTTTTATAAAAATGCTTCTCAAAAGTTCCGTTCTCATATTCCGGAAGTGTTTTCTGATACGGTATTCCAATAAAAAGATACAGAAAAAATTTTACAATAGATCGTCTGGTAAAAAAATTAACAATAGAATTGAACAGGGTGGCGAATTTGCCCATAAGATCGGTTCTGCTTAAAATCAAATCACGCGGTCTGAACCATCTTCTTTTTAGGTATTTCCATTTTGCTTCCTGAATTATGTCTGCGATTTTTACGTTCGATGGACAGGCAATTTCACATCTTTTGCAGTTGGAACATAATTTCAGTGTTGAATCTACCAGTTCAGGGCTTTTAATTCTGAATCTCTCTGTATCCGGTCCTGATTGTTTAGGGCCGGGGAAAAGCGATACCCTGGCAACCGGACAGTATACATTGCAGATGGTGCATTTTATGCAATGATCAAAACTGATATTCTGAAGCTTAATCATTTAGCCTTTAATCCCGTTAATTATTTTCTGTGCTGCATAACAGGCTGTTGAAACTGCAACTCCTCCACCTGAGGCTTCTCTGACTGGGTCATAATCCGATAATACTGCGCCAATGCAGTAAAGGTTATCAATAACATTACCGTCTTTATCATATGGATGCAGAGCGGCATTTGTATTAACACCAAATGAAAGAAACGGATGGCTTTCAGCACTGAAAAAATTATCAGAATACCATTTATTTCTTTTTCTGCTCCAGTTGAATTGTAGATTGAAAACCGGTTCATACATTTTATTAAAACCGCTTTGAAGACCTCCGCTTAAGAAACTGCCGGTTGACAGAACATAATATTTTGCATGGTGAGTAGCTTCCGTATAATTTTCCGTGTAAATATGCGTTACCCTGTGATTATAAATTTCGCCGCCTGCCGCTTTATCTCCTGCAATAAATTCACCTCCCAGAGATGAAAATCTGGACTTTAATGCATTGTCAATTCTCATGCCCAGTATAGACGGTGGCAGTGTAGGAATCTCATATATCTGAAGTCCGGTTAACTCAAGCAGTCTTTTATGAATTTTATTATAGTTATTAAGCCCGATAAAAGCCGGAAGAGTGATTATGGTGGAATCACCTGCGGCTTTTTTTATCTCTTCTGAAATTCGCGGTAAATATTTCTCAGTTTCAAATAATCTTGCTATATCAATTGAATTTGATTCAAGCAGATGTTTTTTTGTATCAGGCAGAAAGGACAATTTAATAGAACCTGATGAAATATTAAGTTTATTAAACAAACTGTTCTTTTTTAAGTTTGAAAAAGCAAATTCCTGATAATAATCTCTGAAGCCTTCAAAATTAAGGATAGATATTCTGGTATTATTTTTCAAAGCAAGATCAAGCTGTTCATTAAAAACAGATTCCTGGGATAAATAGGTTGGTTTGGTAGCGCCTATTGCTGTTATTCTAAAATGATTTTTCCCTGAGTTATTGTAAAAAAGCAGTTTTTCAGATTTCAGTTCGTCCGTTAAGAAGGTAATTGATTCTTCTATTGTTTTAACGGGAATTTTCGCGTAAGGATGTTGGGGATTTTTTCTTTTTATGGATTTAATATGTTTAAACGGGTTATGAATTATATTTTTATCCGCTGAATATCCCATCAAATCAATGGAACCGGAAGAAAAATGCAGAGAATTAATTCCTCCGGAAATGATAGCTGTTCTGAGGCCTTCCTTTGCGCACTTTATTCCGCATGTCAATCCGGCAAGTCCTCCCCCGATTATTAGGCAATCATACATTATAATCTACACATACCTTTCTTTTTATGCTAATTGATTGAGTTTAATATTAATTTTCTTCTGTATCTGAATCGCCGAAATCGCCTAAGCCGAACAGGCCCTGGTAAATCCAGTAGCTTAGTTCAATCTCCCTCAAACCGTCACCCCAGAAAACAGGTTTAATGCCGTTCCAGCGTTCTTCAAGAAAGTCTTTTAGTAATTTTAACGATTCTTCCGGAGAGGTTGAATTATATTCATTGAATAAGCCTGCTGCTCTGTAAGCGCAAAGTTCACCCTGACAGGGCCCCATACCTATCCTTGTTCTTCTTCGAAGATCAGTAATATTTTTTACGTTAAGATTTTTAATTGCGTATTCTATTTCACCTTCAGTGACAAGTTCGCATTCACAAATAAGCCTGTAATTCTTTTTATCTTTGGTTAATATATTGTGAACTCTCTGTCCGTGCCTGTAAAAAGTTGATCCTACGGTTGAAGCCGGAATTCCACTGAAATGCTTTATTGTCTGTTTTGCGGGTATTTTTTTTTCGGAACCGGGCAAAGGTAATTTATGAGTGGTGCATTTTAATTTCCGGTTCAGTTTTTTACATATCAGGTCGCATGTTTTTTCCGCCATCAGTCTGTATGTCATTAATTTACCGCCTGCAATGGTAATCAGGCCTTCCATGCCGTCTCTTTCTTTATGATCAATCAGGACAATTCCTCTGCTGATTTTTCTTCCTTTTACTTTTCCTGAAACAGCCATCAAAGGTCTTATACCGCAATAAGCTCTGAGCCCTCTTGTTCTTCTGATGTTAGGTAATAAATCCTCTCCGTTTTTTAAAAGGGTATCAATTTCGTCGTCATCAACATTACAATTATCAATTTTATCATAGTCTATTTCTTTTGAAGTCGTTCCGATAATTGATACCGTGTCGCCCGGAACAACAATATCTCCGTCAGCAGGCGGCCTGCATCTGTTAATGACTATATTATTTGTTCTGTAGTCAATTATCAGCATTGATCCCTTTGAAGGCATCATCTTTAATTCTATGCCTGCAATTTCACAAATATGCTGCCCCCATATTCCTGCAGCATTTATAATGATATTTGCATATATTTCAATTTTTTCATTTTTTTTATTTATACATTCAATGCCCACAGAGTCATTGCCGCTGGTAATTATTTTATTAACCGCAGTGTAGGTGAATATCTTTGCACCTCTTTCTACAGCATCGATCATATTTGAAGAGGTCAGTCTGAAAGGATCAATTACTGCATCAGGTACCTTTACAGCTTTAAGGGTATGAGATGACAGGTTGGGTTCTATAGCCATTGCCTGCATGGGAGAAATTTCGGAAGCTTTTATTCCTGCAAGTTTGCAGCGTTCAAGGAGCAGATCATGGTATTTAGGGTTATCGTGATATAAGGTTACAAAAAGTCCGCCGGTATCTTCAATACAGTGGCGTGCTATTTTCTTCAGAATTTTATTTTCTTTAATGCATTCCTGTGCTGATTCCAGGTCATATACTGCGTATCTTGCGCCGGAATGGAGCAGACCGTGATTTCTTCCCGTGGTGCCGGATGCGATATCGTTTTTTTCAATAAGAGTTGCATCTATTCCGCGAATAGAAAGATCTCTGAGTATACCTGTGCCGGTAGCTCCTCCTCCTATAACAATTACTTCTGTCTCGTATCTTTGCATATATATCTTTTAAAAGGGATAATAAAAGCGGCAAGCTGTTTATTTTGCGTCATTTTACTATTCGGAAATTACCTGAAAAAACAATTATTTATTGTTTCAGTAAGGTGGTCAAGCATTTTGTATTAATGAAATATTTCAAAATTATAAGGAAATCTGTATTAAAATAAAATTTATCGTAAGGAAGTATGCTGAAAAAAGAAAACATTTCCCCTTAAATTTAAGGGGAAATGAAATGGGAGGCGTATTATATATTCACTATAATACCAGTAATTATTAGCTAAAATATAAAAAATAAATTGTGTTTAATTTAAACACGATAGCTTTTTGCTAAATAACTCTGAAAATAATATTGCTCGCAGATAATGCAAGTACTTACTTTCATGCGCAATGGTAAATTTGTTCTGTTTTTTTTCAAGTAAAAAAATTTAGAAAATTCAAAAATTGAATTATCGGGAAATTTAATAAAAATAATTTTTCTATTCTATTCCCTTGGTGAGGACTTTACTCAGGCTCTTTAAGTAATTTCTAATGTCTTTATCGGAGGTTATATTCCCATTTACTGAATGCCAGATGTAAACAGACATAGTCGCACTATGATAAATATTGGAAAGATCTTTAATAGAAGATTTTTTTATTTTTCCCTGTTTATGCATTTCCATTAATTTTTCAGTAAATAATTTGATTATATATTTTACAGCTTCTACCTGCCTTTTCGTGAAATCTGATTGTTTGCTTCCCAACTCCCTTAAAGTTGATAAATTAATTTCTTTATTTTTATTCCATTGTGTATACATTAATTCGCTGAACTCATCAAGGAAATCCCGTACAGTTGGAAATTCGTTTTTCAGCAGTTCCTTTAAAGGATCTGTCATGGCATCTGATAAATTAAACGTTTCTTCTATCAGCTTCTCTTTATTTCCAAAATTTCTGAAGATAGTAACTTCATTTACACCGGCTAAATCAGCGATTTGTTTTGTTGTTGTTCCTTTGTATCCGTTTTTCCATAAAATCTGAAGTGTCGCTTCCATAATTTTTGTTTTCGTATTCTGAACACAGGCTTTTGAACTATTATCTTTTTTTTCTTTTTTCATTAGTTTGATTACTTTAATAAATTAAATACTGGATTTGATCGAAAGAATACGAAGTATAAATCAGGTTCTTTCAATATTTATAACAACTGTTAACTGATATTTAAACAATGACATAATTTAAGCAGTTTAATAATTTTGCAAGTAAAAGAAATATCACATGTGAAATAGATCGGCTGCAACGGTTATTGTATTATTTATGAAAGAAGCCAGTTTATTCCTTTGTAAATATAAAAAATACCTATGACAATTATTGATAAAGAAAAAATGATTTTAACAGTTCTGTCCGGAAGGTATCTGGAGACATATGGGCCTATCTGACCGCCGATTATTACTCCTACACCGGCAAATATCCATAATTCCCACATTATGAGCCCGGCGTGAAGATTCAGAATTGTAATCGCCCAGTCACCTGTAGCTTCAATCAGTATTGCGGTAGCATTTGCTCTTTTTGTTTTAATATTCAGGCCTTTTTCAAGTACAGGCTGAGCCAGTTCCGCGATCCCGGTACCGGTAGTAGCTGAGAAGAGGCCTCCAATCGGAGGCACCCACATATATGCATATATGTCTTCAATAGGTATGTTTTCTTTTTTACCGAAAGACCGTTTAAAAGCGTTTATCAGCTGCATCGTAGCAAGACCGAAAATTATAAATCCGAGTACAAATTTAATAAGATCCCCATTAACAACAAGCAGGATATAATTACCAAGTATAATACCTGGGATCGTAAGCATGATCATTGTAAAACCAATCGAGAGCTCTACCATTCTGAATAACATATAGCGGATTGCTCCGCTCGTCATACCTGCTGTTTCAATAGCTATACCTGTTGCAACTGCATTCTGTATTGGTAAATTAAGAAAGAGATTGAAAATAGGCTGAAAAAGTACACCTCCGGAGAACCCGGATGAATTTGCCAGGATAGCTATTACTATGGAGACAGGAAGTATATACCAGTATTCAAAACTCATTAAAATAAAATCCTTTTATCAAAGGCTGTTTATTTTGAAATCATTAACAGCTTCATCAATTTCTTTTTGAGACAATTCCGATTTTATGGAATACGTTTTATACATATTTAAAAATTTTTGAAGGCCTGTTAAATCATCAATAATTGAAGTGAGAATTTTAATAACATCCTGACCCTGATTAAGCATTTGCTTAAATTCAGATTTATGAATTATTTTTTCTTCAATTACACGATTACTTCGCTCTTCGGATATAATCTGGCTTACAAAATTATGAGCATCAATTAATGTAATTTTATATTTATTTAATTCGCTTCGTACCTGGTTAACCATATTCGTTAAATTATTATTCATATCATTGATTAAACTGGCAATCAGCCCGATTTCGTCTTCAGTGACTACAGGTACAGATACCGTTAAATCTCCGTTAACGATTTTTTTTGTTGCATCAACAATACCGTCCATCGGTGAGATTATGTCTTTAGTAAAAAAAACAAAGGCTGCGGCTATACTTCCGGAAATAAACAGAAGAAAAAGAAGCATTCTGTTTCGAAGTCTGTAAATTGGTTCAAAAATTGATTTGGATTTGATACTTTTTTCCAAAATTGAAATATTACTTATTGGTTGTGATTGTTTAATATGTTTAAAAAAGTTTGATTCTATTTCATTTTCTAATTTTGCGGAGCTAATCTCTAAGATGATCTCCGCACTTACTGAAATAGACACGATTGAAATTAAGAGAAAGTATAAAAGTAATTTCTTTTTTAGCCGAGACATTTTTTTGTCTGTCCTTAACTCAGTATTGTCAGATACTTATTAATTGTTGCATATATATAAATATTTGTCAAGAATGGTATGATAGCTGTATATTATCTGATCCTTATCATGATTTCAGCTTATATTGCAAACTGTTTTTTTAACGGAGAAATTTAATGGAAATAGAATTTGTCGGAGGAGCAAGAACAGTAACCGGTTCTTCCTATATTGTGAAAAATGATGATTTTCAAATTATGATAGATTGCGGTATGTTCCAGGGAAGGAGTGATATTAAAGAGCGTAACTGGCTGAATCTTATTTATGCTCCTGCCAGAATTGAAAATCTGCTCTTGACACATGCACATATTGATCATAGCGGGCTTATCCCCAGGCTTATTAAGGAAGGATTCAACGGCAGTATTTACGCAACGCAGCCAACCATTGATTTATGCGGCATTATGCTGCCGGACAGTGCTCATATTCAGGAAATGGATACTGAATGGATTAACCGTAAGAATAAAAGACTCCAGCGTGAACTGATAGAACCAATATATACTGTTCAGGATGCTGAAAATTCCATGGATAAATTCAGGCCTGTTAAATACGGGCAGATTGTAAACATTCGTCCGGGAGTTGAAGCCAGATTCAGGGATGCAGGACATATACTTGGATCAGCAATTATTGAACTATGGGTTGAGGAAAAAGGAAAAAAAACGAAGATCGTTTTTTCAGGTGATCTTGGCCAGAAGGACCGTGTAATAATAAATGATCCTGAAATAATTGAAGATGCAGATATCCTTCTCATAGAATCAACTTATGGTAACAGGCTCCATAAAAAACGGGAAGATACATTGGAAGAATTTAAAGATATAATACTGAATTCATATAATCAGAGAGGAAATATAATTATACCCGCGTTTGCTGTCGAAAGAACACAGGAAATAATATATTCACTGGCTAAGCTTTTCAGAGAAAAACAAATTCCGGAAATTCCGGTATATATAGATTCTCCGCTTGCAATCAGTGCTACTGAAATATTTAAAGGTAGTCAGGAATTTTTTGATGAGGAATCAAGAGAACTTTATTTGTCAGGAAGCAGTCCTCTTGAATTTAAAAATTTATTTTTTACAAGGACAACAGAAGAATCTAAAAGATTAAATACTGAAGTTTCAGGAGCTATCATCATTTCCGCGAGCGGTATGTGTACAGCCGGAAGAATTAAGTATCATCTTCTTCATAATCTGTATAAACCTGAATCAAGTGTCATTATTGTCGGGTATCAGGCTGAAGGCACAACAGGCAGAAAGCTTGTAGATGGCGCGAAAAAAGTGAGGCTATACGGCGAAGATGTTCTTGTCAATGCCAAAGTACATACTCTGGGAGGCTTCTCCGCTCATGCTGACAGGGACGGACTGATAGAATGGATGGGGCATATTAAGAACAATAAGCTCCGGGTATTTGTAATACATGGAGAGGAAGAAGCCTCTCAAAGCTTTGCGGAAACAATAAGGTCAAAATTTGGTTATGATGTATATGTACCGAACTGGGGTGAAGTAGTTGATTTATTGACAATGCGTTCAAGAATTGCTTTTTACGGAGTTACAGATTCATATACCGCAGTTGACCGTGAACTTGAGGCGTTAACTGAATCATTGAAGTCATTAACTGAACAGTATAAAAGGGCACGTAAAGAAAATCGTTTAAAAGATGTAAAGAGGCTTCAGGTTGATATTAATGACGCAAGGGAAATGCTGGCTCTGATTATCGAAGAGTTGTAAAAGACTATTCAATAGAATAATTATTCATATGGTATGCACGTTTAATGTTTATAAGTAATTCGTTTGTATCATTAGGATTTATATCTGTCGCTACAATATAACGCGCATATTTGTCATATTTTTTTACATTGAGTAAAGCAGACTTGTAAGCATCGTTTATTTTATCGCCAATAACGATAAGTTTTGCATTCCTTTCTATATACGTATCAAGAAGCCTTTCCGGTTCATTGACAGTCCATATATCAGTCAGACGATTAAACTCGGAAGAAATTTTGAAATTTACATTGTCCGTTTTTCTTTGAGTTAGTATTGAACACAAGTCTACATTCTTTTTGAATCTTTCAATGTAGTTGCCGGACTTGCCGTTATTGTTGTTTGTTAAATCAACGAAAACAATTATGCCAATTTCATTGTAAAGAATAGGCAGTCTGGTATCTTTTTTTATATGTCTTTTTATTAAATTCCATTTCCTGTAATCAATAGGTTCATTGAATCTGAAGAGGGGAGTATATTTATCATTCTTGTTGTATAATTCATACATAAAAGAAATATAGCGTTTTCTTTTACTCATTTTATTGAGTGATTCAAATGTATTTATTATCTTGTCAATTTCTATGAATGATTTTACAGTAGAGGGTTCTTTATACCTGTCCGGACGGTAAATAACCAGCATTCTGTAAAGTGAGTTGGAAAATTTCAAGTCAATATATTCAACGCCATTGTTCCTGAAAGATTCGATTTTTTCTTCGGGTATTTTTTCTCCTTTATTCCAGATTTTGACAGGTTGTTTCCTTCCCTGTTGCAATTCAATATCTTCTATTGGAATAAATGTGAAATCCGCAGGATTTTTATCAATTAATGTAAGTATGTCATCAATATTTACAATCATTTAATTACCTGTTTTGATTTGCAGAAAATTTGATGACTGAATCCGGTATTATTTTTATAAACAAGTATATCATTAAAATATATATTATTTTTTACCTGTTTTCAATAATATACTGTAGGTATTTGGAAAAAACAGACTTTTTAATAATTTAAAAAAATACTTGCCAAATATTGGCTATTTCATGATTGTTCACCACACATACAACATATAAATAAAAAAATCCTCACATACTAATACTATATTAATCTGTTATTTGAAAATAAAAATTATACAAGAGAATTGTATCTCTTTATTAGCAGGTTATGTCTCATGAAACGAATTATTCCGTTTTTGATCTTATTAATAATCATTTGTGCAGCGCTTATAGGCTTTTATAAAACTCAGTTTTGTTTTCATTTTCAGGAACTCTATAAAGATACAGAATTTTCTTCTGAAGGATTGAAACATGCGGAAAATTATAAACCGGAGAATGATTCATTTTCTCTGCCTCAACTTGAAAATAAGACTTTTTTCGAGTCGATTGATGATCTGTCAATTTGCCGTAGAAAAGAAGTCAGGAAATATCTTTATATTTATCTGACAAAAGGACGCAGTTATGTAATCAATGCTATTGAAAGATCCTATTTGTACATGGATATCATCAATAATGAGTTTAAAGAATTTTCCGATCTTCCTGATGATATTCTGCTTTTGCCTTTGCTTGAAAGCGGGTTTAATCCATATGCTGTATCAAGAACAAGAGCTGTCGGACTATGGCAGTTCGTAAAATCTACTTCAAGCATTCTTGGTTTAAAACGCAACAGATGGGTCGATGAACGCAGAAATGTGAGAAAATCAACAATTGCTGCTTTAACTCATCTTAAAAATATCTATCCTATGTTTAATTCATGGGAGATGACACTTGCTGCGTATAACGGCGGGGCAGGCTATGTAACAAGAAAAATGCGTAAAGCAAAAACAGATGACTTCTGGGCACTTTGCGAATCAGGACTTTTAAGGGATGAAACCAGAGACTTTGTACCGCGTTTTGCGGCTCTTGCACTGATATATAAAAATCAGAAAATGTTCGGTATTGATAAAGAAATAACGAGGCGGGAAAAGGAGAATACTAAATTAGTGACAATAACTCATCCTGTTAATATTCACAGACTTTCAAAGATAACAGGCCTTCCTGTAAAAAAGATCAGGCATTTGAATCCTGAGCTTAAAAGCAATCTTACACCACCGGATTATTCTTTTTATAATATCAGGCTGCCGGTTGAAGCATTGAAAAATATGAGTGAAAATCCGGATAAGCCGATCATTATGCGATATACCAGTTTGTAAATTATTGGTAGCGTTTTTTTAAAGAGACCTGCTCAGTCAAGACATCTCTTTACGACTTAATCTATAAATTTCAAGTATAATGACTTGAAA
>JAFGDQ010000042.1 GCA_016932015.1 Spirochaetota bacterium | reverse complement strand
TTCACTGTATTTTGTTCTTTTTATCATGTACTTATTCTCCCATAACTGGTTTTATTTGTCACTCCAGTTTTAGGGGGGCAGTCCAGTAACTGAATAGTTACCATAATATTTAAAATAAAATTAACTTTTATCAAAAATAGATGTGCCTTTTTAGTTATAATAGTTGATTTAAATTATATTTGTGATATTATGTTCCTCTGTATTGCATATCCAGGTTATTGATTTAAGTTGAAATTTATTTCCAGATCGGTATTTGATTTTATTACTGATAAGCTTCTCAATCTGCGGAATAATTTTATAAATTAAATCTTATCCCGTTTGATAGCAGGCTGTAATCTCATTTCAGCAGAAAACAGTTAACGGATTTTTTTGAAATAAAATTAAAGGATTTATAATGACGAAAAAAAACAATTTTGATAATGATAATATTGATATAATTGATGACGATGATGCCGATATCCAGCTGGATCAGTTGGAAAACGATATTTTTGGCAGTAATCTTATTTCAGTTGATCATATTCTTCCTTCACAGCTGCATATAATTCCGATCAGGTACCGTCCGATTTTTCCGGGAATTGTAACACCTTTGATTATTTCCCAGGGCAGGTTTACTGCAGCTATTGATAAAGTAATAGATTCTACGCGCACAGTAGGCCTGGTTCTTCTTAAGGATGATGATACGGAAGAGATTAAAATAAACGATCTGTATAAATACGGAACTGCCGCGAAAATATTAAAAAGAATTAATCTTCCTGACGGGGGGATCAATTTATTAATTAATACTATTAAGCGTTTCAGAATTGAAGACATCATCTCAGAGAAACCGCATTTTATTGCACAGGTAGAATATCTTGATGACGAAGCCGTAAAAAAGGATATTGAGACAAAAGCTTTAACAAGGTCAATATTAAGCCAGCTTAAATTATTATCTGAAAATAATCCTCTTTTTACAGAAGAAATGAAACTGACAATGGTTAATGTGGATGAGCCGGGTAAAATTGCGGATTTCGTAACATCAATCCTTAATCTTGAGAAAAAGGAATCCCAGCAGGTTCTGGAAACAATCAATATCAAGAAACGTCTTGAGATTGTTCTGCAGTTTCTTCAAAAGGAAATGGATGTTCTTAATCTGCAAAAAAAGATACAGGGCCAGATTAATGATAAGATCGACAAGCAGCAGAAGGAGTTCTTTCTCAGGGAGCAGTTAAAAGCAATAAAATCTGAATTGGGAATGGATGCTGATGAGAGAACGAGAGATATAAATGTAATTAAAAAGAAACTGGATGATTTACAACTCGAAGGAGAGGTTAAGGAAAAAGCAGATGATGAACTCGCAAAACTTACTCTCATGGACCCTAATTCATCTGAATATCCTGTTACAAGAAATTATCTTGAAACCATTATTGCGCTTCCATGGAATGTGAAGACTACAGATTCCTATGACCTGGTAAAAGCGGAAAAAATTCTCAACAAAGATCATTACGGCCTGGACGATGTAAAAATGAGAATACTCGAGTTTCTGGCTGTAAAGAAATTAAAGAAAGAGGCAAGGGGATCTATTATCTGTCTGGTGGGGCCTCCGGGTGCAGGTAAAACTTCTCTCGGAAAATCAATAGCAAAGGCTCTGAACCGGCAGTTTTTCAGAATGTCTCTGGGCGGCATGAGAGATGAAGCTGAAATTAAGGGGCACAGGAGAACATATATCGGTGCAATGCCGGGGAAAATCATACAGGGTCTTAAAATAACAAAATCAAAAAATCCTGTATTCATGCTGGATGAGATAGATAAACTCGGGCAGAGTTATCAGGGTGATCCAGCATCAGCCTTACTGGATGTACTTGATCCTGAACAGAATACTGAATTCCGGGATCATTATCTGGATCTGCCTTTTGATCTTTCAGAGGTATTTTTTATTACAACTGCCAATTCTCTTGATACAATTCCACATGTGCTTCTGGACAGAATGGAGGTTATCAGGCTTTCCGGATACATCGCAGAGGAGAAATTCCAGATAGCTAAAAGATATTTGCTGCCTAGACAGGTTGAAAAGCACGGACTTAAAAGGGGATCTGTAAAAATTGATAAAAACGGTTTTCTCTATATCATACATTCATGGTCAAGAGAAGCCGGGGTAAGAAATCTGGAGAGGCAGATTGAAAAGATATGCAGAAAAATCGCGTCACGCGTTGCGAGAAATCCCAGATATAACATTCCTCCTTTAAATAATAAAACAATTAAGGAATACCTTGGGCCTGAAATATATCTTGATGAGGAACTTGCAAAAAATATTAAACCCGGCCTTGTTACAGGACTGGCATGGACTTCTCTCGGAGGAGATACTTTAACAATTGAGTCTATCGGCATCAGGAGCTCCAAAGGAGGTGTTCTGAAATTGACGGGCCAGCTTGGAGATGTTATGTCCGAATCTGCAAATATTGCGTACAGTTATGTGCAGCATCTTTTAAGCAGGGATGAAACAAGAAATTCATATTTTGAAAACAATACCATTCATCTGCACGTACCGGCAGGCGCAACGCCTAAAGACGGTCCTTCAGCAGGTGTAACAATGGCAAGTTCTCTTTATTCACTGGCAACAGATAAAATTATAAAACCCGGGCTTGCTATGACCGGAGAATTGACTTTAAGCGGAAGGATTCTGCCTGTCGGCGGAATTAAAGAAAAAGTAATTGCAGCTAAAAGATCCAGAATAAAAGAAATTATTATGCCGAAAGAGAATGAAAAGGATCTGTCCGAAATACCCGAATATATAAAGAAAGGAGTTAAATTTCATTTTATCAAGGATATTGATGAAGCAATTAAGATATCATTTCCGGATAATAAAAAGAAGATGAAATAAAGTAATTCTGAAATTATTCTTCCCTGTACCGGGAGCGGATAATTTGAGTCATTGAGAATATCATAAAAATTTTTTAAAATAAGGAGGCATGATTAATGGCTATAAGAAATCTTATGGAAGATATGGTTACCGGGATTGTTGAAGAAGTCCTTGTTATGAAGGCAAATGATAATAACGATGTTATTAAAAATATCAATAAGGATGATATAATTACATATGTGCTTAACAGAATACCGCCAAAATATTATACGAGCGAAAGAGGTATTCTGCACGGTAAACTTGAATCGGAAGTGATGTTTCAGCAAAAGACCGATATTTTAATCCTTATTCATGAAGCAATAAAGACCGTACAGAAAAGAAGAGAATCTGAACTGCATATTGCAAAAAATAAAATTAAAAAAGAATTATTTTTTCCTCATGTTTTAGGTGAAGTTCTTGAAAATACCACCTTCTCCATTGTTTCGGATGTTAATGTCACATTATTCTGTAACGATAAACCTGCTGTTATGATAGATGAAAGCTGGAAAAATCCATATATTACAAATAAAGCGACAAAAGGTTTTTTCCATTTCTGGCCGAAACCGGAAGCAGAAGAAAAGGCCATCGAGGATATTAATTTTAAAATCGTTTGCAGGCATCCGAAGTTCAAAGAGAATTCGATTGAGTTCACGCTGCAGGCTGTTGATGACCGAAATTTTTATAAATCCCACGTTCTGCCTATGATCTTGCTTCAGTCGCAGGAGGGTGAGGACATTTCATTTTTAGATGACTGAAGTTATTATGAAAAAGATTTTATTGGTTTTTATGTCAGCAGCTTTTGTTTTGTTTAATAATTCCCAGATGTTTGGACAGAGCAATGCTGCTTCCATGGGAGACTTATTAACTGTTGCTCCGTCGGGTCCTTCTGATGTGATTAGGAATCCCGCTCTCATTCCTAATCAGACCGTAAATAATGCTTTTGGTTTTTTTTACACATATGTCCAGCGTTTATCCGGAGTGTGTGAATCGGATTTATATCTGAATATGAACGGAACTGAATATGACAGCAAAGTGGAAATGGAAGAACCCAAATCATTCGGAATGAATAGCCATCTGTCTTATTTAAAAAAGTTTGATAAATCGGCTTTGGGATTTGCCGTTACGTCTCTGGATAATGATCAGTATTTATATAATGAGATTGAAACACATTTATATGCAACAGACGGAACTATAGAAATACTGTCTGATGAAATAAACAGGGAAAACAGTTTTCATCCGGTTTTTATAACATCTGCGGGATTCAGTCTTTCCGGGAACAGTACTTTCGGATTTCAGCTTCTGGCAAAGTATTCAAGAATTTCGGAAGAGAGAAAAAGAGAAACTGTTATATCAAGCAGTAATGAAGAAACAGAAAAACATGAGAAGCTGGTTAATGCAATAAGGGGTGAACTTGGATTTGGATATCTTTACAGAGCAAATGATTTTCAGCTGGGACTGCTGTTAAGGTCCGGAGATTTTTCGTGGATAAAAAAAGAGGTTAAGATTGATTACAATAGCGAAACCTCAATTACTCAACTGGATTCGAAGGCATCAATCGATGGTAAAAGAACAAGCGGACCTTCAGTCTCTGCCGGAATTTATAAAAGAATAAATACTATCCTTGCATTCGGTTTTGAATCATTATTCATATTTGAGTATTCATATGTTGATAAGGATTTCACTTTTATTGGTAATGAGAATAGGATTGAAACTGAAGAATTTGTTGTGAAATCAGGAACTTCTGTATCATTAAAAGGAGGGATTGAGCTGAAGTTAACGCAAAACATGACTTTTTCAACAGGGACTGGATTTTCTTCAAGGAAATTTGAACGCTATCAGGATGAAAATAATTCAGGAAGAACAATGTCCTCTGACGAGTCTGATTATATATATTGCACTGCAGGGATAGGCTATAGTTTTAGCACAAATATCAGCATTGATATAATGGCCGCATATTTTTTCAGTAAAAATAAACAAATGCTTTATTACAGGAATGAGGGAGAAACATATACTGATGAGAGAAGACATGAAATTTCAATAAAGGGAAATTATATATTTACCGGAATGGGAATTGTGTTAAGATTTTAATTGTTGAAAAAAATAATTGACTTTCAGTTGTTTAATATCTATTAGGCTATGTGTATTTAATATGAAAAGTAATTTTGATTTAAATACTTTTTTTCTGCATTGCCAATCATCTATATAAAGGAGTTTGACGCTATGAAAAAAACCATTCTTACTATTGTTTTAGCTGCTGTGTTCGTTATTCCTTTCTTTTTATTTGCTGCTGATATACCTCAGAAAGATGTTACAATTAAGAAAGTCGGGAATAAAAAAAGTGCAACAACATACAGTCATGTAAAGCATGCTAAAATTAAAGGCGCAGAAGACTGTAAAGGCTGCCATGAAGCAGTAAAAACTAAAGATGCAGCTCATAAGCTCTGTATAACATGTCATAAGAAAGAAAACGTCGGTCCGAAAAAATGTAACGAGTGTCATAAGTAATATAGCTAATTATTTGAATATTTCCTGATCAGCCGACAATAAACCAGCCGGTTACATAAAAAAATATTTTAAATAATTATTAATATAATGCCTGATATTTTTATTTCAGATATTATTCATGTTTCATTTAAGTAAATAATTAATCGGAAGTTCTTCATATACCCTTAAGTCATTAAGAATATAATAATCTTGAGAGAACTTTATGTTGAAGATAACAATACTTGCCTTAATAATTCTTTTATTCTTCGCATTTTCCTTTTCAATAAAGATGCTTTTTAAGGGTGAGAAGAGTGTAGAAAGAACCTGCAGTTGTTCACCGAAAAACAAGCAACAGTCAGGCTGCTCAACTTGCGGATTTAACATAAAAATAGATATTGAAAAAACTTAAAATTATCTAATATTCTTATAATCGGATGATTTGTATTACAGCTTGCAGAAAATTGCAGTCAGTAATTTATATTTTTAATTAAAAAAATTATTATTTAAATTACAGTTCATAAAATATGTGTGAAATTTGATGACAAATATAAAATTAAAACGCGGTTATAATATTAATTTACAGGGAGAAGCGGAACAAAAGATACTTAATCTGCCGCTTCCGGAAAAAATTGCGATTAAACCAACTGATTTTACAGGGATTAAGCCTAAACTATGTGTTGAAGTCGGGGATAAGGTAAAAATTGGTACACCTCTGTTTTTCAGTAAGGAAGACGAAAGAATTAAATTCGTTTCAACTGTCAGCGGCAAGGTCGAGGAAGTTGTTAGGGGCGAAAGAAGAGTTATTCAGGCTGTTATTGTCAAATCTGACGGGAAAAATGATTATGAGAAGATTAAAATTCCTTCTAAGGAACTCACAAAACATGATGTTATTGAAATTCTGCTGAAAAGCGGCCTGTTCCCGTGTTTTATCCAGAGACCTTTTGCTAAGGTTGCATCTCCTGACGACACTCCGCGTGATATTTTTATTTCAACAATGGATACTGCGCCTCTCGCTGCTGACTGGAATTTTATTATTAAGGGGCAGGAGGATTCTTTTCAGACTGGACTTAATGTCATAAAGAAGTTAACAAGCGGTAAAGCACATCTTGTAATTGACGGAAAGAGAAAAGATATTTCAGAGGCTTTTTCCAAAGCAAATGGTGTCGAAATTCATAAAGTATCCGGTCCTCACCCTGCGGGAAATGTAGGAATTCATATTCATCATATAGCTCCGATCAGGAACAGAAATGATATTGTATGGACATGCTCTGTACAATCAGTAATATTAATCGGCAGGCTGTTTGAGTCCGGCAGACTTTTTCCTGAAATTACTGTTGCTGTCGCAGGATCTTATGCAAAGAATAAAAATTATTATCGCACTATTCTTGGTGCATCAGCCTATTCATGTCATTGCTCGGATGATATGAGCATGGATGCATACAGACCTGATCACAGCAAGGTAAGATATATTTCAGGCAACGTGCTTACAGGCAGGGAAATTGATTTTGACGGTTATATAGGATTTTATGATAATCTCATTACCATAATTCCTGAAAGGGAAAACTGGGAATTTCTTGGGTGGCTTATGCCGGGCTTCAGGAAAACCAGCTTTCACCGCACATTTGTTTCAAAACTTTTCAGGTCAAAGTTTAAATTTGTACAGACTACCGCAATGAGCGGAGGGAATCGGCCTTTTATTATTACCGGCGATTTTGAAAGAGTACTTCCCATGGATTTATACCCTGTAATTTTAATGAAAAATATTATTACTAAGGATATAGAAAAAATGGAAGGACTGGGTATATATGAACTTGCGGAAGAAGATGTTGCTCTTTGCGAGTATATCGATCCGTCAAAAAATGAGTTCCAGAAAATTCTTCGTGAGGGGATGGAACTGATCGAAAAAGAAGGTTAGTGCTGTTTTGGAGAGTGTTATATCTTTAAGATATGGTACTCATGTTGATCTATAATATTATTAATGGGTAGTTTTGATAACATGAAAAAGCATTTTGAAAAAGGCGGAAAACTGGAAAAGTTATATCCGCTCTATGAAATGTTCGAATCAATGTTTTTTGTAACAGATAAACGGACAATTACCGGAGCGCATATAAGAGATCATTTTGATATAAAACGGTTAATGTTTTTTGTTATTATCGCCGGATTACCGGCTTTGATTTTCGGAATGTATAATGCCGGATATCAGTATTATCTGTCTCAGGGGCTTACGCCCGGCAGTCAGTTTTCAGTTTTCGACTGCTTTCTTCAGGGCGCTTACCTTGTAATACCTCTGATAATTATATGCTATGCAGTAGGCGGTTTCTGGGAGATTCTTTTTGCTGTAGTAAGAAAAGAGGAGGTCAACGAAGGACTGTTTGTTACGGGATTTTTGGTACCTCTGATTGTTCCTCCCACGATTCCATGGTGGCAGCTGGCAGTCGCAATTACATTTGGAGTAGTTATCGGTAAAGAGGTATTCGGCGGAACCGGAATGAATGTTTTCAACCCCGCACTTGTAACAAGAGCATTTCTTTTCTTTGCTTATCCTGCTTCAATATCAGGCAATGGCGTCTGGATTTTTTCTGATAAGACTATAGTTGATTCTTTCACTTCGGCTACACCACTGGCAGTCGCAATGGATGTTTCAAGCGGCAATATAATTGATGTTCTTGCTGCTAAAGGATATTCCTGGTGGAATATGTTTACAGGTTTAATTCCGGGAAGCATAGGTGAAACTTCTACTCTTCTGATTCTTTTAGGCGGAATTTTTCTTATAATAACAGGAGTTGCAAGCTGGCGCATTATTGTATCCGTTTTTGTCGGAGGATTCATAATGTCATCAATACTCAATATTGCCGCTCCTTCCTCATCGAGTTTTATGGCATTACCTTTTTCTTATCATATGGTAATGGGCGGATTCGCTTTCGGTGCTGTGTTTATGGCTACTGACCCTGTATCAGGAACTGCAACTAATGTTGGGAAATATTTTTACGGCTTTTTTATAGGCCTGCTCGCCATATTGATACGAGTCCTGAATCCGGCCTATCCTGAAGGAATGATGCTCGCGATATTGTTTATGAACGCATTTGCTCCTCTTATTGATCATATAATAGTATCCCGGAACATCAGAAGGAGAATGAAACGTGCGGCAAACTAATACCTATACATTCGTCTTTATCGTAATTACTGCGCTTATAGCGGCACTTGTGTTATCAGCTGTTTCTCAGTCTCTTAAAGACAGGCAGGCATTAAATATTGAGAATGACAGAAAGAAAAATATCTTAATAGCTCTGGGTGTTTACAGTAACAATAATTGTAAGTCCGATTCCGGAGAACTCTGTGATGTTCAATGCTGTTATGATAATTACATTAAAAGCTACGCTGTTGATTTTAACGGTAAAATAGCAAAAGGTGATTTTGTTCCTGAAAGAATAATTATTGAAAAGGAACTGGAAAAACCTGAAACAGAAAGAATTTTTCCGGTATTTACAAGAGTTAGCGGAAATAAAATTGAAGCTTATTGTATACCTGTAGCCGGCAAGGGAGTCTGGTCCACATTGTATGGATATATTGCCCTGGAGAATGATTTGAACACAGTTGCCGGACTGACTTTTTATCAGCACGCAGAAACTCCGGGACTCGGCGCTGAAATTGAAAAGGACTGGTTCCAGAACAGTTTTGCAGGTAAAAAGATACTTAACGAGAAAAAAGAGCTGGTATCTGTAAAAGTTGTTAAAGGAAAGGTTCGTCCTGATTCGGAAAATAAAATCCATGAGGTTGACGGAATCAGCGGTGCAACTCTTACAGGGAATGGTGTTACAAAACTTTTGAAAAGTTCCCTGGCTTTATATGAACCATATTTCAGAACTGCAAGGAAGGAGATTAAATAATGCCTTCAAAGAAAGAAAAAGAACCTGTTTTTTCAACTAAAAATAAACGAGCATTTTTTATTCCGTTAAACGAGAATAATCCGATTACAATTCAGGTACTGGGCATTTGTTCAGCCCTTGCTGTAACGTCGCAGTTAATTCCTTCACTGGTAATGGGCATTGCTGTAATTGTTGTTGTTGTTTTTTCCAATTTGATTATCTCTCTTCTACGGAATTTAATTCCGTCAAAAATCAGAATAATAGTGGAAATGACTGTTGTTGCGTCCCTGGTTATACTTGTTGATCAGATTTTGAAAGCTTATGCTTATGACGTTTCAAAACAGTTATCAATATTCGTTGGGCTTATAATTACAAACTGTATTGTACTGGGAAGACTGGAAGCTTTCGCTTTAACAAATAAACCCGTTCCCTCAATATTTGACGGAATAGGAAACGGACTCGGTTATGCATTTGTAATAGCTGTTGTCGGATTTTTCAGAGAATTATTCGGAAGCGGAAAGCTGCTGGGCTTTCAGATTATTCCTGAAGGACTTTACAATATGGGTTATGTTGATAACGGACTAATGGTTTTGGCCCCGGGAGCCTTTATTATACTTGGCATTTTTATCTGGGTCCAGAGGACAATCACGGGCACTTTTGAAGAGGAGTAGTTCTTGCTTATGGAATTAATAAATCTCGGCATAGAATCAATATTTGTTAACAATATACTGCTTGCTTATTTTCTTGGGATGTGTTCATTTCTTGCGCTGTCCAAAAAAATATCCACTGCGGCAGGTTTGGGAGTCGCTGTTATTTTCGTACTGACAATTACAGCACCTGTTAACTGGCTTCTTAACAATTTTATACTTCAGAAAGGTGCTCTTGTATGGCTTGGAGACAGTTTCAAGGATGTTGATTTAAGCTTTATGACTTACATATTCTTTATTGCCGTAATTGCAGCCATGGTTCAGCTTGTTGAAATGATTGTTGAAAAAATATCTCAGGCTCTATATTCTGCTCTCGGTATCTATTTGCCGCTCATAACGGTAAACTGCGCTATTCTGGGAGTGGCATTATTCATGGTCGAAAGAAAATATACACTGGCTCAGACTACTGTATTCGGGATTTCGTCCGGTATAGGCTGGGCTCTTGCAATAATTTTAATGGCAGCAATCCGGGAGAAAATTAAATATTCAAACGTACCGCCTGCTTTAAGGGGCCTTGGAATTACAATGATCATTACCGGATTAATGGCAATGGCTTTTATGATTTTTTCTGGAATTCAGATATAAATATATTGAGGAATTAGCGTATGCTCACCGTCATTAGCACAGTCATAATTTTCGCATCAGTCGTCTTCTTTCTGACTCTTGTTATAGTTGGTGCTGAATATAAGCTTGTCAAAAAAGGCAATGTTAAGCTATTAATAAACAAGGATGAAGAAAAAGCTATGGAAGTGGAAGCTGGCTCAACATTGCTCTCCACTTTAACAGCCAACGGAATTCTTCTCCCGTCCGCGTGCGGAGGGCAGGGGACCTGCGGAGTCTGTAAGTGCAAAGTCCATAAAGGCGGCGGGGATATATTACCTACAGAGACTGCGCATATTTCAAGAAAGCTTGCCAAGGAAGGCACCAGGCTCGCGTGTCAGGTCAAAGTCAGGGAAGATATGGAGATAGAGATTCCGGAAGAAGTTTTCTCTGTAAAGAAATGGGAATGTGAAGTTGTATCTAATGATACAGTAGCAACATTTATTAAGGAATTTGTTGTTAAACTTCCGGAAGGAGAAAAGCTTGATTTTCAATCCGGCGGTTATATTCAGATAGAAGTACCGAAATATAGTATTGATTTCAGCAAAGATATAGATATTCCGGATGAATATAAGGATGACTGGGAAAAGTTTGGTATTTTTAACCTTAAAGCAAATAACTCGGAAGAAGTTGTAAGGGCATATTCCATGGCTAATCACCCGGCTGAAGGGAATATTATTATGCTAAATGTTAGAATAGCCACTCCTCCTTACAGCCCTGAGAAAGGCAGATTCGAAAATGTTCCTCCTGGAATTGTATCATCATATATCTTCAGCAAAAAACCCGGAGATAAAGTAACAATATCAGGACCTTACGGCGAATTCTTTATCAGAGAAACAGAGAAAGAAATGATATTCATTGGGGGCGGTGCAGGCATGGCTCCAATGAGATCTCATATTTTTCATCTGTTCCACACATTAAAAACAAAAAGAAAAGTCAGTTTCTGGTATGGAGCAAGATCAATGCGTGAAGTTTTTTATGAAGATGATTTTAAGAAGATACAGAAAGAATTCAAAAATTTTACATTTCATCTTGCTCTTTCAGAACCTCTTCCAGAAGATAACTGGAAAGGGCCGGTAGGCTTTATCCATCAGGTTCTGTTCGAAAATTATCTGAAAGACCATGCAGCTCCTGAAGACTGTGAATACTATATGTGCGGTCCTCCATTAATGAATAGTGCTGTAAACGCTATGCTGGATAGCTTAGGTGTGGAAAGTGAGAATATTCTGTATGATGATTTCGGCGGCTAAAAAAAAGATATTTTCAGTTTGATGTTGAATTAGAACCCGAAATTATATTTTTGTTCCGGTTAAAACTTTGAGGATGGAAACTGGCCGGCTACAAGCCCAGGTCATCTGAAATTCCCTGCATTGCCTGCAGTGCAATCCCGGAAAATTCTGTTAAATCGAATCCGATTTTTTCGCATTCCATAATGATGTCGCGATTAACTGTCCTTGCGAAAGCTTTTTCTTTCATTCTTTTAGTAATGGATTTTACTTTTACACTGGAAAGCTTTTTATCCGGATAAACCAGAGCAGTTGCTGTTATTAGTCCTGTTATTGTTTCTCCGGACGCGAGAGCATACTGCAGATTTGTACTTCTTTTTTCTCCCGGATGAGCTAGTTCATTATGCAGCCTGATCGCATCAATTAATTCCTGATCAATACCTTCTTCTTTAAGAATCGACACAGCTTTTTTTGTGTGAACAGAAAGATCTGCATTTGTTATTTCCACATCAATATCATGAAGCAGGCCCGCAAGAGCCCATTTATCTTCATCCTCGCCAAGTTTTGCGGCTACAGCCCTGAGTACTGCTTCCGAAGCAAGGCTGTGTTTGATC
Source organism: Spirochaetota bacterium (assembly GCA_016932015.1). Taxonomy (GTDB): domain Bacteria; phylum Spirochaetota; class UBA4802; order UBA4802; family JAFGDQ01; genus JAFGDQ01. The sequence goes on along the minus strand of JAFGDQ010000042.1, from coordinate 63,316 downwards.
ATGTTTTCATTTTTAATATGTTTTTTCAGCAGATATAAGGCTTGTTCTCTATTCATTTCTTTTTCTAAGAGGTAAAATATTGACTATTAATATTTTTGGGTAAATTTTAATATTTTGTTATAAATTTATTCCTTAAAATATTTTTTCAGGTCTTTGTAAGTAATTACATAATAAATTATTACAGAATCAGCATTAATATCATATTTTTTAATTGTACCGTTTTTTACAACATCTACAGGCTCTTCAAAAATATCTTTTGCAATGAACTGAGCATTTATAAGAGCGGCTTCTTTTGCTGATTCAATTCTTGCTTTGCCGGTAAGACTGTCTTTGGGTAATCCTTTGCATATAATTTCATAGGTATCGTTATCATGAAATCGTTTTTCTACAGTGTATTCATTTCTATTTTTTTCCTCGCATGAAAAAAGTGTCAGCATAAGTGCAAGCAGGATAATTTTTTTCATTTTATTTTTCTTCCTTTTATTCTTTAATGAACTGTATCCTCATCATTAGGATAATAATGTTTTCTAGCCCATTCAAGATCGCTTTTTTCTTTATGGCTTAATGAGCTCATTCCTTCTTTTGCAATTTTTTCAAGAAGTGTATCTATTATTTTTTTTGCTTTTATTCTTTTTTCTATTTCCTGTGATTTTCTTTTCAGTCTTTCCTCTTTCAGGAAATGTTTTACAATTCCTTCTGATGAATTCGGTTTGCCGGTAGTGTACATATAGCTGACAGTCTGCTGTCTTTTTTTTCTGAAAAAGAGAAAAAGAAATCCTGATCCAATCCCGCCAAGATGACCTATATGGCTGATCGTACCGCCGGCTCCCATTGCGCTTGATAAAGTTCCGATGAATTCAATGATTCCAAAACCAAGTACAAGGTATTTTATTTTTACAGGAAATAAAAAATAGAGCAGTACTTCCCTGTTGGGCCAGGTTAATCCGTAAGCGAGAAGAATACCGTAAATGGCTCCGGATGCACCTATAGTTACAGGTGAAAAACCGTATTTACTGAATACAATATAATTCATAATGGCAATGAATATACCGGCGCCGAATCCGGAAAACAGATAGTATTGCAAAAATGTCTTTTTCCCCCATTTTTGCTCAAGTTCTCCGCCGAACATCCATAAACCTAAAAGATTAAAGAGAATATGCAGAAAACCGCCATGCAGGAACATATATGTAAAAAGCTGCCAGATTTTGAATTCATAGATCAGGCCGATATGATGTAATCCGAAAATACGGTCCATTATACCTGGCGAAAAAATATTAAATAATTTCTGGATTATAAAAATTGCCCCATTTATAATCATCAGCTTCTTTACTGTGTCAGTTAACGGGCCGCCAAATCTGAAATTAATATTTCCTCTATAGCTCATCATTTCCTCATAAAAAATAAAAGTAATTTGCGGGTATATAATAATTAAATATATCTTACTGATCCTGATATCTTGTCGAAATTAGATCGAATTCCCTGGAATTATCAAGAAATATTTTAAACAGCACAGGATCAAAAAAACCGGAACTTTGCTTCATAATTTCCAGCGTTTTTTCATGAGTATAGGCTTTTTTATAAGGCCTTTTTGACCGCAGAGCATCATAAACATCACTAATTGTAACAATTCTGGCGGAAAGCGGAATTTTCTCTCCCTTTAATTTAAAAGGATATCCGGACCCGTCCCAGTGTTCGTGATGATACAGAATTATCTCCATTGCCATGTTCAGGAATGAGTTCTCTCCGAGGCTTTTTGATGCTTTTTTAAGCGCATCATAGCCGATATGAATATGAGTCCTTATTATTTCCTGTTCTTCATTTGTCAGAGGCCCTTCTTTCAGGAGAATAGTATCCGGAATTCCGACTTTGCCTATGTCGTGTAGTATTGACGAGTCATACAGGTCTCTCAGAAAAAGATTGGTAATATTTTTATCATTATGCGTGTATTTGTAAATCTGGGCAGTCAGGACAGAATATCTTCTGATCCTTTCAAGATGTTCTCCTGTCTCAGGGTCTCTGCTTTCCGCAAGCTTGCTTAAAGCAAAAAGTGTGGTTCTCTGGGTTTTAAAAATTTCATTTGTCCTGGTTTGTACCTGATGTTCAAGTTCTTTAGTATGATTTCCCAATTCTTCAAGCAGTGATCCGCGTTCAATACTTAATGCGATTTGTCCTGCAATTGATTCCATGAAAGAAATATGTCTTTTTTGAAAGAAGCCTTTTTCAGTTGAGGATAAACCAAGGAACCCTCTGATTACGTTATTGATTTTCAGAGGCATCATCAGAAGAGACTGCATTCCTTCTTCCAGCAGCGGTTTGCTGGTAATGTAAGCTGTTTGATCTTTTTTTGAATGTTCTTCGAGATCATTTAATAATATGGTACCTACGTTATCATCATTCTCGAATATAAAATCATCAACAGGCATTTCATAGCCTTCATGCATTATTATCGGCTGATCTGATTCTATCAGCCTGGTTATTACTTTTTTTTTGGCTCTGTCAAGATTACATAAAGTTATCTTGTTAAATGGAATAATTTTTTTAAGATTAGTGCTGAGAGATTTAAAAATATCTTCAGTGCTTTTGCCTTTGTTCAGCAGTGAAATAATCTCGTTTATCTGCCGTAATTCTTTAAGGTATCTGTCTCTTTCATCATTTGCTTCTTTTATGCTCAGAGCCTTCTGAATTGAATGCATCAAAATGGCAAAATCACCAATAGGTTTATACAGAAAGTCGCTCGCACCTGATTTCAGTGCAATAATAATATCCTTGTCTTCACCATATCCGGTAAGTACGATTTTGGGTATTGTAGGCAGATTATCGGACATAAACTGAAGGAGTATTCGGCCATCAACATTGGGCATTTTAAGATCTGTAATAACAAGGTCATAAGGATTGCCTGTAAGTTTGTTAATAGCAATCCGGCCGTCTTCCGCTGTATCCGTAATGTATCCCATCCTGGATAGAAATTTTGATATAGTGTCCCTGACGGTTTTTTCATCATCCACAATCAGGATTTTTTTTTCTGAATTATTAATGATATCCAATAATGATCCTTTTGATATATTAGTTGAAATATCGGTAATTTCTTGAAATTTAGATGCAGCCACAATTAAAAATCAGGTCAGTCGATAAAAATATCAATTGTCAAATTGTTTGGTAACAACTTTATTGAGCGGATATTCTATAATCCCGTCAGCTCCTTCGTCAATTAATGCCGGTATTATTTCACGAACGATTTTTTCCCGGATTACGGTTTCCACTGAAAACCATTCAGTATTATACAGTTCCGAAATGGTTGGGGCCGTAATACTGGGTAATATTTTAACAATTGTTTCAAGTTTGTTTTTCGGCACATTCATTTTAAGGCCTGCAATTGAATCAGCATTCAAAGCACCTTTGAGAAGGAGCGCTATTTGCTGGATTTTTTTTCTTTTTTCAGGGTTATTCATACTCGCACGATTCGCGATCAGTTTGGTGTTGGTTTCAAGCAGAGTGTGAATTATTTTCAATCCGTGTGCTTTTATCGTCGAACCGGTTTCCGTTACTTCAACTATAGCGTCTACTAGTCCTTCGACAACTTTTGCCTCTGTTGCTCCCCACGAAAATTCTACATTTACTGGTATATTTTTTTCGGCGAAATAGCGCTTTGTAAAGTTTACAAGCTCTGTTGATATACTTTTGCCTGTACAATCCTCAATAGTATTTATTCCGGAATTCTCCGGAACTGCCAGTACCCATTTAGCTTTATTTGTGCTGACTTTGGAGTATATTAAGTCCGTTATAAATTCAACATCGGAAGCATTTTCAAGAATCCAGTCAAGGCCGGTAAGTCCTATATCAAGCACGCCGCTTTCAACATATCTAGCCATTTCCTGAGCTCTGACAAGAGAACATGATATTTCATTGTCATCAATTGACGGGAAATAATTCCTTGATGAAACGGAAATTTTCCATCCGGCATTTTTAAATAATTCGATTGTTGATTTTTCAAGGCTTCCTTTCGGAAGTCCTAATTTTAATTTCTCCATTTTTTTAATCTCCATATACTTCATCAGTACCGGATATTTTTTCTATATTCCGATCTGTTCATTATTTTTTGCAAAGTTATTAAAAAATGCTTTTATATTCATTTTGGAATATTGTTCCGCCAGTATGTTTTATTGTCTTAATTTTTCATTTTTTGATATTCAATAAAAAAATATTAATTTGATTTTAAGTGACGCTAAGCATTTGGCACATTTTCTGATTTTATTGAGTTACGTCAAGTGAGATATAATTCAAATTTTCCATATATTTGTTTTATTTTTTATAAAAAATGCTGATTTTCTTTTAATTTTTAAAAATGTACTTGAATTTTTAATTAGTTATATATATAACTATATATATAGACTCTTTTAAATCAAATAGACTTATAAAATTATTCATTCAAGCATTATTCTTGTCTATTTCGCTATTGGTTCATTATGGTAATGGCCGGATTAATTTAATATTATTTGTTATTGATTTGAATTGAAGTTGTGATTTTTTAGAAAATGACGCACTGATATTTATTTTCCAGTATCAGCAAAACATATATAAATCTTGCCCAACTTAACATAAATAGCAAAAACATATAAAAATTGCTATTTTCTCCGTTGGCCAATAATTAAGGTATTATTTTTTAATCACGGTACAGTGTATTCTGTATATTTATTACGAATATTACGGTTAAATATGGAAACCGCAGAAAGAATAATTAATTATTTGGTTTTATCATTCATTAAAGATTATTTATTTTACATTAAATCATTAGAAAAAACAATTCCAGAATCAGGTCTGTTTAGTTCGAAAAAAATATACATTCAACAAAGCCTTTTTTGGAGAAAGCAATTGTTGTTCTGATATTCGAGAATAATTTGTTGATTGCAATTTGGAGCATAATTTTTTATTTAGGTAAAATCAGAAAACAATTGTCAGTTGCCGGCAAAAGTCAGCAACGTAATAGAAACATTAAAAAGATATTTAAAACTAAGGAGGATTGTAAATGGCTAACCTTGATCCAACCAAATTAGCCGACTGGCAGATCGCTGAAGCAAGTGAAGCGAATATGAAAACAGTCAAACAACTCGCAGATGAACTGGGAATTAAAGATGAAGAATTGATTCCTCATGGACATTATTACGGCAAAGTTGACTTTGAAGCTGTACTGGACAGGCTGAAGGATAAACCTGACGGGAAATATATCGATGTTACTGCGATTACACCAACCCCTCTGGGAGAAGGTAAAAGTACTTCAACCATGGGTCTTGTTCAGGGAATGGGAAAAAGAGGCAAAAAGGTAACAGGCGGTATCAGACAGCCTTCAGGCGGCCCAACCATGAATATCAAAGGAAGCGCTGCTGGCGGAGGACTTGCACAGTGTATTCCTCTTACTCCTTTCTCACTTGGCCTTACAGGTGACATCAATGATATTATGAATGCTCATAACCTTGCAATGATTGCTCTTACATCAAGAATGCAGCATGAATACAATTATGATGATGCAATGCTTAAAACAAAAAATCTCAAACGTCTCGATATCGATCACAGAACAGTAGAGATGAAATGGATTATCGACTTCTGCGCACAGGCTTTAAGAAATATTAACATAGGTATTGGCGGAAAAATGGACGGATTTATGATGCAGTCCGGTTTTGCTATTGCTGTTAGTTCAGAGCTTATGGCTATTCTTGCTGTTGCTACAAGTCTTGCAGACATGAGAGAGAGAATTGGTAAAATAGTTGTTGCGTACAATAAAAAAGGAGAGCCTGTAACAACAGCTGATCTGGAAGTTGACGGAGCAATGACAGCATGGATGCTTAACACAATCAATCCTAACCTCATGCAGAGTCTTGAAGGACAGCCTGTATTCGTTCACGCAGGACCTTTTGCTAATATTGCTATCGGTCAGTCTTCAATCGTACTCGATAAACTCGCTCTTAAACTAGCAGACTATCATATTACAGAAAGCGGATTTGGTGCTGACATAGGATTCGAAAAATTCTGGAACCTTAAATGCCGTTTCAGCGGATTAAAACCGAATTGTGCTGTTGTTGTTGCAACAGTAAGGGCACTGAAAAGCCACGGCGGCGGACCTCCTGTCCCTCCAGGCAAGCCGCTTGATCCTGTTTACAAGGAAGAGAATGTCGGACTTGTTGATAAGGGATGCGCAAACCTGATCAAGCATATTGAAAACGTTAAGAAAGCTGGAATCAATCCTGTTGTATGTATTAACTCTTTCTATACTGACACAAAAGCTGAGATCGAAATGATCAAAAAGAATGCTGAGGCAGCAGGCGCAAGAGTAGCTGTATCAGAGCACTGGTTAAAGGGCGGAGACGGAGCTCTTGAGTTTACTGATGCTGTTGTTGATGCATGTAATGAGCCAAACGACTTTAAATATCTGTATGAACTTGATATGCCGCTTGGCCAGAGAATTGAAACTATAGCAAAAGAAGTATACGGAGCTGATGGAGTCAGCTATACTCCTGAAGCACAGGCTAAACTTAAGAGAATGGAAAGTGATCCTGAAATTTCTAAACTCGGAACATGTATGGTTAAAACACATCTCAGCCTTTCACATGATCCTACTCTTAAAGGAGCACCTAAAGGCTGGACTCTTCCTGTTCGCGATATTCTGACATATAAAGGCGCCGGTTTTGTTGTTCCTGTTGCAGGTACAATCAGTCTTATGCCGGGTACTGCTTCTGATCCTGCTTACAGAAGAATTGATGTTGATACAAAAACAAGAAAGGTTACTGGTCTGTTCTAACCTTTCTGCCGTATAATCATATTAAGAGATCTTTTCAGTATTATCTTTCGTTTGATCAGAGCCGGAGAACTAATATCCGGCCTGGTCAGACAAAAAAAATTACCGGATAATATGTTGTGCTGATGTATTTTTAAACAGCGTTTTGATATTTACGGTTTAATTTTTACTTATATATATTAACAGCAGCTATACTATGTTTATACTGTATATGCTGGTATTTTTAAAATTTTCCAGGATCGATTGCATAGTTGCAGAAGATGCTGTCTGATCCGTGCTTGCTGACTTTTTTAAGGGGAAGGTTAAAAATTCGGAATGGCCGGCCAGTTTTATCCTGAAAAGCAATTGCATCTGATGTTAAAAAATAAGAAAGATGTTAATCTGCCTGCCATAAATTGCAATGAATACCAAAAATATCATTGCATATCAAATTCTTTTTTTCGAGATTATCTTGATGAACTGATTGTAACTAATGTTTTTGCTGTATGTAAAAATACCTCCGGGGGAAAAAGCCTTCTTAAAAAAAATACCCGTATCAGAAAAACAAAAATATTCCTCAAAAAAATAAACATTTCTATATGCAGTATGCCATGTATTTAACCGGTTTTATATTGATTGAGGATTTTAAAATAAATAAAAATCCGGCAGGCATTTTTCTTTATTTACAGGAATGCCAAAGAAGGAGCTGTTGTTATTGATGTCGGCATTAACAGAATAGGAATGATTCCTGAAAGGAAATCAAAACTTGCGGGCAATGCTGATTTTAACGCTGTTAAAGATAAGGCCCGCAATATTACATTGCTTTTTTGTGGAGTAGGGCCAATGACTAATGCAATGCTAATGCTGAATACTGTTAAGGCTGCTAAGCTCGCAGCCGGACTTGAAAAATAAAATTTTGCCTGTTATAAAAAATTGAAACTATTTGATTTTATAAAATGAATACAGCTTAAAAAAACTTAAAATAAATAGTCTTTTAGTGTAATGTAAATTTTATTCTTGAAAATATTAAGGTAATTAATGTAATCGGTTCTATATATCTTTTATAAAAGCTTTAAGCGTTTAAATGAATAATATTTTTAATTATTAACAGGGGATATTAAATAAATATAATTGTTATTTTAAAAAATAATGATAAAATAATAATTCAACAAGTTTGAATTCCTACTAAATAAATCACACGAAAATAAAATTTTCAGGAGATAATATGACTGAAACAACTGAAAATATCACAGCAGAAAAGAAAGCTGTTTTTCCTCAGGAAAAGATGGAGAATTCCGGACCTGTACCTGAAAATCAGACGCAGGTAAACACGGAGTCTTATCAGCTTAACAATCTTACACCTTTTGCAGAATCCATTATACAGGTAAGCGGTGAGAAATTAAATAACTGTTATCAGTGCGGAAAGTGCACAGCGGGATGTCCTATAACTTATGCAATGGATATTCTGCCTCATCACATTATCAAGATGGTGCAGCTTGGTATGGAAGAGAAAGTGCTAACTTCAAAAACAATCTGGCTTTGCGCCGCATGTGAAACATGCGGAACCAGGTGTCCTAATGAAATAATGCTTTCTCCCATAATGGATGCTCTTCGTCAGAGGGCTCTAAATTCAAAATATAAAAATAAAATAGGTGAAAAAGCTACTGCTGTTTTTCACAGGGAATTTTTATCATCCATTAAATCACATGGAAGAGTATATGAGCTGATGATGATGGCGATGTCAATAATGAAGTCCGGAAATTTAATAAACTTTATTTTAAAGTTTGAATGGGTGTCATATTTAAAACTGTTATTTGCAGTGTTGCCCAAAGGTAAGATGAGTCTTTTTCCTCATAATATTAAGAAGAAAAAAGAATTTAAAAATATATTTAAGAAATTAAATAATGCTCAGAAGGTTTAGGTGGAGAATATGAAAGTATCTTATTATCCGGGATGTTCTCTGAGCGGAACCGGAAAGGAATACGGAGAGTCTACAGTTGCCGCTTTAAAAATACTCGGCACTGAAGCTGTAGAGCTGAATGACTGGAGCTGCTGCGGAGCCTCGTCTGCACACAGTGCGGGAAAAGAGTTTGCTGTTGAACTTGCGGCACGTAATCTTCTGATAGCCCAGGATGCAGGCCTTGATGATTTTGTCATCCCGTGTTCAGCGTGTTTCCAGAGAACAAAAGTCGCTGAATATGCTTTGAAGAACCATCCGGAATCTTATCCGGATTTACATTATAAGGGCGGTCTTGATGTTCAGGATCTTTTATCTTTTGTTTACAATAAGATAGGACTTGAGGCAATAAAAAAAGTCGTGAAAAAAGAGCTTAACGGCCTGAAAGCGGTTGCTTATTACGGCTGTCAGTCTTTACGTCATCCGGAGGTGACAGGGGCCAAAAATTATGAGAACCCGACTCAGATGGATGAAATTTTAAAAGTCCTTGGAGCGGATGTTCTGACCTGGTCATATAAAACAGACTGCTGCGGAGGCAGTCTTGGAATTTCACAGCCGGATATTCTTAGAACTCTGGTCGGTAAACTGTATGACAAGGCTCTTGAGGTTGGTGCTGAATGTATTGTAACATGCTGTCCGCTTTGTATGGCTAATCTTGATATGTATCAGGATGCAATTTCCAAAAAGTTTAACAAGCAGTATAATATGCCTGTTTTTTACTTCACAGAGCTTATTGCTCTTGCAGCCGGTGAAAAGGACGCAGTAAAATGGTTTAAATCTCATGTTGCTGATTCGGTAAAATTACTGAAAGAAAAAAAACTGATCTGATAACTATGGAATAGAATTATCGGATATAAACCCTGAATGGATTACCTTTGTTGTTTACAGGAAAAGCCTAAGGGATAGTTGAAAGATGGATGACAAACAGCTTTAAAGCAAAGCTAACTAAAAATTTTTCATGACTATGGGATATTAAAAATGTCAGAAAATAATGTTGTTAATATAAATACCAGGAATAAAGCCGGAAGCGGATTTGGCGCTGTAATGGTAGTCGGCGGCGGAATCGCCGGCATACAGGCAGCTCTTGATCTTGCGGACAGCGGATTCAAGGTATATCTTGTAGAAGAAAATACCACGATCGGGGGCAGGATGGCCCAGCTTGATAAAACATTCCCAACCAATGACTGCTCAATGTGTATTGTTTCCCCGAAGCTTGTTGAAGTGGAGAAAAATCTGAACGTTGAAATTCTAACAATGACCGAAGTTCAGGCTCTTGAAGGTAAGGTTGGAAACTTTACAGTTACTTTAAAAGAAAATCCCCGTTATATTGAACTTGATAAATGTACCTCCTGCGGTGACTGCGCCAAGGTTTGTCCGGTTATTGTGCAGAATGAATTTAACACCGGTTTTGATGAGAGAAAGGCTGCGTTTAAGCTTTATCCGCAGGGGATTCCTAATGCCTTTGCGATATCCAAAGCTGAACGCGCTCCATGCGGGATTACATGCCCTGCAGGAATAAATGTTCAGGGATATGTTGCTCTTACTTCAGCAGGGAAATTTGATAAGGCTTACAATTTAATTACAGAAAGAAACCCTTTCCCGTCGGTTTGCGGACGCGTATGTCATCATCCGTGTGAATCGCAGTGTAACAGAGGGGATTTCGATGAACCTGTTGCAATCAATAATATTAAAAGATTCAATGCAGACTGGGTACGCAATAAAAGAAAAGAAGAGGGATACAAAGCTGAAAAAGCGGCAATTGACCCGGATAAACCAAAAATTGCTGTAGTTGGCGGAGGCCCGTCAGGCCTTACCTGCGCAAAGGATCTTATTCTTAGCGGTTATCCTGTGACTATATTTGAGTCTGAAGATAAACTCGGAGGAGCTATCAGATACAGTATCCCGAGATACAGAATGCCTGAAGATATTCTTGACTGGGATATTCAGAATATTATTGACCTTGGAATTGAAGTTAAAACAGGAAAAGCACTTGGTAAAGACTTTACCATTAAGTCTCTGAAAGATGAAGGCTATAAGGCTGTTTATGTCGCAATAGGAGCATGGAAAGGATGGACACTCGGTATTCCTGGTGAAGACTATGAGGGAATAGTTGATGCGATTGATTTTCTTAAAGATGTAAACAAAAAACCGGCAGATACGGATTCTCTGAAAGGAAAGAAGGTCGGAGTAGTCGGCGGCGGCAACGTTGCAATGGATGCTGCAAGAACGGCATGGAGAATGGGAGCTGATGTTTCCGTTATCTATAGAAGAACTATTGCTGAAATGCCGGCTAATCCATGGGAAGTTGAAGAAGCCCTTGAAGAAGGAATTGAATTCAAATATCTTACAACTCCGGTCAGGGTTGTAGGTGAAAATAACAAATTAACCGGTCTTGAATGCATTAAGATGGAACTTGGTGAACCCGATGAATCAGGAAGAGCAAGGCCTGTTCCTGTTAAAGGATCGGAAACAGTTATTCCTTATGATATCGTTATTTCAGCTATCGGGCAGCAGGTGGATGAATCATCTGCTTCAGACGGTATAAGTCTTACCAAAAAGGGCACTATCGAATTTGACATTGTAACACTTGAAACAAAAGAATCCGGTGTCTTTGCAGGCGGTGATGCTGCGTTAGGCCCTAAATCTGTTGTGGAAGCAGTCGGACACGGGCATGAAGCAGCGGAAAGCATTCACAGATTCGCTGAAGGCAGGAATCTTGCAGAAGGACGTGAAAAGAAGGATATTCCAACTTCTAAAGTTCCGACAAACAGGCCTTATTATAAAAAAGGCAGGCATAAAGCTGATATTACACCTGTTAAGGACAGGGAAGGAAATTATACAGAGATTGAACATACCTTTACTGAAGAAATGGCTATTGAGGAAGCTAAAAGATGCGTTAACTGCGGTATCTGTTCTGAATGTATGGAATGTGTTGAAGCCTGTCTGCCTAAAGCTGTAAATCATAATCAGAAAGAAAGGATATACGATATAAACGTCGGTTCTATTGTTGTAGCACCGGGATTTGATCTTTTTGACGCAAATAAAAAACCTGAATATGGTTATGGAATATACGAGAATGTTATAACATCCATGGAAATGGAGAGGACGTTCAGTGCTTCCGGCCCGTATCAGGGACATGTATCAAGGCCATCCGACCATAAGCTCCCGTCTAAAGTCGCATGGATACAATGTGTAGGATCAAGAGACAGTTCAATCGGAAACGATTACTGCTCATCTGTATGCTGTACATATGCTACCAAGCAGGCTACTTTGATCAAGGACCATTACGGAGATCAGGTTGAAGCCAAGATATTTCTTAACGACTTGAGAACATTTGGAAAAGGATTCGACAGGTATTACAACAGTGCCCGCGAAAAATTCGGGGTAAAATATGTTAACAGTTTTATCTCTACAATAAAGGAAGTACCGGGCAGTAAAAATCTTCTGATGAAATATGTTAACGATGAAGGCGAACTCGTTGAAGAGGAATTCGAGATGATAGTACTGTCAGTAGGTCTCGTACCTTCCCCGAATTCAAAGAAACTTGCGAAGACTCTTAATATTGATCTTAACGAATACGGTTTTGTTAAACCTACGGATATGAAACCCGGATATACTTCTCAGGAAGGTGTATTTGTGGCCGGCGTCTTTGAGGCACCTAAAGACATTCCTGAGACAGTAATGAGCGCGTCCAGTGCTGCCGCACTTTCATCTGAGCTTCTTGTTGATTACAGAGGAACTCTTGCTGTAGATAAGGAGTATCCCCCTGAAAAAGATGTAAGCGGAGAGGATATCCGTATCGGAGTTTTCGTATGTCACTGCGGAATCAATATCGCGTCAGTTGTCGATGTCAAAGCTGTTGTTGAGTACGCGAAGACGCTTCCCAATGTTGTTTATGCAAATGATAATCTTTTTACCTGTTCGACAGATACTCAGGAGGTAATTAAGCAGGTTATCGAGGAGAACAAACTTACCCGAGTGGTTGTGGCTTCGTGTTCGCCAAGAACTCATGAACCATTGTTCCAGGATACGATCAGGGACGCAGGTCTCAATAAGTATTTGTTTGAGATGGCGAATATAAGGGATCAGTGTTCATGGGTACATGCTTCCAATCATGAAAAGGCAACAGAAAAATCAAAGGATCTTGTAAGAATGTCCGTTGCCAGGGCAAACAGACTTGAAGCTCTATATGAAACTCCTTTTAAAGTTAATCAGAAGACTCTTGTGGTAGGCGGAGGAGTATCCGGTTTGACTGCTGCGCTTGGACTTGCAAACCAGGGCTTTGAAACAATCATTGTTGAGAAATCCGATAAACTTGGCGGGCATGCCCTTGAACATCTGCATTACACCCTTGAAGGAGTTGAACCGAGGAAGCATATTGAAAACATGATTGAATCTGTTAAATCAAACAGCAGGATCACTGTTTTATTGAATAGTAAACTGATAAATACTTCAGGCCATGTAGGTAACTTTACAACAACAGTTGAGACATCAGGTCAGCGTGACGAGTATACCCATGGTGCGGTTGTTGTTGCTACCGGTGCTGTTGAATATACTCCGACCGAATATCTGTACGGACAGAATGAGAAAGTTTTTACTCAGTCCCAGCTTGAATCAAAGATAGCTGGGAATGACGCGGCCCTGAATGAAGTTAAAAATGTTGTCATGATACAGTGCGTCGGCTCACGTGATGCTGAGCATCCTTACTGCAGCCGTTACTGTTGTTCAGCTGCCATTAAAAATGCTATCAGACTGAAAGAAAAAAATAAAGATACCAATATTTATATACTGTTCCGCGATATCAGGACATACGGTTTCAAAGAGCTTTACTATAAGAAAGCAAGAGAAATGGGAATCAAGTTCCTCAGATATGATGAAAACATAAAACCTGAAGTAACTGAAGCCGGAGGATCATTAAATGTTGCTGTATATGACAAGGAGTTGAGAACAAATCTGAAAATTGATACTGACTTTGTTATATTAAGCACTGCGATCAGACCTAATCCGGACAGTGAGGAGATTAAGCAAATATACAAACTGCCTAGCGATTCAGACAATTTTATGCTTGAAGCGCACATGAAGCTTCGTCCGCTGGATTTTGCCAACGCGGGTATTTTTCTTTGCGGTATGGCTCATTCACCGAAGCTTATTGAGGAATGTATATCTCAGGCACAGGGAGCTGTTTCAAGAACATGCACGATGCTCTCCAAAGATGAAATGATGGTTGGCGGTATCGTATCACATGTAAACCCGGATAAATGTGTTGCGTGTCTTACATGTGTAAGGGCATGTCCTTTTGATGTCCCCAAGATTAACGCGGACGGCGTTGCTGAAATTTCAAGCGTTGCCTGTCAGGGATGCGGTGTCTGTGTTGCTGCCTGTCCGAGAAAAGCTATTGAACTCGATCATTTTAAGGATGATCAGATTAACGCAAAAGCAGAAGCATTGTTTGCATAGTAATTTTGCAGAAAGGTTTTTGCTTAATATACAGTAAAATTTTAAGATAAGAATTATTAACAGGAGCATTATTTAAATGAGCGATGAATATACACCCAAGATAGTGGCATTCTGCTGTAAGTACTGTGCATATACAGCTGCCGATCTTGCCGGTTCCATGAGACTTGACTATCCTACAAATATTAAAATTGTTCAGGTTTTGTGTACCGGAAGGATTGATGTTCTGCACATTCTTAAAGCCTTTGAAAAAGGAGCTGATGCAGTTTATGTCGCAGGATGCGAACCCGGAGACTGTCATTTCCTTGAAGGAAATTACAGAGCAGTTAAAAGGATGGCATATGCAAAGGAATTGTTAAAAGAAGTCGGAATTGAACCCGAACGGCTTGAGTTTTTTCATATTGGAGCTTCTGAAGGACCGGCATTTGCCGAAGCTGCAAAGAAAATGACAGACAGGGCGTTGGAATTAGGTCCAAGTCCGTTAAGAAAATAGAAGAAAATAATCTCTTGGAGGATTGATAAATGATAGTCGGAGATAGAAAACCTATTGAAGAAATAAAAGAAATGCTCACTCCTTACAAAAAAATACTTCTTGTAGGCTGCGGAACATGTATTTCTGTTTGTATGACAGGCGGTGAAAAAGAGGTAGGAATTCTTGCGAGTGAATTGAGAATTATTTCTGATCTTGAAAAAAAAGGGTGGGAAATTACTGAAGACACTATTCAAAGGCAGTGTGAAAGAGAATATATTGAGCCTTTAAAAGAAAAATTTGACCAGGCTGATGTCGTAATGTCAATGGCATGCGGTGTAGGCGTTCAGTACATGGCTGAAGTATTTCCTCACAAGATTGTACTGCCGGCAGTTAACACTACTTTTTACGGCACAAACGTAGCCGAAGGTGAATGGCAGGAAAGATGTGCCGGATGCGGTGACTGTGTTCTTGATAAAACCCTCGGGATCTGTCCCGTGGCTCGCTGTTCAAAAGGACTTTTTAACGGACCCTGCGGCGGTACAGATAAAGGTAAATGTGAAGTAAACAAAGACCTTGATTGTGCATGGTATCTTATTTACAACCGGCTTAAAGAGCATGGAAAACTTGATATGCTTGATGAGGTAATGTCCATTAGAAGCTGGAAATCAAGTTTGCATGGAGGACCAAGAAAAAGAGTTAGGGAGGAAGCGCAGAAATGAGATCTGAAAGCAATTTAGAGAAAGTACTTGAAAAAGGTGAATTTGCCGTAACCGGTGAACTTGGACCGCCAAAAGGGAATGATCTTGAATTAGTAAAGAAAAAAATCGGATTACTCAAAGGAAATGTTGACGCTGTTAACATTACTGACAACCAGACAGCAGTTGTCAGAATGTCCAGTATTGCTACGTCAAAAATTCTTATAGATGAAGGGCTTGAACCGGTTATGCAGATGGTTGTAAGGGACAGAAACAGAATCGCAATTCAGAGTGATATTTTCGGTGCAACAGCCCTTGGTATAAAAAATATGCTGTGTCTTTCCGGAGACCATCAGACTTTCGGAAATCAGCCGGACGCCAAAAACGTATTTGATATAGACTCTATTCAGTTAATTGACGGAGTCAGAAGACTGAGAGATGAAAAGAAATTTTTCGGTACTGATGAAGATATTGAAGGCGAAGTTAAACTTTTCATTGGTGCGGCATTTAACCCTTTTGCGGAACCGTATGAATACAGACCGTACAGACTTAAAAAGAAAGTTCAGGCAGGAGCAAATTTTGTTCAGAGTCAGTGTATTTATGACATGAAAATGTTCAAAGAATTCATGAAGGTTGCATGTGATCTGGGACTTGATGAAAAATGTCACATAATGGCCGGTGTAACGCCTCTTAAGAATGCAGGTATGACCAAGTATATGGCAAAGAATGTTCCCGGAATTATCATTCCTGACGAGATTGTAAAGAGAATGTCCGATGTTCCCAAGGAAAAGGCTGCTGAAGAGGGAATTAAAATCTGCGTTGAGCAGATACAGGAACTCAGGGAAATAAAAGGAGTTCACGGTATTCACCTGATGGCAATTGAATGGGAAGAAAAGGTTCACGAAATTCTTACACAGGCAAAACTGCTACCAAGACCTGTTGTGTAATACAAAATTATTGAATATAATATAATAAAAAAGCCGGTTATTCAACCGGCTTTTTTATTATATTAAAATAAAAATTAAAAAAATTCTTAATACTTTACTGATAAGTTATTTTACAATAGTATCAGGAATCCTGACCCATTTTATATGATATTTTCTACTTTTTATATCCAGGGGTAAATAATAAAAGGTGATTGTTTAAAACCTGTTGAGCAGAAATTCTATATTCTCATCTATATCTCTTTTGTTTTTTGATGAGTCAAGAATGGAATTTTTAACTTTTTCCAGCAATTCTCTTTTTTCCTGCAGCGCGCGTAACTGTTTGGGCGTGATATTATTATTTGTGTTGTCAGTACGTTTTAAAGTCATTAATAAATATCCAGAATATAGTTTAGTTGTCAGTATAAATTAAAAAGTTTATTTGTCTTTATTTTCTTTTGACAGCAGTTCTTTAGCTGGAACAAAGGTTATTCCGTGCTTCTTTTTATAATATTCCATACGTTCGTATACGGAACCTTTTTTGGCCGGTTTTATTTTTGCAGTTTTAATTTTCCGGCCGTCAGTATTTTTATTGAAACTAAAAATTGAAGCAATTTTTTTGAAAAACCCTTGTTTCTGTTCAGGTTGAACATTTATACGCGGTATTACCTTCTTGCTTGCTGCCGGCTTTCTCTGAAAATTTCCGGCAGAGGTTTTTTCTCTATATGATTGTCTCTCAGAATTACTATATTTTTCATTTAATCTGGTGTACCGTTTTGACTGTGCCTTTCCTCCTCTTGAAGGCTCTGCGATAACATTCCGCCTTTTTCTCTGAACAGGCTGTTTACTTTTATGAGGCCTGTTGTCTGTCAAATTATGTGATTTATTAGCCTTGTCATAAGAGAAGTATATACCTTCACTCTTATCCTGTATAAATAAATCATCTGTTGCCCAGGAAACGGGTATTTTAAATTTCGTCAGTGACTCTATAGCCTCAAGACTGTATACGTATTTTTCGCATGCAAGGGATATTGCCTTTCCGGACTTTCCTGCCCTGGCTGTTCTTCCTATTCTGTGAACATAATTCTCACAGTCTTCAGGCAGATCATAATTTACAACGAGTTCAAGATCATTAATGTGAAGTCCTCTTGCCGCGACTTCTGTTGCTACCAGTATCTGCACTTTCCCGGATTTTACTTTTTCAATAACACTAAGTCTTTTACTTTGGGGAAGATCTCCCATAATATAGTGGCATTTCAGTCCGTTGTGTTCAAGGCGTTTACAAACTTCTTCTGCAGTTCTTTTCATGTTTGTAAAAATTATAGCAGTCTTTGGATTTTCTTTATTTAAAATTCCTAGGAGTAACTTGAATTTTTCATTTTTACCTACATGATATATTTCCTGAGTAACATTTTCTACAACGAGATTTTCCGGTGCTATCTCAATTTCAACCGGATTATTCATATATTTCCATGCAATATTTCTGACTTTTGTACTCAGAGTTGCACTGAAAAGCATTGTTATTCTTTCACCCTGAGGAGGCATTCTATTTATCATTTTTGTGATATCCGGGAGAAATCCCATATCGAAAAGTCTGTCAGCTTCATCAATTATAAGAATGCCAATATCCTTGAAATTCAGCTTTTCCTGCTCGCTGAAATCTATCAGTCTTCCAGGTGTTCCTACAATAATATCAATCCCTGAAGAGAGCATTTTTTCCTGTTCGGCATATCCTACTCCTCCGTAAAAACAGCCTGTTTTAAAGTTCAGATATTTTCCGATAAGTATTGCTTCTTTTTCTATCTGGACAGCCAGTTCTCTTGTAGGAGCAATTATAAGCGTTTTACTGCCTTTAAGTTTTTCATCTGTCAGAAGCAGTTGAAAAACAGAAATCAGGAATGCGGCAGTCTTACCCGTACCGGTTTGTGATTGTACACAAACATCTTTCTTGTTAAGCGTTTGAATAAATGTAGCTTCCTGAACAGGTGTGCATTCCTGAAAGCCCGCTGCTTTTATTCCTTTTAACAGATTATTGTCTAAATTAAGTTCGGTAAAATTCATTATTATTCAGTAGTGAAAAAAGATATATATTAATGCAAAGGTTAATTGCTTAAGATAAAATAGTCATAAAACAATAAGCAGAAGCAAATCAGTTAAACAACTAAATCAGCATGTATTCGTCAAGGAAAAAAATTTTAAAATTATTAAGTATTTTAACAGACCATGTATTCATGTTATACATGATCTATTAATGTCCAACAATAATTATAAAATTTTTTTTAAAATTTCGACTGTTTTTTATACATTTGCTGAAATTTTTTATTTCAATAAACCGGACTTATAGGTTTTTGCAAGCAGCCATATAGAAGAAGCAATAACTACTTCGGTACAAAGAATCAGTGCCCATGTCATAAAGGACGGCAGATGTGAGAGCGGTATTTTGTACCAGAAGAATTTTGTAAGTATTATTCTTGCAAGCCAGAAATAGAAAATGATCAAACTGGCATTATAAACGGTTTTTGTTCTGGTTTTCACAAACAGGCCCAGAAATATAATAAGGCCGCAGATAATTTCAACAATTCCGAAAATAACTTCAAGAGTGAAGTTTTTATTACTTAACGAAAAAATACTTTCGCCAATATTTGGAGAAATTCCAGCTATACCCAGTAAAATAAGAAAAAGTCCGATAACAATTCTAAGAGTGACTACTGACATGTTATGCTCCTTTAAATCAAAGATTTTACTTAAAATTTATCTGTAAAATATTACAGATTTTTTTATATATAATTTGAGTCTGATTGTAAATAACTTTTGCAGTTCAGAAATTATTCTTTTTCTCAATTATTTCCATAGCGGTCAGTGTCGCAGCAACAGTACCCAGGCCCGGAGCGAAGAACCATCCAATTACAGGCAGCATCAGAATAATGATAAAACCCAGGCCTAATCCTGTCATTTCCGCTCTGTTCTCTTTACCGAAAGTTATGCTTTCTTTGACCGGGAATTTTTTTCTTTCAAGCGTAATATCTGATAAACCAATTCCAGCGTAATATGACTGAACTAGCAATATTAATAATGGAGAAATAACCGTGCCTATGACAGGAATAAAAATCAGAAGCCATGAAATAAGGGTAAAAAGAAGCATGAAAACCAGGTTACGCAGAGAAAATACAATCCCTCTGAATATTTCATAAAAAAAACTTTTAACTGTAAAAGGAGGCGGTTCATGATTGAATGTTACTTTTTCAATTTTTTCCGAGAGATAACTTAAAACAGGTGAGAAAAAGATCAGAATAAATTCTTTGTATGTAATAAAGATAACAATAAGAAAGAAAAGCCATAGAATAAATACAATTACCACCTGCATAAAACCCCTTTGAAGGAATTCAGGTAAATAATTGGCAGTGAAATAGGCGGAAATATCCGGTATGTATGATACTCCAAGAGAAATTAGTACTATAATATATAAAATACTTAATATGCCCGGAAGAATTAGGTATTTCCATAATTTATACCTGGAAATAATAATTACAGCTTTAAAATAACTATTGATACCCTGAAATAATTCTTTTACAGCCATTTTTTTCTTTTTGATTGAATCGTATTTTAAATTCAAATATTATTTATGAGCAGATTAGATATGATATTTTATCATGTGTCAAGTTTTAAAAAGGCTTTACAGGGATATAATATTTATGATTATTATCAAAAATAAGAGTTAATCTTTATTATATAGCATTTTACGATTGAAACAGGACGTGAAATATTTTTAATTTTGGAAGATCTCCATGTCAATGTTCTTTTATTTTCCTGTGAAAGATTATAAATATACTATTTTAAATAAAAAAATCTAAAAATAATTTTATGCGAATCAGAGTATTACTTTTTTTTAATTTTTTTACATTTTGCATGGTTCCACTGTTTTCAGAAGAGCTGCAGTCAACCCGTCAGCCCAGACAGGCAACTGTTAAAATAATAAAAACATATATCAGCCCTGATTACTGTATTCCATGGAAGATGAAGGACTACAGTTCTTCTGTCGGTTCAGGTGTGATTATAAAGGGGAAACTGATTCTGACTAATGCTCATGTAGTATCGGATTCTACAATACTGCAGGTGAAAAAAGAGAATGATCCAAATACATATGAAGCTGATGTGCTGTATGTAGGTCATGAATGTGATCTTGCCCTGCTTAAAGTAAAGGATGATAATTTTTTTAAAAATACAGTAAGCCTTGATTTAGGAGGCATTCCTGAACTAAAGAGTATGGTCGCTACCTACGGCTATCCTATGGGAGGCGAAAGGATATCAATTACTGAAGGTGTTGTTTCAAGGATTGAAATAGGTGTATATTCTCACAGTAAAAAATCCGCTCTCTTAATGATCCAGACAGATGCCGCGATAAATGCCGGAAACAGCGGAGGGCCAGTTATCCAGGAAGGAAAAATATCAGGAATTGCTTTTCAGGCAATCGCTGATTCCAATAATATAGGTTACATGATACCGACACCTGTTATTAAACATTTTCTTGATGACATTAAAGACGGCAGGTATGACGGATTTCCTGATGTGGGTGTTTTTACAGATGAGCTGCTGAACGAAAGCTACAGGGAATCATTCGGCATGAGAAAAGATCAGAGCGGTGTTGTGATTACCCATGTGATTAAAGGTTCAAGCGCGGAAAATGTTCTGAAAAAAGGGGATGTGCTTCTAAGCATAGACGGACATAAAATTGCCAATGACGGCAGTATTTCATACGGCTATGGAAGAATAAGATTTTCAATAATTACTGATGAGAAACAGGTTGGAGACAAAGTTACTCTTGAAATATTAAGGGATAAAACAATTTTAAAAAAAACTGTCAGTATGAATAATTTTCCGATAAGAATTCCCTGGTTTAATGAATTCGAGACTCTGCCGAGATACTATATTTTCGGAGGAATTGTTTTTCAGCCTTTAAACAGGGAATTTCTTAAATGCTGGGATAAATGGTGGTTAAATGCAGACAGAAGCATGCTTTATTACTATTCATATCTTGACCGGGATGAACTAAAGCCCGATGTAAATGAAATAATAATCATTAATCATGTTCTGCCTGACGCGGTGAATACATATATTTCCGATATAGGGGATATGATAATCAGTAAAATCAATGGAAAAAATATATGCAGTCTGGAAGATGTAATTGAAGCTTTTAAAAATCCAAAGGGGGATTTTCATATTATTGAAGTTGAAGGGTCTTATAAGCCTATTCTTCTTAAAGCTTCAGAGATGTATGATGCAAATATAAGGATATTAAAAAAATACGAAATTCCATATGACCGGTATACGGGCAGCAGATAAAAGAACTATTATGAGAAAATATTTATTAATTATTCTGATTTTTATTTGTACCGGTTTCAGTAATCAGGTTTTTGCGGGCCGGTTTGATAATAATGTCGTTTCAATTACTGTTACAAGACAGGGGTATGATTACCGTACGCCCTGGCAGAAATCATCAATAGAGAAAGAGTTAATCAGCGGCACAGTTATTGAAGGCAAGAGAATACTCGTCCTGAGTTATAAACTTGCCAATCATGTTCTTCTTGAAGTTTCGAAGTACGGATCAAACAGAAAGTTCCCGGCCAAGGTGATATTAAAAGATTATCATTGCGGTCTTGCGCTCATACAGCCGGAAGATGATTCTTTTTTTAATGATTTAAAACCTGTAAAACTGGATTATAATAAAAGCTCCGACGGATCCACATCCGACGGCTCCACATCCGACGGCTCGATTAAAAATGATAATGTTAATATAGTCAGATGGAACAGCTACGGTATTTTGAAAGCACATCCTGCTGAATATTCAAGATCATCTGTGGAGTATCTTCAGTCTGCAGGTGTAATCCTGAACCATTATATGAATTCCGATATAGATACGGCTGGGAGAGGGGAACCTGTTTTCGCAGGCAATAAGCTTGTCGGAATTACTCTCTGGCATTTCACAAAATCAAAGCTTGTAAAGGTAATTGATACTGATGTCATAACAAGAATGTTTAAAGACCTTGACAATGGAGAATATGAAGGCCTGCCTTCTTTTGAGCTGGAAGACGTTCCTCTTGATAATGATGAAAATCTGCGCGATTATCTTGGGATTAAACAAACCGATTCAGGGGTACTGATTACCGGCATAACTCCGGGGACTAGCGGTTACGGAACTCTGAAGAAAGGCGATGTTATTTTAAATATTAACGGAAATAATATTGAAGATAACGGTATGTACCAATCGGAAAAATACGGCAGTCTTAATTTCCATGGTATAATTTATCTTAATCATTTTATAGGTGATGTAATTAAAATGCAGGTTGTCAGAGATAAGAAGAAAATGGATATAGATTTCAGGTTAGAGCCTTTTTCAAAAGAGTCCTATTTAATTCCTCTAATCAGCTATGATGAGCAGCCTGCTTTTTACATTTTTGGAGGATTGATCCTGCAGGAATTTACAACGGAATATCTTAAGACATGGGGAAAAGACTGGGATAAAAAAGCGAATAAAAGATTGATGTACTATTATGATAATTTTAAAAAATATCCTACTGCTGACAGAAGAAGGCTTGTTATACTGAGTGCTGTCCTTCCGGCAACTGTTAATATTGGTTATCATGATTTAGGTAATTTAATTCTTGATAAGGTTAACAGTATTAAAGTCACAGATCTTGACCATGTTAAAAAAGTAATTGAAAAATCAAAAGATAAGTACATCAAGCTGGAATTTATTGGGAATTACACGGTTGTCTTAAACAGAGAACAGGCTGTTGAGAGCATAAATGATATTATGCGGAAATATAATATACACAGATCATTTTCATTATAATTTATATTTCTGATTAGATATTTAAGGTGCATCAATTTCAACCGGATTGCCGGGTGAACTCAATTCATCTTCAATGACTTCTTCTGTTGTGCTGTTATATAAGTAGGTTCTTAATGTCAGCCAGTAACCAGAAATTAATTCGGATTTGCTGCGTGTTGCAGTGATGGCATAGGTGTTATTATTAAAAGTTACTTCTTCTGCTGCTGTATCGGAAAACAGCACTGCAATCTGTGAATCAATTCCCGTATTATATACTGTGCTGCTGTCTCCTTCCTCTGCAATCCCCAGTATGTATGATACTTCCGTTTCTTCTATAACATCCTCTTTTTCAGCAGCAATATAAATGTAAAATCCTCCGAATCTCGCATTGCTTGTATTTTCGGATCGAAAGAGAAGAAGGTAATCTCCGTTATTCAGAGAGTTCATCTTAATATCAACAGGAGGGTTTGCCGGGTATATGCTTGAAAATTCCGCGTCAGTACATGACAGCATAAAAGTAACAATTATGATTTTAAAAATTATTCTTTTCATGTTTTATTCATTAAATTCAACAGTTTTCTGGTTGCTTACTGCGTCTTCGCTTACTCCTAAAACACTGTGATGGGAGCACATTCTAATATAATAGGTCCCTGTTGAGAATGGATATTTTAAATATTCACCTGTATCTTCAAGATACAAGTAATAATGATACAGTGTGACCTCTCTTAAATTGTCAGGATCGTAATCATCCGGACTCAGCGGAAAGGAAGGTGTGGTTGAACCATATCCTTCAAGTTCAACAGCTTTATATGAAGCGACATCAGTTCTTTTCATGGATGTCTCGGATACATAAACATTGTAGCCGTCAAAATAATATTCATCATTATAGCCTCTGAATTCCAGAATAATGTTATCACCTTCCTGCCAGCAGTCAGTAATTACTGGCGGAGTCAGGTATTCATAGCCTTTTTCAGGTACACCCATTGCGCAGGAAATCATTGATATAACACAACAGCATAAATATATGTGTATTAATAGATATTTGATCCGGGATGATATATTTGTAAATAGCATAGATTATTTATACAAGCCGTCTATGCTGAGTCAATATAAAATTTGAGAACAAATGTTAAAATTATTTCTATATTTCATACTATTTTCAGAGAAAGAATAAAATTTAAATATTTGTGCAGGAAATATTTGCGCCTGTTAAAATAAGTGATGGGGTATTCTTATAATATCGGGAAGTTTATTAGCTTATTACCAGATGATTCCTGCTGTCAGTCCGACAGATACTCCTGCGTCAAGATATACTGCGACAGGAATGTCTATTTTCAGAATACTGATATTAAATCCGATTCCTGCTGTTACTCTAGGATTCAGAAAGGATGGTTTTCCGTCTTCAACACCGCCTGACATCTGAATATTGCCCGGTTCGACTTCCGCTATTACGTTTTCGTCACCTGTCTCGAATATTACATCGCTTCTTGATTTTAGTTTGATATCGGTTGAGCCGAAACAGAAATCCACGCCTCCTCCGATATTGAAGTTAATAATGGATAGAATTCTGAAAGCGGTGGTAAGGTCAAGAGGGATTGTCATTGTAGTCATGTCAATATCAATCATAAATGACGGGTCAAGAGCAAGTGCCCCGGTTATAGGGTCGTCATCTTCGTCTTCATCCGGGTCGTATCCTGTAACTTCAGAAGTGGTGACACCTGTTGAGATCAAATCTTCAAGTATTTCGATTCCTATAGATGTTTTGCAGTAGTAAAATCCTGTGCCTATTGAAATTCCCCGCCATCTGAGCATACCCGGGATAAGCCTTTTAGGCCAGAGTATTATCTGGTTTATTCCGATTCCGTAAAGAACTGTTTTATATGTAAATCCTTCAAGGTTAGAATCAATATCTTTCCCATCAAAACTATAGGAGCCGTATTTAAAATTGATATAGAGTCCGGGATAAATGAATCCTGCGTTAATGCCGGCATTTACGAATGCAAGCCCGGCGCTGACTCCAAGGTACATATCTCCATCCTCTTTTATGTCTTCTCTTATCCTTTCAACCTGACTGCGGCTAATGTCGAATCCCGGGGCCTGAATAGCGAACATTGCACCGCTCATAAGAGCGAAATAAGAATAATCCTGATAGCCCTGCATCGTCGCGGCTCTGGATGCATAGGCATTCGCATTAGAGAAGCCTTTGGCAAGATCTTTCGGTTCCTGCATATTTGCGAGTTCAGCATTTGCGTCTGTAAGGATATTGTCCCATGCGTTATCTATAAGAACTTGTAAAGCTGTATTAAAAGTAGAAAGATCTCCAGTATAACCCGGAATTGCTGTTATTGTTACTGTAGGGGCGTTGCCGGTAATTACCTGCTGTGCATGTAACTGCAAAGCGGCAATAGATAAAAATATGAATGTAATTACCAGTCTGAGGATTGATGACATTTAATACCTTCTTCCAAAAATAAATCTATAAAAGATAATGTCTGTTTATTAAAGAATCAAGTATAAATAACAAAAATTTATTTAATTGCTGAAAAAATGCAATAAAAAACCCGCTTTCAATAGAAAGCGGGTTTTTTACAGCTGTAGAAATTAAGCTTATATTTTTAACAGGGATTTATTGTTACCAGACAACTCCTGCTGTTAATCCGACAGCGACAGCTGAATCAAAAGGATAAATTATAACAGGAATATCTATTTTTACAGGCAGTATATTAAGTCCGATACCTGTGGTTATTCTTGCGTGCACAAAAGACGGCTTTTCATCTTTTGTACTTCCATCGATTGAGACTGTTCCAGGATCCATGGCAATATCAACGTTAGGATTATCTTCGATATCTGCGGTTACAGATCCGTCAGATCTAATAATTATATCTGTTGAGCCAAAGTTGAAATCAATACCTGCGCCAAGATTAAAGTTAAGTACCCATAATAAACGAACAGATGTTGTAACGTCGAACGGGATTGTATAAGTGGATGAATGTATTCCAAGTATGATTGAAGGGTCCATAGTTAGCGTACCTGAAAGAGTATGTGGTCCTGCGCTAACTCCTGAAATTGGTTGATCTATCGGATCGACGTCTACTTCAACATCAATTTCGTTTTTATTATATAAAAAACCTGTACCAAATGACACTCCGCGCCATTTTACGAGACCTGCGAGAAAAGATTTTGTGGATATCCAGGAATAATTAGCACCAATCGCAAACAAAGTGCTTTTCATTGTTGATCCTTCCATATCATCGGAAAAGGAATCTCCGTCAAGTTTAATGGTTCCGAATTTTGCGCTTAGATAAAGTCCCGGATATAGAAATCCTGCGTTAATACCAACATTTGCTATGGACAGACCGGTTCCAACTCCTGCATACAAATCACCTTCATCTTCAATTTTCTGGTCGATTTTATCATAATAACCAGGATCTGAGCTAGGGAGCTGAACACCAAACATAATTCCTGTTGTTACAGCGAATAAAGAATAATCCTGAAATCCCTGATGAGTTGCTGCCTGTGCTGCATAAATATTTGCGTTTGCAAAACCCTTAGCTAATTTGGGCTGATCATCATATTTGTTAAGTTCCAGATTTGCTTCTGTTCTGGCAGCTAAAAAAGCAGCATCTAAAGCTGTTTGAAGAGCTAAAGTAGCTGCAGCATTTTGTGTTGCATCTGCGCCATCAATTGTAACAGTAACAGTTGGAGCTGACCCGGAGACAGTTATAGCATAAACTGAAGGTGTAACAGTAAAACAAAATAAAGCCAGTATAATAAAAATTTTTGCAACCGATTTCATAGAAATACCCTCCACGGATTGGATCAAAAATTTACCATTTTAATATAATGATTATATTTATTTTCGGCAAGTAAATCAATGAAAAAAAATAAATTTGAATAATCAAAAAAAAAAAGCCGCTGAGAGTTCTTCTCAAACGGCTTTTATACTTATTTTAAGAGGGAATTCTTTACAATGTAGTTATTTAAAGGCAAAATCTTTCCCATCATAATCGACTTTTATATTTACATTCTCACCTGTAATGTTGCCTTCAAGGAGTTTTACTGACAGCGGATTCAGGAGATACTTCTGTATAGCGCGCTTTAAAGGCCTTGCTCCGAACTGCGGATCGAATCCTATATCCACAAGATGATTAAGGGCTTTCTTTGTCAGTTCAATGTTTATGCCTTTTTCTTTAAGTCGCTTTGCCACTTCGTTTAACTGAAGTAAGGTAATTTCACTGATTTTTTCCTTGTTTAAAGGATTAAAGATTATGATCTCATCAAGCCTGTTCAGGAATTCTGGTTTAAAGTGCATTTTGAGTTCCTGTTCAACCCCCTTCTGCCTTTCCTCCATAGGTATCTCTTCATTGCTGATATAGGACGTACCCAGGTTGGATGTCATAATTATTAACGTGTTTCTGAAGTCTACACTTCTTCCTTTTGAATCAGTGAGTCTTCCTTCATCAAGAATCTGCAGGAATATGTTGAAAACATCATGATGCGCTTTTTCGATCTCGTCAAAAAGCAGTACCGAATACGGCCTTCTTCGTACAGCTTCAGTCAGCTGACCGCCTTCATCGTAGCCGACATAGCCCGGAGGCGCTCCTATGAGACGTGCTACTGCGTGCTTTTCCATGTACTCGGACATGTCTATTCTGATGATCGCTTTTTCATCATTGAAGAGAAAGGCCGCTACCGCTTTTGCTGTTTCGGTTTTACCAACACCGGTTGGTCCGAGAAATACGAAAGAGCCTGTCGGCCTGTTTTCATCCTGCAGGCCTGACCTTGATCTTCTGACTGCATCAGAGATTGCTTCTATAGCCTGGTTCTGGCCTACGACGCGTTTCTCTATGATTTTTTCCATTTGAAGGAGCTTTTCCTTTTCTCCTTCGAGCATCTTGCTGACAGGTATGCCTGTCCATCTTGATACAACAGCTGCAATTTCCTGGTCTGTTACTTCCTCTTTCAGAAGATTCTTATCCTTTTGTATCTCATTGAGCTTTTTATTTTTTTCCTCAAGATGCTTTTCGAGCTCAATGATCTTGCCGTAACGCAGTTCAGCTACAAGGTTAAGGTTGCCCTCTCTTTCAGCTTTCTGCTCCTGTATTCTCAGCTGTTCTATTTCCTCTTTAGCCTTTCTTATGTCCGTAATGACGTTCTTTTCATTCTGCCACTGGCCCACAAGTTCATTTTTCTTCTCGGACAGATTGGCGAGTTCTTCTTCGATCTTCGCTAACCTTTCCTTTGAGGTTTTATCCTTCTCTTTTTTCACAGCTTCTCTTTCAATGGCTAACTGACGTATTTTTCTTTCGACCTCATCCAGTTCAAGAGGCATTGAGTCGATTTCCATTTTTATTACAGATGCAGATTCGTCTATAAGGTCAACCGCCTTGTCCGGCAGGAACCTGTCCGTGATATATCTGTCTGAAAGAACTGCTGCGGCAACAACAGCTGCATCGGAAATACGGACACCATGATGCACTTCGTACTTTTCCTTGAGGCCTCTTAAGATTGCAATTGTGTCTTCCACTGAAGGTTCGGCAGTAAATACAGGCTGGAACCGTCTTTCAAGAGCTTTGTCCTTTTCAATATATTTCTGATATTCGTTTAACGTTGTCGCGCCTATACATCTCAGGGCTCCGCGGGCGAGGGCAGGTTTAAGCATGTTTGATGCGTCTACTGCTCCTTCTGCCGCTCCTGCACCTACAAGAGTATGAAGCTCGTCAATAAAGAGAATAACTTCGCCTTCTGACTCCTCAACTTCTTCAATAATAGCTTTGAGTCTTTCTTCAAACTCTCCTCTGTATTTTGCGCCTGCGAGAAGAGAGCCCATGTCTAATGAAACCAGTTTTTTGTTTTTCAGGTTTTCCGGTACGTCTCCTTCGACAATCCTGAGGCCCAGGCCTTCAATGATCGCTGTTTTGCCGACTCCCGGTTCGCCAATGAGAACAGGATTGTTTTTTGTTCTTCTTGTAAGAATCTGCATAATTCTTCGAATTTCTTCATCGCGCCCGATTACCGGATCAAGCTTGTTCATTCTGGCGAGCTTCGTGATATCCCGCGCGTACTTTTCAAGAGCGTTGTATTTTTCTTCCGCGTTTTCATCTGTTGCTCTTTTGCTGCCGCGGATATCTCTCAGCACCTTAAGGATGTTTTCCTTGGTCATACTGTGAGCGTTTAATATTTTTTTGGCGTTATTTCCCTTGGATGCCAGAGCAATTATCATGTGTTCAGTGCTCATATAATCATCTTTAAGATTGAGTGCTTCATTCCATGCAGTATCAAGAATTTCTCTTAAAGAGTTCGACATTACAGCGCCGCCGGGACCGCCTCCGGTCTGTCTTGGCAGTGAAGTAATTACTTTATCAAGTTCATCGTTTATTTCATGCGCTGATGCGCCTATTTTCTGGCTGATAGTATCAAAAATACCGTTTTCCTGCATAAGCAGGCCTTTTAAAAGGTGTTCCGGTTGAATTTCATAATGATTGTTGTCTGTAGCAATATTTTGTGCTCTCTGGACTACATCCTGTGCCTTAAGAGTTAGTTTGTCCATTCTCATGGATATAGCCTCCTTCTTTTATAGATTTAAAAAATTAGCACTCAACTATATAGAGTGCTAACAAATATTACATTATTAATATAATATATTTTTATATTATAGTCAAGAAGGTCTTTTAAATGACGTAATAAATGGTTGAAAATTATAAAATATACGCTGAAATTTGATTATTAACAGCTGAATTACAGGAATTGATATATGCAGGAATGGGACTTTTATAACAGGTATCATTTAAAATACGGAAGATTTGACAATACTGATAACGAATCAGTTCATAATACTAATGAGGCTGAAAAAAGGTTTTATCAGCTAATAACAGAAAATTCCGGAGCTGATAAATACTTGCTCGATATGGGATGCGGTGACGGGATTTTTACATCGCTGCTTGTTGATTTATTTGATAAGTGTACAGGAATTGAACCTTCAGGTTTATTCGCAGAAGCGCTAACAAGGATTAATCAGGTTAACAGTAGTTCTCTTGAGTTCTGTAAAATGGATGCAAAACAGACGAATTTTAAAAATGAATCTTTTGATATTATAATCAGCAGAAGAGGACCGGATCCGGTTAATGAGATCTTCAGGTTATTGAAACCTGAAGGGAAATTTATATTTATCACAATCGGAGAAAAGGATGCTTATAAACTGGTTAATGCTTTCGGCAGAGGTCAGATGTATGGCCGGGATGGCAGAGCATCTGAAGACTTGAAACGTAAATTTAGCAGTAATGAATTTATAATAGATTCTTGTGAAGACTTTTTTTATGAAGAAAGCTATGATTCTATTGAGAAACTGCATGATTTTCTGAAAAGAGTACCAATATTTGAAGACTATTGCAAAGACGATTTTTTATTTCTGGAAAAGTACTATCATGAGAACAGGAAATCCGATAACAGCATAGATTTAAGCAGGCATCGGGTGGTTTTATGTGCTTCAAAAATATAAATAAATGAGATTAATATTATGAAAAAAGTAATTCTGTTTTTAGCTCAGGGTTTTGAAGAATACGAAGCAGCTGCTTTTACTGATGTTTTCGGCTGGACAGGGATTTGCGGAACAGAACCGGTTGAACTGATTACTGTCGGGCTGCGGAATAAAATAAAATGCACATGGAATTTTACTGTTGAACCTCAATTGCTTCTGCAGGATGTAAAACCGGAAGAATTTGACGCGCTTGCCATTCCCGGAGGTTTTCAGAAAAAAGGATTTTATGATGATGCATATGATGAAAGATTTCTGGAACTGATCAGGGATTTTGACAGTGCCGGGAAATTTATTGCGTCTGTGTGTGTGGGAGCTTTACCGATTGGAAAAAGCGGAGTACTTAAAGGCAGGAAAGGCACGACTTATCATCTGACAAACGGATTCAGAAGAAAACAGCTCATGGAATTCGGCGTTGATGTTCTGGATGAGCATATGGTGATTGATGACAATATTATTACTTCAACCGGAACTGCAACAGCGATTGATGTGGCTTTCAGTCTGCTTGAAATGCTGACTTCAAAAGAAAACGTTATAAAAGTAAAGGAAGGAATGGCATTTGTGTAAATTATTTCTTGCATTGTATAACTCATTATAAATGATGATTATGTTACTTTTTATAATTAAGATAGTACTGAATTAGTATCAATATCAGTTATTTATTTAGATAAAAAAGATATGAGTATAACCGTTCATCCTACAGGTACGACTATTTATAATCCGGACAGATGCTGGAACGGTTATACTGTTTTTCAGGGATCATTGTTTAAGGGCGAACGTGTTGGTGCTGTTTTAATTGATATGAACGGTAATGTGGTCAATCAGTGGAGAGGACTGGATGGTTTCCCGAATATTGTTTTGCCTGGTGGGTATATCATGGGCAGTATCGGGATAAGGAACTATTATTACGGTTTACAGGAAACAGTGGATCTGGTTCAGGCGGACTGGAACGGCAATATAGTATGGAAGTTCAATAAATATGAACAGGTTGGTTCAGATAAAAGTTCTGTCTGGATGGCAAGACAGCATCATGATTATCAGAGAGAAGGTAATCCTGTAGGATATTATGTTCCGGGTATGAATGCAGGAACAGATAACGGGAATACTGTTATTATAACACATAGAAATCTGAAGAACAGCAGGATAAGTGAAAAAACGCTTCTGGATGATGTGATCATTGAAGTTTCCTGGGACGGCAAAATAGTCTGGGAATGGATCTGCAGTGACCACTTTGAAGAATTAGGCTTTAGTGAAGATACGAAAAAAATTCTGGCCAGTGATCCCAATATGGTATCGCTTGAGAATAAAAAAGTTGGTGACTGGATGCATATGAATTCAGTCTCATTATTAGGGCCGAATAAACGGTATGATGCCGGTGATAACCGGTTTCATCCAGAAAATCTGATTTTCAGCGGCCGTCAGACTGATATTACAGGAATTATTGAAAAGAAATCCGGACGTATAGTGTGGCAGACTGGCCCTGATTACAGCAGTTCGGAATTACAGGAAATCGGAAGCCTGATAGGTCCGCATCATGCGCATATGATACCCACCGGACTTCCCGGAGAGGGGAATATACTGGTTTTTGACAATGGGGGACAGTCCGGGTACAGGCGTACAAATGCGGATTATTCCGGAGACTTATCACATGTATTCAGGGATTATTCGCGAGTTCTGGAATTTGATCCGGTATCTTTAAAGGTCACCTGGAAATTAGATAAAGTCAGTATGTGGCGAAATAATCCGGAGAATTTCGATTTCCGTTTTTACAGCAGTCATATAAGTTCTGCTCAGAGGCTGGCAAACGGCAATACTCTTATAACAGAGGGGAATATAGGCCGTATTTTTGAAGTTACTCCGGAACTTGATCTTGTGTGGGAATACGTAAGTCCGTATAAGTCGGGAATTTTAAATTTGCCTTTTGTATACAGAGCCTACAGACTGCCTTATGAATGGATTCCGCAGGCTGATATTCCCGAACAGATTGCAGTACAGAGGCCGGATAACAGTACTTTCAGGGTACCGGGGCAGGGGCCGTCGGTGATCAGGAAAGTAACGGAAATTAAGTTAAAATAGTATTATGGTGTTTTACAATTGAAATAGTACATGTATTCATTTTTGAAAAATGTTTCATTGTGCATGGATTTGTGCTAATTGTTCCGTAAAATGCTGCAGCACTAAAAAACAGGAAGTATGTTATGACTTTTTTTCAGATTGAATGTTTTAATTCCGTTGCAAATTACCTTAATTTTACAACAGCTGCAAAAAGCCTTTTTATAACACAGCCTTCTTTAAGCAGACAGATTGCCTCACTGGAGAAGGAGCTTGGAGTTAAATTAATATTCAGAGACAAGCATACCGTTCGTCTTACTCCTGCCGGTAATGTTTTTTTTAAAGAATTTCATGATATCAATAAAACGATAAATCGTTCACTGGAAAAAGTAAAGCTTGCAGATCAGGGATTCGCAGGCAATTTATCCATTGGATGTCTTGAAACAATTAACGTTGGTATGTTTTTTCCTGACCTTATTGCAAAATTTACTCAAGAGTATCCCAATATTAAAATTTCTGTTGAGAGGGGAGGATTTAAATATCTTAGAGAGAAACTTCAGGAAGGAGTTTTTGATATTATTTTCACTTTGTCTCTTGATATTTATAAGTCTCCCGGTATACTGATAAAGAATGTACACAGGAGAAAGGGATGTATAGTGATGTCAGTTAAAAATAAACTGGCCAATAAGGGTTTCTTAATTTCTGATCTGCGTGATGAGCCTCTGATAATATATTCGGAACAGGAATCACCGGGAGTATTCTCAAAAGCATTAAAAACAGCGAAAGCGCACGGATTTAATAATATTATGCAGGTCCAGAATCTTGAGACAATCCTGAGTTATTTTGAGTTGGGTATGGGCTTCTCCCTGCTGGATAAAAGCATTGGAGAGCACATAAAAACTGACCTTAAATTTTTTGATCTTCCTGAAAATGAAGCAATATATTACGCAGTATGTGCTTATAAAGAAGATAATCTCAATACTACAGTTCCTCTTTTTCTTGATATAATCAGGTAATACATTTTTTGCATAAGGTAATAGCTATTATTTATTTCCCTCTTTTATGATAATCGGTTATTTTAAGTGAGAGAGAAGATATTAAAGCAGTCTCTTAAATGTTTTTTCAGTTAAAAAATAAAAATAAATACAAAAATAAAGAACGCAGGAAGTAATCTATCATAGTCCTTTATTTAAATCATTTAAAAATATTTGCAGCTGCTGAGATATATTCTAATTAAATCTATTAAAATCTGACAGATACAACCTGAAGCCGGTTTATATTTTTATTAACCGCATGGTGTATATTGTTCAGTAATAAAAAAGTATTATCATAATAATTTTTATTATGAAGGGGGAAAAGTATGCAGTTTATTAAAAGTTCGGTTTTAAATTTTTTAGCATTGTTTTTGCTGCTTGTATTTGGATTTGTTTCCGAAACGAATGCTCAGCAGCCGGGAGGTAAGGTGCATGAAGACAGCATTAGTGTTATAACAATCGGATCAGGTGTTCCTGGCGGATGTTTTGCCAACAGGGCGGAAGAAATGACTGTGATTCAGAATAAAGGCAGGTACATAGTTCTTGATTGCGGGTATACTTCTGTAATGAAGCTTATGAAAGAAAAATTACCAATGGCAAATATTGATACAATCATGCTTACGCACCTTCACGCGGATCACAGCTCGGATTTTTTAAATCTGATGTTATGGAGATTTCTCTATGGAGGAAGAAAGCTGGATCTTGTAGGGCCTCCAAATACAGGTGAATATTATAAATTTTTTAAAACCTTTTATAAAGATGATATCATGTACAGAGCAATGGTCTTTAATACCACCACAACAGAGGGTGCGCTTAAGGGAGTTAAGGTAAGAGAGATCAAGGGAAAAAGCAGGTTTAATTTAGGCGATATAAGTGTTGAAACCGAGGCTATGGTTCACTGCATGTATGACCTTGCGTATAAGTTTACTATTGACGGAACAACTATAGTCGTAACCGGAGATACTTCCTACACCAAGAAACTTGTAACTTTCGCTAAAAATACTGATATGGTAGTAATGGACGGTTCTTTTATTCTTTATGCTTTGAATCCGCCTAAGGATTATAATTTTGATGTATCCGGATTACTGGCAAGAAAGTATGACGGTAAAACATATGATAAATACAAACCAAAACCATATAGCGGAAATTTTCTGGTGGAATCCCATTGTAATTATGCTGACCTGATCAAGATTTGTGCTGAAATGAATCCCAAGCAATTACTGCTTACTCATTTGTTCCATGATATTTACGGCAAAGGGATAGACCCGCAGACAGATGAGCTTAAAGAGAAAGTCAGGAAAGATCTAAAAAGCGCAGGCTTTACCGGTGAAGTATATTTTGCAGAGGACGGCCTGGAAGTCGGTGTAAAAAAATAAATAAAATATATATATCTCTTTTGGGCGCTATAACCATATAGCATAAGCTTAAGACCAGGGGGGGGGATCTGTTCCTGATTTTTTAATTCCTTTTAATCATAACAACTCCTATCTCCCCCTTGGTCTTACTTTGTAATACTATTTCATCAGTTTCTTTATTCTCTGTTTAATGTCCTTACCGGTTTATGATTAAAATAATCAAGAATGTTTATCCGGTTGTTTTAAGAGGTCGGGAGGATAAAACTCCGGATTTATTGTTTTGTAAAATTTTTATTGTTTGAATTACATGGAAATCAGGGAGATGCATGTTCTCTGATATCATGTTCTCTGCTGTATTTTTCTACTCTTTCAACTTTCAGGTTAAGAAACCAGAATGGGGGAGTAAAAAGCCCGTTACTTAAATAGAATTCAGGCTTTTTAATTATTCCGGAAAGATCTGTTTTTATTATTTCAGGAATAAAATCGTTGGAGAATTCGGTAGCATACCAGTCCGGGTAAAAGGTTATTCCGTAAGGTTCATTTGTATTTCTCTTTATTATTGCACCGACATGGAAATAATCATTTGACGCATTCATATTTTTAAAAAAAACAAGATCATCCTCTTCCTTAATTTTAATCCACATGGAGATTGTCCCGTCAGTGATCTGAACTTTCGCAATCGGCTTTTTATATTTCATTTTACCAGAACTAAATTCATATGTGTTTCCGATCTGTGTCATTATTGATTCGATATTGTTTTCCAGTCTGGCATAATTAAGGATTTTTGCACTGGAAATTATATGATATTTTTCGGATAAATTATACGGATTTATATTTTGCTTTAACCTGTCATAGAATATTTCAGTCAGAAATGATCTCGGTTTCGCCCATTCGGAATTGCTGCTGCTTTCGAATAATCCTTCCTCCCACATACTGTTGTATACAAGAGAATGAAAAATCCTTCCTCCTTCATAAAATACATCTACAGGATTACCGCTTTCATTATAGAATCTCTGATGATAAGCTGCATTATAGTGCCTGCCTGAGCTTATTCCTGAAAATTCCCTGAATGATTCTGTGTCCCTGTCTTTCAGGAGGCCAAGTGTGATCGTACTAACCGAGATCCCAAGCATTTTTGCTGATATTGCGTATTTTTCAATAAAGCCGGTTTTATCTGAATTTGAATTCGTAATCAGTAATAATATCTTGTCGGATTTCCTTCTCCAGGGCATGTTTTTAATGGAGTATTCCAGAACTCTTTTAAAATTTTTATCTGAAGTATCTCCTTTGGTAGCCATTTTGCTTAAAGTATTTTTAAGTTCGAAATTTGAATTAAGGTTTAATATTTTGTTATTTTCCGAATAACTGCCGGAAAACGGCAGAACATTGACTGATGTGTCAACTGACCAGTTGTCGGAAACAGTGTTAACAAATTTAACGATTCCGTTTTTTACAGAATTCCACTCAGGTGCGATTTTATAGGAAAGATCAAGAACAACTGCAATGTCTGCATAGCTTTCTCTCAGTATTCTTTTTTTATTCTGAACATTAAAAAATATCTGATTCAATTCTCCTTCAGCGAGTTTAAACAGACTGCCGGATTTGTAATGACTTTTGGACATAATCCGTTTATTACGGATTGAATACAGAATGCTGTCAGTTGTATAACTGCCTTTTGATTTTGAAAGAGTGCCTATTAGAATACAGTCTGCGTTTCCCGTATTGCCTATAGAGATCAGATCGTCTTCGGTAATTATTCGCTGAGTATTTATTGAAAGTTTTTTTAATGCAGCTTCTGTTTTTGTATGAGGGTATATTACAATGTTTTTTTTAATTGCTGACGCAAGTGTTATAAGTTTGGCATATTCTCTTCCTGTACTGATAGAGAAATCATTTCCGGGATTTAAGATTTTATAAGGGATTACCTGAACCTCAAACTGGGCATATGCATCAGCAGTTATGAAAGTTACAAGTATGACTTTTATTATTGTATGTATGATTTTCATTTTAATGAAATTATTTTACTCTGCTGTGTCTTCAGGCAGAATTTGAAGTTCTATGGAATAAAAGCATTGTTATTTATTTTTCGTCTTTTTACTGTAAAAAATTTAAACAGAATAACACCGGCCGCAAAACCGGAAATATGCGCAGACCAGGCGACATTACTTCCGGACTTTGTGTCCAGAACTCCGAATATCTGCATAACAAACCATATGACAATAAAAATTACTGCAGGCATTTTTATTCTGAAGATGAAAAACAGAACACGAAGCTGCGCGAAAGGAAACATTAAAATATATGCTCCGAGTATTCCGGATATTGCTCCTGACGCTCCCACTAGCGGAGCGTTCATGCCCGGTGTTGATACTGCAAAGATAACTCCGCTTACTGCTCCTGTAATCAGATAGAATATCAAGAATTTAAAAGGGGACATTCTGTCTTCCACATTGTTGCCGAAAATCCATAGAAAAAGCATATTAAAGAGAAGATGCATTACACCGCCGTGCAGGAACATGTAGGAAATTACGGTAAGGTACGGACTTGTCCAGGTTGAAGTCGAAAGGTTTTTTCCTGTCATAAGCTCGGAAGGGATCAGGCCGATCTGGTTCGTAATGTTAACATAACCCTCTTTGCCGAAAATCTGGTATGCAAAAACAGCTATGTTCGCAAGTATAAGAAGGATTGTTATTACAGCAGTTCTTGAGGTCGGATTTTCATCCCTGTATGGTATCAGCATTATTAATCTTCACTTAATTTAGAATTGACAGGCCGTTATATAAATACCTGTTTTTACTGAAGTATTCCCCGCCTTTTCCTGAAGCAACATAGCATGCTCCGCCAATTCCTGAAGCATCAGGGATTCTGCAGTTTTTTCCTATGAGAGTCAAGCTGTTATTTAGAGATGGGAAATCGCTGTTTTTCATCCGGGCATCAGTTGATCCTATACTGCATTTATTGCCGATGTTCAGGATCGGCCCGTTATTGTCATTATCATTACTGATATCTGTTCTTTCATCAATTATTGTTTTTATTATACTGGAGTTTGAACCTGTAATTATATTCGGGAGTATTATAGAATCTTTAACTGTTGTATTTTCACCAATTACAACTCCGGGGAACAGAATGGAATTTATAACTGTGCCTGCTATTCTGCATCTGTCGGAAATGATCGAATTTGCAACTTTTGCGCCTGCTTCGATTGAAGTTTTGCCGTTTGCAGCAATGAAGCTTTTTATTCCGGAGTCATGGTAAATAACGGAAGATAATGGATTGTTTTTCAGTATCTCCATATTGATTTTATAGTAATCAGGAACAGTACTCATTGACCAGTAATAGGCGTCTATGGTATCTTTCCTGATATTTTTGTTTATCATTATATTGATGATCATTTCAAAAATATTCGGCGATACATGATTCTCTTTCATTGAAGCTTTAATTGTATCGAGCAGGAATTTCTGATTTGTTACGAGTACTGTATGAGCCATACTTGCGACTTTGGAAATTTTTAATTTAAACAGAACAGCTCTGGCTTTACTTTTCTTGAATTTCTGAATTATTTTTGAGAAGTCAATAACAGACGGGTTATCACCGTTGAATATTATATAATTCGCTGTATTTGTGTCCATAATAAGATTATAGCAGAATTCTATATCCGAGAATTCTCTGGATACTACCTTCAGAGCGGGAAATTGGGGATCTCCGCCTGTCTCATATCTGG
Source organism: Spirochaetota bacterium (assembly GCA_016932015.1). Taxonomy (GTDB): domain Bacteria; phylum Spirochaetota; class UBA4802; order UBA4802; family JAFGDQ01; genus JAFGDQ01. Next base: position 24,527 of record JAFGDQ010000042.1, on the reverse strand, counting down.
CCACATAGTTTTCAAGATCGTCTTCACGGTCGCTGTATATAATTGTTTTTCCTGCTCCTGAAGAGACCGCATTATGAATTGTGAAATCAACAACTCTGAACCTGCCTCCAAAAGGAAGCATGTAATTTGACCTTGATTCCGAAAGAGACAGAAGCGACTGATCTTTTGCCCTGGAATATGAGACTATGGTTGTGTCATCCATGTATTATTGTTTTTTATAGTGACAGGTTTATTTATACAGCTGATTCGTTGGAATCAATTTCTAATGAGCAATAATTAAAATGCAATTAAAAAAGCATTTTGTTTTAAGATAAAACCTGTTTGTAGTAATGCTGTACTCTATATCAGATTATAAATAGTAAGAATTATGCTGTTTCTTTGTGATAGTTCGAAACGGGGGCTTGTAAAACTGAGATGTTTAGTTAATAAAAGAAATAAAGAGAGAGTACAAAAAAGTTGAAGATTTATAAAAAAGGTTTATACAAGAGTTTTAAGCAGATCTTTAAGCAGTCCTTTGTTCTTCTGTTCAAGTAATTTTTTTAAAAGACTGTCATCATTAACTATTCTTTTTAATATCCGGCCTCTTGCAGGTGAGTCCAGTTGCTCAAAATCATTCAGAGTAATTCTTGCTTCACGCAATGCTTCCAGAATTATGTCAATATTTTCAGGTATGTTCTGTTCACAGATTCTTCTGAGTTTTGCCGCCATTGCAGGCGAGGCGCCGCTTGTGGATAATGCGAATGTGAGGTCTCCCTTTCTGAACATGGACGGAACAATAAATGAACAGTTTGGAGGGTCATCCACGGAATTAAAGAATTTGCATTTCTCTTCAGCTTCCTTAAAGACTGTTCTGTTTACTTCAGGTGTATCTGTTGCAGCAATCACAAGATATGCTTTATCTATATCGCCGTATTTGTATTCCCTGTATACAATTTCAATTGAATCTTTATTATCCTGCTGTAATCGTGTGATCTTTTCATGTATTTCAGGAGAGATAATTTTGACAAAAGCGCCTGCTTCAAGAAGGTCCTGAATTTTTCTGTATGCGACTTGTCCGCCGCCTATTACGACAACAGGTTTATTGCGGATGTTTGCGAATACAGGATAGAATTTCATTTATGCTCTCATCTCCTCCGGCATTTCATAATATTCCCCGGATCTTAAGAGTTCCTGTTTGACATCATCAGTTAAACCTATCTCTTTGTCTGTCATGTAGCATTGCGGGTCAGGTGCCCATGGGTCATTGAACATGCGGAATCCTCTTACTCTCATTGCCCCGTTGCATATGCTCTTAAAACGACATACTCTGCATCTTCCTTTTATGTAATCGGCTTTGTGTTTAAGCCCGTGCATAAGAGAGTCGCTTTCATCCAGCCAGATGTCGCCGAAGTTTCTTTCCCTTATGTTCCCGAATGTATAGTCCTGCCAGAACTGGTCCGGGTGAACATTGCCGAAAAAGTCAATGTTTCCTATTCCGACTCCTGTGGAGTTCGCGCCTCCGCCGTTCCATTCAAGCAGTTCGTAGACTTTCTTTGCTTCGTCAGGATTTTCCTTCAGTAGCTTTGTATAAATATAAACGCCGTCAGCATGGTTATCCACAGTAAGAATATTTATGTCAAGATTTCTGTCAAAATAGTCCTTTGTCCTTTCAAGTATTATATCCATTGCGTGTCTTGACTCTTTATATGAAAGGTCGTCCCTGGAAATACTGCTTCCGCGTCCTGAGTAGACAAGATGATAAAAGCATGCTCTGTTTATCTGTTCTTTTTCGATAAAATCGAAGATTTTGTCAAGATCCTGGTAATTACGCCTTGTGAGTGTAAGCCTCAGTCCGACTCTCTGTCCGGCTGCCCTGCAGTTCTCAAAGCCCTTCATAGCTTTTGAAAACGCGCCTTTTACCCCGCGAAAATGATCATTTACTTCTTCCATCCCGTCCAGGCTTATTCCTACATAAACAACTCCTGAATCTTTAATGCTTTTAGAGGCATCCTTATCGATCAGGGTTCCGTTTGTGGAAATTACAGGACGAATATTTTTGACGGCTGCTTTTTCCAGAAGAGTAAACAGGTCTTTTCTCATGAGCGGTTCTCCGCCTGAGAAGAGAAGGGAAGGGACCTTGAATGAAGCAAGATCGTTAATAAGCTGCAGTCCTTCGTCTGTTGTGAGCTCGTTGTCATATTTTTTATTGTCCGAATCGGTATAGCAGTGCACACATTTAAGATTACATGTTCTTGTCGTACTCCACACAATGATCGGCCTTCTTTCGCTGGCAAGCTTTTCAGCTTTGTGCGGTGAATTCCCGTGGCTGTCATGTCCTGACTGCCGGCCGTAACGTAAACCGTCTCCTGTTGATGATCCTTTGCAGTATAACTTTCCTATATCTATCATTTTTAATTTCTCTGATTCAAAATTTGATTATTTTAGTGATTTGCCGGTGCAATTTCTGTAAAAACGCCAGTCAAAATGAGTTATTATTTATTTTAATATCTGAAAAATATCTGATTCTCTGTTTTTTAAATTCTTTTAATGAATGAAGTACCAGATAATCATTGATTCCTGATTTTTTTTCAAGCTTTTTAATAATACTGTTCAGATCTTTTTCACTTTTTGCATGTATCATCGCAAAAAGGCCATGCTCCCATTTGCCCGGATGTATTGTCCGCAGATAAAGATGAGATATTGAAGGCAGAGATAGAAATATTTTAACTGTTTCAGAATCCGCTTTCTGAGCAACTTTCCATGCAGTCATCGCATTGTGGCTGAAGCCCGCTTGAGTATGTTTCAGAATTGCTGAATATCGTCGAATTATTTTTTCTTTTTTAAAGATATTGCATAAATCTATAAGCCTTTCTTCTTTAATTTTAATGCCGGATTCTTCAATGACATCTTTAAATGGCCTGCTTGAAAGAGGAAGTTCTGTTTGCAAAAGATAAACTGCCTTTTTTTCCTCCTCTGTAAGCGGTCTGTAATCTGCCTGTTTACCGGTCTGCAATTTGATTTTTTCCGGATCGGGTTTATCCGTATCACCAATATCAAGTATAAGGCCGATTTTAAATAATTTTTCATTCTTAAAGATAAGAAAATCGGAAGCTCCTGTTCTTTCGGCTATAGTCCTGGCTTCTTTTTTCAGGGATTTCTCAGGAGCAACAGCAAGCGTAAACCAGATATTATAGTTATGATCGCGAAGATAATTATGACTGACCCCGGGATTACAGTTTATAATTGAAGCAGCATTCTCTATTTTATCTTCAGGTACCTTGAATGCAATTAATGCAGACTCGTAGCCGAGACTTTCGGCGTTGAAAATTGCTGTAATATCCTTTATGATTTTATTATCTTTAAGATTTTGAATTGTACTTATCAGAACAGACTCATCTATGCCCAGTTCATCTGACAATCCTGCAAACGGATTTTTTGTTATTTGCCAGTCTTTTTGAATTCTGTTAAGTATTTTTTTTTCTAATTCTGTTAACTTTTTCACGAAACTGATTTTATTAGTTTTTATTATATAGATATACAGATCCGGAATTATTTGTATGCTTTTCAAAAGCAGCGAATGATTATTAGCCTTTAAAAACAGATGAGTAATTTTATTATGATACTATATTACATTCGGATAATATTTTAAGATATTCCTTTACTGTATTATACAAACCCATCTCCAGCGCTTCAGCAATAAGGGCATGTCCTATTGATACTTCAAGAATTCCAGGTATTGTACAGAATTTGCCTAAATTTTGCAGACTAAGATCATGGCCGCCGTTAATGCCGAGGCCTAATTCGTTAGCTTTCTTGGCGGCATTTGCGAACTGCTGAAATACGGGTTCAACGTTTCCTTCGCGGAAAGCTGCAGCATAGGGCTCTGTGTATAATTCAATACGGTCTGTTCCGGCTTCTTTTGCCATTTCCATCAGATCAGGGTCAGCATCCATAAAAAGGCTTACTCTTATGCCCATATCCTGAAGCTCTTTTATTACCGGTCTGACTCTTTCGCTGTCTTTTGAAAGGTCCCAGCCGTGATCCGATGTAAACGCGTTTTCAGTGTCAGGGACAAGCGTACACTGATCAGGCTTAACTTTCCGGACGATTTTCATAAATTCAGGGAAGAAAGGATTGCCTTCAATATTGAATTCAACTGTTAACATGTCTTTAAGGTCATACACATCCGACGGCTTTATGTGGCGCTGATCAGGCCTTGGATGCACGGTAATTCCGTTTGCTCCGGCTTCTATGGATATTTCCGCTGCCCTGACTACGCTGGGTATTCCTATTGTCCGTGTGTTTCTGAGTAATGCGACTTTGTTGAGATTAACGCTAAGATTGGTCATAAAAATAGTTTTCCTGAGATAAAAAATAAGATAGTCAATACCATATCAGTTATATCTGTTTGTGATTAACTGATAAGTGATTGTAGATATATCCGTACGTCATTCAGACTGTCAAATATTTTAAATACTTTATCCTTTATACTTTTATCAGGTTCAATTGTATCCGGAACCATAAACGGCAGCATACCGGCATTAAAGGCCGCTTCTATACCGTGCCTGGAATCCTCAAGGACAATACAGTTTTCAGGGTTAACGTTCAGTTTTTCAGCAGTTGTCAGAAATATTTCAGGATCCGGCTTTCCGTTAATAACACTATCTCCATAGGTTATTGCATTGAAATATTTTTTCGCGTCTGAAAGATCAAGCAGAAGTTCAGCTCTTGATTGTTCTGTTGAAGTCGCGAGTCCGGTTTCCAGTTTTTTATTTTTCAGATATTTGAGTAATTCAAAAAGTCCGTTTTTTAGGGGAACTCCTTCAGCTTTTATCGTCTCATTTGCTGTTTTAATTCTTTCAGCTCTAATTTCATCGAAAGGGAAATCTTTCCCAAAATGGTCAAGAAAAATCTCTTTGGCTTTTTTGATGTTTAGACCGGTTATTTGCTTATAGATTTTTCTTTCAATATTATAGCCGAATTTTGCACCTGCGCTTTCCCAGCATTTCTCGGCAAGTTTTTCAGTATCGAACATAAGTCCGTCCATATCAAAAATTACTGCCTTGATTTTTCTTCTGTTAATTATCATTTACATTATGTTTATTAATCAGGTTTTTTTGATAAATTCAATATGCCGGTATCCTGATATTTTCAAGTAAAAAAGTCAGTCAACTTGAGTTATTTTAGTATTTTTAAAATGTTTCGCTTATATACACGGGACGTTTTTTAGAAAAATATTCAGCGATGAAATTATCGCGCCAGTCAATTCTGCCTGCAGTATATGCCTCATTAAAGCTGCAAGAGTTAAAGAGGAGTGAGGAAAATGTATTCAATGGAATTGTTTTTATGTTTTTATCAGCTTCTTTTGTAAACTCAGCCCCTTTCAGTCGGTAAGTGCCGGAATTTTTTTCAATAATCGTATCATGTATGGAAAAAATTATTTCATCATCACAGGGATCATTGTTAAGTCGCAATTTAAGAATTGCTTCAATATCCAGGGGGCGTCCCATCCAGTTGGATATGCTTTCAATCTTTACACGAGGTTCAAGAAACATATGTCTTAATTCAAGATTCTCCGGTACTGATAACATTACTTCTGAACAATTGTTCCTGTGAGATTTTATAAATGCGAACAATGCCTGCAAAGAGTCAACGTCCAGAAAACATAATCTTGTAACATTCATCTTTTTTGAAAAGCCTTCTCCGGGAAACAGCTTGTATTCTAAATATCCCCGGGCTTTCTTTTCATGTACGTAAATATAGGCATAAGTGTCAGTGTCTTTTAAATACACATGATAATTTTCTGCTTCATGCTGAAATGATATTCCAAATTCATATTTGCTTACAAACTGAGCATGCACATCTATCAGTTTGCCTGACAGGGCAGGTGAGGTGACCGGTATAAATTCTCCGTTAATAGAAAACCGCCTTATATCTTCAGGCTTGAATATATATAATTTCGGTCCTCCAATGAAGGCGTAGCCCAGGTTTTCATAGAACTGGAACAGGAATGGTGAAAGAGAGGAAAAGAGCAGCCCTCTTTTGAGGTCATGATTAAGAGCATGCTTTATAAGGTCGCGAACGTGACCCGAATTTCTTTTCTCCGGAGCTGAAACAACAGCACTTATACCGCTCATTTTAAGCTTTGTATTATACAGCCATGAATCAAATGACTTCGCTATCAGTCCTGCCTGCAGTTCTTCACCCTGAAAATTTCCCCATAGAATATCATCCTCTGCAAGGGGAAGCTGTCTATCAATCCAGCCGCCCATGTTGGGAAAACAGTATTTACACAGGTAAATAAATTTATCAGTATCCTGTTTGTTAGTTATTTTTCGTATTGTCATTTTTATTTCTTCTGTTATCAGTTGATTTGGATTTTTAAATTTCATTTATTTATTTTTTAAATAAATGTCAAATGTAAATCAATGAAAATTAAATCTGTGAAAATAATAATACGATTTTTTTAAAACCCGGCAATTTGAATTGACTTCCCAGAAATCCTGCGTATTTTTATTCTGGATATAGAAGCTGTGAACAAGGTTGTAGTGCTATGGGAATTTCAGACCTTCGGCAGCAAGTATAATTTTTTCGCATTATCATTATGAAGGTTAATATTCGAAAAGCTGTCGTACAGACAGTTGATTCCTTATGCGATATTAATATTTTTTTCAATGATGCGGGTATATCCTGCTTCCGTTAATTGCTGGACATAGACTAAGAGCTGACTGAATGGGACAATGATGTAAATACATATCTCAACGGCACACTCTATATGACCGAAGAAGGAGGAGAACAGACGAACGATGCCGGTAGAGGCGGATCGGTTTTTACATTACTTCAGTCGTTTTTTTGTTGTTAACAAAATACAACCGATGAGTCCCTGCACCTGCCCACAGATTTGGCGAGTCGATCGAGATCGATGCCATAGCGGTATATCTGGCTTCTCCTGCGGTTGCTATGGGCACAGGCACCGTACACAAGTCATTGATGGCAGTTACATCCTTTCATGGTAACATTTCCGTCTGGTTGTCCGGATTATTTGAAGAATAATAATTTTTTTTAAAATTATAATATAGAGGTAAGTGATAGCTCTCAGTATTTATTCACCTAAATAAGCTTTTTCAATAATATCACTTGATTTAATTTTTTCAATATTTCCCTCAAGAACAATCCTGCCTATCTGCAGGGCATACCCTCTACTTGCTGCCCTTAATGCGAGCGGAACATTTTGTTCAACAAGAAGTACGCTGACTCCTTCTTTATTGATATCCTCAATGACATCGCCTAACTTTTCAACTATTATTGGTGCAAGCCCTATTGAAGGCTCATCCAGAAGAAGAAGCTTTGGTTTAGCCATTAGTCCACGACCTATTGCCAGCATTTGCTGTTCTCCGCCACTTAGGGTGCCTGCCTTTTGATTGCGTCTTTCCCAGAGTCTGGGAAAACGGTTATAGACTTTCTGTAAGGTCTTTTTAATTTCAATTTTATCTTTTTGTAAAGTAGCCCCAAGCTGAAGATTTACCAGGACAGTGAGATGAGGAAAAAGCCATCTGTCCTCCGGGACGTGGACGATGCCCAGTTTAACAATGTCAATGGTTTCCTGCTTGTCTATTTGCTGATCGAAAAACCATATCTCCCCGGAAGTCAGAGGAACCAGGCCTGATAATACTTTAAGTATGGTGCTTTTCCCGGCTCCATTTGCTCCGATTATACTTACAACCGATCCTTCATCAACTTCTAATGAGACATTATTAAGTGCTACAGATTTACCATAATGAACAGTTATATTTTTAGCTTTAAGCATTATGATCACCACCAAAATATGCCTGAATTACCTCTTGGTTCTTTCTCACTTCCGCGGGCAAACCTTCAGCGATTTTCTGCCCGAAGTTAATGACTACTACTCTATCACATAAATTCATAATACGCATATTATGTTCGACAACTACAATGGTTGTTCCCTGTTGCTGCGTTTTTTTGATTCCGTCCATGGTAAATTTGATTTCATCGGGATTCATGCCGGCAATGGGTTCATCTAATAAAAGCAGTTTTGGCTGGACAGCCAGAGCTCTGGCAATGCCCAGCATCTTCTGATATCCATGAGGAAGGTTTCCGGCTAATTCATTTTTTATTTTTTCCAGACCTACTAATTTAAGGATTTCCATAGATTTCTCTTTAATAAAAGCCATATTCCGACGATGAGTTCTGGTGTTGAAATACATATCAATAAGACTTGATCTTGGGTTTAGGTGGAATGATGCTGATATATTTTGTAATACAGTGAAATCACCGAAGAGAGGATTAAGTTGAAATGTCCTTGCTATCCCCTTTCTGGCAACCATGTGGGTCTTTTTACCTGTAATATCTTCATTCATAAATATTACCCTACCACTGGTTGGCCTGATTATACCAGTTATCAAATTAAAGAGAGTAGTTTTTCCCGCTCCGTTAGGTCCGATTAAGCCTACTACTTCCCTCTGATTTACATACATGTTAAAACCGTTAACTGCGACCAGTCCACCAAACAGTTTGGTTAATCCATTAATTTCCAGAAACATGGGTTATTATTTTCTCCTTCCTATGTTTTAAAAACAATGAGTATATTATATTGGGCAGGCTTATTAAGCCCTTGGGCATTAAGAACAGGACAATTAGCAAGAGAAGGGCAGATAAATAAGGAGTGAATTCTTTTAAATCACGTGCAAACTGAGGAATTAAAAATAAAATAATGGTCCCGATTATGGGGCCGGCAAAACTCCCGATACCGCCGATTAATACATACATACACAACCATAATGTTGCCATGAAGTTAAATGATGATGGAGAGATTACCATATTGTAATGAGCATAACCTGCTCCTGCCAATCCTACGAAAAAACAACTCACTCCAACTACCATTATTCTGTACCAGCCTTCATTAATGCCGACACTTGAGGCGACTATGTGCGATTGCGAAACAGCTTTTAAAATAACACCTATATTTGAAATCTCAAACCTGTACAGGGCGATCATGGTGAATATTGCTATTCCCAGGAAGGAATAGTAATAAGGCATTTTAGAGGCAGCACCTGGAAACAGGGCCGGGATGCCGGACAGCCCGTTATAACCGCCGGTAATAGTTCCGCCTGCATAAATGATATAAACTACCCCTATACCAAAGAAAAGACTGCCTATAGCATAATATAATGATCGCAGCCTGGAGAACGGAAAGCTTATCAGCATACCTGTTCCCATCGTTACCAGTGCACTTAACGGTATGGAAAGCAGGGGAGGCATTCCAAGCCATTTTGAGGCAATACTGGACAGATATGCCCCGATGCCCATAAAAGCGGCATGAGCAAGGGGGAACTGGCCTGAGATGGTTATGGTGCGTAGGCTGACTGCGGCTATCATATAAATAAAGGTAATTATCAGTAGATGCAAAATATAAGGAGAGTTAACTATAATCGGCAACAGCGTCGCGACGATTACTATTCCGACTATGATACCGTATCTGGTAATACTCTTTTTGTCGGTTATTGAAGGTTGCTTGTTATTATGCATAAATCTCTCCTGTGAATATTACATTTCTACTTCATAACCAAAGAAACCCTGAGGCCGGATGATTAAAAGTATGATTACTATACCAATTATAATTGCATCGCTGGCAGCGCCGCTTACCAGTACAGGCAATGTAGCAGTCAATACTCCAAGTATTAGTCCTGATATAATTACTCCGCCAATGCTGCCAGCCCCGGCAAGCATAAATATAATAAGGACTTTAACCAGCATAAAGTCGCCCATAAAAGGACTTAACCGTAAATAAGCACCCATTAAACACCCGGCTATTGCGGCCATGCCACAACCTAAGGCAAAAGCAATAGCGGATATGCGGTGAATATTGATTCCCTGTAAAATAGCTCCTCTTCTATTTTGGGCGACAGCCCGCATTTGTTGTCCTATACGGGTTTTATTTACAAAAAACAATACAATTGCAAGTAAGATAGCTCCAACAGCCAGAGTTACAAGTCTTTCGTAACTTACGGAAATAGCTCCAAGCTTGAAAACTCCCTCTGCGAATTGTGGAATTGCCAATCTTCTGTCTCCCACCATAATATTTACAGTTGTCTGTAAAACTACAACTATTACGACACATACCATTACAATGTGATTGAAATTTCCTGCAAAACGTCGGTACAAAAATCTTTCCAGGAATACGGCAAATGCGGCAATTAAAATTGTTGCTACTAATAAGGCCAGCCAGTTATTTAATCCTATGCCCATAGTCAGATAATAGCAAATATAGCCACCCATCATATATATAGCACCATGAGCCAGATTAAATATTCGCAGCATATTAAACAGAAAGGCAAAACCAAGCGCTGTCAGGATGTACATTGCCCATAGTATCAATGAATTAATTATTGTTGTTATTACCAGTTCCATATAATATTATTTCCTTTTGATAAGCCGGACGAAAGTCTGCTGCTCTTTTAGACTTAAATGCCGTTTATAATTTATAGTCTGATCATTATCCTTCAGTAAGTGTGAGTTTAAGACAAAATTTGCCCACTCTTACTGAAGGATTAATTTTGTGAAACAGAGTTGTTAAATTAAGGAATAGTACCAACTTCTACCCACTTAGCAGGTATTGCTTTACCGCCCTCGAATTTTTGTATGGGCATTGGATGAGCAACTATGTGCTTAATCCCGAAAAATTTTTCTCCGCAAATTGGAGCTTTCCCGTAAATAGTGTCAATTTCATCCATTGACTCAAATTGTTTTTTCAGGTCTTTCGGTTCAAAACTCTGGGCAGCTTCAATAAGAGTCTTATATAGGTATACTCCGACGGCACATTGAAAACTCATGGGGAAGTCTTTGCCGTATTTTTCAGCCACGCGTTCGGACATCTCTTTCATTACAGATGTCATATTTGGATCGTTATAAGTGTCAATTGTTGTACGTACGCCTTCTGTTGCGGCCGTGCCAATCATTACAGAAACTTCGTGAGTTGAAATAGGTGAAGCTGTGAATACGGGCACTTTAACACCTTTTTCTCTTAGTCCCTTGACCATGGCAGCCAGTGCTGGAGGGGGGGCTTTCTCAATAAATACTGCATCATAATTCTTTAAGGAAAGAATTCTGGCTACAATCGGGCTGAAATCTTCCATCTCGTCCGGGTATTTAATAAGATCTCCGACACGCGTAAATCCGTTTTCTTTTAAATAATAATTAACCTTTGGGATTATAAATGGTGTGGAGCCATCATCTGAGGAAACAACAGCAAGCCTTTTTGCTTTAGGATAGTCACGCCTCATGGATTTGATAATAGCGATATCCTTAGGTAGCTGGCCTTGTGATGTCCCGAAGTTATAAGGTGTACTTGAATCTATTTCACCCGGTATCATGAGATGCCAGCCTACTATCATCATTGCGTCAGCCGATTTAGTTACTGGTGTTGCTGGTGAAACAAAAAAACCGCTTGGCCCGACAATTAGTTTTACTCCCTTTTCATGAATTAACCTGTTTGCAGCGGCAGTGACTCCGTCAAATGTACTTTGGGTATCTTCGATTACGAGCTCTATCTTATACTTTTCACCCTTAACAGTAATACCGCCATCTTCATTAATCATATCCACAGCAGCTTCAGTCATACGCATAATACTATTGTCGTAGGCTGAATACCACCATCCGGTCAAAGCCCATAGAGCACCAATCTTTATGGTCTTCTCATCTGATGGTGACTTTGATTTGGAGCAACTTGCAACAGTCAACACTGCCAATAGTAGCAATACCATGCTAATAAAGAATTTTCGTTTCATACATTACCTCCTATATTTAAAAGTGATATAAGAAGTGACTGAAAAAACGATATGCAGGGTATTCCGTAAATCAGTCCTATTTTTTCAGTTTCTCCCTATTTTAATTAAAAGTTTTGAGAATTTTTTCTCAGAATACTTAAATTGAAAATAAGTATACTCTTACTGAAATAAAATTTAAGCCTGAATATAAATAAAAAATAAAGTTCGGGCAATTCGCCTTATTACATAACATCTCCTCTTCTAAGCGGTCCTGTCTTTGAGCTGCAGTAAGCAGGCATACCCGGCAGACATCGTAATCCTCCAACAGAAGCAATATTGATTATTGAACCGCCGCCTGCTTTTATCATTAACGGAACGGAAGCCTTCATTAATAAAAATGGGCCGGTAAGGTTAATACTCAGCCCTTTTTCCCATACTTCTCTGCTCAGCTCTCCTACATGTCCCTGAGCACTTGTAGCGGCATTATTAACAAGTACATCAATTCCTCCTCCGAAAGAAACAGCTGTTTCTATCATACGTGCAGCATCTTCGTTTTTTGATGCATCCCTGCTACAGGTTGTAATGGTGCCGGAAGGAAATGAATCTGCAATTTTATCTAACATTTCCTGTCTGCGACCGGGAATACAAACTTTAGCTCCTTCTTTAATAAACCTGTTCGCAATTGCCGCATCTATTCCTGTACCTCCTCCGGTAATAAGTGCTGACTTTCCTTCCAGTTTCATACTATTACCTCTTTTTAAATTCATAAGTTGAAATTATTTTGTATCTGTTCAAAAATAATATCTTGAAATTTCCTGCAGGCGAAGCATTTGTTCTCTAATAAAAATCTGTATTATTTTAATATCCCTGAAAAATTTTTTATTCAGTTCAAGGCATCGGTTAATCATCTTCCATTAGCAGCTTTCCATTCTAATTTGCTCAATATTTTGTTACAGGCTCTGGTAACTATGAGATTTGTTCTATCATAGAATTTTAATTTAGAAATACTTACCAGCGTATTAACCTGATTGTTGCAAAAATTTTTTAATGTGGAATACGGTTATAGATTCAGGTGCAATTTTTTTCTTTAACAGATATTTATTTTAGCAGCAGTTAGATTTTTGTTTTCCCTCCAATTCATGGTCAAAGCAAGGGTTTTAAGTTATAGGGGTAAGTGAAAGTGAAGGGGACAATATTTTTTATTTATTGGGAGCACTATATATTCGTATGATAATAGTATAAAGTTTTGTGTGCTGTCATTACTTCTCTGTTTTTTAAAACAGATTGAAGTAAGCTTCTTATCTTTTTCGATGAAATAAAATCAGTAATATCCATTTTTTAAAGTATATACTTTTTTAGGTATAATTCACAGATTTTCTCAATCGTTCAGTAATTTATGTTAGTGAATAAAGTTAAATATCAGTTTATAAAATTGTCAACAATAAATAAGATTTTAGGCAGGAAACAACGCGGTACTTTATAAGCTCGCTTTTGAATTCTGCGGTGATTAGCTTAAGTTGACTTGCTTCTCTATGAGAGAAGCTCCGGTTGAAGGCAAGAATATTCAATACTTCATTTAGCTTACTACTTCACAAGACTTCCGCAGCCTGAAAAGTGCTTTCTGCAGGTTATACAGCTAAATGAGGTTCGTTCTTTTGCCGCTCACTTCACTGTTTTTTTAATTTTTTAAGGGAAAATCGAGTTGACTTTTTGGAATTTTACTAATGAAATTCCCATCACTAACAGAAATGACGAAAAAGGAAAATAGAGTATTTATTGATAAAAGAACTGGAAGACAGCGTAATGCATGTAAGGTAATCCCGGCTGACTTTTAATTAAATTATGAAGGGAGAAAACAATGGCGTTAAAATTTAAGGTATTTCTTCACAGTTATCTTGGTTTTAATAGCAATTCTACCCTGTTCTATGGAGAGAAAGATGCTATATTAATTGATGCTTCTCAAATGTTAAGCGATTCTTATCGCTTGATATCCAAAATCCTGCCAATGAGAAAACGGTTGACCCATATTTATATTTCCCATTTTCATCCTGATCATCATTTCGGACTGGCTGCACTGAAATTTGCCTTTCCGGACGCAAAGATTGTTGCCCTACCCAGTGTTGTTAAGGATATTGTTTTCACTTCAAACGATAAGGTCGATATGTGGGCAATTGACCGTTTCGGTCCAGGTGAAATCCCGAAATCGACAACAATACCGATGCCCTTGTCAGAGCCTAAGTTGGAACTGGAAGGTGAGGAAATCATCGTATCAGACGGTTGGGAAGGGGACAGTATCAATAATTCCGTTGTATGGGTATCTTCTATTGGTGTGGCCTGTGCCACGGATGTCGCTTTTCATGACTGCCATTTATGGCCCGTTGAGAGTAATGTCTCCCGTCGTGTCCTTTGGAGGAAAGATATTGCCCGTCTTAAGGATTTTGGTGCACGAATACTTATCCCAGGCCATTGTGATGAGGAAAAAATTCAAATAATGGAAGATGTTCAGGAGGATATGACCCGGACTTATATCGATTGCGTTGATTGGTCCATTCAATATCTGGATAACTATGATGAGGTATACAGTACGGCGAAATCAGCGGAAGAAATGGTAAACCGTATATACGAAAGATATCCAGGAATGAAGCCAGCAGATGTTGGCATCCAGTGGCAGGCAAGGTTGTTGTATCCGCACAGCAGTCCTGATTGGCTTCTTCCTCTGCCTGGACCCCCGGGGAAAATTTTCTTGAATCCTGCCGGAAAATATGATGGCGATCCTCCCAGGGAGTAAAGTGTAAATATATATCAAATACGGGCTGTACAGGAATTGAAGGTCATGAGATCAAGAGAAATAATTTATGTATCTCAAGTAAAATAATTCATTGAATTATGTGTCTCTGAATACAATAGTTAGTATAATTACTAATCTGAAATACTATTTCTCAACCTGCAATCATTTTTGGAAAGATATTAAAATGCTTGATAAAACTGATTATTTATTTTATAGATAATCAGCAAAATATAAAGGAGGTATTTTAGTTATGTATAATTTACCATATCTTGATGTGTTAATTACAGAAGAAGATTCTATGATGAGGGACGCGATCCGCAGTTTTGTTGAAAAAGAAATTATGCCGGTAAGGCAGCAAATCGATGATGATAAGGATTATAAAATTATAACAAAAATACTTCAGGGACTGACAGATATGGGTGTGCAAAGAGCTTCTTTTCCGGCTGAATATGGGGGAGGAGGTTCCAGTTCAATATTGTCAGCCACAATTATGCATGAAGAACTTGCACGCGGTGATAGCGGAATAGCGACTGCCGCCACGGTCACTACATGGGCTTTTATGCCGGCAATAATTGCCGGGAATAAAACTGTATTGGACAAATGGGGGCCGGAATTTTGCGGTGACAAGCTGAAGATGGGATGCTTTGCCATGACAGAGCCAGGCGGAACTCATGGAGGTGGAGGATGTGATATTGAAAATCCAGTATTACACGGGAAAAAGATCAGAACTATAGCAAAATTAGAAGGAGATGAATGGGTAATCAATGGTCAGAAGATGTGGGCATCAAACAGCGGAGTAGCTGAAGTTTATTGTGTGCTATGCACTACGGACCCGGAATTGGGTGATGAGGGTATTGCTCTGATCTATGTGCCTGGTGATGCTGAAGGTCTTTCTTTTGGAAAACCTGAAAATAAAGCTGGAATGCAAGGGGATAAAAACTATCCGATGTTTCTTGATAATGTTAGAGTGCCCAAAGAATACAGAGCAGCCGGCCCCGGGAAAGACGCGGAGTTGTTACATGCTAATGTGGTATCAGCACGGATAAATACAGGCGCGCTTGCTGTCGGTAATGCTCAGGCAGCGTTTGAAACAGTATTAAAATATACCGACGAAAGAATAGTAGCGGACAAACCTGTCAGGCAGCATTCAATCTGTGCCGGCATTTTAGCAGATATGGCAATCGGCATTGAAACAGCCAGAAATTATATTACTTCCACAGCTTATATGCATGATCATCCGGAAATATACGGCGCGCCAACTTCGGATCGTATTATGTCCAAGGCAAGTATTGCAAAATGTTATGCCGCTGACGTTGCTGTAATGGTAACTAATAAAGCAATGGAGCTTATGGGCTCCTATGGCTATGTAAGGGAATATGATGTCGAAAAATACTGGAGAGACTGCAAGATCATTCAGCTCTGGGAAGGCGGAGCACAACAAGGCCGTTTTGATGTATGCAGGGGCTATTATGAGTGTAATTTATAGTAGCTAACTGAATGATATTATATTGAGATAAGATAGTTAATTAATTCAGGAGCCTTATTTTAGCTTTGATTTTGTAAAATATTCAGCTACTGGATTTAAAAATTATCTGCAATTATAAAGATGATATTAATTTATTAAAAACAGGACAACCTGAAAGCCTGGTGTGGGCGGTTCTATTTTTAATAGATAAATCATCCCTCAGGATAGATTATCTTGACATCGGGATTGCTGGTAAGACTGCCGGAATCTCCTTTGAGCACAATATTACCGCTTTCCAGAACATAGCCGTACTGTGCGAATTTAAGGGCAAGTCGCGCGTTCTGTTCAACGAGGGGTATGGAAGTATTGATTGCCGGTTTTGTTTATCTCTTTTCAAGATTCAAACATGCTGTGCATTAAAAGAGGGGCGGATTCATCAGGAAGCATTTTTTTTCTGCCGCTCATAAAAGCGCGTCCTGCTGCAAGCATCTGCTGCTCGCCTCCGCTTAATGCGCCGGACATCTGATTCTTTCTTTTAAACGCGGGAAAATACTGAATACCTTTTCATGATCTTCCGGGATTTCATTGTCCTTTCTCGCAAAGGTAGCGAGCTGAAGATTTTTCATTACAGTAAGATTGCCGAAAAGGCGTCTTCCTTCAGGTACATGTGACATTCCGGGCTCACTTATAACTTTGTCCGGAGCATATTCAAGCAGGTTCTTGCCCATGAACTCGGGTTTTGAGCCGGGATTAGAATCTATCATTCCTGATTTTGCCTGCAGTGTTGTGCTTTTGCCTCGCCGTTCGCGCCGATTATTGTTACGATCTCTCCTCCATCAATTTGAAAACTGATTCCGTGAAGTGCTTTGATATTTCCATAGGACATGTGAAGGTTTTCTGCAATTAGCTGCATTAGTAAATGTCCTTCGAACCCAGATAAGCATCAATTACTTTTCCGTTATTCTGAATCTCATGCGGAGTGGCCCGAGCTATTGTTTCACCGAAGATAATAGTGATTATCATAAATATAAATTTGATAGTTTCCATGGGACTGCGCTGTTGTTAAAAATAATGCTTTAAATTAAAGTTGTCATATGTTATGAGATGTTTTTCAGGAGAAAAAGATGAGCAACAGGGAGATTACCGCATATTGCGGATTATACTGCGGGGACTGTATTCCTTCAAAAAAACATTTGTATAAGCTTGCCAATGAGCTTGACGACTTGCTTACTGAACTGAAATTTGAAAATTACGCGGAACTGAAATCAAAACGCAGCCGGACCTTTGATAAGTATAATGATTTTATTGAAGTATTGAGAGAAATAAAAAAACTGAAATGTGAACCATTCTGCTATAACGGGCCGGTTTCCGAACTGGGATGTGCCTCTGACTGTGCGGTCCGGACCTGCGTCTTATCAAAGCAAATTAACGGCTGCTGGGAATGTGCTGAAAACAGGGACTGCAGCAGGCTGATTTATTTAAAAGACTTTCATCCTGGTTTGCGGCATAATCTTGAAATGATCAGGGAACATGGAATTGATAACTGGATTGAAAAACGCGGAAAACATTATCCGTGGGATTAGTTCCTATAAAACAGTAAATATTAAAATAATATCCGGAGAACAATATGAAAAAGATTTTTCTGTTGTCGATTGCTTTTATTTCGTTTTTTACTGCCTGCGGATCAGACGACTCTGATGACGGAGACAACAACAGTGTCTATAAAGACAGGATGAGAGAATTTGTAATTGCGATCAGCCAGTACGCAAAAGAAGCGGATACTGATTTTATTGTGATCCCGCAAAACGGGCAGGAGCTTGTAACTGCCGACGGCAATGAAGACGGAGATCCTTCAGCAGCTTATCTTGCCGCTATTGACGGAGTTGGCAGAGAGGACTTGTTCTACGGTTATGATAACGATAACGTCGCAACCCCTCAGGCTGACACCGAATATATGACAGCATTTCTCGACATCTGCGAACAGAATTATGTTGAAGTATTGACTACAGATTATTGTTCCGATCATACTAAGATGGATGATTCCTATATAAAGAATGCAGCAAAGAATTACATCTCTTTCGCGGCATCTGTAAGGGAACTGAATGAGATACCTGCCCATCCTGCGACTCCTAATAATGTAAACGCTATTAATATAAATAATCTTTCCCAGGCTAAGAATTTTTTATATCTAATTAATCCGGATGACGCATATTCAGATAAGGCCACTTTTCTCTCTGCACTGGAGGCAACCGATTACGATTTAATTATTATGGATTTGTTTTTCAAAGGCGTTGCATTAACTAATACGGATATAACTCAGCTTAAAACGAAAAACGGTGGCGGATCACGATTAGTAATTGCATACATGAGTATAGGTGAAGCGGAAGATTACCGCTATTACTGGAACAGTTCATGGTCAGTCGGTTCTCCTTCATGGATTGCTGCAGAAAATCCTGACTGGGAAGGGAATTATATTGTTCAGTACTGGAACAGCGAATGGCAAAGTATAATTTTCGGAAATGATACATCTTATCTTGAAAAGATACTTGATGCCGGATTTGACGGAGTTTATCTTGATATTATCGATGCTTTTGAATATTTTGAGTAACTGAAATTTGTTCTTCGATTTTGTTGTTACTATCGCAATTGATATTGCTGATAATAAAAGGAGTTATAAATAGCAGTAATGCAGAGATTATTTTAAGATATTTATGGAACATTGTAAACTCCGTATAAGTGTTATTAAAGGAGATACAGTTATTATACCTTGAAAAGCGTAAAATTCAAGAAAAATAAAAGAGTAAGACTGAATTTATATGACAAATAAGATTTATGATTTATACCACGAATTAAAAGAAAAGATAACAGGCGAAAAACTTAAAGACATTTCTGTTGATATTATTAACAGGTTTAAGAATAAGGAATCGCACTTCCTTACACAATTTGCAAAAATGCTCGGTATCGATTCTTCGAAGTCAAATATAAACAGGCTGTTCGCACAGATAATACAATTATATCATCCTGACAAGCTGGTCAAGATTCTTAATGAAGTGGAGTCTCATTATAAAGATAACAATTATGAGGAAATGCTTCGTCTTAAGAACATTTATATTATTGACTTGAAAGATGTACCTACTGCGGCAGCTTATTCAGCTCCGGTTTATGAAGAGCAGGTATACGCAGATGAAGATTTCGGATATTCAGAATATAATTTCTCCGATTTTGAAGACCTTTATGAGTTTGAAGAAGACGCAGCTGTTAAAGATGACATGGCTTTTCAGGAATACAGTTTTTTCGAAGCAGTAAATAATCTTTATTTCGGGAATCTTAATCTTAACTTGTCTGTTTCGGACCTGAACAATCTTGACGGAGAACTGGATCTTTCCGACTTTGAACTCACCGATCTGAAAGGAATTGAAAACTGTGTTAATATCAGCTCTCTCAACCTTTCGGCAAATAATCTGGTAAAGATTCATTTTTTATCCGCACTTACAAAACTTAACAACCTGTACTTATCTGAAAACAGTATAGAGGATATCAGCGCTCTGGCTTCGTTGTCAGAACTAAAGGAGCTGGATATTTCGTTTAACGAAATTGACGATATCTCGGTTCTGCTTGAACTGACTAATCTGAAATATGTCAATTTGATCAATAATCCTGTAGCAGATAAGTCAGTGATTAAGAGATTACTTGAAAAAGGTGTAATTGTAATATATTGATTTTATATATTTGCCGTGTTATCCGAATCCTGTGCCGGAATATTGTTTATTTGCTTCACACAGGAGCATGAACGGTATTGAAACGGAGTGGATATGCTTAAAAGAGGTCTTATTCTCCTGAAATATACTGACTGTGCCTGAATTTTTATAATTTTTCCGTGCTGTTTTTCTGCCGGTCATAAATTCAGATATGTAAAGATTGTACCCGCTCATGCCAAGTCCCCGCGCTTTTCTTGTGTAGGCGTATTTTTCTTCCGGAGAAACCTGTTGCCATGACTTTACTGCCCGGGCAAAGGTTTTGCGCACCTCTTTCTGGAGCAGTGTATCCGGGTTCCGCGGTACAGCATAGCTGCGTACGCATTGTCTGTTCCGGCTTATGTAAAAAACGGAATTGCCGAATCGTCCGCTTATTGTCAGAATTACAGGATTAAGTTTTGCTGTAGCCATGAGTATCCTCCATAAATATTGTTTAGTGTTATTTTTTTCTTACATTAATATATACAAAAATACCTTACATTTTTTTATCAAACCGGGTTTGAGTAAACCAAAAGGTCAAATAATAATTTTTATTGTAAAATTTCATCAGGAAATGTTTCATAACTTATACGAATTGACAAAACTGAAAGCCTTGTAAATATCTGAATACAACAGGTTTAATCAATTCATAATTTTTGCTGTAATTACTTAAATAATAACACAATGCCGAATATAAAACTCCATACAAGCAATAAAATGTCTGTTCTGGCAGATAAGCTGGCCCGGGTTGTTGAAGAACCCCTCGGCTCACTGTTCAAGCCGGAAATCATTGTTGTACAGAGCAAGGGAATGGAGCGCTGGATTTCCATGCAGCTTGCTGAAAGGCTCGGCATATGGGCAAACTGCAATTACTATTTCCCAAACAAGATAATAGAAGAAATTTATAAATGCATAATTCCTGAAGCAGAGCAGGGCAGGATCTTTAATAAAGAAGTCATTGTATGGGAAATAATGACTTTGCTTCCGCAATGCCTGGGACTGGAAGGCTTTGAGAGTCTTAATGATTATCTGAAGAATGATGAATCCGGTTTAAGGCTGTTCCAGCTGTCTTCAAGAATAACGGATACATTCGACCAGTATCTGACTTTCAGGCCTGAGTTAATACTTGAATGGGATAAGCGTAATGGCGACACCTGGCAGGCAAAGCTATGGCGTGAACTGATGAAAAATAAAACATCTCTTCATCCGCCTGCCCTGAAAGAAGTCTTTTCCCAAAGAATAAATGAAAGCACAATCCTGAATTTAAATTATCTTCCTGAAAGGATATCCATATTCGGGATTTCTTCCATGCCTTTATACCATCTTGATGTTCTTGCAGCAATATCGGATTATATCGAAGTAAATTTTTTCTTTCTCAATCCATGCATGGAATACTGGTCAGATATTCGCCCTGAAAAAAAAATAGCAGCCACACTCGGCGCGTATGACGATAAATCCGGAGTCAGCGAACTGCATCTCGAAAAAGGCAACAGCCTTCTTGCGTCAATGGGAAAACAGGGCGGTGAGTTTTTGCATAATATAATGAAATACAGTTATGTTCAGGAATTTTCTGATTTTATTGATACAGGAAAAGATTCTCTTCTGCATTATGTCCAGAGTGACATTCTTAATATGACAGACAGGGGCTCGCCTGTCCTTGCGGACAGGTTAGGTACTGTTGAAGCAATTGATCCTGTGGAGCTTTCTCTTAATCAATTTAAAAGTGATAATTCCATCAGAATACATTCATGCCACAGTCCTTTGCGTGAAACAGAAGTCCTGTATGACAATCTTCTGAATTTCTTTAATTCGGAGCAGATAGAGCCGGGAGAAATTATTGTAATGACTCCGGATATTGAACTTTATTCTCCTTATATTAAAGCTGTTTTTGGAGAAGCGGAAAGCGAAGAAAAAAAGATCCCTTATTCAATAGCTGACACAAGCATTAGAAAAAATACACTAATAGATACTTTCTTTACAGTACTTGATCTTGAACAGGGCAGATTCGAATCCGGTGCTGTTGTTGATTTACTGGAGCGTTCTGAAATAATGAACCGCTTTGATATTTCCATTAATGATGCAGGCATTATAAGAAGATGGGTCATGGATACAAGGATTAACTGGGGTATTGATGCAGCTGACCGCATGCAGAAGGGGCTTCCGGGATTTAAGGAAAACACCTGGAAAGCAGGAATTGAGCGTCTGCTTCTGGGATACGCAATGCCCGGAAATGAGGATTTGCTGTATGAGGATATTCTTCCTTATGATGTTGAAGGGAATGATTCGGTAATACTCGGGAAATTTATTGAATACTTCAAAACCATGTCAGGAATAGTGAAGCTTCTTTCGGGCACTTATACTTTAAATGAATGGGCTTCAGTATTGATAAAAATCCAGAAGGATCTATTTGGAGAAAATGATTCAGACAGCAATCTAATCCTGACAGAATCAATAAAAACCATAGAAGAACTGGAGAGCCTGTCAGGCTTTAACAGTAAGATTGATTTGAAAGTAATCAAAGAATTTCTTGAAAACAGTCTTAATGAAAAGCGTATTCAGAGCGGCTTTCTTACCGGAAGTGTAACGTTCTGTGCCCTGCTGCCTATGAGGAGTATTCCGTTTGAGATCATCTGCATGATAGGCATGAATGATGACGCTTTTCCTTCAACAGAAAGAGCAGTCGGATTTAATTATATTCAGCAGGAACCGAGGCCGGGTGACAGGTCAAAGCGAAATGATGACAGGTATCTGTTTCTTGAGTCACTGATGTCAGCAAGGAAAAAACTGTACATCAGTTATGTAGGCCAGAGCATACAGGACAACAGCGAGATAACACCTTCTGTTCTGGTCAGCGAACTTCTCGATTACATTGATCAGGCATATTTTATTAAAGATAATAATATCAGAAACTATATTCATATTAAGCATCCGCTTCAGTCATTCAGCTCAAGATATTTTAAAGGGGATGATAATATTTTCTCATATTCCGAAGCAATCTGCAGAGCAGGCAGAGTTGCGGTATCGGAAAGAAAAGAGCCTGACCCTTTTATTCAGGGAAAATTATCGGAAACATATGATGCCGGCGACCAGGTGAATTTACACGATCTTATCAGGTTCTTTACTTATCCTGCGAAGCATCTTCTTACAACAAGGCTGGGCCTTTACCTTGACGGCAGGGTTGACATACTCAATGAAGCTGAACCTTTTGAACAGAAAGAGCTCGATTCATATTCCCTTGAAAAGACTTTATGCGAACATCTTATAAACGGTAATGAAGCGCAGGAGCTTTATAAAATATTCCGGGCCAAAGGAATGCTTCTGCATGGCAGGGCAGGAGAGATAGCCTTCAATAAACTGATTCCCGGAGCAGTAAGCTTTTCGCAGAAAGTCAGGGATACGATTGGGGAAGAAGTACCTGTTTCACTTGAAATAAATACAGATATTTCAGGATGCCGCCTTTCAGGATTTCTTGACAATGTTCGTCCGTCAGGAATGACAAATTACAGATACGCGGACACAAAAGCACGGGACAGATTAAAAGCATGGATTGCGCATCTGGCTTTGAACGCGTCAGGCGCAGATACTTTTGCACTGAAAAGTAAACTTATATGTAAAGACGCGACATGGGAAATGGAACCGGTAAGCAGCAAGCAGATGCTTAAGGAACTCATGGAAATTTATCTGAAAGGCATGAATGAGCTGATTCACTTTTTCCCCGCAGCATCAATGGAATACGCGCAGGAAATGGTTCTGTCAGGTAATCATGAAAAAGCTCTGAGAGCAGCGAATAAGAAATGGACCGGCAATGATTACCAGACAGGCGAAGGCAGTTATGATTATAACTACTTATGTTTTAAAAACATGGACCCTCTAGACAAAGGATTTACAGAGATGTCTTTGAGGATTTTAAAACCGATGCTGGAATTGCAAAAGAAATCAGAGAGCTGATATGTTTGATACCAAGGATATATTTTATAGATTACTCTTAATAAGAAATGTTTGTCTGTGGGAGTATGACGGATTTGGGCGGGTTGTTGAGTCGAGTGATCCTGATATGGGGTATAGCCGGTTTGTTTATAATGCGTTCGGGGAAGTGGAGTCTGTTACTGACAGTCTGGACAGAACTACGGAAATGACTTATGACAGGCTTGGCAGGCTTTATGACAAGACGCTTCCGGGCAGTGAGGGTGTTGTTGAATACAGGTATGATGAATATACAGGCAGCACAAACGCGCTTGGCAGGGTTGTACGGATTGATGATCCGGCACAGACAAAGGTTTTCAGCTATGACAGAATGGGAAGAATAGACAGGGAAACAAGGTTTATAAAGCCTGAGGGAACCAGTGTAAGCTCAGGATCTTTTGAGACTGAATTTGAATATGACCTTTTAAACAGAAAACGGACGATCCTTTACCCGACTGACCCGAAAACAGGTACAAGAATATCCGCAAGATACAAATACGCGAGTACAGGTGTGACAGAAGTATCGGTATATAACAGCACAGGAAGAAAGGAAATAATATCCGGCGTACTTTACAATGAATTCGGACAGATGACTGAAGTTGCAAGAGGCAACGGAACATCCACTCATTATGAATACGACATTAAAGGAAGACTTGCCAATCTTGTAACATTTACGCAAACCAATGACCAGACAAGAAAACTTCAGGACGTTTCATATACATTCAAAATTGACGGAAGCATTGCGTCTACAGTAAACACACCAGACCTTGACACAGACGGCGGATATCACAGCATGGTGCGCTATGACTACGCAT
>JAFGDQ010000010.1 GCA_016932015.1 Spirochaetota bacterium | reverse complement strand
TTTAAAAAATTTTGAATAAGAAAAGGGAATATTGTTTAAATTTAGGAAATGTACTCTTTATAAAGTAATTTTTAGAGGTTCCCTAAAGATATAAAAATAGGTGAAACCGGATACGTATTTTTAAGTGATAAATCAGGGCTTGTTTTTGCTCACCCTGCAAAAGAGAACATTTTAAAATTAAACATGGCAAATGAAACATGGGGAAAGGATATACTTGATGCTAAACCCGGTGAATACATAGAATATGACTTTGAAGGTAAGATGAAATATATGTCAAAAGCAGAAAGCAATGAATTTAATTTCCTTTGTCTGGGTACGGGCTATGTTTCGGATGTATCGGATCAGGCAGGGGCAATGGTTTTTGTTATGATGATGTTCGTTATAGGAGGCATCATTATATCGGGGATCATTGTTTATGTTTTTATTACAAAGAGGCTTCGTCCGCTCGAACAATGCAAAGACCTTATGGTTGATATTTCTGCAGGAGACCTTACGAAAAAATATGAGGGTAAAATTTATGGAGATGAGGTTGGTGAAATGGTAGCTGCCACAAATAACATGATTGAGCGGCTTTCCGGCATGGTAACCGACATAGGACAAAGCGCTGCCAACTTTGCCGCTTCTTCCGAAGAAATAAGCGCGACTTCCGAAAGTATGAGCCAGGGATCAAACGAACAGGCCGCGAGCGTAGAGCAGATCGCATCCTCTCTTGAGGAAATGGGAGCTACTATTACCCAGAATACGGAGAATGCAAGAAATACTGATGAGATAGCGCAAAAGACTTCGAGCCAGGCAGAAGAAGGAGGCAAAGCAGTTGCGGAGACTGTAGCAGCCATGGAAAATATTGCAAAGAAAATAAATTTTATCGAAGAAATCGCGTATCAAACCAATCTTCTTGCTCTTAATGCGGCGATTGAGGCTGCCAGGGCAGGTGAGCACGGTAAAGGATTCGCGGTAGTCGCTGGAGAAGTAAGAAAACTCGCAGAGAAAAGCCAGCTGGCTTCGCAGGAGATTGGAGAACTCGCGAAGCAGAGCGTGACAGTTTCAGGGAGAGCAGGCAAACTTCTTGAGGAAATTGTACCGTCTATTAAAAAAACCGCTGATCTGGTTCAGGATATTACAGCCGCATCAGAACAGCAGGATTCAGGAGTTAATCAGATCAATACGGGAATGAATGAATTAAGCAAGGTTACGCAGCAGAATGCTGCTGCGTCGGAAGAGCTGGCTTCAACAGCTGAAATGCTGAGTTCCAATGCGCAGGATTTGCAGGAATTGATCAACTACTTTCAGACCAGTGAAAATGGTACAGGAAAGAAAAAGCATAGTTTTTCAGCTTCCCATAAGATTAAAGAAGCGCATCCCGGCAAGGAGAGCTCTGACACGAGCCATGACGAAAAAGTAAGTCATGACATAAAAACCAAAGCCGCTTCCGGGAGCAGTAGTACTGTAACCGGCAGGAGTCCTGAGATTGTGGATTCAGCCGATTATGAATCTTTTTCATAAAAGGACGGGAAAATGGCTTCTATTATAAAAAATGAAATCAGTCAGGATGAAACCGCGGAGCAGTATAAGGATTTCAGCCAGTACCTTACTTTTACATTAAGGAACGATATATACGGGATTAAAGTGCATGTCATCAGGGAAGTAGGTATGTTTGGTAAAGTCTTTACTGTCCCGAAATCTCCTGATTGTATAAGGGGTATCATCAACCTGAGAGGTAATGTAATTCCGGTTATTGATCTTAATAGCAGATTGTTCGGTACAGAGAGTATAATAACACGAATGACGAATATTGTAGTAGTTGAAGTTGAGCAGGAAAATGAAAAAAATCAAATCGGAGTTATAATTGATTCCGTTAAGGAAGTGGTGGATGTACCGGAAGGGGATACTGAAAATACGCCGGGGTTCGGATTGAATCTCAGGAGTGATTTTGTTGAAGGTATCGCGAAGGTGAAGGATGATTTTATAATCCTTCTTGATATGCCCACTGTACTTAATGTTGACGAAATTTCCCGTTCGGTTTCTTCCGGAAAATCCGCGGTGTCTTCTGCTTTATCAGCGGACAATATTTCCGGGAGAATCCGGCGCGATGAAAAGCAGGCCGGGACTGATAGTAAAATACCCGGTTAATGGTCAGCGCAAGTTAAGGCCTGCAATAATAAAAAGGGATTAGCTATGAAATTAAAAGCTGTAAAAACAAAACAGAATTCAGACATCGTCCGCTACAAATTTGAGGGTGATATTACAATATACACTGTACGCAAACTGAAAAAACTTCTCATGAAAGATCTGGAAAAAAATACAAAGCTTGAATTTGATTTTCAGAAAATAGACAAGTTCGATTCAGCCGGGTTTCAGCTTATCGAATATATGAGCAATATAGCTGAAAAAGAAGGCAAAGAAATTCAGATTACTCAAAGAAGCGACAGTGTATCCAGGATTTATGACTTGTACGGAACCTCTATATGAATCCGGTCTGTTATGTGAAAAGTGAGGAGAATTATTATGTCAAATAATTATAATATGGAAAATGCCAGACAGACCTTTTTCATTGAAAGCAGGGAGATGCTAGATGAAATGGAAAGGTGCCTTCTGGAACTTGAAAAAAATAACGATGATGAAGAAATAATCAACGCTCTTTTCAGATCCGTTCATACCATTAAAGGTTCATCAGGTATGTTCGGATATCATGATATTGAAAAATTCACGCATGTTGTGGAGAATGTTCTGGACAAACTGAGAAACGGAGACATCGAAATTGATTCTTCATTATCTGCATTACTGTTTAAAAGCCATGATTATATAAGTGAACTTTTCGACCTGCATACAAGTGACGAAGAAAACGAAATTACTTCGGAAATGAAGGAGCGTATGGATTCCCTCATAGCCGGGTTACACGTATATTCCGGGAAGAATAAAGAGGAATCCGCTGCATTTAAAGAGCAACCTGAAGAAAAAGATGAAAAGCAGGAAACACGCGGAAACGGAAAAGATTACTGGCACATATCATTGCGTTTTAATGAAAATGTTTTCCGCGACAGTCTTGACCCGTATCCTTTTATCAGTTATCTGGGTGAAATAGGCAAGATTGTACAGATTAAGACAATCTTTGATGAAATATCCGAAGATAAGGAAATGGACCCGGAGAATTGCTATCTGGGTTTCGAAATAAGTTTTCATGGAGATGTCAGTAAGTCTACGATTGAAGATGTTTTTGATTTTGTTAAGGAAGATTGCGAGATCCGTATACTTCCTCCGGACAGTTCTGCCGAAAAGTATATCGAATTAATAAATGATATGCCCAGGATGTCTGAACGGATTGGTGAGATGCTTGTATCAATAGGAAGTATAACAGAAAAAGAGCTTGAACAGGCTCTTAAAATGCAGAAGCTACAGTCAGCTTCAGATGGGCCGGACAAGAAACTTCTTTTAGGAGACATTCTTGTTAACAACAATCTGGTTCATAAGAAGGTTATTGATGCTGCATTGAATAAGCAAAATGATTTAAAGAAAATCGATAAAAAGAATCTTAACCTTTTAAGGGTAAACGCGGAAAAAATCAATGAACTTATAAACCTCATAGGCGAGTTTGTTATTAAAGGATCGAATGTCAGGCAGCTTGTGGAAAAAACCGGTGATGGCGAACTTATTGAATCCGTTTCCGATATGACAAGACTGATTGAGGATATCCGCGATAACACGATGAGCATACGCATGGTACCGATCGGCGATACTTTTAACCGCTATCAGAGAGTTGTGCGCGATTTGAGCCGGGAAAAAGGCAAGGAGATTGAGCTCGTAATAGCAGGCGGGGATACGGAGCTTGATAAAACACTAATTGATAAAATATCCGATCCTTTGATTCACCTTGTGCGCAACGCTGTGGATCACGGAATCGGCACACCGGAAGAACGGATAACAAAAGGGAAACCGCGTGTAGGGACAATTTATCTGAATGCTTATAATGAAATGGGCAGTGTTGTCATTGTGGCTTCCGATGACGGGAACGGCCTTGACAGGGACAGCATTTATAACAAGGCGGTGGAACTGGAGTTTATACAGCCGGGTGAAACTATTTCTGATAATGATCTTTTCCAGCTGATATTTGAGCCGGGTTTCTCCACAGCAAAGGAAGTGTCTAATATATCAGGGCGGGGAGTGGGAATGGATGTTGTCAAACGGAATATAGAGGCATTGCAGGGGTCAATTACTCTGGAAAGTACAAAGGGTGAAGGTACAGCAATAAAAATACATTTGCCTCTTACTCTGGCGATAATTGACGGTTTTATGGTTCAGGTGGGCGGTTATTATTATGTTATTCCGCAGGATATGGTCGTTGAATGCAGCGACATATCACCGGAGCACATGAAGGTCAAGGAAGGGGGAAATTTCATAAGTTTAAGAGGGAATGTTCTCCCGTATATGAGAATGAGGGATTTCTTTGATCTGACTGATAAAAAGCCTGAGCGTGAAAATATAATTGTAGTTGAATACGCTTCAAAGATCGCCGGCATTGTAGTAGACAGGCCGGAAGGAGAGGTTCAGGCTGTGATTAAGCCGCTTGGAAGAATATTCGGACAGTTAAAGTGGATAAGCGGCGCTACAATACTCGGGAACGGGGATGTTGCGCTCATTCTTGATATCCCGAAACTGATTCAGTTAATTGAAAACAAGGCCGGATATAAAACAGAAAACAGCGTTGGAATTGTACAGTGAATACGGCATTGATTTCTGAAAAAGATTTTAATTACATAAGAAGCCTTCTATACAAAAAAACCGGGATTTTCCTTTCGGATATGAAAAAAAATCTTATAGTGCACAGGTTGATGAAAAGGCTGGCAGAATTGAACATGGACTCGTTTACTCCTTATGTGGAATATCTGAGAATAAAAGAATCCTCAGAAATGCAGCTCCTGATCAATCATTTGACAACAAATGAAACTTTTTTTTTTCAGAGAGGAAAATCATTTTACCTTTCTCGAAGAAATAATGAAGTCTGAATTTTCACCTCTTAAGACTGTACGCGTATGGAGCGCCGCATGTTCGTCCGGGGAAGAAGTTTACACTATTGCGATGGTTTTAAGCGAAGCGCTGGGCCACGGCAACTGGGAAGTGATTGGTTCGGATATAAGTGAAAAAGTCCTGGCAAAAGCAGTCAAAGGAACATACCCGATTGAAAGGTCGGCTAATATACCGAAAAAATACCTGGTTAAATATTGTTTAAAAGGTGTACGCGGAAAATCCGGTGAATTTATTTTAAAAAACAGTCTCAGGGAGAAAATTCGTTTTCTGAAAATTAATCTTTATATGGAAATACCTGATATTGGAACTTTTGATATAATATTCCTGAGGAATACCTTGATTTATTTTGACACGGATACAAAGAAACAGGTCGTGAATAATATGCTGCCTCTTTTAAAAAAAACGGATATTTTATAGTAAGCCATACTGAAACACTTTTTAATTTAACCAGCGAACTGGAATTGCAGAAAGAACGTTCCAGCATATACAGAAAAGTGTAAAAGAGGACTATATTGGAAAAAACGGTTAAAGTCATAATTGTTGATGATTCGGCTTCAGTTCGGCAGGTACTTACTGAAATTCTGAGTTCCGATTCCGGTATTGAAGTTATTGCGGCATCCTCTGACCCTATTATTGCAATGAAGCATATGGAAAGGCAATGGCCTGATGTAATTATATCGGACATTGCAATGCCGAGGAAGGACGGGATCACATTCGTCCGTGAAATAATGAAGATGCGGCCAACACCTGTCATCATCTGCTCGGCACTGACAGAGGAAAACGCCGGATTGTCAATGGAAGCAATGGCTGCAGGCGCCGTTTCCGTGATATCCAAACCCAAACTCGGAGCGCGTGATTTTCTTTTCGAATCCGCGCTTACACTGATTGATTCTGTTAAGTCTGCAGCAAAGGCCAATATAAAGAATATTAAGTCAGCTGCAGCAATTAAATATGAGCCGAAGAAATCGGCAGATGCAATGATTCTTCCTGCTTCAGGAAAATCGATTGCCGGAACTTCTGATAGAATAATAGCGATCGGAGCCTCTACAGGAGGAACCCAGGCTATTGAATCCATACTTACTGCTCTTCCGGAAGGTACCGCGGGTATAGCGATAACTCAGCATATGCCTGAGAGATTCACCGATGCCTTTGCAAGAAGATTGAATCAATACTGTACCTTAACAGTAAAAGAAGCCGAGAATAATGAGAGTATTGAAAGGAACAAGGTGCTTATTGCTCCCGGGAACAGGCATCTTATGATAACCAGAAACGGGAACACGTATTGCGCGGTTGTTAAAGACGGCCCCCTGATAAGCAGGCACAGGCCGTCTGTGGATGTGCTGTTCCGTTCAGTAGCTCAAAATGCTTCAACTAATGCCCTCGGCATTATTCTCACAGGCATGGGAGATGACGGCGCTGCCGGTATGGCTGAAATGAAAAAGTCAGGAGCCTCGACAATTGCCCAGAACAAGGAAACGTCTGTTGTTTACGGAATGCCGGGTGAAGCTGTAAAAAAAGGCGGTGTTGACAAAATACTTCCGCTTGAAAGAATAGTCTATGAAATTACAAAATTTTCCGGTTAGGAGTGTGAATGTTTTTGTTTATAATATATTTTATTGGCTGAAAAATTTTTATTTAAGTGCAGGCAGCTAAAATTTTATCTAAATGAATATGAAGAGTGAAAAATGAATAATAAAATATTGCTTGTTGAGGACAGCGCTTCAATCAGAAAATCAGTGGGGGACCTGCTTGTAAAAGACGGTTATGATGTAAGCTTTGCTGAAAACGGGAAAGAGGGGCTTGACAAGGTCAAGGCGGAATATTTTCAGCTTGTTATTACTGATATTGAAATGCCTGTGATGAGCGGCTCTGTTCTTATTGACAACATAAACGGAATGGAAGACCCGCCGGTAATTATAGTTATGACTTCCCACAGTGATTCTGATATGATAATAGATATTATGAAAAAGGGGGTATTTGATTATCTTATAAAACCGGTTAAAAAGAATGATATGCTTTTAAGAATTCAGAACGCCTTTAAAATCAGCGAGCTGAACCGCATGAAGAAAATTACGGAAAAAGAAAAAAACATTCGTCTTGAACAGCAGCTGGACTGGTACAAACTTGTTGACCGGATGACGAGAAAGGAAGTTCACCTGAAAGAAACCAACCTGTTTGAAAATCTCAGACGCAGCCTAAATCAGGGTTCCGGAATAGGTGTCATGGTATCTCTTATTGACCTTATAAGTATGACTGCAAAGAAGAAAGGTGATGTATATGAGATAAGTGAAACTATTATGAATGACATATTTAAAAATCAGGCACTGGTATATAAGACAATGCAGGTTTTTTTTGATATTGAGAAACTCACATCCGAGGACCTTGAACTGGAGAGGATTCCGCTGAATGACCTTTATGAGGCTGTCAATACGGCAATCAATGACCTTGAGGAAAGTGCTGCAATAGGAAATCATAAGCTGGTGCTGAGTGAGCGGAAAAAGATTTTTGACCGGATTGCGGTTAATATAAACGCCGAATATTTCAAGAAAATAATTGATGAAATGCTTATCAATGCTATGAAATATTCTGAAAAGGGCAGTACTGTTTTCACTATTATCGACACAAGGGGCGGGGATGTAATTTTTTCGGTTATAAATAATATTAAACAGGATGGCGATGACGGGATCCCGATGGAATATGAAAATATTGTTTTTGAGCCGTTTTTCAGAAAAATCAAATATATACAGGAAGAATATAATACCCTTGATTACGGCCTCGGCCTGACTCTTGTTGAAAGG
This sequence comes from Spirochaetota bacterium, assembly GCA_016932015.1. Classification (GTDB taxonomy): domain Bacteria; phylum Spirochaetota; class UBA4802; order UBA4802; family JAFGDQ01; genus JAFGDQ01. The sequence goes on along the minus strand of JAFGDQ010000010.1, from coordinate 53,735 downwards.
GTAGTAAAAAAACACAATGGAAAGGTTATGATCAATAACATAACGGATTATTCCGATATTGGAAGGAAGCCGGCAATAAAAGTCAACTGCCAGGTTGAATTGCCTCAGGCTGTATAGTAAATCATATCATCTGTTGTCTTTAAATCAGGGTATGTATCTTGAACCGCTGTAGAGGTGTTTTTTGCCGATGATCTCATGCTGATAACATACCGGACGCACGCGATAAGTTTTTTTATACTGAAAGTTAGTCTTACCTGTATGCTCCTGATTAACTATTCTGCTGCTCTGTAATACCGCAATAATTTTGGTAAAATTCAATTGACTTGTTAATATTTCCCGGCAGGATTCATGAGATGTACAGTAATTGCCGGGGCTGTTCATAGCATGCCTGTCATTTCCGCTGATGCAGAGAAATGATACAGCAGTTATTTGATTAAATCAATTCATTACTGGGGAGGTGTTTCAAATGGAAAGAAAAAAGTACGAAAAATTTATTATGAATGATTTTAACACTGAGAGAGATCATATTGGAACTATGTTATTTAAGCTTAATGAAGAAAAAATAAAAGATATTCCGTTTTTCACGGAAAGCGCATGGGTTTGGCCTAAAAAAGAAAAGTTTGTAATGGAAGATAAACCCCATTCACATGAATATGAGGAAGTTGTTACATTGTTCGGGTCAAATCCTGATGATCCGAAGGATTTATGCGGGGAAGTAGAATTCTGGTTCGGGGATGAAAAATATACAATTACGAACAGCAGTATAATATATGTCCCTAAAGGAGTTGTACATTGCCCTTTGATCTTTCACAGGGTGGACAGACCTATTTTCCATTATATAGTTGGCCATTCTTCTAAATATTAAGCCTTGTTTTTTGTTATACCCAACAGGGCCTTTCCCGGGGTTCAATGAGCCCCGGATTTTCCAATGTTCCGTGCATTGAATTTTTTCACTGCCATTACATTGTCTACTTGCTGTGACATCCAGTTGAGCAGTTTTATTACTATTAAAATGTATTGCCAGTAATTGGCGGTTTTATAATATTGCCGTAAGGATTCCTGCACAAAACCTTTCCTGCTTGTCTTCCCGTAAAATCAAGATAGCGGCTGAAATGCTCAAGGCACATTTCCTGAAATAAAACACTAAAGGACTTTAAAATGAACGATGGGTTCATGCCTCTTGAAATCAGTGAAAAACTGATTGAGATATTATCAAAAAACAGAATTACAAATCCTACTCTCATTCAGCAGCAGGCCATCCCTGTGCTTCTTAGTGGAAAAGACTTAATTGCCAAGGCTCAGACCGGCACAGGCAAAACACTTGCTTTTCTTTTGCCAATAATGCAGAAAATAGATCTCAACGCAGATAATGTGCAGGCCCTCATCATCACACCGACACGCGAACTTGCGCTTCAGATAACTCAGGTTGCAAAGATGCTCGCTGAAGCATGCGGAGTAAATATACTTGCAGCATATGGCGGACAGGATGTGAGAATGCAGAAAAAAAAGCTGCAGAAGAAAGTTCACATTGTGGTCGGAACACCCGGAAGGCTGCTGGATCATATTAATCGCAAAAATGTTAACTTTACCGGAATAAAAACCCTTGTACTCGATGAAGCTGATCTGATGCTTGATATGGGATTCCTGCACGATGTTGAAAAAATAATTCATCATAGCGCAAGACGAAGACAGACTGTATTATGTTCTGCTACTATGCCTAAAGGAATTATTTCTCTTGCCGGAAAGCATTTAAAATCACCGGCAAAAATTAATATTGCAGGCAGCACACCAACACTTTCAAAAATACGTCAGATAGCAATTGAAACTACAGATAAGAATAAAAAGAAAAAGCTTACCTCTGTTATTGATGAATATAAACCGTTTATGGCCATTATTTTCTGCCGTACAAAGCGCAGAGCGGAATCACTTAATAAGGTTTTGAAGGAACGCGGATATAAGTCAGATGGGCTTCATGGAAATCTTACTCAGGCAAAGCGCGAAAAAGTTATGCAAGATTTCAGAAAGTCAAAAATACAGTATCTTGTTGCCACAGATATTGCGTCAAGGGGACTTGATGTTGAAGGAATAACTCATGTTTTTAATTATGATATGCCGGATAATACCGAGAGTTATATACACAGGATCGGTCGTACCGGGCGCGCAGGCAAAGCCGGATTTTCCATAACTTTTTTTACAGATAAAGATAAAAAGGATTTAATTTCAATTGAAAAAGGAGTAAAATGCAGGATAGAAGTTATTCGGGATGATGCAGTAAAAGAACAGGGAAAGGCCCTGCCTGAAGGAATATCTGTAAATAAAATCGCGCCAATTGGCACTAAAAATCATTATATCAAGTCATCCGGTAAAAAGAGAAATAATTTTCCCGGCAGCCGGAAACAATAAATTCGTTATTTCAGGGCTTGATATAAAAGTAAATGCGGTGGTGAATTATTATTTAAAAGTTATATATATAACTTTTGTTTTTGTCTTTACTAAAATCACATTATTTGAATTATTGTAGGGAAAAGTTAAATTAATATCCGCAGGAGAGTATTTATAATGGCAGTACCGACATTTGATCCTAAAGAATTGGAAGTAGTAACTCAAATACCAGAAAATCCAATGGTGCCGGCTTTTAATATATTAAATTATCCGGTATCTGAAAGAGAGGCAACTAAAGCTGCTTTTTCAGGAAAGCCGATATGGCAGTTTATTGGAGGAGTGGAAAACAGAATTTTCACCCCAAGAATTCTGCCTGACAATGTAGCCCGCGCGTTTATATTTGAGGCAACACCTTTTGACCCGAACAAAGGCGGCGGAAAAGACATGTTTGGCATGGAATGGGAATATGTACCGAGTGCAGGCGGCTCAATGATCCGTCCTGGAAAACCTTTTATGGAAGATGCCAATGAATGGTATGATAAAGTAGTATGGCCTGATATTAATAGCTGGGACTGGGAAGGCAGCGCAAAGGAAAATAACGGAACTTATCTTAAATCAGACAGATTTAACCTTGCATGGTTTCAGACCGGATTTTATGAAAGGCTTATCACTTTTCTTGATTTTGAGAATGCTGTAATGGCTCTTATAGATGATGATCAGATAGATGCAGTTAAGGATTTTTTTGAAAAACTGAGCGATCTCTATATTCAGATATTTGAAAAATACATTACATATTTTCCTGATATTGACGGTTTTTATATTCATGACGACTGGGGCTCTCAGAAAGAGACATTTTTCTCACCTGCTGTTGCGGAGGAGATGATAGTGCCATATATGAGGAAAGTAACTGATTATCTGCATTCCAGAGGAAAATTCTGCGAACTTCACAGCTGCGGCCAGCTCATGAAGCAGGTGCCTAATATAATTAAAGCAGGATGGGACGCATGGGGCGGCCAGCTTATGAACGATACTCATAAAATCTATGAGCTTTACGGTGATCAGATTATGATAGGTGTTATTCCCGAAATAGTTAACATGGAAGCACTGTCAGAAGAAGAGCAGAGAGCAGCTGCAAGAGATTACGCGAATAAATTCTGCAATCCTGACAAACCTTCTTACTTTAATTTTTACGGCGCGAAAATGCTTACTCCTGCTTACAGGGAAGAGCTCTATAAGCAGTCACGAATTAATTACAGCAAGTAGTGTTGTTCAGCATTCAATATTAGTATAATAGATTACGGATTCGCGCAGATTAGCGCGAATCCGTAAATCTCAATTCAGGATCTTCAAATCAATATTTATCTGTTTTTATTCCAGCCCGGATTTTAATTTTTCAGCAATTTGTCCTTTGTAAACATTTGTAGCATCAATGTACCAAATAATTTTTCCGGTTTCAACATTTATGAATTTTATTCTGAAATTCTGCTGTTCTCCGTAAGCACTTGAGATGAGCTCGCCCATAACTACTCCGTCAGCACCTGATAACTTTCCGATTTTAACAGCTGTATCAAAATCAACAGGGTTATTTTGATTTAAAGATTGTTCTATCATTATTCTGCAGACCACTTCTTCGTGAATACAGTTATAGCCTGCTTCCTGAAATTCATTTGTCAAAAAACTGGCAAAGTCCCGGCCCTGTGATACATAGTTTGGAGCAAAGCTTGTGTTAATCGGCAGTACTGCCATTTTTTTTATTTCAGACTGTTTTTCTGAAGTATTGATCTTGATTCTTATGTTGCCCTGATTTTTATTATTCAGAGCGAAAAGATTGCCGCTGAAAATAGTTATGCAGAAAAGAATTGTTGTGATTTTTTTTAGATTCATACGTTACCTCTCTTTGAATAAATATTTTTTCAAAAATAAACCGATTATCTTTGATTCTTTACTGAATAATATATCCGGGAAATGAGATGCTTTCTAACGGGTTTATAAAGCAGTATCAATTTGTTGTGGCAGGTTTATAAACCCGTAAGCGGGAATTCCTCAAATAGATGAGGCGAAAATACCGGTTCGGGTTTCTGATATAATTAATAATAAGCCGGATTATATTTATAGCTGTATTAATAATCTGATTGAAAAAAAAAGTTTAAGTATTATCGCAATTTGCGTGCAGCTTTATTTAAATGATGTACTCCTGTTTCCTTGGAATCTGCGGAGATCCGGATATTATTATGCCTGCTGCAAACTGTTGCAGAACCTTTCGGACGCGTTTTTTTTAAGATTGATCTTCGAAAATCATTCGGAGACTGGCCAACTTCTTTTTTAAAGGTGGTATGAAAAGTAGTGTATGAATTAAACCCGACTGCTAATGCAATTGTAAGTGCATTGCGGTCCGGCTGCTCCTGCAGCTGTTCTTTTGCTTCTTCAATTCTGTATGAATTAACAAAGTGTTTGAAATTTTTTTTATGATGTTCATTCAGAAATTCAGACAGTTGATGAGGAGTAATATCAAGTGCATCGCTTAATCTCTTTAAAGTAAGATCCTCATCACAGTAAAATTTTTCTTTTTCCATTACTGTTTTAAGCTGTTTGTCCAACTGGCTTAAATTAATTTTTGACAGATAAGATTTGGATTTTCGTTCCTTCTTAATGTTATAGGTATTGTGCATCAGAAAATAGGGCTTCCACTGGTTAACAAGGAATAATACAATTATTATTATACTGTTTAATATTCTGTTCAGGTAAAACAGCAATTCTGAACGGGTAATGATAATTTCAATTGCTGTAACAGCCAGAAGCAGGCTTAGGAAAAGAATAATAAGAAGCAATAATATACTCGAAGGTAAAGGGATTCCTTTTTTTATGCTTTTAAAAATATTTCTTATTGACAGGGAAATATAGAATATCAGGTATGCAATTGCAGTGAGGCCGATCAGGTTTAAAAAAGCTAATCCTGTATCCCATGAAATCACATGATTTTGTGATTTCAGATTAGATAGCGCAGATAAATTATGATACAGATAAATATATCCTGCTAACGGGAAAATTACCGCAGGAGGGAAATGGATAAAATCTGTCTTAACCAGTTTTGTTTTTTCCTCTGTAAGACTTAAAATATATAAGTACATAACCGGCCCGAGGAGAATTGAAACCGGAAATCTGAGGAATGAAAAAACAGGCAAATTCCACGGAGAGTTTATGTATTCCAGATGTGCAAACAGATTAACATAAGTAATAAAAAATAGAAGCATTGAAAATATAATATTCCTGTACAATGGCCGCCTTCGAATAAGCATGCTTAGTGCCATTAAAAAACCGATGCTTGTTGAGAAAATGATAAGATAATTATAAAAAGTCATGTTTTTAACTTTAAAACGATTGTATTTTAACAGAGTTTACGGGAACCGGAAAAATCTGAATTAAAACCGTGGAGATAATACGAAAAAGATTCATAAATAAAATTTTCTCTGATAATGTAGTATAAATTTGTAATATTACACTATAATATAAACATTTAATGGAATCGTTAAGTTGCAAAAACCCTCTCTGTATTTAATAAATTATAAAATTTTATTTTAAAAAATCAAAGAGGGTATTTTATTTATATAAATTTTAAAAGTCGTACATCGTATAATTCTATATGCTGGCCTTGGCTAAAATACCTACAACAGTTATTTTACCCTGCTCTTCATCGTTTGTGCCTTTCAAACTGTCCTGAATTTGTATAACCGGTGTAATGGAAAAATTAGGCTGAATACTGTAGCGTAATGATGCAAAATATGTCATCATCGGGTCATCTTCAGCATAAGTATCATTTGAATCAACTTTATAGCCAATACCTGCTGCTACTCTGACCGCACCGGTTTCGTATGCAATGCCTATCCTGCCGGCATATGTAGTCGTATTTTCAATCTTATCGCTTGCTGTTCCGTCAGAAACATGGTTTCCCCCGCCGGAGAGATCCATATCCCCGATATTTACACCATAGTGCGCGTGCGTGTTTATATAAAAACCGTTCATATTATTTATATTGAACTCAACTCCTGCTGCGTATGAGGCAATTGATTCTCCATCAATCTGGTTTGTTACATAAGCGCCTGTACTGTCTTCAACATATGCCGAATCAATTTTATATGTTTGATACAGTCCGTGAATTCCGAAAGATACCGGAGTAAAAGGGGTGCCGTACTGATAACCTGCTGCAAGCATAGGAATCACGACATCAACACCGGATTCTTCATTTTTTGTATGACGAATTAAATCAATATAAAAACCTTTATAATCCAGTTTTATTTGCGGACGAGCCGGATCAAATAAACTGTATTCGTACATCATGTCCCAGGCGAATGCAGTCCCCATAAAAGCGACATCATCAGAGTCCAGAGCTGAATAAGGCGTAAATGTCTGTCCTATCATGATTCCAAAATCCCCTATCCTGTATGCAAGGTAAGCAAGAAATAAAAATACCTGGTCCTGTTCTTCCGCGTCCATAGAGGGGGTTTTCGCCTGAAAAGCAACGTTCGCGAAAATATTATTTTTCGTTCCTCTTACGCCTAAATATGTTTGAGGACAAAGATTGAAAGCTAAATCAGTATCTCCTTCTTCTCCTTGCCATAGGGACCCTGCAGAATCGTCGTCATAGCTTGTTATTCCGGCCCAGAAAATTGCCTCGGCGTATGGAGTAATCGAATCTCCTCCCTGTGCTTTTGCTTCAGATGAAAAAATCCAAATGGAAGCAATAGTAAAAACTGCTATTGCCAATGATAAAAGCTTAAATTTCATATGATGATCTCCTTATGATAATTAGTTATAAAAAATATTTCTAACCCGATGTACGACTTTTAAAATTTACACAGAAGTTAAAAATAAAAAATCGGTTTCTGTTGCGGTAATCTATCCGTCCAGGAAACCGACTTTTTATAAGGTAGTTGTATAATCAATGAATATATGAAAATGACGGATGAATCTCTCCGGTTTATAAACCTGAAAGTATTTGCTGTTGCTGTTTTATAAATCAGTAAGTCCTTATGGTTTGAATATTTCTGGCATTGCTAAAATTATTGATGTATTGTATGATATGCTGAAGGACAAAATTAAACAGGGGATTCGTATCCATGAAAAGGCCTGCTATTAAAGGATTTGATTATCGGTAGCAGACAGAGAGGTATTTAATGTTACGAATGTCCGGCTACAGTAACCGCAGGAGGATTGGATATGTCCGCAGAGACTTTGTTTCCTGAGAATACGTCCGGAGAAAAAATTGATATTTCCGGTACTGTTCGTACTGTGAGCTGGTACATTTGAGCCTATGAAATGAATTAAGCTAACATGGTATTAGAATATTTACTTTTATACAATGCAATAAAGAAATCATTCATATTGGCATTTATTTTCTCATAAACACTTAAGTTGCTATTTATTATTTATAGCAATAAAAAACATTTGTTTTTCAAAAAGAATTCCGTAAAAAGTTATGATATTAGATCATTTTTTTTAAAAAAAAATAGTAGAGTAATTTTTTGCTATAAAAAAATAGTGACAAAATATGCGTATTTTTGGTATATTGATAGAGTAATCTGAGATATTGACAAGTCACTATCAAGGATCAATTTTATCGAATCCAGAGGCTTTCTGATGGAAAAGAGAATCGGCGCAGCCCTTGTGCTGATAAGGGATAAAAATTCCGTTTCCCGCGTTAATACTATTTTATCTTCACATGGTGATATAATAATAGGCAGACAGGGTCTTCCTCTCTCTTCACGCAATGTCAGTATTATTTCAATTGTCCTGGAAGGGTCTACAGATAAAATCGGATCTTTAACCGGCCAGCTCGGCAGGCTGCAGGGTGTTCATGTCAAATCAATGGTTATGCCGGACGAAGCTTAAAATAAGTATTCGTCAATTTTTTAAAAACCGGAGATATAATTATGCCTGTTCCAGCTGCTCAATGGTGCTCTGGCATCATAAAGAACGATCAGATAGAAAAGTATCTGATAAACGGAAAAGATTTTATTGATGAAGAAATTATTAATAAAGCTCTTTCCAGCAATCATACAAATGACAAATCAAGAGTAAGAGATATACTGCAGAAATCGCTTGAGATAAAAATATTAACCCCTGAGGAAACGGCAGTCCTTTTAAACATTACAGATAATGATTTATGGGAGGAGATGTACGCCGCAGGGCTTGAAGTGAAAAGAAAGGTTTACGATAACCGGATTGTTTTTTTCGCACCTCTTTACTGCAGCAATGTATGTGTTAACGGATGCAGATACTGCGGTTTCAGGAGCGACAACAGCTCTGAAATAAGAAAAACACTTACAATGGAAGAAATACGTGAGGAGACCGTATCACTTCTCGCAGAAGGCCATAAGCGAATGATCATTGTTTTTGGTGAGCATCCAAGATCTGATATTGACTACATGTGTGACGCAATGAATGCTGTTTACAGCGTTAAAGGAGTGTCGCCCCGTAACACGGAAACATCCATACGCAGAATAAATGTTAATGCCGCGCCCATGTCCACTGAAAAACTGCGCAAATTAAAAGATGTGGGAATCGGAACATATCAGGTTTTTCAGGAAACCTACCATAAACCGACTTACAGTGAAATGCATCCCAGCGGGCCGAAACAGGATTACAGATGGCGCTTATACGCGATGCACCGTGCTATGGATGCCGGTATTGACGACATGGGCATTGGCGCGCTTTTCGGGCTTTATGACTGGAAATTCGAGGTAATGGGACTTCTTTATCATGCACTCGATCTTGAAAGGCAGTTCAGCATAGGCCCTCATACGGTTTCTTTCCCAAGGCTGACTCCTGCAAGCGGATCGACCATACCCGAGAAGTCGGGATATCTTGTTACTGACGAGCATTTTAAAAAGCTGGTAACTGTATTGAGACTGGCTATCCCGTATACAGGCCTGATCATTACAGCGCGTGAGAGACCGGAAATAAGAATGGATGTTATGAAAGTCGGATGCACTCAGACAGACGCTTCTTCAAAAATCGAGATCGGAGGATACTCGAATTCGGCGGATCAGGAGCTGAAAAAACAGCAGTTTCTTTTAGGTGACACACGTTCGCTTGATGAAGTTACAAAAGAACTGGCTCAGATGGGCATGATCACATCATTCTGTACAGCGGGTTACAGGTGCGGACGGACAGGGAGTAAAATTATGGGCCTGCTCCATAACGGCATTGAAGGCAAATTCTGCAAGCTTAATGCAGTCCTGACTTACCGGGAATATCTGGACGATTATGCTTCAGAAGAAACCAGGGCTCTCGGCGAGCAGGTCATTGCCAGGGAGCTTTCCATGATTGATGAGATGGATTTTTACAAGAAAGGCAATCTTCTGAATAATTTTCACGAATATTATGAAGAAATAAAAAAAGGGAAAAGGGATCTTTTTATATAAAGTATTTCTGTAATCCGGATAATTGCAGAATTGCCATGTATAAGAAAGAGCTATTCATGAAAAACGTGTATCGTGCTGATTCAGTGTTATCCGGATTCGCCGGATGCTTTAAACTCCGCAGGGAAAACTTCCGTTTCAATTTCATCTTTCAGTTTTTTGTGTCTGTTCCGTTAAAAAAATATTTGTATCCCCGCTTTACCTGTTCTGTTGTCAGATTGGCGTAGTTTAAAAGAAAAGGCATTCTGTGAAAATTGAACTGCAGCAGAAAAATATCAATTGAAAAAATAAGGTTTGATATTTTGTGGCAGAATTATTTTTTAAAATATAGCTGCTTATCTGATCAGAGGTAAAATTTTTTACAGCAGCAAAAGGGCAAATTTTATGAAAGTAACTATTGTTTATGACAATACTGTTTTTAAAAAAAATCTTCAGCCTGACTGGGGTTTCTCCGCTCTGGTGGAGTCAGCAGGAAGAAGAATTCTTTTTGATACAGGGGCCAATGATTTTGTCCTGTTATACAATATGGAAAAACTGGGAATCGCTCCTGAAAGTATTGATGATGTATTTATTTCCCATTTTCATTTTGACCATACGGGGGGACTGTCCTCATTGCTTGAAAAAAACAACAGCCTGAAAGTCTGGATTCCCCGTCCATTACAGGATGCTGATAATATAAATATTTCAATAGAAGTTTCTAAATCAGGAAGGCTCTATGACGGAATTTATTCAACAGGAGAACTGGAGGGAATTGAACAATCACTTTGCGTTGAAACAGAGAAAGGAATTATAGTTATAGCCGGGTGCTCGCATCCGAGTTTAGAACATATTTTAAGCGCAGCTTCCGGATTCGGTAAAGTATACGGTATTATCGGAGGGCTGCACGCGAACAGGCCTGAGGCGCTAAAGAACCTTGATTTAATTTGCGCAACACATTGCACTCAGTTTTATCAGGAGATAAAAGCGCTGTTTCCGGATAAATATATTGAGGGAGGAGCCGGACAGGTGATTGAAATTTAGACCGGCAAATGGAACAGGATAAAATATGAAGATTACTATTTTGGGCACTGAATCTCTGGGAGTTCGCGGACTTGCATGCTTTGTGGAATTGAAAGACAGAAAAATATTCATAGATCCCGGAATAGCACTTGGATGGATCAGGTACGGATTTTTGCCTCATCCGTTTCAGGTAGCAGTTGGATCCGGCATCAGGGAAAGAATTATTGAAAAGCTTCATTATGCGACTGATGTAGTAATAAGTCATTTTGACGGCGACCATTGCCCTTTGTTTGATGCAAATCCTTATCAGCTTGCTTTGGATGAAATCAGGATGAGTTTGATGAATACGCGGATATGGGCAAAGGGGCCAGAGAATTCTTCACAAAGCCAGAGGGAAAGAAGAAAAGCTTTTTCTGAAATGCTAAAGAAAGATCTCCCTGTCCCTGATGGGATGAAAGACGGGGTATTGGAATTTTCTGTGCCGGTTCCTCACGGCAGGCGCGGGGCTGAAAAAGGCGCAGTAATGATGACCTGTATTGAAGAGGACGGAGAGATTTTTGTACATGCTTCAGATATTCAGCTTCTGGATATAGAAACTATAAGAATAATTGCTGACTGGAAACCGGATATGGTTTTTGCTTCAGGACCTCCGCTTTATCGTTATTCATCTTCAGAAGACAGGATTTTTGCCGGGGATGCATGGAATAATGCACTGGAACTTTCTAATAGCGTAAGTACTCTTGTTATTGACCATCATCTGCTTAGAGGGGAAATCGGCAGGGACTGGATAGAGAAGTTAAGACATACTTCCGGCAATAATATTATCTGTGCTGCTGATTTTATGAACAGGGAACCGCTTTTACTTGAAGCATGGCGTAAAGACCTGTATGACTGGCTACCTGTCCCTGAAAACTGGCATGATGATTACAAACATGGAAAAGCTGATTTTGAAAATTATCGCATAAAAGGATGGGAGTGTCTGCTGAACAATGGAAAAATTAAACCGTGTAAATGGTATCATTCATGCCCTGTTAAACATTATACGGATAAAGGAAAGCTGGAGAGATACTGGATAGAAAATTACTGCCTGGTTGGCAATAAAAACTGCGTGCGGTATAATCTTGAGGAAAAAGGGGAATATCATCCTGATTATATGCTTCCGGATGGAGAGATTAAAAAAAATTTATGATTATGTAAGTTTGCGGTCAGTATTTTTTATTATATTATATTGAAGTCTGTCTTTTAAATTGATTAAAGGCAGTAACAAAGGATTACTTTACAGGAAATATGAGGGATCATTTAAGAAAAAATCTTGAATAATCTTTTAATTTATATTAAGCAATATTAAATATTATTGTATTTTAGTAGAGAACGTTAAAAAAGTCGGAAAAATCGGGTATTGCAATGAATTTATCACCAGTTGAATATATAATAATTTTTGCCGCAGTTCTGATTGGAGTTCTGGTTGTTTATAAAGTTATACAGCTCCTTTGTCTTTTTTTCAGAATGATATTTAATAAAATCAGCAGCATATCATTTGCTGAAAAAAAAGCCAAAATATCTTTCAGCAACAGGCGGAAAGGGGATCGCAGGGGAACTGACAGACGTTCATTTGACAGAGGATTTTATTTGCGAAAAGGTTTTTTTGATAAAGATCTGCCGCCTGAGGAATTTGGAGATGAGGACTATATTGACAGAAGAAAAGACGACAGAAGAAAAGATGACAGAAGGTTCTGAATGTTTGAATAAGCGGAGACAGTAAAATTGAAGGAAATAATATTGACAGATAAAGCACCCGGGGCAGTCGGGCCTTATTCCCAGGCTGTTAAAAAAGGGAATCTGCTGTTCTGTTCAGGCCAGATTCCGCTTGATCCCGAAACAGGGGATCTTGTACAGGGCGGTATAAAAGCGCAGACAAAGCGCGCTATGGAAAATCTGAAGGCAGTTATAGAAAGCGCGGGGTATGGACTTGAGGATATTGTAAAGGCTACCATTTACATTACAGATATGGACAAATTTGCAGAGGTGAATGAGGTGTATGCCTCATTCTTCAGCAGTGATTTCCCCGCAAGAGTGACTGTTGGGGTTGCGGCACTGCCGAAAGGCGCTATGGTTGAAATTGACGCAATTGCGTGCGGATAGGAATGTTTTTCTAAGAAAAAAAATCAGGATTCTTTTTTAATGAGATTCTGAGATGTCTTATTGAATAAAAAAGCTGTCTTTTTAAGACAGCTTTTCTGTTTTTACGCAGGCCACGAGGGACTTGAACCCCCAGCCCTCGGTTTTGGAGACCGATGCTCTGCCAATTGAGCTAGTGGCCTGTATTTTTAAGATGTATTAACAAAAAAAATATTTATGCATATTTGTCAAGCCAAATTAAAGAATTCACTTGACTTGAGTGTTTTTGTTGGTTTTATCCGGTAAATTGAACGATCAATTAAAAGATTCGGACTTCTGTAATTCCACCATGTCGGTTTACGGAATTCAATTGAGTATCTGATATTCCGGGGCAGTTTTATTAGAAATAATTTCAGCCTGAAATCCCGATAAAGATTTTTTTTGAATTTACTAAATTCATCATTTAATCTGAAAAGCAGGATAATTTAAAAAAAAACAGCCGTCTGAAACAAGAATAATGGGAATTTATCTTAATAATACTTTCCCATTGAAGCGTCTTCAAAGAGGTATTTCTGATTATCTTTGTTTTCCAGAAATTTTATCGGATAATCACCGTTAAAACATGCCAGGCAGAAGTTCATCTCAGGCTTGTTGACCGCCTCAAGCATAGTGTCGACTGATAAATATTCAATGGAATCCACTCTTAAATATTTTCTGATTTCTTCAATAGTATGCGTAGCTGCTATAAGTTCGCTGTGTGTTGGAATATCGATGCCGTAAAAGCAGGGAAATTTTGTAGGGGGGGCGGAGATTCGAATATGCACTTCTTTGGCACCTCCGTTTCTGAACATCTTTATTATTTTTCTCATTGTTGTGCCTCTCATAATCGAGTCATCCACAACAACTACACGCTTGTCTTTTACTGCCGCTCTGATAACATTATATTTAATCTTGGCTCCAAAATCCCTGATCTTTTGTGAAGGCTCAATAAATGTTCTGCCAATATAATGATTTCTTATCATGCCAATTTCGAAAGGGATTCCGGACTCCTTGGAATATCCCAGAGCTGCAACAGTAGAAGAATCCGGAATAGGAACAACTATGTCAGCTTCAATCGGGGACTGCCTGTATAGCATTCTGCCGAGAGCAATTCTCATTTCATATACGGAATGATTGAAAATTATGCTGTCGGGCCTTGAGAAATATATATATTCAAAAATGCATAATGAGTGTTTTTCCCTGGGAAACGGGAAATAGGATTTCACTCCGTATCTGTTTATTACAATAAGCTCCCCGGGCTCAATATCCCTGACATATTCGGCATTGATTATATCAAAAGCACAGGTCTCGGATGCGACAACATACGCATTTTCCAGTTTTCCGAGTACAAGCGGCCTGAAGCCGTTAGGGTCTCTGACTGCGCAGATAGTGTCATTGTTCATGACAAGCAGTGAATAAGCTCCTTTGATTTGTTTTAGTGCATGAATAAGCGCTTCGATAAAATCCGGCAGCCCTGACTTTGCCATTAAATGAACAACAACTTCGGAATCTATTGATGTCTGAAAAATTGAACCTTCTTTTTCAAGGCTGCTGCGCAGAACTGATGTATTGACAAGATTCCCGTTATGTGATAATACCATAGGACCGAGTACCGAGTCCACTCTTAAAGGCTGAGCGTTTCTGAGGAATGTTGACCCTGTTGTTGAATATCTGTTATGTCCGATTGCAATATTACCCTGAAGATTGTAAATGTCCTCCTCTTTTTCGAAAACATCTGTAACCTCTCCAAGTCCCGCGTGCCGGTATATCCGCTCTCCGTCTGATGATGCTATTCCGGCCGATTCCTGTCCTCTGTGCTGAAGGGCGTAAAGACCGAGATAAGCAAGATTGGAAGCATCCTCTTTCCCGTATATTCCGAATATACCGCATTCTTCTCTGGGTTTCGAATTCCGCTTTAAATGAGATGTCATTATTCCTCCGCGCAGCTGATTAAATTGTTATTTGTAAAAAAGTTCTGTTAAGGCCTTTTTAATAATTTCATTAGTTGTGGCCAGGCAGTTCAGGATACTAATCGCATTAGTCAGCTTTTTTTTCTAATTTTAATAAGATAATTGACTAATATAAATACGTATTTTAACATTACTTACTGCGCCATTCAAGAAAGAATATTTTGATGAATAATGTCAATCATTTTCATGGTGCAAATTATAACGATACCGTAAATATTATAAGCATTCTGCGGGGTGAATTTTATGAAAGTTGTGCATATCATTAAAAGAATAGAAACAGTTGATGAAGATATAAAAGATTTAAGAAAACTTGAAAAATCACTTTCAAAAGATAAATCATTTTCAACTCCGATTTATATTTCAATCGAAAAACAGATAAATTTACTGCTGGATAAAAGAATAAAACTGCTGGGCCTTACAATAGCTGATCCACCTGCTGATCTGGTAAAGGAAATCGAAGGACACGATGCAGAGGACCCCAAAAAAGCGAAAACATCAAAAAGCACTAAAAGCGCAGGCATTGCAAAAAAATCCAGACCGAAGAAAGCAAAATCTTCGAAGGCTTCCGGAGAGAAAGAGGAAACAGATAACATAGGTATAATGACTCAGGATTTCATTGACGAAAAATTTAACAGGTTGAAAGAGGAAAAAGAAAAAGAGGAAAAAGAAAAAGAGGAAAAAAGGAACACGCATAAAATGAGTTCTGATGATCTTGAAGATGAAGACGAAGACGATGATTATGACGAAAATGTTGACGATATGAATATTAAACTTCTTGATATAGCACTGGAAAAAGGCAGCCTTAGCAAGAGTGCCCAGGAAAAGGAGAAAAAGAAAGTCAGATTTTTTAAAGACAATTTCCCCGGCGGAGAATACTAAAAGCCGGCAGGCTTATTAACGGGATTTCATCCCCTTCTCAAGCATGGATTCTATTTTGTACTTTTCCAGAAAGTACAAAGTGCTTCCCATTTCAATTTCATTTTGATTAAGATCGCTGAACACCAGATCCCTTACTATTGCAAAGGTTCCCGGGCCCTGCTTTTTATCCTTTATCAATTTTGTCGAAATGGAAACAAGACTTTTAAAAGGTATAAATCCTGAAGATGACTTGTCAGGAAAAACTATGTTATAATATGTTTCATTTCCCTGATGTCTTGATACTGAAGTAACCAGCGCACGTTTAAATTCAGCCGTCAACACAAGTTTTCCTCTGATCAAAGAACTTTCATCCGTAATACTCAGTTTTCCATACCTGTCAGTATCCATTCTCATAATTTTAACTTCATTGCTGACTGTGCCGGATTTTCTGGCAATAAAAATTCTTTTGCTTATATTCTGGCAGAAATCATACAGGTATAAAAGAAATTCATCCTTAAGAGAAATGGATTTAACGAAAGTAAATAGATTTCCCCTTTCGTTGATTATGTAGACAATAATGAAATTTCCCTTTTCTTCATATGCGATTGAAAAAAGATTTCTTATCAGCCCGTTCCTTAAACTGGCAAGCGGTATAAATACACTGTCATTACTGAAAAAGGTAATAAAAAGACTGTTTTTCGGTTTTAAAGTGACTGCTGCCAGAAAATTAAACAGGTTCGGATATACATCCATTTCAATATTGTCATTGTCTCTTGTGA
The DNA here is from genome assembly GCA_016932015.1 of Spirochaetota bacterium. GTDB lineage: Bacteria > Spirochaetota > UBA4802 > UBA4802 > JAFGDQ01 > JAFGDQ01. The sequence goes on along the minus strand of JAFGDQ010000010.1, from coordinate 37,172 downwards.
ACATTACATATTTGTTCGCAATTATGGCTACAAACCTTACGGATGTATTTTTTCGGTCTTCGACAATAGCGGCGTAGGCTTCCTTGAAAAGGCTTATTGCTCTTTTATAAGGTTTTTTATACTGGTCGGGAGTGTTTATTGCGCAGAAGCTGTCAAAATTTTTCTGCAGTTTATAGCCGTCTTTAAGGACAGTATGGAGAATATTGGAAAGTTCCTCTTCGGAATTATAATCTTTCAGATACGATTCACCCCAGCTTGTATGGTAAAGAAAATGAAGCGTTTGAATAGAATCGGCATTCTCTATATCAAAGTTAATAATCAGAAAGCACAGTAAATTGAAAGCATGCCCCAGAAAATATTCATTCTTTAATTTGATTTTGTCCTCTTTAAAAAAATTGGAGCTCTGGTCAAGTACACTGATAACATGCTGCTGATTGATTCTGCTGTATCCGGACTGTATATTTACTCTTGAGAATGAGGAATCGTAAATCTGATTAAGAGAAGCCCAGACAAGAAGCTTCAGCAGATTGTTTTCTGTTCTTAATGTAGTTGTTATGAAACTGTCGGTTTTCAAAGTATTTCTTTTATAGAGGCGCCATTCAATATTATCAATACTCTGGCTTACCGGTTCTATGTAAAGAACAGCTTCTGATGGAGTATCCTTAAAGGTAATGAACTGTTCTATTTTATCAGGTTCAAGTTTGAAATGGGTTTTTATTTTTCTGCTCAACAGGAGGAAATCGGTTTCAGATACTTTTTTTTCAAGTTTTAATGCCGGAAGCTGATCTGAAATATTTTTATAGCTCAGGAGCATGAATTTTTTGACAAGGTCCCAGAATCCCATTACTTTATTAAAGTCCCAGTTGTCAAAGTTATCCAGGTCGGTAACTTTAGTCATATTCCATTTCCATGACCTGGCAAACTGGAACATTACAACGACTTTATATGGAATATTTTTTGTTTGTTTTACGCCTATATATTTTGAGAGCTGAGGATCGATCTTGAGATAAAGGTTTTTCTTAAGCATTTCAAGAATAGCTTTGTCCTTTCTCTTTGAACTGTAAAAGTCATAAACCTCTTTAAACATATTAAGGTATGAGTCAAGTATCGTGTCGTCAAAATTGCCTTTCTGTACGTTTATTTTAACTTTCTGGCTCATTAAATGTGAATCTTCAAGTTCTGTCAGGTATTTTTCAAGAAGCCCGATTTTTATAATTGATTTAAAAGGATTACCAAGCGATTTGATTATCTGAAAAAGGGCTGCACCGAGAAAGTCTTCTCTTGAAATTTCATACAGATTGCCGAGATCCACAAATTCGTTTTTTGCGGTTTCTTGAGGAAGGCTTTTGAACAGCTTGTCATATTCAGCGTCCCTGAAGGAATTGGGAACAACCCACCAGAACGGTATTTTCCCGCTGATAATTATTGAACTCCTGAAAAATTCGTCTTTGAGTACAGCGCCGACTGTTGAACCGAAAGCCTCCTCTTCATCTTCTGCGAAAATATTTTTCTTAACAAGTTCAACATCATTAACAAAAATATGAACCGGAAGTTTTATTTCAGAAGATGCCCATTTTTGTACAGCATCGACCTTCTTTTTGAAATTTTCGAATTTTTCAGGTGTTGTATCACTGCGGTCAATGCATACCCAGTAATCAAAGTCCGATTTTTTATTATAGGCTATTGTGCCTATGCTGCCCATGATAGCCAGCATCTGGATAAAAGGTTTTATATGTTCGGAAATTTCAACTGTTGTTGCCGGGTATTTCCCCTTAATGAATCTCCTGGTATCATCATCAAGTTCATAATTATAAATTCCCAGAGGTACTTCTCCTTCGACATATCCCGGGAATTTTTTATGGTTTACGCTGAATAAAAAAGGAATGGAATTTATTACTCTTTTGGTGTTGGTATTGCTTACAAATTGCTGGAATCGCTGATACTTGATTTGGTTGAATTCAAGGAATTTATTTTTATTATTTTCAATTAGCTTTAGGAAATCCATTTATAGTGCCGCTTATGTATCATTAGTATTTTTGCTTCTGATTTAGTAATAACTCTATAATCAAATAATTCAGGCAGCAGTCTCCTGAGAGGTGCTTCGCCAGGGATTAAGGTAAAAACCTGAAATGCCGGTCGATTGAATAAAATATACAGAAATTCAGTTTCTCAGTAGATATTAATATTTTAAATACAGACATGTTTCATATTCAAGTAAAAAATAACCGGTTTTATTTAATGTTTTTCTGTGTGAGTAATTCCGAGACAAAAATAAAAAGCGGATTTGCCTGCAGATTACTGCTGTAATTATAACTTTTGAGCCTGTAGTCTGTTAAATAAATCAAAAAGAAAATTTTTTTAATATCTTCTATAGTAAAACATCCCGCGCAATCAAGAAATTGTTTTCTGTTCCTCTGGCTTATACCTATTTCCATTAATGCTGAATCGCTGCTTACCCTGTTCTTAAGCAGGGTAAGGTATTTTTCGATCAGTTCAGCTTCCCGCATAATCAGCTTTAATACGGCAAGTTCATGATTTCCATGGTCCAGAACTTTTACAAGATTACGAAATGAATTAAAGTCTTTCTGAAAAAGTGAATCAATAAAGGCAAAAACAGATACATCTTTGTCATCCGGTATAAGCTGTCTAACGAGATCGATTGTAATATTTTTTTCTCCGGAATTTATAATTTTAAAAAGCGCTTCATCAACTTTTTTTACGTCACGTCCGGTAAAGTCGATGAATAATTCAACTGCCTTTATGTGGATTTCTATATTGTATTTCTTTAAAGATTTTATGATATAATTACTTATATCCTTTTCAAAAAATCTCCAGAACTGGTAGATTTTAATTTTTTGAATATATTTTTTGTCAATAACAGCAGGAACTTTATTCTCCGGGCTGGTCATGATAAGAATATTGGAGTCCGGTAATGTCTCAAGAAGGTTGTCAAATAACCCGGCTTCGTTTCCTTTTGATTTAATTGAATTAATATTAAGTATAACGCATACTTTGGTTTCAGAAAACATTGATCCTGAGGAAACGAACTCAACTGCCTGGTTAAGTTCATCATATTCCGCGTGAAATCTGCCTGTGGAGTAATTTTTCTCCTCCTCATTGGTAATCGCCATATCAGTTATTTTTTGGATTATTTTTTCTTTTTCTCCATCTTCTTCTCCCAGAAAAAGATAAATACCTGAAATTTTTTGATTTTTTAATTCCGCGAGTAATTGCCTTGAATCCGGAAATTTCTGTAAAGCCATTATATTATTTCCCTCTTTCTACAGGAGTCATCAGTTTTGTATACCATCCATTAATCGTTTTTAACGCGATTCTTTCAGCAAGCATATCAGTAATTTTATTCCTTATTCTTGTTTCCGTTGTTACAGGAGGAATTTTTTCGGAAAATTCATCAAAAGCCTGCAGGTTTTTTTCATAGAAAATTTCTTTATTTTTATTCAGGTCAACAAGCCTTAAAGATGCTGTTATTCTGATACGTTCCCTGACAGATTCACCATGCACGTTAAATTTTACAGGCTGAATTTCGTAGCGCGTAATAATACCGTCAAGTCTTAAATCCGGCCTGATTCCTTCAGGCACAACTGTAAGCCGGCCGTCCATATTAATTTTTTCTTTCAGGCTTCTGTATAAATTTTCAGAAATATCATTAATGCCAGTGGAATTCCTGAAAAGAGGAATATAAATTTTATTCGCGGTTCTCGGTATGACCGGTTCACCGTCTATTCCGTTAATGGCTTTTTTAATTGAAGAATGTCTGTCATCTCCGGAGTATGCACATCCGGTGATAATTGTAAATGAAATTATAAAATATTTTACATATTTATTCATATATTTACGTGTTTATAGATTTTTTAAAAATTTTTAAAAAAAATTCTAAACTAATAACAGGGTTTGCCGACAATTATAGTATCATTTTATACTCTCGGTCTTCCTGATTTTTTAGAATTGCACTCACTCAATAAAAAATGAAAGAGAAGACATATATATAAAAACGGGATAATGGTTATCCCGTTTTTATTTTATTAATTTTATCTTATAACCTCTCTGAATTTGTAAATCTCTTTTATATACTGAATCGCCGATTTATCCCAGAAACTGACGGAATTTTCAGCAATTTTTCTGGCTTTATAAATAACCCTGTCATCATTTGCAAGAAAAGAGGAAGCTCGTTCAATAGCATCGTAAAATGCCCAGGCGCTGAAATCGGTAAAAAGAAATCCGTTGCCTTTAACCGAATCACCGTTTACTCTAACAGGGAAAACAGTATCTCTAAGGCCTCCTGTTGCCCGTGCAATAACCAGACAGCCGCATGACAAAGCTTCAAGCTGTGAAATTCCTCCGGGTTCATTCATTGAAGGCATGCAGAAAAAATCGGAAGACAGCAGCGGAATGCTGACATCCTGGAAACCGAATGATAAAGAAATCTGGTCAGGATAATACCGGCTTAACTGGTACAAGCCGTGAGCGATCTCCTCTCCTGCCCGGTCGCCTGAAGAAACGGCTCCGCCGAGAATTATCTGGCATTTCAGTTTTTTAAAAATACCTTCCGATGCATCAAGTAAAAGCTGAAACCCCTTCTGTTCTGAAATACGGTGAATCATGCAGAGAAGCGCAATGTCAGGATCAACTTTAAATCCTCTTTGCAGCTGCATCATCATTTTTCCGCTTATTCGTTTTAGAATATTTTTTCTCTCTTTGTCTTTTGTTTTATCGATATCTTTAAGTATTTCAGGATACCTTTTTTTTATTTTTTCATTTAAATCTTTGTTTTTTTTAATGTGATCAATCAGTTTCGGATAATATTCATCGATAAAATGTGATGACTTGAAAGTCCGGAAAATTCTTTTTTTAAAATCACTTCCGATCGCATTGCTGATTCCAAGAACATTGTTAAGAATGTGTTCAAGGCCGTCACAAGCGCGTTCAATCTGCATGGCATATGAGGGGCTTACTGTTATAACTTTATCAGCGAATTTTATGCCTGCAGCCATGCAGTTTAACCTGTCAGCATGTACAGGGTCCGCGAATCCATGAGCTTTGCCTGAAGGCAGATTAAAGAGTTCAAACAGATTAAATCCTTTTTCATAAAAATGGTAAGCATCAAAATACTGCCAGCCTCCGTTATGAATTACATGCATAAATTTGTTCATGATAAAATTTGCATTATTTGTATAATACGGATCGCAGCGGAGAATACCGTTGAATAATCCTGTATAGGCATCATTGGTAAATGTGAAATGAGGATTCAGATTAAATTTTATTATCAGCTCAATACTCGCTCTTGCGAACGCTATTCTTCTTCTCAGTTTTTCATTTGAAGTTATACCCCAGTACAATCCGTCAAAAAATTCATGATGTTCAAGAAGAAAGTACGTAACCCCGTCAACAGTACCTGAGTGTATTCCGACTGTGTATTCTGTGTCCAGTATTCTGAAACTGGCGTTTATTCCGGTATAAGTTACATTGTATTTTTGAATAGCTTCATTCATTCTGGCTACTGACTTATCGTCACCGTTCCGGTATAAACCGGTAATTACATATACAGTCTCACCCTGTTTTACCAGTTCTCTGGGAAGTTCGTAAATAACATTGGCAAGCCCCCCGCTTTTGGAAAAAGGCTCTGCTTCGGCAGAAAGAAATACAATCGGGCCGGATTGATTGTATTTCTTTATATATTCACCGATTATAGCAATTGTGTCATCCCGATCCATGCAGAGATTTTCAATAAATTCCAGTACTGTATTTTTCCCGATTTTTTTATTGAGACAGGCATGAAAGAGTGAACGTTTGATTCCGAGCTGAATTATATCATTTTCATTTACAGCCGGTTTTATAATGTCAGTAAGATATTTTTTAAAGGCTTTATAGCTGTTAAGGTTCTTTATAATTTCTTTAAATGCGAAATTGGATATAAACTGTCCGGCAGCTGACAGATAACACAGTCTGTTGAATGAATCTCTGAGGAATTCTGTATAATATTTATCAGGGGTATTTATCTTTTCAAGTTTTAACAGCTTAACTCTTTCCGTGTATGAAACAAATGAGTTGATCCTGCTGATTTTCAGTTCTTCCCCTGTAAAATATCCGTGGCCGCCTGTAATCTGAGAGTACATCGGGTCCACGACTTTATAGAATACATTATCAGGAATAGGGAGTACCGGATTGTCGAACTGTAGTGAGACAGGCTGGTTTGCTTCCGAGAAATTAAAAATACCGATCCAGACATGTTCTTTAAAAAAAAGCATTGCTGCAGCAACCATATTGTTATTGGCCCAGATTAAGTATCCTTTGCTTTTATTTTCTCTGTGAAATTTATACCATTCTCTGTAAAAATCTTCCACGCTCCTGTGTGCCGCATTTTCAAACAGGTTCCAGTTAACATAAACGTTGTCCAGGAATATTTTCCATCCTTCTCCTTCGGCTCCGCCTTCATAGTCCATTATGATATTGCTCATAAACATCGTAAGAGCTACTGCCGCTCTAAGTCCTCTATGGCCGAACGTATTGAGGGCGCGTCTTTCGTCGTGGTTCCCCAGTATGCCCAGGAGCTCAGTGCCCTGAGGCAGTACACCGGGGAAATAATTGTCGTATATATGATATATTTCTCTTACATCTGTCTGACCGTGGATTATGTTTTCGCAGATTTTAAACAGAGCCGAATTATACGGAATTATGCCGGTTCTGGCCAGGTATTTCTCATGGCCCCAGTAGCATTCCGCAATATTAATAAAATAATCTTTATTTTTTTCTCTCAGCTTGCTTTCTATCTTCAGCATTATGTAATAATGAAAAGGCACGGCAATGCTTTCCCTGCATGCTGAATCGTAATATCCGGTGGTTATAAAGTGGCTGTCCTCTCTATCATTTACAATTATGGTGCCTTCGAGCATTTCCTTGTGAGATCTTTTTATCTTATTAATTAGCGGGAAGTTATTCTTTTTCATCATAATGGGAACAGCATGAGCAGAGTCGAACCTGATGCCGTCTATATCGAATTTATCTATGAGTTCGGTTATGGAACCGGCAATCCATTCCCAGACTTCGAACATTCTGTAATTATGCAGCCGCCCGTCATCCCAGCTTCCGAAGCGTCCGTCTGTAGATGCCCTTTCCACAAGCCGGCCTTCATTGTTATAGCATTTAACAATCTGTTCCGCGGGAAAGCCGCTTCCTCTGTTGAGGTGAGGAACTATATCCACAATTATTCTGATATTCAGGGAATGAGCCCTGCTGATCAGTTTTGAGAGTTCCTCAGACCCTCCGAGAGTCGGCTCAATCTGCGTTAAGCTCATAGGGGAGAACGGCGAAGGGGAGGAGGCTCCGGGAGCCCAGTCGTCTTTGTTGCGGCCGCGTTCCTGTACACCGAGCAGATATATGGAAGTGATATAATATTTTTCTTTTATATATTCAAGATGAGCAGTAATATCCGCAAATGTCCCAAGCCTGATGATTTCACCGTTTTCATTATAAACAAGCCCCGGATGTCCTGACCCGTCTTTCCAGAATGTCCGGGTATGCCCGTGAATGTCGGGGAAAATTTCGAGAATAATTTCACCCTTAATATCCGGAATTATATTGATCCTGCCGCTTGTCCCGTAAAGATTTATCCATTCGGAATTTATTTTTTTTTGTTTATATACCAGAAAATCAAAATGTCCGTATTTATTAAATTTTATTTTTACATAGTGGGTTTTTTTCCTGTCGTCAAATTTTATATTATGGTCAGCTGTTTCAATATTGTTTTCATCTGTAAAAATGCTGATTTCTTTTTTTCTGTATATTCTGAGGAAATAGTCCGATTTTTGATCAAGTTTGAATTCAATAGTAACTTCAGAACCTATGACTGCATTAATAAAGCGGGAAGCAAGCGGAGAGTCAAATTCCTTTGGCGAAAAAATTCTTTCAAGAAGAATGTTTGCCCTGTTTCTTATTTCATGTATGTCATGGCCTGAAGCCGGAACAAGGACGCGGACGATTTTTTCCAGTGATTCATTGTCACCTGTTTTTTTATATCTTCTGGACAGTCTTTCAAGTGCTTCTATTTCTTTAAGGTTTTTCTGATAATCGAAATTTAATATGTCACCAGGATTTCTGGCATCCAGCATGCTAAGTGATTTTTCGCGTCTGAACTGGCTGTATTTTACGAGTTTTGGAGGTTTTTTTTCCTCAACGAATTCAACTTTTTCCTGAAAATGTATTTCAAGTAATGCATTAACAAGGTTATTGATTTTCCCGGAAACTGAAGGAGAAAAAATTTCCGTGTGAGCGTATCCTGTTTCAATTGCCCTTGCTTCAATCATTAAAAGGATTTTAAAAGCTTCGAACAGGGAGGTTTTGTTATTTTTTTGTTCCTCTGTAAGCACGTGGAAAATATTCAGTCCCAGGTAAATGGATGGTATTTCCCCCCATTCCGGGCCTGTACCTACATGGGATATAACTGTAGTCTCCTCCGATAAATGGTATATTGTTGGAAAACCGGATCTCTCCTTAATCAGTACAAATCTTCTGCTGTGAAGGTTATGATAATCTTTATTAGCAATTGTTTTATGTATAAAAAATAATCCGGATAATAATCGGGAAGACAGCCTTGCATCATTTAGAAAACTGTTGTAAAGATTATTGTTGTCGCCTGCTATTTTTTTGTAAATATCATTCCTTAACCTTATAAAGTCCGGTATAATATTCTCATCCGCTTTTTCGTCATTAAATAATGAAACAAGAGATGGATCAGGAACAAAATCAAAACACCTGTTTTCCTGAAACGCGCGGGAAATTTCATCTCTTATAATATTATCTGATACAAGATATTCGTCGGTTAGGCGGTATCGTGAAAGACTGCTTAGAGTTGAATATTCCTGTTTCAATTTTTTATTCTCTTGTGCAACAGTTTTGTATCTAATACCGGCCAGAGGCTGCATCTGAAATACCGGGAAAATATAACGGGATAAAATATTTTACGGGATTGATTCAAAATTTTCAAGTTTTAAAAAAGGTTTGAAAACTGAAATTGTATTATTCAATAATATCAACAAGCTCGACTACCGGAATAGACTGTCTGTAAAGAGTAAGCGGAGTATATACAAAAGAAAGACGCTTCTTACCTTTTATATATTTTGACAACTGCCTGGTCTGTCTTTTATCAAATATTATATACAGGGTATCTGCTTGTTTCCCGGAGTGCATTCTGAGCAGTCTCTTGTTTGTTTTTGCAAAATTTTTCAGCTCTCCCGGAAATTTTATCATTATGTCAGGATATGACAATGCTTTAAATTTCTGACCTGTGAGATTCCGGAATTCTCCTTTCAGGATTTTATATGGAACTACAGGCAGTTTGCTGTAATCGGGTTTCTCCTCAATTACAGGTTCAGGCTCAGGCTCAGGCAGTTCTTCAATAACCGGTTCTTTCTCCGGCTTTTCTGCAGGTTTCTCCTCAGTGACTGCCGCAGCAGGCTCAGTTATATCACCTTCAATTGGAACAAGTACGAGAAATTTTTCAATGTCTGAGGATTCGCTGTTCTCTTTATCAGGTATTAAAACATCTCCACCGTAATATCTCGCTATACGCTTTGCTTCTTCAATTCTGCGTCTCTTGTCAGAATTTTTTATTTCTGCTATGCCTATTTGATCATATTTTGAAAGGTCGTCGTCAGGTCTAATCTGTATTTGAGTATTTTCAGGCAGAGCGTCATACGGCGTTCCGGTCAGAATAAATTTAGAGTATGAAGAGGAACATGCAGAGACAAGTATTAATATGAAACAAGAGTATCTAAAAAAATAGTTCATATTGATCTCCTTCGCATGATCGATTTTAAGCAGGAAAACAGGAATTTGAATATAAAAAATAATGCTTTATGTTTGATAAGTCAATAGAAAAAAAATATTAAACTTGTTGTTTTTTAATGGCATTTATTATGATAGGTTCTCAGTGTTTTGAAATTATTTGCTTTCAATGAATTATAAATGGTTATGGAGTGCTTCTGATGAGCTTTAAATACCACACTAAACTGCCTTCAGTCGGAGAAATTCTGAATGAGATTCCGGTTGATGATTTTCTTAAGAAGATAAAAAAGCAGAAAGATGAAGAGATTGCTGATATATTTAAAGGCAGGGACAGACGCTTCCTGATAATAATAGGCCCGTGTTCCGCGCATAATGTAGATGCGGTATGCGAGTATGTATCAAGGCTCGCCGGGCTTCAGGAAAAGGTAAGTGACAAGATAGTGCTCATGCCAAGAATTTATACAAATAAACCCAGAACAACAGGTGAAGGGTATAAAGGCATGCTGCATCAGCCGGATCATATGGAAAGTCCGGATATGGCCAGAGGATTAAGAGCAATCCGGAAAATGCATATAAGAGCATTTTCTGAATCTCATCTCGCTGCAGCTGATGAGATGCTTTATCCTGAAAATTATACTTATCTGGCGGATATCCTGTCCTATGTCGCAGTAGGTGCCAGGTCTGTTGAAAACCAGCAGCACAGGCTCAGTGTCAGCGGTGTTGACGTGCCTGTAGGCATGAAAAACCCCACTTCAGGCGACCTGAACGTAATGCTGAATTCAGTATATGCCGCACAGACTCCGCATATATTTGTTTATAACGGTTGGGAGGTGGAGACGGACGGCAATGAACTAGCACACGCGATACTTAGAGGAGCAGTTGACCATAACGGCAATAATATACCGAATTATCATTATGAGACTCTTGAAATTGTGGCGTCAATGTATGAAAAGCGCAGCCTGAAGAATCCTTCAATAATAGTTGACACTAATCATTCAAATTCCGGCAAGAAATATAAAGAACAGCCGAGAATCGCTAAAGAAATAATGCACAGCAGAAAGCATTCAAAGTACCTGGAAAAAATTGTTAAAGGTTTAATGATTGAAAGTTATCTTCTTGAAGGAAGTCAGGATGTGTCAATGAACGAGTTCGGAAAATCGATTACTGATCCGTGTCTCGGGTGGGAGGATTCGGAAAGGCTGGTTCTGGAAATAGCTGAAAATATTCAGTAACAGGTAGATGGGGATTATTCGTATTTTTTCAGCAATAGTTTCGCGGGCAGAAATAATTATCAATTTGAAGGAAAGAGGATGTTTCCGGCCTTCTATGGATACATGATGTATCTTAAGAGAAGGGCAAATTATTCCTGCCTGCGAAGCAGTGTTTGCGTCTATATTGATAACAGCTTAGATTATACTGTTTTGTCATCAGAAGCATACCGGTATCATTTATCTGCACTATGCTGATGAATGATTGTTTATGTTGCGTATATCCATCCCTGACGGGTACTGAAATACGCGCAGATCAAAGTGGGGAAGTATTGAAAGTAAATGATCGAAAATATCCGCCTGGATTGATTCATATTTCAGCCATTCGGTTTCATTTGTAAACGCGTAAATTTCTACCGGAAGCCCTTCAGCTCCTGGAGCCAGCTGCCTTACCATGCATGTCAGGTTCCGGTTGATTTTCGGATGGTTCTTTAAATATGCCGCCGCATAAGCTCTGAAAATGCCGATATTTGTCATTCTTCTTCCGTTGACAGGCAGGGTTTCGTTAATATTGTTCTCCCTGTTATATTTTTCAAGCTCATCTTTCTTTGCTTTAACATAATCTGTTATAATCCGCATTTTTTCAAATTTTACTGTCATGTCCTGATCACAGAATTTAATGCTGCTCACATCAATATTTACTGCCCTCTTTATTCTTCTTCCTCCGCTCTGCGTCATGCCGCGCCAGTTTTTAAAGCCGTCTTCAATTAGTTTGCTTGTCGGGATTATGGTTATTGTCTTGTCCCAGTTCTGTACTTTAATAGTATGCAGGGCAATGTCAATAACATCCCCGTCCGCGCCGTACTTCGGCATTTCTATCCAGTCTCCTTTGTGAACAAGGTCGTATCCCGATATCTGAAGGCTTGAAACAAAAGAAAGAATTGTATCTCTGAAAATTAAAATTAATACAGCAGTCATTGCTCCAATCCCGCCCAGTATCGCCATGGGAGATTCACCGGTTACCATTGCAATAAAGATGATAATTCCAATAATATAAACAATAATATTTATAATTTGAATATAACCTTTAATGGGACGCATTTTGGATTTGGGCTTTGATTCATAATAATTATTAAAGCCTTTTAACAGAGCGCTGATTGATAAAATAACTATCCAAATCAGAAGCGTATTGCAGAGAATTCGAATTATTTCTTTTGCCGATGGGAAAATAAAAACAAGATTATAAAGAATGAGAACAGGCACGATAAATGAGAGACGTTTAAATGTTCCGCTTTCGATTATAAAATCATCGAACCTTACTTTGTTACTGCGTATATATTTATTTATAAAGCTGACAAGAAGTCTGCAAATAAGCAGGTAGGAAAAATAACTCAGAATGAGTACTGCCAGTAACAAAATATAATCGGAAAGAAAATCCAGTTTTCCCATGTGGGATGCAATAAAATTTTTAAGTGTTTTTAAATACATATTGTTTTCTCGGATTTTATTTTTGAATGCTTTATGAATACCGGGATATCAGGAATAATAAGACAGTTTTCCGCAGGAATAAACAGGAAAGCATTAACAGGAATATAAAATATTATACACATGTGATAAATCCGTCAAGGAAATAATAGGGCATTTTTTATTCAGGTAAATTGAAATAATAGTTGAATTTAATAATTAATATTGCAGGCTAAATATTCCATATCAGCGATATATTCGTTTTTTAAAACGTATTTATTTGAACAAGGATATTATGACAGACAGACAGAAACTCGATGAAAAAATACAGCTTCTCAGAAATGCCAGCCTTTTCTCAAAATTAAGAGAGGTAGAGCTGGAAATCGTTGCAGCATACAGCGAATATTATCCTTTTAAAAAGGGCGAGGTAATTTTCAATGAGGGCGGTAACGCGGAAGAGCTGTATGTTATCAAGGAAGGAGAAATACTGATAACCAGGCAAAAGAAGAATAAAGGCAGTATTGATGTTGCGCGTTTAATCTCAAATGAATTTTTCGGCGAGTTAAACCTGTTCGTAAGGACACCGAGAACTGCCACAGCTACAGCAATCAGGGATACAACCTTGCTTACTTTTCCGATGAAAGAGGTTGATTTTAAGGATGTGCTTCAAAAGCATCCGGAAATTTCAGCAAGAATACTGCATAAATTTCTGGCAATAATCGCCGGCAGGATCCGTAACACGAATACAATGATCTCGGAAAAGACTCCATGGATAAGGGATCTTAGAAGGCAGCTTTTCAGCGACAAGCTGACAGGCCTGTACAACAGAACTTATGTGGAAGAGGACCTTGTTTCGCTTCTCCCGAAGTATGGTGAAAGCACCAGCCTGATCATGATAAAGCCTGACAATTTCAAGGAAATAAACGATAAATTCGGCCACGATGCCGGAGATAAGGTACTTCGTCTTATAGCAATATTTTTACAGTCCATTTTAAGAGAGTCGGATATAGGTATCAGGTACAGAGGTGATGAACTCGCGGCACTGCTGCCGGATACGGAAACCGGAAGCGCGATGAAAATGGCGGAAGATATCAGGTCAACGATAACTGAGATGGATATCAGTAATGCTACTGACGGAAAGCTTGCAAAGATTACAGTAAGTGTGGGTGTCGCGACATATCCTTATCACGCGACAAACAGCATAATGCTCGCGGACAGGGCGCATGAAAAAATGTTCGAAGCCAGGGAAAAAGGCGGAAACCGGATTATATGCGCTTAGCATTTCCGTATATAAATGCCGGAATAAAGAATCAATTATAATTGAAAGGTATAGTAAAACCTGATGATAAGTAAAGCCCAGTTTTTAAAGAATGTTGAATTGTTTTCATTGCTTTCTGATGATGAGATTGAACGCATCATAAAATCGCTGCATACAAATGAATTTGAACCGGATCATGTGCTTTTTGAGGAAGGGGATGAAGGCAATGAGCTCTTCATAGTAATGAGCGGAAAAGTCGCGAGTTATGTTGTGCTGCCTAACGGCAATAAGCGTGAAATCGCGGAATTCCGTCCCGGGGATTTCTTCGGAGAGATGTCAATATTTGAAAATACCGAGAGGTCCGCCACCTGTTATACAAAAGAGAAAAGTACCCTTCTCAGCCTGAGAGAAAGGGACCTTTTTGAAATAATTTTGTATCATCCCGAACTCGCAGTCAAGCTCATGTACAAGATGCTGAATGTTACTACGGAACGGTTGCTGGACAGGAGCGAGTTCCTGTCCGATATGGTACAATGGGGTGAGGAAGCCCGAAGAAGAGCAATTACTGATGAATTGACGGGGATTTACAACCGGCGTTTTCTTGATGATGCACTTGAGGATTATTTTGAAAGGTCAGTAAACAGCGGAAAACCACTATCCCTGATAATGATAGATATTGATCATTTCAGAGAGTACAGTGAAAATTTAAAACAGGGCCAGGTTGATAAAATAATTCTGAAAGTAGCTTCTGTTTTTAAGGAATATTTCAGGGATAATGATATAATCTCCAGATATGGAGGGGATGAATTTACTGTTATTATGCCTGATACTGAAATCGGTAAAGCTTACAGCATTGCTGACTCTATTTGCAAGGCTATACATGATATGGATATTTCCGGCCTTATTCCGCCGGATTTTTCAAAAATAACTGTCAGTCAGGGAATAGCAAATTATCCGGAAAATGCAGATGATCTTGAAACTCTGAAAACAAAAGCTGATAAGGCTTTATACAAGGCAAAGTCTGAAGGCAGAAACAGGGTTATAACTGCTGACTGAAATTTCTATAATATTTACTTCCTGAAAAACAAGGGCTGTTTCCCGCAAATAAACTGATTAATGCATCGGCTTTGATTTTCCAATAACGGTTATCCTGATCCGCAGATTTTTCATTCTGAAAGTTGTAAACCTGTCAGGTCTTACATTCATTAAATCAATATCAATATATGATCCGTCCGCAGTATCAGGGTGTATTTTTATTTCAAGGCGGGATACAGTAGGAATGCGGCCGACACCATTGCACACATTGCAGTACCTGTCTTCGCCGTAACATACGTGGCAGGTCATCCTTGAGGGCAGTTCAATGTAGGCTATAGCACCCTGCCTGGATTCCTTTGGTGTAATAAATATCTCTACATCCTGGCCGAATTTGCGTATTCTTTCAGTTCTGCTGACTTTTTTACTCAGAAGCCTGGTCGTTACAAGGTCCTTAAGCGATATGGAATATTTAATGCGGTTTTTTGGTAAATAGAAGTATCCGTTGCTGTCATATCTTCTGGTGCTCAGAAGCTTTTTGGTATAATCCTGTCTCAGGGCATCGTCTATAAGCACTTTGTATCCCCTGATAATAAGATCTACTTTTTTTTTGTCCTCTTCCGTATCTTTCCCCGAGATATCCGGATGATAAATTTTTATCAGATTGCAGAAAGCGGATCTTATCAATTCCTTTTCAGCTTTATACGGAACATTAAGGATCTCATAAAAGTCTATAATATTTCCTTTGTCATCGCAATAAGTACTGCTCATTTTATCCTGCCGGAGATTGATCAATGGGAAAAAGTAATCTGCTGTTAGTCTATATATGAATATATCAGCAGTCAACATGCTTTTTAAGAGGGGAGTTAAAACAGGGGATGTACAATGATGAAAATATAATATAAATCACAATCTCATCCTGAGTTGCTAAACAGGTTAATAAAGGGGATCAATTTTATATCTTGCCGTTTACGGTGCTTTGTATATAAACGGGAAGGAATCGGTAAATTCTGTTCCGATTTTAATCTGATAATAACACATATGTTTCCGGGCAAATCCTGATCTTCCCACATGAGCTATGGTCTGGCCCCTTGTCACATCCTGGTTTATTTTTACTGTCACATCCTGGCAATGCGAGAAAATACTGGAAAACCCGTATTTATGGCGAAGCGTTACAGACAGGCCGAATGTCTGATCCCATGATATATCTTCCACAATACCGGGTGCGGGTGCTCTGATTTGTGAACCCGGAAAAGCTGCTATTTCAATACCTTTGTGAAATTCATCATCATATTCAAGAGGTGATATCTTGACAGCCGATTTTGTAAGAATATAACCTTTGACCGGAACAATAGAAGGAGTGGTTTCAATAATTTTTTTATTTTTTAAAGAATCTGCAATATCTGCCATTATTTTATTTAGTATTATTAATTCCTGTTTAAGTTCCTTTATGTTCAGCTCTTCAATATCCGGATAAGGTTTTATTGCCTCAATTCCTTCAGGTAAAGCAGTGCTTTCCCCGCCTTTTGCCCACAGGGAATCCGTATTGTTAAACATTAATGCATACAGCAAATCAATTTCCGGTTTAAGCATCTGGAATTTTGAGTAAAGTTTGTTGATTTCTTCTTTGTATTGCTTAACCTGATAATCTGAACCTTCTTCGTATTGAATTAATTTTGAAACATCTTTTGTAATATAATTATAATCCACAATTTTTACGGATGCGGCTACAGCTATTAGAATAAGTATTATGGCAATTATGGAAATTCTGAAAACAGACATGTGAAGATTTATAATTTTTTTTTCGCTGTGAGGTATGATCATGATTGTTATATTATCTTTTCCGATTCTGAGCAGCGAGTTGAAAATGGATGACGCGGATTTAATTAAAGGCGATGCAAGTACGGAGGATGTTTCTTTAAGCTGTTCCAGCAGGCTATGCAGATCAGTTTTTTTAAAAGGATTTATTCCCATAAGAAAAACCTGATGTAGTTTTTAAAAATAATATTTTATTGAAATAATATTATATATTAAAATTGCGCGTAATGAAAGAAAAAAATTATTACTGTTTTTTCATCTCTTATGGTTATATCCGGATATTAAGGTAAAATGATTTTATTTGTTTGAACAGTCGTTGGCTCTGTTAAGGAAATGGGAGTGCTGGCCATAATAAAGATATTGGCATTATGTCAATTGCGCGAGTGTATGATTTTAAAGGTGTGGGGAAAATGTAAAATAAAAAATCCGGGAATATTATTTTCAGTGTAAATTTTTAATGCCTGATAATCTTTTCTGTAAAATCCGTTATTTAAAATATTTTACGAGTGTAATCTGATTGCCTTTTCTGTTAAACCTGATTTCATCAAATATATTGTATGCCATACGAAGCCCTCTTCCATGTTCAAGCATGTCACGGTCTACACTCTCATGTATTATCCTGCTTATCTTTTTATGGTTGAATCCGTTGCCCTGATCTTTTATTGTGTAGGAAACGTGGTCTTTTTCGAGGAAATAATCAATAGCTATTCTTTTTTTCCTCATAGACGGTTCTTTCTGCCGGCTGAGAAGAAACTGAATGTATTTTCCCTGCTCAATTGATTTTGTTTTTTCATCAAAACTGATGTCAAGGTTTCCGTGTTCAATAGCGTTCACAATTATTTCTCTCAAGCCGAGCTTTATGTTGTTTACATATTTTTTGTCAAGATACTTAGGCAGATTCATTACCAGCCTGCTGCTTATTTCATCTGCTGTAATCAGGTAATTGCCTATTTTCAGTTTTGCCTCTTCTCTTTCAATATACTTCATGATTGTATCTTCAGGAATATTTGATGCCTTTACAAGGATTTCGTTGCCTCCGCCAATGTTTATCTTTTCAATTTTAACATTATATTCCCTGGGTTCCATAGTGCCTTTTGACTTGAAGAACGCCTTGAAATCAACTGCTTTGCCTTTGTTTGATAGGAATTCCATTCTTTCTTTGACAACCTGGTAGGTCATATCAGTATCATCTTTATCAAGAGAAAGCAAATCATAGAAATTAACATTATTTATATTATCAGATCTGACGTTAAGCTGTTTGAAAACAGCTTTGTTCGCTCTCAACAAATTTAAATTTTTATCCATTGAGAAAACGCAGTCATTTGTACCTTCTACGAGGAAGCGGTATTTCTCTTCGGAAAGGCTTATTGTTTTATGCGCTTCTTCAAGTTCCTTTGAACTGAGAATAAATTTTTTTGTAACGCTGAATATGAAGAACAAAAGAGCGATCGTAGCGCATACAGTAAATCTGGAAAAGTAATAATCCTGAAAAAAATCATAAAATACACCGGTATGAACATGTACTGAATCGATTACTGCGCCTGCAAATGCCAGCAGCAACCCGACTGCAGGATAAATATGATATCCGATGTTTCTGCTGCGGATTATCTCAATGATAAAGCACGTAATACAATATATCAGGCAAATTCCAATAAGAAGATCCCTTATATAATATAAAACACCTTCCTGCCCGCGGCCGTAATCACCTTCATTGATCAGCCAGGTAGCTTTATGTTCAGTTAATGATATAAATGTATCCGGCCTGATATAAGCGAAAATTGTTACAATAACTGAAAATATTAATCCTGTTATTGCTATACTTTTGTTGATTGCCTGCCATTTTCTGTTTAACTGCAGAAGGTGGAACAGGGTGTAGGGAAGTGCAAACAGGAAATATAAACCGGACAGCTGTTCAATTTGGTGAAACCGGAGAGATATCTCAATCTTTTTCATCCAGCTTCCGAAAGAGAGAATCATTATTTCACTGCCTACAAAGATAAGTCCGAATAAAACCAGAAACGCCACACTCGCATACAGCTGGGACTTGTAGATGTATGACATATAGATATAATATAAAAATCCGCTGAATAAAACGCCGAAACATACAGGAGGTATGAGAAACTGTATCAGGTTAAGTTGATGTTCAAAGGTTATCATTTTTAAGCTGTCTGTTTATAAGGTCGGGATAATTTATTAACAGCCAACAAGTTTACTGTTTTGATTTAAAAAGTCAAATGATAAAAATTTAATGCAGGTGTACCGGTTTTCTGAGCGGGAATCAGTAAAGGGTGTTTATTTTTTTCTGTAACGAAAATAATTGATAAAACAACAAAAGAGTAATAATTACAAAAAGCTAATCATTTTTAATTTATACCTTGACATTTTCGGGAATTTAATGTAATTTGAAACGGTACTTTAAAAAAGCCGGTATCTTTTTTATATTTTTTAAAATCAGGGTAACTGCTCAGCTATTTTGAATTTTTATGTAAAAGCCGCTCCGCAAGAAGAAATAATTATCAATTTGTCCTTCCTGCTCCGCTATTGCTGAATAGTTACAAATCAAGAAGATATTTAATGATGAACAATAGTGATATTAAAAATATTCTTACTGAGAAGGGTATCAAGCCTTCTTTGCACAGAATGAAAGTACTGGAATATTTAATAAGCAACAGGAATCATCCTACTGTTGATTCAATTTATAAAGACATATCATCTGAAATCCCCACACTTTCAAAAACAACAGTATATAATACTTTAAAAACATTTCTGGAGTACAAGGTAGTACAGGCTGTCACCATTGAGGATAATGAAGTGAGATATGATGTGGAAACCGAAAGTCACGCTCATTTCAAATGCACAAAATGTGGAAAGTTATACGATATTGAGCTGGATGCAAAAGTCCTTAATTTAAAATCGGTAAGCGGTCATGCAGTCAGAGAGAGCCATTTATATTTTAAGGGTATTTGCAAGTCCTGCCAGTAGCTTTTGGCCCGTTTTTTTAAAATTCCTGTTTAATAAAAAAGCCGGCAAATTTTTGCCGGCCGGTTAATAAATATCTGTTTCTTAATGTGAAACTGAAAAACAGGAATGCAGAATTATCAGCGCAGTTTGAATCTCTGGATTTTTCCTGTAGCGCTTTTCGGCAGCTCTTCCACAAATTCAATCCATCTTGGATATTTGTATTTCGCCATTCTGTCCAGTACCCATTTTTTTAATTCGTTTTCAAGGTCTTCGCTGGGCTTGTAGCCTTCCCTGAGTATTACGAAAGCTTTCGGTTTTACCAGGCCTTTGTCGTCTTCTTTGCCGACAACAGCAGCTTCAAATACCGCCTCGTGTTCTATAAGACAGTTTTCGACTTCAATAGGTGAAACCCAGATGCCGCCGACTTTAAGCATATCATCGCTGCGGCCGGCAACCCAGTAGTATCCGTCTTCGTCCATATAAAATTTATCACCGGTGTTGATCCATTCACCGAGCATTGTCTTGACAGTTTTTTCGCGCTTGCGCCAGTAGAATTGAGCCGCGCTGTTTCCTTTTACCATCAATGTACCGATTTCTCCCTGGGGAACTTCTCCGCCTTCATCGTTCAGCAGTTTGATATCATATCCCGGAACCGGCCTTCCTGTTGAGCCCGGCTTTATATGTCCGGGCATATTTGATATAAAGATATGCCCCATTTCCGTTGACCCGATGCCGTCAAGAATATCAATTCCGTAACGCTCTTTCCATCTGTTGTAGATATCGGGCGGCAAAGCTTCTCCTGCTGAAGTACAAATACGGACTGAAGAAAACGGGTGGTCTCCGTTCGGGTCCGGTTTTACTCCGGATTCCTTGTCCTTTTTCCCCTGATATTCAAGGATCTGCCCGTAAAGCGTCGGGATGCCGAAAAATATGGTCGGTTTATATTTCTCAAGATATTTAAAAATAATATCCGGTTTCGGAGCTTCGGGGTTTAATACTACAGAGCCTCCGACTGAAAGCGGGAAATAATTGCTGTTGCCCAGACCGTATGCGAAGAAAAGTCTTGCCCCTGAAAAGCAGATATCGTTTTCATTGATATCAAGCACTCCTTTTGCGTAGGAATCCGAGCATACAACCATATCATTTTGAGAATGAATTGCCCCTTTTGGCGATCCTGTTGAGCCTGAGCTGTAAAGCCAGAAGCATACATCATCTTCTGTTGTAAAAGCTGTCTTTGCGATAGATGGTGCGCTTTTATATTTCTGCTTAAAAGGAATACGTGCTCCGCCTTTTTCTGAAATAACTATAAGGTCTCTAAGGTACGGCAGGTCTCCTTTTATCTCAATAATTAATGGTAGCAGCTCTTCGGAAACGGCAAGCATACGTGCACGGCTGTCATTAAGGTAGAATTCGTAATCGTCGGCAGTAAGCATTGTGTTAACCGGGATGGGCACTGCACCCATTTTTATTGCACCCCAGAATATCGCGTAAAATTGAGGGATATCAAGCATGAGGATCATTATTCTGTCTTCTATACGAAGACCATAGTCACTTAGCGAGTTGGCAGTTTTATTTACCATCTTCTGCAGGTCATTATAAGAATAATCACGGTATTCCGTGTAAATTGCAGTTTTGTTGCCGCGTCCCTCTCTGATGTTACGGTCAATAAAATAATCTGCAGCGTTGAATAATTCTTGTTGTTGAATCTGGCCCATTGTTTACTCCTATTGAAATATATTTAACCCAATTAAAAAAACATCTAGCAATCATATCCTTATTTCAATTTGTGTACGAATATTATCAAGGAAATTAATAATCTTTTTTAAAAAAATACAGATCAAAAAAACTAATATTTGCTTGACATTTAATAAATGTAAAATATGATGAAATCATTACATATTTGTAATAATTTCATCATAAGGCATTTCTGCTGATTTCATTGTGCGGGAAAGCCTGTTAATAATTTTTGAGCAGTGAGATTTTTTTCAAATTAAAAAGTTTGTGCAGAACTTATAAGCGCATGACCAGGTTAAATATATTAACCTGGAAGCAGTGAAAATTATTGACTTTAATGGAATTAAGCATTAAAAATATAATATGTTCAGCAGTTTCTTAATCCGGAATTTAAACAAATAACTGAAAGGTATTCTAAAAGGAGGAAATAATATGAATTTGAAGGGCAGCAGAACGGAGAAAAATTTGCTTACAGCGTTCGCGGGTGAGTCACAGGCAAGAAACCGTTATACTTACTATGCTTCAAAGGCAAAAAAGGAAGGGTATGAGCAGATTGCCGCTATATTTCTTGATTCAGCTGGTCAGGAAAAAGAACACGCGGAAAGAGAGTTCAAATTTCTTGAAGGCGGTGAGCTTGAAATTACGGCAACATTCCCCGCTGGGGTCATTGGCGATACGGCTTCCAATCTGAAGGCTGCGGCAGCTGGTGAGCATTATGAATGGACAGAGATGTATCCGGGGTTCGCAAAAATAGCGGAAGAAGAAGGCTTTGAGGAACTGGCAAAAATATTCAGATCAATAGCAATTGCAGAAGAGCATCATGAGAAAAGATATCTGGATCTTTTAAAAAATCTTGAGAACGGCGAGGTGTTTAAAAGAGGACAGAAGGTAAAGTGGAAATGCAGAAACTGCGGATATATTCACGAAGGTGTGAGTGCGCCTGAAAAATGCCCTGCATGCGATCATGCGCAAGCCTATTTTCAGATCCTTGCTGATGTTTTTTAAAATTTATTTATTTACTGGTCAGATTTTTACGGTTGTAAAATAAAAAACAGGAGGTTAAATAATGACAAAGAGAGATCAGGTTTACAAATGCGAAATTTGCGGAAATATTGTTGAAGTGGTGCATGCTTCTGACGGGCAGCTTGTCTGCTGCGGCAAACCAATGATGCTTTTTGAGGAGAATACGGTTGATGCTGCGAAAGAAAAGCATGTTCCTGTCGTTGAAAAAACAGCAGACGGTGTCAAGGTTAAGGTCGGATCTGTTGCGCACCCGATGGAGGAGAAGCATTTTATTGAATGGATCGAAATTATCCATCCGGACGGCAAAGTTGACAGAAAATTTTTAAAACCGGGTGAATCACCTGAAGCGGAATTTTGCGCTGAAGTTGAAAGCGGAGCTATAGTTCGTGAATACTGTAATGTTCACGGATTGTGGAAAGCTTAATAAACCGGCTATTTGTTGTCTGACATGGAATAATTCATTCCCGTCCCCGGGACGGGAATGTCCGGTTTGCCGGTAAAGATTGTCTGTACCTGTGTTTATGAACAGCATAATAAATACCTGAAGAGTATAATTTAATACGGAAGGTGAACCATGAAAACAAATCAGTTGTCAATACCGAATATAAGCTGCGGGCATTGTGTAATGGCGATAAAAGAGGAGTTGAGTGAAATTGACGGAGTTTCCATTGTCGAAGGGGATCCTGATTCAAAAATTATTTCTGTCACATGGGATGCTCCTGCGACACTGGAACAAATAAAAGAAAAACTTGCAGAAATAAATTACCCCTCAGCTGACTGATTGCCGCTAATGAGTAAAAGAAAAATTTCAATCCCGGTAACAGGCATGACCTGCGCGAATTGCGCAATGAATATTGAAAGAAGCCTGAAAAAACTGGACGGTGTTACAGATGTCAATGTGAATTTTGCTAATGAAAATGCTGTTGTTACATATGATCCGGCCGACATCGGGCTCAGTGATATTGCCAAAAAAATAATAGATACCGGCTACGGCCTTGCAAGTGCCAAAGCCGATATTCCTGTAACAGGCATGACGTGCGCTAATTGCGCTATGAATATTGAACGCGCCCTGAAAAAGAATTCCGGTGTAATTGATGCTTCCGTAAATTTCGCTAATGAGCATGTCAGTGTCGAGTATCTTCCGGGTTCTGTCAATATTGACGGAATAATCGAACTGATTGAAAAGGCAGGCTACGGGGCAATAAAACCTGATGATTCAGGCTTTGGCGAAGATTACGAAATCATAGCCCGCAAAGAGGAGATAAAAAAACAGACACGTAAATTCATTGTCGGTATTATTTTTACACTTCCGCTTTTTCTTCTAAGCATGAGCAGGGACTTTAATCTGCTGGGCCAGTGGAGCCATTCAGCCTGGATGAACTGGCTTTTTCTTCTGCTTGCAACTCCGGTTCAGTTTTTTACGGGATTTGACTATTATACAGGCGCATTTAAGAGTCTCAGAAACAGAAGCGCGAATATGGACGTGCTTGTCGCAATGGGTTCTTCTGTTGCTTATTTCTATTCGCTGCTGCTTATGGTTTTCCCGGTACTCGGTGATCATGTTTATTTTGAAACTTCCGCTGTAATTATTACACTCATTAAACTTGGTAAAATCCTGGAAACAAGGACAAAAGGGAGAACCGGCAGCGCGATCAGAAAGCTTATGGACTTACAGCCGAAGAAGGCTTCTGTTATAAAAGACGGCATTGAAAAGACAGTTCCGGTTTCCAGTCTGAATACCGGCGATATTATAATGGTGAGGCCGGGGGAAAATATTCCTGTTGACGGAATAGTAACAGAGGGTGAGTCAGCTGTTGATGAATCAATGCTTACGGGTGAACCGCTGCCTGCAGATAAAAGTCCCGGATCGGATGTGACCGGCGGCACAATGAATATTGACGGCATGCTGAAGTTCGAGGCTGTGAAAGTGGGCAGAGAAACAGCTCTTGCGCAGATTATTAAGCTGGTACAGGAAGCCCAGGGAAGCAGGGCTCCGATACAGTCTCTTGCTGATAAAGTGGCAGCTGTATTTGTTCCTTCTATTGTAGGCATTGCAGTTATATCTTTTTTAATTTGGCTGCTGCTGACAGGTGACTTTGTACCTTCAATGATACGGCTGGTAGCAGTGCTTGTTATCGCGTGTCCATGCGCTCTTGGACTGGCGACACCAACTGCAATCATGGCTGGTACAGGCAAAGGTGCTGAAAACGGCATTCTTTTTAAAAACAGTGAAGCTCTTGAAACTTCCGCAAAAATTGGTACAATCGTTTTTGACAAGACCGGTACCCTGACAATCGGCAATCCTTCTGTTGAAGATATTGTTGCAGGGGATAATGTTAAGGATCAGGATGAACTGCTTGCAATAGCAGCTTCTGTCGAAAAGAGCTCTGAACATCCTCTCGGAAAGGCAATAGTTAATGCTGCTGAAGATAAAAATCTGACATTGTACGATGTTACTTCCTTTAAAGCACAGCGCGGTTCAGGGGTTCAGGCTGTTTTTAACGGCATTACAGTATATGCGGGAAAGCCGGGATGGATGAGTGAATTTGGTATTAAGCTGGATTCCTTTTCCCGTAAAATTGAAGAATTGCAGAGTCATGGAAAGGCAGTAATCGTTATCGCATTGAACAATGAAGCGGCCGGTATAATATCCCTTTCAGATAAAATAAAAACAGACTCAAAAGAAGCTGTATCAAAACTTAAAGAGAAGGGTTTAAAACTTATAATGCTTACAGGAGACAATGAAAAAGCGGCGAAATTCATATCTGAGGATATCGGTATAGACGAAGTGATCGCGGAAGTACTTCCTCATGAAAAGTCTGATAAAATTGCGGATATACAGAAATCCGGAGAGCGTGTCGCGATGGTTGGCGACGGCATCAATGATTCTCCTGCTCTGGCACGGGCGGATGTAGGCATAGCAATTGGAAGCGGAACCGATGTTGCTATTGAAGCTGCTGATATAGTTCTTATCAGAAGTTCTCTGCTCGGTGTATTCAATTCCATAAAACTTTCCGGTGCTACCATGAATACCATAAAACAGAATCTTTTCTGGGCATTCTTTTATAATATAATCCTTGTTCCGGTTGCCGCAGGTATCCTTTACCCCTTTGAAACAGCTCCCGGTTTCCTGAGGCAGCTTCATCCCATGCTTGCCGCATTCGCAATGGCAATGAGCAGCATTACTGTTGTGGGCAACAGCCTGAGACTGTACAGAGCAAAGTTTAAATAATAAAGATTATCTTAAGTAAATAACTAAAAAATATTCAGAGGGAAAAATTATGCTGGTACTTGGAATTCTGGGAAGCCCGAAGAAAAAAAGCAATACAGCTATTCTGCTTAATGCTTTTCTGGAAGAGGCTCGAAAAGCAGGTGCGAATACGCGTTTCATTGATGTTGACAGTATGGATATAAAGCCGTGCAAAGAATACAAGGTTTGTGAAAGCAAAGGCTATTGTCCCATAAAAGATGACATGGAAAAGGAAATCTATTCGCTTTTCTGGGAAGCTGATCTTATTGTTATGGCGACTCCGGTATTCTTTTACAGTGTACCCGCGCAGTTAAAAGCATTGATCGACAGATCACAGACTCAATGGGCAAGAAAATACAGGCTGAAGATTGAAGACCCTGGAAGAAAATGGAGAAACGGATTCGTTCTGTCACTGGGTGCGACAAAAGGCGCGAATTTATTTGACGGGATTAATCTTACAGCAAAGTATTTTTACGATGCAGTAGGTGCTGTCTTTAAAGGCAGTCTGGAATACAGAAGAATTGAAAATCCGGGAGATATTAAAGATCATCCTACAGCTCTTAAAGATGCCGGAGAAAAAGCAAAAGAACTTGTAGCCCCCTTCCTGAAAAGAAGGAAAGTCCTTTTTGCGTGCAGCGAGAACGCGTGCAGAAGCCAGATGGCTCAGGCTTTCGCGCGGTTCAATGCGGGAGATAAAGTTGAAGCCGTCTGCGGCGGAGATAATCCCGCTGAAAGCGTCAATGAAGATATGACTAAGGTAATGGCTGAAAAAGGTATTGACATGCACTTCAGAAAGCCTGTATCTATTAATGATATAATCACCAGTAATAAACCTGATATTGTTGTTACCATGGGATGTGAGGTCTCATGCCCGGCTGTTCCCGGAGCTCAGTTGATTGAGTGGGACCTTCCTGATCCTTCCGGAAAATCTATTGAATTCATGCGCGGTTTAAGGGACGATATTGAAAATAAAGTTCTCGATCTGATTGAAACACTATAAGGGCTTTTAATTTTAAAAAATTAGTTTAAAAAGACTTTAAATAAAAGGAGAAATACTAAATGGATAAATACGTATGCAGCGTTTGCGGTTATATTTATGACCCTGAGAAGGGAGATCCCGATAATGGCGTAAATCCCGGAACCAGCTTTGCTGACGTGCCGGGCGACTGGGTTTGTCCTGTATGCGGCGCGTCAAAAGATGAGTTTGAAAAACAGGGTTAACATTTTTCCGGAATATAAATGCAATCAGTAAAGCATGATCAGCCTGATTGATGTTTCTTTCATAAACTGGATCAGTCAGGCTGATAAATACTGAATTTTAAAATTACGGATCACTTCGGAAAATAAAACTCTGTTCTTCTGTTCTTTGCGCGTCCTTCTTCTGCATCATTGGACGCAATCGGTTTTGTTTCACCGAAACCGACAGCATTCACTCTCTCCGGGGATATTCCATTTTTGATCATATATTCTATTACAGAGTCAGCTCTTCTTTCAGATAATTTCAGGTTATAGTCAGCTTCACCTGTAGAGTCCGTATGTCCTCTTACTTCTACTTTTAAATCCGGATTCTGCTTCATTATTCTTATAAGTTTGTCCAGTATATCAATAGACTCCTTTTTTAAATAAGCCCGGTTTATTTCGAACTGTATGTTGTTGACTGTATATAATTTTCCCTTCTCTATTTTATCAAGTGTTATGTTCTTCTTATTATCTTTATTATTGACTATTTCTTTTTTTGGCACATAGCCGTCGGATGTTACAAGAAGTTCAACATTATCGCCTTCCGGTACTTCAATGACATCGGACTGATTAACACGTTTTTTTGCGGAATAAACGAGTTTTCCTTTCTCGCGTTTTTTTATTTCAACATCAGCAGGCAATCCTTTGTTATCTTTATCTTTAATCGCGATCTGCATTTTACGCGTTTTAATTTTTTTTGGAGTATCCGGCGTTTGATGCATCTGCGGCTGCGGCGGCTGCACTTTACTCTCTTTATCTGGAACTGTCGCGTGTCCGCTTCCTCCTTCGACTACTCTTGCATAGTATTCTGTACCGATTGCATAAAGATAGTTGCCTGAAGGAAGGAACATTATGCCGTTGGAGGAAGAGGGCTGAGAAACAGCTCCCGGGAAAGGTGTCTTGTACTGCCAGATAGTTTCATCGTCACTGAAATTAACTGCTTTCATTATGCCGTAAGGTATGTTTTCGCTTTTAACGGAACTGTATTTATTGTACGCAATGTATACCTGGTCCCTTATTGTTACAAAATAAGGGCCGGATTTCGGAGCGGTTTCTATTTTTCTGATGATATTTCCGTTATCAGGATTTGTTATAATAATACGGCTGTTGTCTATAACGAATATTATTGACCTGTCGGTAAATCCGGGATTTGAAGTAATTACACCTTCGTATTCTTTAGACCACTCCCTTTCACCGCTTTTAAGATCAAGACAGTAAACAGAACTGTTCGAGGGAATATAAACTCTATTTTTATAAATAACAGGCGGAAATATTTTTACAGGTTTCGGAATGTTTTTCGACCACACTATCCGGCCTGAATCGGCGCTGAGGCAGTGAACCTGATAACTGCCTGTACCGTAGTCCATGGACTGCGTGAAAATAAAATCATCGTAAAAAGTCGGGTATCCGCTGTATGTTTTGATGGATTCATTATTCCATTTTTCCCTGCCGTGAATAATATCCCTTGAGATGAAATTGTTGCGTGTCCCGTAATAAATACTGTCCTCAAGGATTACAGGGTCGGCATATATCCCGTCAATCATAGGGCTTGACAGCCTGCCTGAAAGATCCGGCCTTTTGTTTTCCTGTCTCATCCCTGTTCTTGCCCAGAAGATATTTCCGTTTTTTTTATTAATAGCGTAAATGGCGATCGGGTCGCTTAAAAACAGAATATTATCTTTTATTAATGGGTATTTGACTTTTCCTGCTGATCTTGAGAATGCTTTAAACTGAGCTGATATTTTATTCAGGTTAATTTTCCATATCATTTTGCCATATTCTTCGTCAACACAATATACATTGCTTTTCGCGTCTGTAAAATAAACTCTGCCTTCGGATACAACAGGATTGAATACTCGTTCATCTCCCTGAAAGAGCCATTTGAGATTATTGTTCTTTATTATAATTTCATCATTATTTCCGGTAAAGTAAATATTTCCTTTGTAAATAGGCCAGTCACCCGGGTTTGCATTAAGTGCTTCTAATAAACAAAAGGATAAAGAGATCAGAAAGATAAAGAGTTTAAAATTCATTTTCATAATAACAGTCCCCGGTTTTATTTTCCGGTATTTTATTTACGATAATTTTGAATTACAAGTAAAAAATTTTAAATGAAAATTTGTGTAATAAAGAAAAAATTTAGATTTCTTGACATAATTAAATATTCTAATATCATCTAAGATATTAGAATATTTTTACGGAGTTCTTTATGAAAAAAATGAAAAAAATATTGTGGAAGATAATTATCGCAGTGTTACTGCTTCTTGTTTTAATAGCAGGATTGTCTGCGATTATTCTTTCATCATCATATACTGTTTTAATTAAAGATACGAATTCCAGGTTTTTTACGGCAAAGGATCTTTTAATAGCAGGTGACCATTTATTCTGTATAAGAGATTCGGCAGAGTACACAAAGAGAAAAGATGCTCTTGCTGCTGTTGAATATGATTTTAATTTTGCGTCCATTTCAATGAATGAAATTATTTATATGGAAATTATTCAGGAAGATGAGGAAGAGGAACAACCCGGTAAGGGGATGACCTTTTCAAAAATGTATCTTGGAAAATATAAAATTGATGCTTCCGGCAATACAGGCTTCCTGTACCTCAGTGCCAAAAGAGGAAAATTATACGGCACTGTACGCTTCCCCGAATGGGCTCACGGAGTTTTTGAACCTTTGAAAAATGTATGGATTAAAAAGGAAAAAATTGGTTTTATACGCTCTGTCGATTCTGTAGAAGAAGCAAAGAGGGTTGGAGCCCCTACTTTTTTTACGCAGGAATACCACGGTGAATACAAAAATGACGGGAATGTCATTGAAGGTTACTATATAAATCGCGGAGCTAAAATGATGTGGAGAGGATATAAGATTAAAAAGAACTGATTGTCAATGACAACTCAATGGTCTTTTTCATCTTATCATTTTGTTCTGTTTAGCTGATTTTATCAGGATTAACTCATCCTGATAAAACGGAAAATTAGTCTTTTGAACTTTTCGTTTTTAATCTTTAGCGTTAGCTGAGTCTTACGGTTTTTCCATTCTCATCATAACCGAAGATTTCACCTTCTCTTTTTTTCTTTGCAGCATACATAGCGGAATCAGCAAGCTCAATCAATTCTTTATGATTCTCGACATTGTTCGGCACCGGATATGTCGCAATACCGATGGAAAGCGAAAAATGTTTTACATTATTCTGAACATTGTCCGCACCCACAATTTCGGAAATGTTAAATTCTTTCACCATTTCATTGATCCTCTTGCCTATCATATAAGCATTTTCATGATTCGTTTCCGGCAAAAAGATGGTAAATTCGTCTCCTCCAAAACGAGAAGCAACATCATACGGCCGGATAATATTTACATAATCAGGTATTTCTTTATGAACATATTTATAGAGAGCTTCATCAATAAATAAACTGCTTATTTTTTTCAGGACCTGGTCTCCTACAAGATGTGAATAAGAGTCATTGATTTGTTTAAAATTATCACCGTCAACAAAGATCAGTGAAAGATATGACTGTATTTCCGAAGATTTGCCGGTGCCGTTTAATATTGTCTGGTTTTTTCTTTTTACGCGTTCAAATTCTCTTTTAAGGCGCTCTTCAAATGTTTTCCTGTTAAGAAGGCCTGTCAGCCCGTCAAAGCCGGCTTCCTGAAGTTTTGTAGCGTTTTTTACAATTGCCTGAAGTGATTTGGGTTTCACAGGTTTATGCAGAAAATAATAAGCGCCCTTATCAAGAACAATATCCGACAGCTCATCATCGCCGAAACCTGTCATTGCAATAATGGGAGGTGTTATTTTAAGTTCTTTTGTCAGAATATCAAGAAGATAAAGCCCGTTTTCCTGGTTCGGCCTTTCTCCTTCTTTTTTTGGCAGCGAAAGGTCAAGCAGAATTGTATCCCAGTATGTTTTTTCAATTAATTCAAGTGCATCCTGCACATTTGTCGCGGTTTTAATGTAGTAATTCGGATTTGAGTACTGCAGGATTTTATCAACAGTTTTTAAAACTATCTGTTCATCATCAATAATAAGAATACTTAAATCCCTTCCATTTTGAATGTCGTATTTTTTTTGTGGATTCATCGGCTGATTCAGTTTCTTTATTCAGTAAGGTTTTTTATATTTTATGGAAAGTAATAATTTTTTAAAAATTATGTAATGTATTATGAGATAAGTGTTATATTTTGCTCTGTTTTACAGTAAAATAATAATAATCAGTAATTTTGCAAGTGTTTTTGATTGATTTCTAATGTAAATTGAAACGGATAAAATGTCAATTAATTAAATAGAAAAGTGGAGGTGCCGGAATTTGAAAGCTATTTTGAATATTTGATAGTTATAATTTTTTTCTATGCATTAAGATATATTCTAAAAAGAAAGAAAGAAATATTCCAATAAATAATGACGCAAAAAAAGCTACTGCTAATTTAATTGCTGTTTTTTTGCTGTCGGGATTAACAGGCATTAGAGGTTGTTTTATAATGGCAGTGGGTGCTGTATAAGATTCAAGAAAATATACGGGATCAATGATTTCTTTTGTCTTTATTGATGAGATATTTTCATTTATTTTTTTTAACGCATTTTTATAAATAATATCATGCCGCTTTAGTAATGATTTGACCGCTTCCTGAATACACGAAAATGATTTTTCCGGTGAATTATTCTTACTTGTTATTAATACTTTATCGGTATTTGAATTTATTTGACTAATCGGTGAGCAATTAAGTGTGTTTGCACAGGAGCTAAAAGTGTTACAAATGTCTGATTGAATATAACTATGAATATCCGGAATTTGT
Organism: Spirochaetota bacterium; assembly: GCA_016932015.1. Classification (GTDB taxonomy): domain Bacteria; phylum Spirochaetota; class UBA4802; order UBA4802; family JAFGDQ01; genus JAFGDQ01. The sequence continues at coordinate 5,586 of JAFGDQ010000010.1, read as the reverse complement.
TCAATTAGGACATTGGCTATTTTCCCAACTTTAATTATAGATTCTGATGTATACATTTCCGGTGTAGACTTTACATGAAGAAAAGTTGCAACCATAAAGATAATAATTACTGCAATTGTCAGAAATTTCCATTTCCATATTTTTCGTAAAATATCATATAAATCTATTTCTTCTGTATATAAATCATTATTATCAGATCGGTTTTGTTTTTCGTTCATTGCTAATATCCATAATTTGATGATTGTGCAGTCAAGGGTAATTAAGAATCCATATTTATCATGGGTCAAGCAAATAATCCATGGGAAGATGAAATGAGTAAAAATTCGTTTTTTGATGAAAAAATGATAAGAGTGTTAATTTATTATTGAAAATTTGTTATTGACAATAGGAAGTCATAAAGATTTATTTTCCGATGAATTGAAGAGAATAAAATTTATTAATTATTAAACCTAAAGGACACTATTTGATATGCAATTCATAGATTTAGCAGCACAGCAAAAGAGGATAAGAAGTAAAATAGAAGAAAACATTAAAAAGGTTCTGGACAGCGGTAATTATATAAACGGGGCTGAAGTAAAAGAAATCGAAGAAAAACTGGCCGGTTTTGTCGGTACGAAATATGCGCTCGGGTGTTCAAGCGGTACTGACGCATTGCTAATGCCGTTAATGGCATATGACATTGGACCCGGAGATGCGGTGTTTACAACTCCTTTTACTTTCATCGCAAGCGCGGAAGTTGTGAATCTGCTTGGGGCAACTGCGGTATTTGTTGATTGTGAAGAAGATACCTATAATATTGATCCTGTTAAACTTGAAGTAACTATACAAAAAATAAAAAAAGAAAACAAGCTTAAACCAAAAGGAATAATACCTGTCGATCTGTTCGGCCAGTGCGCGGATTATGACAGGATAAATGAAATCGCCAAAAAATATAGTCTTTTTGTTCTGGAGGATGCTGCCCAGAGTTTTGGTGCTGAACATAAAGGAAGAAAAGCATGTTCATTGGCTGATGTTGCAGCGACAAGCTTTTTCCCGGCAAAGCCTTTCGGATGCTACGGTGACGGAGGAATGGTCTTTACTGATGATAAATCAATTTTTGAAAAGCTGGTATCCATACGTGTGCATGGTCAGGGGACTGACAAATATAATAATATCCGTATAGGAATAAACGGAAGAATTGATACTATTCAGGCTGCTGTATTGCTTGCTAAATTTGAAATATTTGAAGAAGAAATTGATTTACGCCAGAATGTAGCAAAAAGATATTCGGATGGCCTTAAGGATAAAGTAAAAGTACCTTTTGTTGAAGAACATAATTTATCCGCCTGGGCACAGTATTCCATTCTGCACCCTGAACGTGAAAAAATTATGTCAGCATTGAAAGATGAAGGAATTCCGACTGCAATATATTATATTAAGCCGTTACATTTACAGGAAGCATTTTCCCATCTTGGTTATAATGCAGGTGAAATGCCAGTCAGCGAAAAATCTGCAGGACAAATCTTCAGTTTACCGATGCATCCTTATCTTGAAGCTGCTGACCAGGATCAAATAATTGATATTATTAATAAAAACGCATAATATTCAAAATTTAATTTAAAATGATCTTACAGTTTAAGATGTTTTTTGGAGGAATAATTGCATAAGGATAATCAAGTCGCGGTTTTAGGCGCAGGATACTGGGGCAAAAATCTTGTAAGGAATTTCTATGAAATAGGCGTTCTGCATAGTGTATGTGACAGTAATAAATTTGCTCTTGAAAAAATGAAAGAGCAATATAGGAGTGTTGAGATTACAACAGATTATCAGGATATTCTTGATAATAAGGATATCAAGGGCATCGTAATAAGCAGTCCGGCTGAATCTCATTATAAGTTTGCAAAGCAGGCCCTTGAAGCAGGAAAGCATGTTTATGTTGAAAAGCCTTTAACGATACAGCTAAATGAAGCTGAGGAACTTGTTCGAATGGCTGATGATAAAAATCTTATTTTAATGGTCGGTCACCTTCTGCAATATCACCCGGTATTTGTTAAGCTTAGAGAAATAGTGAAATCTGGAGAATTAGGAAAAATATATTATATTTATTCTAACCGGCTGAATCTTGGAAAGATTCGAAATGAGGAGAATATCTTATGGAGTTTTGCCCCTCATGATATATCAATGATTTTATCGTTATCCGGGGAGGAACCGTTTAGTGTACACGCGGAGGGAGGTTACTATTTACAGGATAAAATTGCTGACGTAACTATCACACATTTTGATTTTCCATGCGGAATTAAATCTCACATATTTGTTTCATGGCTTCATCCGTATAAAGAGCAGAAACTGGTAGTTGTAGGCGAGAAAAAAATGGCAGTTTTCAGTGATACTGAAGACTGGGAAAATAAACTGCTTGTATACCCACACTCAATTGAATGGGACAATCATATTCCTGTTCCGCAAAAAGCTGATTCTGAAAAAGTACCTGTGGAACAATCCGAACCTTTAAGGAATGAATGTCTTCATTTTCTTGAGTGTATGCAAACCGGTAAAAAACCTGTTACAGATGGAGAAGAAGGGTTACGCGTATTAAAAGTCCTTAACAGGGCGCAGGAAAGTCTTGATAATAGAAGCGGGAGAAAATAATATGTCTGATTTTTTTGTCCATGAGAGTTCTTATGTTGATGATAATGTCCAAATTGGAAAAGATACAAAAATATGGCACTTTTCTCATGTGCTGGGTAATTCAGTAATTGGAGAAAGATGCATTATAGGCCAGAATGTAGTTTTAGGGCCGAATGTAAAAGTCGGGAACGGGTGCAAAATGCAGAATAATGTATCTGTCTATCCGGGAGTGGAACTGGAGGACGATGTATTCTGCGGGCCTTCAATGGTTTTTACAAATGTAATAAATCCGCGTGCGTTTATTGAAAGAAAGCATGAGTTTAAAAAGACTTTGATTAAAAAGGGTGCCACACTTGGGGCTAACTCAACAATTGTATGCGGCAATACGATTGGGGAATTCGCAATGATTGCAGCCGGAGCGGTTGTTACAAAGGATGTTCTTGATTATGCTTTAATGGCCGGAGTACCTGCAAAAAGAATAGGCTGGGTTTGCGAATGCGGAGTAACATTGCATAATTTTAAAGATGGTAATGCTGTTTGCAGTGCTTGCGGGAAAAAATATATAGAGCAAAATCAAGTTTTACGTGAAAATATCGATAGCTGAATAATGATTAAATAATTTTATTAAAGATGAGTAAGGGTAATATTAAAATGTCTTATAAAGATACATTACTGGGGAAAATAAAAGATAAATCTATAAAAGTGGGAATCCTCGGACTTGGATATGTAGGACTGCCTCTGGCCGTAAGCTTTGCCAAAAAAGGTATCAATGTTCTCGGTTTCGAAAAAGCACCAAAAAAGAAAGAGAAGATAGATAAAGGAATAAATTACATTGCAGATGTAGAGGATGCCGATCTAGCTAAGGTTGTAAATGATAAATCTTTGTCTGCGACGACAGATTTTTCAAGAATATCAGAATGTGATGCAGTTATTGTTTGTGTCCCCACTCCGCTGGATAAATTCAAGAAGCCGGATATGACTTATATAGAAAGCGCATGCAATGATATCGGGAAATACATGAAAAAAGGCGTACTCGTATCACTTGAAAGTACTACATATCCTACAACAACAGAAGGCTTTATGCGGCCTATAATTGAAAAGGCATCAGGATGCAAACATGGGGAAGAGTTCTGGCTTTGTTTCTCTCCTGAGAGAGTTGACCCGGGAAATGAAGAATATAAGACTGAAAATACTCCTAAAGTAATCGGCGGATTAGGAAAGGATGCTAATGAAATAGCTGTTGCATTATACAGCCTTGCTATTAAAACTCTTTATCCTGTCAGCTCTCCGGCCGCTGCAGAGATGGTTAAGATACTTGAGAATACATACAGGCTTATTAATATAAGCATGATAAATGAGATAGCTCTTTTATGCGGCAAAATGGATATTGATCTCTGGGAAGTAATTGAAGCAGCCAAGACCAAACCTTACGGTTTTCAGGCGTTTTACCCGGGGCCCGGTATCGGAGGGCACTGTATACCTCTTGATCCATTTTATTTAGAGCATATTGCGAAAAATTACCAGTTTGATCTTACAATGATACATACTGCCGGGCAAATTGATAATCTGATGCCTCACCGGATGACAATAAAAATTAATTCTGCTTTGAACAGGCAGAAAAAAGCGATTAATGGAGCAAAGGTTCTTTTTCTCGGGGTTGCCTATAAGCCTGATATTGATGATGAACGTCAGAGCCCCGCTTTAAAGATAATGGATGAGGTCGCAAAAAAGAACGGAATCGTTATGTATCATGATCCGTATATTCCGGAAATTACAACTGATGAAGGCAGAGAATATAAAAGTCTTGATCTGACAGATTCATTGTTAAAAGAAGTGGATTGTGTTGTTTTTACGACAAATCACAGCGATTTCGATGTCAAAAACATTGTTGCTAAAGCCGGTATTATTGTAGATCTCAGGAATGCGACAGACGGTATTGTTGACGGGGATAAAATATATAAATTATAATTATACAATCTGTTTCCTTCATAACTGGTTATAGCTTTCTTTTTGTGTATTCAATTAAGTAAGAGTATATTGTATCAGATTCAATAAGGTAATCTTTTATCTGTCTGAAGCGTATGTCCAGATATTCGAGCGCGAGAATGTTTCGTAATTTTGCATTTTTCGATAATTTTTGTCCTATATCTGCGTCAAAATCATCAAGATCGGATAAGTTATTCAGAACCAGCCGATAAGTCTGCGGCATCTTATGACCTTCTGATGCGAGCAGGATTTTTGCAATATCTATTGATGAATTTATAATATTTTCCACCCAGCGTTCAATATTTCTTCTTTTGTATGCGTCAGTATTGTAATCTTTGTCAGTGATATCTTTAAATAAATCGTAATCCTTTAATTCGGTTTCCATAAAGTCTATTGTTTTAATCAGCCGAATGCGGTCAATTTCCGAGATTGATTTCGATCGCTGTTTAATTTTCCAGTAATCAGCAATATAATCTCTGAAGTCTTCGGCAGCGGAACTGATACAGAGGAAAAATCGTAAATAATACGCGTAGTCTTTGATTATAATCGGGATTCCATCCTGAATAACAGAATAAGCCAGATTTGAAGGAGCTCTGTTAAGTACAATAAGGTCAGTGTTGATGCCTGTTATTTTCTCAAGATCTGTCCAAATGATGTCTTCATATGGATATATTTTTTCCTCTTCCCATTCGATTTTATTTTCTTCCGGAGAAAAGTATATTGCAATGTCAAAATCCGATTCAGAAGTTTCATTATGCCTGGAATAAGAGCCGAATATGAATGCCATTAAAATATTATGATTTAATTCAAAATATTCTTTGAGCATATCAATTTTATGATTTAAAATAGTCATGTTTGAAATGATTTATAAACAGGATGTTTAATTTATATTATTATTTATATTTTATGGTAACTACTCAGCTATATTAACCTTCAAAACTTAAATAAACATGCTTTCCATTGAAGATATCATGAATTGCATCAATCACATTAAGA
>JAFGDQ010000041.1 GCA_016932015.1 Spirochaetota bacterium | reverse complement strand
GGCTTAACTCCCAAACAAATAAGTAAAAAATATTTTTTGAGCCCGCGTACAATCTATAAACACATGGAAAATATTCATCAGAAACTTAATGTTTCAAGCCAACAGGAGCTTCTTGTAAAATTGCTTAATAAAAATTAAATTTCAGAAACTTAGAGAAAGATATTAGGGGGAACTCACTTTCAAAACCGAGGATATTATGTAACAACAGTGAGCAGGAATGAAAAAATGATTAAAAAATATATAAAAAAACGTGATAAACTTGATAGATTTAAGAATCAAAGAAAGCTTTTTTAACTAAGTATCAACAGCACCGATGGGGCTTATCAATACTCCACCTCTGGCATGGATAGAAAAATTTATCAATTGTTTTTAAACTACTCTATTTTATTACTTTAAGAAGTGTTTATCTGTATCAACCTATCTTTTCTTAATCTTTTGCATGTATAATGGCCCGGGACCGGCGGCAAAATGAAAAATTGGCTTCTCCACTTTATGGATAACCAGGGGGCAGTGGTACATGCCTTTGGGGATAAAAATCAAACAGCTGCTGGTCAGCATGAACTTTTCATCTTCCATCCATAACTCTATTTCCCCACAAAGATCATTAGGATTATTGAAATCTGTACCAACGAAGGCGACTATTTCATCATAATTGTGGGAATGACTGTTTGGCTCAGCTGTTTCCGGATAGATCTCGGAGCCGCCGGGCCAAATCCATACGATCTCTGTGTAGAAAGAGCCTTTGAGAATAGAATCGTCCAGGCTTAACATTTTCTTGTGGCTTTTCGTGTTGGATACAATAATCGGGTCAATTCCCGGCGGCAAAAGATCATCATGTGAGTCGCGTCTTAACTCGCTGAGTATATACCTACTATGTTTGGATTCAGTCATTGATAAATTTTCCGTTTTGATTATGTATATAGATGATATAATTGAGTTATTATTCTGAGATTATCAGGAGACGCTATTAATACGCAGTACCGTATTATCAAAGCTTTCATTCTCCATCCTTCGGGATTCAGGGATTGAGGATAGCCCCCCAACCCTGACACATCCGATTTTCCCTTAATATTTTTTTGAAAAATAATTAAATACTTTGCCGTTCGCAATTCCGTTTATAGCAATTGGCCTTCTGACTACACGGTTAACGCCGAAATAGTCTTTCCCTGCCATTCTTCCTTTTCCGTATACCGTATCAACGGACTTCAACGACTCTAAAGCTTTTGCAACCTTATCAGTGTCAAGACTTTGCGCCTTCTGAATGCCTTGCGAAAGGACGGAGATGGCATCGAGTACTATAATATGAGATGTCATAAAAGGTGTCTTTAGTTGTTTTTCGATGACACTACGAAATTTTTTAACGATGTCCGGCATGTTTGGGCTCTGAACATCAGCTCCCATCTGGAAGATATCATAAGCATATTTTGGTTCGATCATGTTCCTTAAAATATTGATGTCACCTAACATGCCCACGGAAGCGTATATTGGACCTTTAAAACCGAGTTCCCGTGCCTGATTTATGATGGCAGCGCTCCATGGCTCAATGGAAAATACAACATCAATTGCATCAGGCTTCTTCTGGATTAACTTTGTAAGAAGGGGATAGAAATCTTCACTGCCAATCTTGAAACGTTCGTCGAACACAATGTCAAAGCTACGACTCTTTGCCTCTTTTTCGGTTAAATCTCTATAAATCTTTCCAACAGGATCATCGGGAGAGATTAAAGCCACTTTCTTCAGTTTTGGGTAGTGTTGCTGAATATAATCGTAGCATACAGGCATATTGTAAACAAAAGTATAAACGACAAAACTATACCGGAAACCCGGATTAACCTGATCTCGTGTTGCTCCCATAGGCTTCACAGACAGGATCTTTGCTTTCTCGGCTAACGGCAGAATTGCCAGATGGCTTGGAATAAACAACGGAGGTAACAGAAATTTAACCTTTTGTTGAATCAACTTATTCATTGCAGACACTGCACCAGGGGGTGAAGACTGATCATCCTCAGTGATGATTTCGAAAAAATACTTCTTGCCCTTGATTTCGATCCCTCCTCTTTCATTCATAAAATCGGCAGTCGGTTTTGCTGCATCAGCAAGATCCTTGAAAGCCGGAGCCATGGGTCCTGTAAGAGAAGTTATCATTCCTATCTTGATAGTTGGCCGTTCTTTTGCCTGCATAGGGCAAATTGTCACCAGTAATAGCAATGCTGTCAGGAATAATGTAAAGCTGATGGAAATTAACTTTGAGGTTCTCATATAATCTCCTGTCTATTTATAGTTTTACAGAGGAATTCCGCTCCTTTTCAACAAAACTCCTCTATCTTTAGACATTTCCTTCAATGAAGTCCATGTCTTTTTAATAAAGCCTTGAGAAGTCCATATAGTCAATCGAACTTATTTGATTGAATTGTTATTGCCCCCCTCAAACAGAAAATCTTATAGCTAAGCCCATGATTTATCAACTGCGGGAAATCTGCAATGAGGAACCGGACAATCTTCGCAGTTGCACAGGCGCAACTGAGGAAACCTGGCTCCTTTTGACTGTTCAACAAATTCGAGCGCTTTTTGCACTTCATAAGTTTCTCCCTTAATAACGAGAGTCAAGGCTCCCTCTGCCCCTCCAAGTCCTCCTGAGGCTATAGGTATTGCTTTGGCACCACTTAATATCTCAATTGCACGCAATTCGTTGACTGTTGTGCCGGCAGGGCATGGATAGAGTCCAACCGGCATCCCCATTCCATATTCATATTTAGAGAGCTTTGCTTCTTTGGCCGCTTCTCGGATAGAGAGTGGTATTAATTTTTCGAGTCCGGCGGGATAGATTATGTTGAAGCCTTTCTTTTTGCGTGATGAATAGATATATCCCATCGATCCCTGCTGTCCGAAGAGAATGCCAACATTATCTTCCGTATCCAGCGCGTTTACTCCCTTTATATAGATATCAGAAGTGGTCATACGATCAAAAAGACTAGATAGAGTCTCTTCCTCAGCCAGCTTACCATTTTCAATTATCCATGTGGCACGAAGGTCGCCCGGGTCGGTTGAGATCTCCTTGGGTGTATAACCTGTCCCAAGAACCATGGCCATTTCCACGCACATTCCTCTGGGTGTAACCACCCCGCATACCCAGTAATTTGTTTTTGGTTTCTTTCCGGTAATTTCTTCGACAATAAAATAAGTACTGCTGCTGGGATGCAGTGCGACGATTCCTTTCTTTACAGCCTGCTGAACAATCTCCAATCTGGCGATCGCTTTCGCAATGAGTTTCTTTGATTCTGTTGGCGTGAGGACAACTTGAGCAATCATGAGTTCCCCCTTACGGATTGTTTTACTTATTAAGCTTTTCCTGTGGTCACATTATATTCAATTTTGCTTCCCACCATATGTAAAATATAAGAGCCGTATAAACTTTTTATATTGTATCTATGAATATTATTAATTATTACTTTAACAAGATTTCGCATATTGACTGATAAAAATAAATTAAAAAAAAATAAAAGTCAATACGCAATATTACGTACTTTTTGATAATCTTTTTATTTACAAAACAAATATCATCAAACTTTCATATAGGGAAATAACTGTTCAAACAGAGAAAAGTCATGATTTTTATATACACTCGTCTTGCAGAGTGTGCATATCCAAAAAACAGATAGAAATAGCATCGCAAAGTCTTTGCACACAGACACTATTTGAAATTGGTGAACTCATTCCTTACGACATAGGAGCTCATTTATCAAATCTTCACAGAAATCTTTTTTTCGCAAACATTCAGGATAAAACAGTTAGTTCATCAGAAAATACAGAAAGACAACTTACCCGAAGCGAAAAACAAATAACCGACCTGTTATGCAAGGGCTTAACTCCCAAACAAATAAGTAAAAAATATTTTTTGAGCCCGCGTACAGTCTATAAAGATATGGAAAATATTCATCAGAAACTTAATGTTTCAAGCCAGCAGGAACTTCTTGTGAAATTGCTTAATAAAAACTAAATTTAAAACTGAATTACATAAAAACCTTATTTCACTGTAAGATAAGGTTTTGAATTGTCATAATATTTTAGATTGAAGCAGGAACATAGTTTGGACAAACCGGCTTCCGGAATCTCATGAGCAGATCTTTTTAGTAAATGAATCCTTGTCGCAGCAGAGCTGCGCGGAATTAAACCCATAAGAGATTAAAATTTTTCTTTTTGACTTTTAATTCACACTTTTTATGTAAAAAGCCAGTTGATCCGGATTTATCCGGAAGCCGGGGAATATAGTGATCAAAAGTCACTCAAGCTGCCGGCACGGCCGGTAGCCTGAGGAAGCTCCCCCTAAATGCAGGGCTGTCTCATGCTAACATGCCGGCTCCATTCTTTATTTGCACTTCTATATTTATTTTTGATTATAACAATTCAGTTTAGTTTATCGCTGAAAATATCTGAAGCGGATAATATTTCAAATTTTTCTAAATAAAATTGGCGAAATGTTCAGAAAGCTGTAAGGTGTTTTTGTATATATTAATAGATACAAAAAATATACCCGTACCTGAGGAGGGAAACAAATGGCAACAGCAAAACTTAATCCTGTAATTGAATCAATAAGCGGACGTATAGGCAATGCTGTGTTCTATTGCAGATACAACCGGCAATGTGTCCGCACATACGTTGTTCCCGCGAATACGGATACAGTAACCCGGAGAAAGGTAGGCGTTAATTTTGCCATTGCAGTAAAGTTATGGCAGCAAATGACAAAGGACCAAAAATACACGTACACAAAAAAGCCCGTCATACAGGCATGAGCGGGTACAATCTGTTTATATCATTTTTTATTACAGGCAGAATGACGCAGCCGGATAAATATAGAACAGTATATAAAAATGCCCCATTCACCCGGAACAATAAACATCAAAACCGTATCCACACCGTTCCAATACCGTTCATTCCGCAGGATAATATTAAAATTAAGTAATTATTTTTTGGATTGAACTGCTATGCTTCCTGCAAAATTTTAATTTCAGCCCCTTCGACCATATCCTTTTCTTTTTCCTGCTGCTGCTGCATTTCCGGAGTCGCAAGATGTGTCATCAAGGATTCCATACTCTCCCATTTTTCAATAATGGTGACAACATTTTCATCTCTACTCTGCACCGGAAAATCGGTTTTCATATCAACAGCCGGATAATATTCTATACATCCATTCTCTTTTATGACTTTCTCCGCAAATAATTTAAAACCTTCAATATATTCCGATTTTTTTCCGTTTTTTACTTTTACAGAAGCTATAACATTAATCATCTTCTTCTCCTGAACTTTATAAATTTACTTTCTTAAAAAACAGTATCTTTCTCAAATAAAAAAATTACTATCAATAAAACGAACGGCGTTATACCGCTTCTTGTACTGAAAATACAAATTTAGTAAAACTCTCCATTAAGTACAACAACATATTAATTATCTTTTTCATTTTTTCCGGGCTTACGCAGCTCTTTTGAGATAATTGCTTCAAAGACCTGCACAGGCACTACTCCACCAACCCTTTTACCTGCAATAAAAATTGAAGGAGTCGCATTTATACTGTTTTTCTTTGCAGCATTTATATCCTTCTGAAGCATTACGGATATTTCCCTGGAATTGACCAGGCTTATAAATTTTCCCTTTAAGGAATCCCTGCCAATATTGTTTAACAAACCTGCAGCCTTTTCAAGGCTGTAATTCTTTTTAAGTTCTTTATAATTGTTAAAGTGTTCATTAATATATTCATGGAAGAATCCGAGTTTTGCGGCGGCAAACATGGCTTTAGACGCAATACAGGAATTGGGATAAACACTGCGTGTCACATTTTTATTGCACTGCGTGTCCAGTGGAAAGTTATAATATTCAAATCTGATACTGTCTTTAAATTTTTTAATTAAGCCCTTTTCGATTACGTGGAACTTGTAACAATAAGAGCACAAAAAATCAGTAAATACTATTATTTTTAATTCAGCCTCTTCTTCTCCGGACACAAGAGTACTGTTATGCAGATTTAGCTTTTCAGGTTCAGCCTTATTATATCTTGTCAGATAATATGCTAAAGTTTTGAATGAAGCTTTTCGGGAAGCTCCTGAATCGATGACTTTTGAAACTGAAAAAACTGAAAAAATAAAAAATATTATAAATGCAATAAATATTGATAATGCGGCCCTGGCGTGAGATGAGGTTTTTATGATATCTGTATATTTATCAAGCAGGGAGGAAACATTAAAACCTTCGCTGGACTTAATTTTCCTGAAGTAGAATAGCATAACAATTAGCAGCAGTAAATTTATCAGATGAGCCAACAGGCACATACTGCAGAACATTTGCACTTTAATCATTATAATTATAAAAATGACTGATGCTATCAATGCAGCAGAGGCAAGAGGAAGAGCAATGAATAAATAAGCATAGCGATAGTCCTCGCCTGCATAAAAAAGAAAAATACTATTAATAAGAATAAAAAAGTAAAATAGAAATCCGTATACGGCAACAGGATAACCGAAGAGTGTTGAATAGCCGCTTGAAGACAGCTCTTTGCAGAAATTATTTACGGAATCTCCGCATAAAAAGGTAACAATTCCTGAATTAACATTATAATGCTGAGTTAATAAAAGAACAGAAAGAAAACCTCCAATGATTGAAAGGATCATTGCCGGAACAATATATTTTTTCATTTCTTCTCCATTTGACAAACAAGAATTACAGGATTCAATACTGATTTATATCTTCATTTTAAAGCATACAATTTTCCGATATTATAACAAACAGGCCTCTGCAGTTTATAACAAGCTTATGGAATAAAAAAAGCAAATATTTAACAAGAAAAAAAAGATGACTTTTCATTAAAAAAAATGTATATGGTTTCAGTAATATAGATTTAATATTTCTTTATTTTCAATTCCCGGCAGACAGATTTTCCGTTTTTAAAAATCTCAGGCGGAAAAACAGATTAAAAAATGAAAATAGAAAATAATGATTACTTTTCTGAAATCTGGTCAAAGGGCCTTTTAAAAATAATCAGACTATTTAAACAAAAATAAGAAGTAAAAAAAATATGGGACTCCATGAAAGTAAAGTCGAATTACTGCGTTTTATAGATATATTCTCTCAGCTGCGGGAGTATGAATTAGATATTATTGCCAGATACAGTGATTTTGTGCAGTTCAGGAAAGGAAGCGTTATTTTCAATCAGGGCCTGCCTGCAGAAGAATTATATGTTGTAGAAAAAGGCAGAGTAGGAATAATCAGTGTTGAAGACCGGGATGATAATATTGTAATCGCACAGATAATTGCCAACGAGTCTTTCGGAGAATTTGATTTTTTCGGAAGAACTTATAGAAGCGCCACTGCTCTTGCGGAAGAAGACTCAATTCTGCTTAAATTTCCGGGCGGTAAATATAATGCTGACAAAATTTTTCAGGAGCACTCATATATCTCAGCTCAGATGCTTTACAGACTGTTTGGAATCATCTCCGAAAGGATCTGGCACGTTAACCAGATATTATATGACAAGACACAATGGGTGCATGACCTCCACAGGCAGCTTTTATGCGACAAGATGACAGGCCTTTACAATAAGACTTTCCTGGAAGAGGATTTTGTTAACTTACTTAATCTTGGAAACAATGCCGCTTTCATTATGATAAAACCCGATAACTTTAAGGAAGTGAATGATAATTTCGGACACGATGCCGGCGATCAGGTTTTAAACCTTATGGCAATTTTCCTCCAGTCGGAACTAGGAGAAAATGATATCGGAATAAGATACAGAGGAGATGAGTTTGCTGCGATTTTACCGTCCATAACAAAAGAGGAATCAATTGAAAAAGCAAAAAACATAAGCAGGACATTCAAGTCAATGGATCTGTCCCGCATACTAAAATCCAGTGCCCTTAAAATAGAAGTAAGTATTGGCATTGCAATGTATCCCGCGGATTCAAACTCCAGTGCAGGCCTGGTTGAAAAAGGCCATTCAAAAATGAATAAGGCCAGAAATTCCGGCGGCAACCGGATCAATATTTGAAGAATAAAACTATGAAAGAAATACTTAAAAACATATCAATTTTTTCCGAATTCAACACACACGAAATTTCTGTAATTGAAAAAATCTGTTCTTTAAAAAAATTTAATAAAGACGATATGATGGAAGAAAATGAAAAAGAACTGAAAATAATCTCAAAAGGCAGGATAATCGGAGAATTAAATCTTCCTGAAAGTATTGAAAAAAAATACACAGAATACCTGCCCGGTGATTTTTTCGGACAACTGTCATTATTCGGATACAAATCCCGTTTTGATACCTATTACGCGGCAGAAAACAGCGAGCTGATTTTTATAAAAGAAAAAGATCTTACAGCCCTTACCGGAGAAAATTCCAGCCTCGCTCTAAAACTCCTGTCTCACCTTATTAGCCGGACAATTCAGCACCTGAACAGATCCAGCAAATTTCTTGCAGATATTGTCCAGTGGGGGGAGAACGCGAGCCGTCGTGTTATTACAGACGATTTAACGGATGTATATAACCGCTCCTTTCTTGAAGATGCAGTTGAAAATTTTTTCCATATTTCCAAAAGCAACAACAAGCCTCTTTCATTATTCATGATGGATATTGACAACTTCAGGGTCATTAATGAAAAATTCGGTCAGGATAAAGGTAACATCATTCTGAAAGAAGTCGTTCTTATTATTAAGGAATTAATAAGCAGTCATGGGATACTGGCCAGATACGGCGGGGATGAATTTTCCATTCTGCTTCCTGAAACCGATTTAAAAAAAGCAAAGGAAATGGGTGAGCAGATTCGCAAAGCAGTTGAAGATTTAGATCTTACAAAACATCTTCCGGATAAAGATATCCCTGTAAGCATCAGTATAGGAATAAGTTCATTTCCAGAAACAGCAACGGAACTGGAAGATTTTAAAGCAAAAGCTGATCTTTCTCTTTACCAGGCAAAAGAGTCCGGCAGGAACAAGGTTGCCTGTATTGAATGAAAAATTCCTGTTTCTGTATATATCCGTTTCCAGAAAATAATCCCATTATACAGTAATAAATTCATAATTTCATTATTTAATAATAATTTTTTAACTTTAAATATATATAAAACAGTTACGGAGACTTTATGTTAATTGAAATCGCCCATCGCGGTGCAATGGGAATTGAACCGGAAAATACACTCCTCTCTTTTCAAAAAGCTGTAGAGCTGAAGGCTGAAATGCTTGAAATGGATGTCCATATATGCAAAAGCGGAGAAGCAGTTATAATACACGACAATACTGTAGACAGAACTACTAACGGTTCAGGATACATTCGTGATATGGCCTATTCAGAATTAAGAAAACTTGATGCGGGAAAAGGCGAAAAAATACCCCGTCTTGAAGAAGTACTCGATTCTTTCAGCAATATAAAAATCAATCTTGAGTTAAAGGGAGAGGCTGCAGCACAGCCCGTTTTCGATATTATTAAAAAATACGTCAATTCGGAAAAGTGGGAATATGAATCATTTTACATCTCATCCTTTAATCATCGTCTTCTCCTTCAGTTTATCTCCATGATGAACAATAACTCATCTATTAAAATAAGCCCTCTGGTAGAGGGCATCCCTTTGGATTTGTCCGTATTTATATCAAGGCTCAATGCCTATTCTCTTAATATTTCAAATGAGTTTGTTAATTCTGAAATTATCAGCGAAGCTCATGACAAGGGAATGAAGGTATTTGTCTATGTGATAAACGACCAGGATGAATTAAGAAGAATGCAGTCATTAGAGATTGACGGATATTTCACAAATTATCCCGGATCATTAATGTCTGTATAATATTCGGATTATGTGTTTGACATATTTTTTTCTGTCTGATAACAAAAAATAAATCTCCCGGCTGAATACTGTATACATATCCCGGCAATCAATATGTAAAAGAGTTCATATATGCACCTAAGAAAAAATCTGAAGCTTCTGGAAGTTTTTTCCCTGACAACAGGAGCTATGCTTAGCTCCGGAATTTTTCTGCTGCCGGGTATTGCATATGCCAAAGCCGGGCCATCCGTATTTATATCATATATTCTTGCCGGTCTGTTAGCAATGACAGGAATGCTGAGTCAGGCGGAATTGTCCACTGCAATGCCTAAATCAGGCGGAACCTATTACTATGTTACCCGCAGCATGGGTAATGCTATTGGAACCGTATACGGCCTCATTACAATGATTGCTCTGGTTTTAAAATCGGCCTTTGCACTCATTGGAATGGCAACCTTTGTAAATATTGCATTCAATGCAGTTTTCTCAATCGAATTTCCTCCCTATTCTGTTCAACTAACAGCACTTTTTATATGTATTGGTCTGGTATTATTAAATATAATCGGAACAAAAAAAGCCGGCAGAATACAGGTTGTTTTCGTATTTGCAACGCTTCTGGTTTTAATTTTTTATATTTTTAAAGGATCACAGGCAATAACTCTTTCTCACTTTCAATCATTTGTGCCAAACGGCACATTAGCTGTTTTTTCAACAGCCGGATTTGTATTTGTATCATATGGCGGACTGCTTAAAATAGCCAGCATAGCTGAGGAAATACAGAATCCGGGAAAAGTATTGCCATTAGGTATGATTCTTTCTTCAATCGTAACAATAATAGTATATGCATTGGTAGTATTTGTTACCGTAGGTGTACTTAATGCAGCTGCACTTAAAAATTCGTTAATGCCGTTAAGTGATGCGGCTGCGATGTTCACAGGACCATGGGGATATCTTTTGCTTAGTTCTATTGCTATAATCGCTTTCTTATCCGCGGGAAATGCCGGAATAATGGGAGCTTCCAGGTATCCGCTTGCTTTAGGCAGAGACAATTTACTGCCCGGATTATTTTCAAGAATTAACGCGAAATTCCAGACACCACACGTTTCACTTATCTTTATAGGGGTTATTTTATCAATATCGCTTTTCATGAAACTTGATGTAATCATCAAGGCAGCATCAACTGTTCTCATTCTGACATATATCTTTTCAAGTCTTGCCAATATTATTATGCGGGAAAGCAAGCTGCAGAATTATCAGCCCAAATTTCATGCTCCGCTTTATCCATGGATACAGATTATCTGCATTATAGGCTGTGTTTTCCTGCTGTTAGAAATGGGAAAAGAAGCCTATTTCACGACACTGATTTTAATTCTCCTTGGAGTTATTATATTCCTTATTTACGGCAGGAAAAAAGAGGAACGTGAATTTGCCTTGCTGCATTGTATTGAAAGGATTACATCCAGGGAACTTACGGACCGCGCTCTTGAAACTGAACTGAAAGAAGTACTCAGGGAAAGAGACGATATAATAAAAGACAGGTTTGATCACCTGATCGAGGCATGCCCGGTTCTGGACATTGAACATTCAAATGATGTAAATGAGTTCTTCAATATTGTTGCCGAAACAATGGCTGACAGCCTGAAAGTAAAACCGAAAGTACTTTACAAGCTGCTGCTTGAAAGAGAGAAGGAAAGCAGCACCGTACTTACCCCGGGATTTGCTATTCCGCATATTGTCATTAAAGGGGAAAAATCTTTTAACATTCTGCTTGCCAGGTCAAAAGAGGGTGTTTACTTTTCGGATGAAGATTCAAAGGTGCACGCGATCTTTGTACTGGCCGGGACAAAGGACGAAAGAAATTTTCACCTGAGAGCACTGGCGGCAATTGCCCAGATAGTACAGCAGCCTAAATTTGAAAAGCAATGGCAGCAGTCTAAAAATCCGGAATCTTTACGCGACCTTGTATTGTTAGCAGAGAGAAGACGATAAACAAATTTCCGGTTGAACTGTCCGCAACCTGATAAAATCAGCTTCAGTCAGTTAACGGCTGTTTTTGCTTTCTCCCACAGTTCATCCATCTCTTCAAGAGTCATATCATGCACATTTTTATTTTTTTCAGATGCCTGTTTTTCAATATATTTAAAGCGGCTTATGAATTTATTAATTGTCATTGAAAGCGCTTCTTCCGCATTGATACCTTTAAACCGCAGGATATTTACCAGAGAAAAGAGAATATCTCCGGCCTCTTCTTTCATTGCCTCCTGATCTTTTCCCAGCACTTCCTTGAACTCGGTTATTTCCTCATCGAGTTTCTTTACAGCATCGTCGCAGTCCTCCCAGTCAAATCCCACTCTTGATACCTTCTGCTGAATCCTGTATGCCTTATGCAGAGCGGGAAGCATAGCCGGAACACCGTCAAGAATTGACTCCTTATTCTTCTTTTCCTTAACTTTGATTTTCTCCCAGTTAACAATAACATCATGGCGGTCATTTGCTTTTTCATCCCCGAATACATGAGGATGCCTGCGTATAAGCTTTTCAATTATTCCATTGGCCACATCATCAATACTGAATTTGTTATCCTCCCCTGCAATTTCCGAATGAGCATAGACCTGATACAGGACATCCCCCAGCTCCTCCTTCATATGCTCATAGTCATTGTTTTCAATCGCCTCGTAAGCTTCATAAGCTTCCTCTATCAGATACGGCTTGAGAGAATTGGAAGTCTGTTCCCTGTCCCAGGGGCATTTTTTCCTGAGAATGCCTGAGAGCTCCATAAGAATATACAGCGGCCTTTTCTCTTTGAATTCCATCTTTATTTTTTACTCCATTATCTTCATCTGAAAATTTTTTATAACCTTCAAAGTCACTTATTGAATATCCGCACTTTTTTATCAAGATATAAAATACTCTTTTTATCAAAGTAAAGTATTATATAAATACAATCTATGAGAATTATTTTTACAGTGTCCGGGAAATTACATTGACTTTTTGGATTGTTTATCCTGATTGACTTTTATAATAAAGTTCTGGGAAACTAAATTTAAAAGGACATTTTTAATATTTTTTATAGTTTCTTCAGAATTTGCCCCCGCCCTGTTGGGCGGGGTGGATTGCTAATTAAAAAGAAAAATCAGATTCTTAACAATAAAAAAGGAAGATACTGCAATTGAGTTTACTTGCTCCTGATGAGAATAACATTATTAAAGCCGCGGATCTGATAAAATCAGGCGGTCTTGTAGCATTTCCCACAGAAACCGTATACGGTTTAGGCGCGAATGCTTTTGACCCCATTGCTGTGAGTAAAATTTTTGAAACAAAGCAAAGGCCGTTCTTTGACCCGCTTATTGTGCATATTTCTTCTTTTGCAATGCTTTCCAGAGTAACTGAAAATTTCGGTGTTCTTGAGCAAAAGCTTGCAGATGCATTCTGGCCCGGGCCTCTTACTCTTATTCTGCCTAAAAAACGGGAGATACCGGATATTGTAACTGCAGGTTTATCTACCGTAGCTGTGAGAATGCCTTCAAATGAAATTGCCATAAAGCTGATATCCCGGGCAGAGACTCCGGTAGCAGCACCCAGCGCAAACCCTTTCGGACGCATTAGCCCGACTAAAGCGGAACATGTATTAAAGCAGCTGGGGAATAATATTGAAATTATTCTGGACGGCGGAAACTGCGAGAGGGGCATTGAATCCACAATTCTGAAAATCGAAAATGGTATACCGTATGTTCTCAGGCATGGAGCTGTTACTGCTGAGGAAATAGAGAGAGAAGCCGGAATTAAAGTTATTAAAAAAATTGAAGAAGCAGCTTCAAACCCTGAGACTCCCGGGCAACTGCTCTCGCATTATTCACCACAGACACCTCTTGTCTTTATTAATGACATTGATTTAAATCATATTGATAAAAAAAATGCAGGATTCCTTGCCTTCAGGAAACATTCTGTAATGCCGGAATTTAAAAAAATTGAAATTTTAAGCGAGTCAGGAGATCTGCATGAAGCCGCAGCTAATTTATTTTCCTGCCTGCATAAATTAGACGATGAAGGCCTGGATATTATTTACACGGAAAAAGTGCCGGAACAAGGCCTTGGTTCAGCTATTATGGACAGACTGAAAAGGGCATCAAAAAAAGGAAAATAATTTACTCAACCTGACTCACTTTTCCCCATCTTTTCCTGATAATCAGTCTTAAATCCCGATTCTGAAAGAATAATTAACCGGTTTTTCATTTTCATACCGGAATCCAAACAGCAATGAAACGGAAAAATTTTGATTGACCTTACGAAAATAATATTATAGCAAGAAAAGTGTATTTTTTTAAGTTATGAACCCGTTTGAAAAAATTAAGTTTAAATATAAAAAATAATTCAGACTCGTTTTATACAACACATAATCACATTTTACAGCATCTATAAATAAGATAAGATTCAGGAATCTATAATTTTGAAAAACATAAATTTGCCACTGTTTTTTGTTTTCGAAGGTATTGACGGCTCCGGCAAAACAACTCTTTCCGACAAGCTGAAAAAATATTGTTCTGACAATAATATACCTGCAATAAAAATCCAGGAACCTACAGAAGGCATATACGGTAAAAAAATAAGAGAACTTCTGCAGACTGAGAAAGCAGCCCCTGAAGAACTGCTTCAGTTATTTCTGGATGACAGAGAAGATGATGTCAGAATAAACATACAGCCTTCAATAGAAGGAAAAAGACTCATTATTCTGGACAGATATTATTTTTCAAATGCCGCATATCAGGGAGCAATGGGGTTATCACCTGAACGGATAATAATGGAAAACAAAAAAAGGAAATTTCCTGAACCGGACAGAATATTTTTTATTGATATCAATCCGGAGCTTGCTCTGGAAAGAATTCATCAAAGAAATAATAACGGCCGGCTCGAGATTTTTGAAAAAACCGGTTTTTTAAAAAAAGTTAATGGAATTTATCATTCAATCATGGATAATAGATATTTATGTCTGGACGGGACAAAATCAATTGATGAAATTTTCGAATTAATAATAGAAGATATTCTCAATAATTTCTGCAGCAGATAAATGAAAACAATATCGCGAAATTTATCGATAAAAAGAATTCTTACACTGATTATTATTTCAATCCTGAATTTTCTTTTTCTGGCAGGAACACTTTACCTTCTTTTTCAAATATACCCTGTAGTCATAAACAGATACATATTCATATCATTTCTGATTATTTGTATTTTTTCCACACTGCCGCTTCTTATATTCATTCTAAGCAGAATAGATTCCGCGATCGGACCGATGACCTTTAACGATCTTTACGTAAAAACAATCAACTCAATATTAAGCACTGATTCATTTGAAGATATTTTAAATAATATCTTCGATTCGGTTGTTATTATAATAAAAGCCGGCTATGGGCGTATAATCTGCTATCATACTGAATCTGATGTATTTGATATACAATATGAAAACGACAGAAGTCATGAGTTATTCCACCGCAAGAGAACAGATGCTGACGACAGGCTAATTTCCTGTATAAGCGGGCCGCACGATATTATTACAAGATCAAAAACTGCCATAACAAATGACAGAAAAAGAATCGTCAATAAAATGATGAAGGATCTTAACGCGGACATAGCTGTCCCGATTTTTTTTAATAAAGTCGTACTGGGTGTTATAGCTGTTGGGGAAAAGAAAAAATTCTCCGAACGTGAAATCAGATTACTAAAAATAATTGCCCATAAGCTGGCAATTCTTTCAGTCAACAGTTATTACTTCACTCAGATAAAAAAACGAAAGGAAGTTGAAAAAGAATATATTTTAACGAACAGAATACAAAAACAATTTCTGCCTGATCCCAGCCTTGAGTCAGGCAGAATAGTAATAAAAGCTCATCACGAAACAGAGTCTTCTCTTACACGGGAATTCTACGATATTTTCATTAATAATAAAGAAATTAATGATATCCGTTTATCAGCATACAGGGTTTTCGGAGATGTTAAAGAAACATCCATCTTCATGCCCGGAATTCAGGCAATACTGCAAAGCTATTCCAGGCTTGGATATTCACCCCTTGATAGCATCAAAAAGCTAAAAAAACTGATATCTGAAAAGAATATGCTGAATGGGAAGCTGATGATTTTCCATTCGTCAATAAATCAGTCAGGCAAATTCAACTGGTGCTCTTCCGACTATCCGGCGCCTTTTTTCTTTCAAAAATCTACCGGTACACTGAATACAATTCACAATGAAAACCAAGATCTTCAGTATTCAGAAATTCTGATGAATCCGGGTGATTTAATTTTCATAATATGTAATTACTATCACTTTATTATAAATACAAATATTACTGAATATTCGGAATTGATAAACAGCATTCACACATTGCATATAAATGAAATCAAAAATATTCTTGTCAGAAGGATAAAGCAGAACAGGCAGACGGTTCAGTCAGAGGACAGCAGGCATAATTATGAAACAGAGGATAAACTGATAATTATCATCGGCAGAAAGGAAGATAATCAATGAAAAGATCAGCTGTCTTATTCCTCCTTCTGGCAGGCCTGGTACTGCTTAATACTTATTTCTTTAATAAAGCAAGTGAATTCAGCAGCATTTATCCTTTTGAAAGAATCATAAGAGGGAACACCTTAACCAATAAACTGTATTTCACTAAAAGTCATTTTGCTTACGGCAGCAAAATTATAAAAATACAAGGTGTAGATGTTGACAGTGAAAATTTTATGGAAGTATTATCCGGATTTTCTTCAGCAAACGTACTCGAAATTTCTGTTATTGACAATGATAATAAAAAAATCAATACAACAATATATAAAACAGCACCTAATTATAATTATTTATTTTTATTAACCTGTCTGCTGTTTTTTGCAGGTATACATTATATCTGGGCTTGCGTTGTATACTTTATACGCTCTGATGAAATCCGAGCCAGACTTTTTTCCATATCATCTCTACTGATAAGCCTTTTCTGCTATAGCACAATTGACCTGTTTACATTTAATGAATTCAACTTCATCATTCCCGCTATACTGCTTTTAGCCGGTTATATGACAGTGCTAATAGGAAATAACCTTACAGCCAGGAAGATCAGCAAATCTATTACAGGCATTATGATTCTGTTTGTTGCCGTATATACCGGAATTCAGGTAATTGTCAGACCGCAGATAAATCATTCACTCCGGCTACTTTTCATTTATCTTGCGTTATGCATTTTATATTTAACATATTATTTCCTTTCAATTATCATCAAAAGTAAAAATCCGGCTTTTACCAGGCGTTATTTAACTGTACTTTTCGCAACATGCATTGGTTACCTGCTGCCAGTATTACTTATATGTAAGGCAATGTTTACGGAATCCGGATTCCCCGTATTCTGCTATGCAGCTTTTTCCCTGATTTTTCCGGTCATCATGGGCACTTCATTTATAAAGTACAGCCAGTATGATTTTTACGGTTTTAAAATAATTCAAAGAAGAGATATTAAGCTGTTTGTCTATAATATAGCAGCTACTGTCCTGATATCATCTTTGCTTTTTTCCATAGTGAATATTTACGATGCAGGTTTAATAGGAAAATGGTATATAATTATAAGCGTAATTCTGATACTTATGCTTTTAAACATTCTTCATTTCATTAATAACACCAGAAAGCTGATGTATGAGAACAAGGATCAGTATGCGATTTCAGTTCAGAAAATTACGGAAGACGGATCATCTCCCGAAACTCTCAGGCAAAAAATTGAATTTATTTTTCAGGAAATCAGAAATACGACAGGCGCGGAATCATTAAAGCTTATTCTTTTCATGAACAGCAATTATGAATATTATTCAGATTTAAAAGAATACATTGAAATTATTCCAAAAACTTCCGCATTTTTCTCGTTTGTAAAAAAGAACAGCGAAATCATTATTAAACATTCCCTTGTGAGGACTTCACAAACTGAAGGGAAAATTTACAGATTCCTTGAAGAAAGGGATTCCGCATTAATTATTACTGTAATTGAAAATGAAAAAATCGGGGTTTTACTAACAGGAGAGAAAGAAGGAAGCGGTTATTATTCATTTGCAGACATGCACTATTTGAAATCAATTACGAACCAGCTGTTTCAGATTATTTACAGCGACTGGCTGCAAAATGATTATCTCTTAAAGAAACAGTATGAAAACGAACTGGATCAGGCTTCATATGTCCAGATGCGGCTGTTTCCAAAAGTTTCTTTAGACCGAGACAGGGGAATGGATATCAGTTTTTTTTACAGGCCTTATCTCAGAGTAATTGGTGATTATTTCGATTTTTTCAAACTTGATGAAGATCATACTGCAATTATCATAGGCGATGTTTCAGGCCACGGCTTATCCACTGCCATGATATTATCTGCGGTCAATGGCATAACAAACGCAATGCTGAGAGAAGTCAAATCAATTGACGAAACATGTTATGAAATAAATAATTTTCTGACGAACAGTTATAAAGGCATTGAACTGATTACTCTTTTTATAGGAATTTTTAATAAAAAAACAAAAATTCTTGAGTATGTCAATGCCGGACACGGGGCTCCTCTTTTAATCAGGAAAAATGAAAAAACAGTTAAACAGATTGAAGGAAGAACTAAAATACTCGGTGCTGATCCCGAAGCAAAATATACGACTTCAACTCTTGCTCTTAATACGGACGATGAACTGATATTATACACTGATGGAGTTATGGAAATTTATGACGAAGATACAGGTAACGGTATAAACGAGGAGGAATTCATACAGATAATTTATGATAACATCGGGAAAAGCATAGATAATAAAATAATCGAAATTGAAAAAAACATAAAAATCCATACCGAGGCTATCAGGGATGATATTACAATTATCGGTGTCAAAATTCATTAAGAAATTTTTAATCTGCACACTTTTTTTTATTTTTATCCTGCACTCAAAAAATCATATCGCGTTAGCAGAGAATACGAATCCGTATTTTTCCGTAATGCCGTCCCTTTCCGCAAGCCATACAAACAGTGTTTTTGCTCCATTAATTAATCCTGTATTCTCAGATATCGCGCCCTCTCCGTCCGTATCATATATAATGCAGCAGTTTGAATGCACAGACAGCGGAAACCATTTTCTGCTGGCTAACATTGCAGGATTTATCTTTTCATATTCATGGTTAAACAGCCTTTATAACTGCAGAAGCAATGCGGTGGAATCAGCCGATACTAGTCTCTTTACATTAGGCAAAGGATTTTTATTCGGAAATATTTTCGGCATAGGATTAAATTATTCTTTCAGTAAAAGCAATAACGATTATGACGACTACAGCTCTTTCACTCCCGGAATCCTGCTGCGCCCGTTCAGGTTTCTTTCTTTAGGATATGTTGCCAGGGATATAAACAGCCCTGAGTTCAATGGAAGCAAAATTCAAGGAAGCAATGTTTTTTCTGTTTCAATAAGGCCTGCGGACTTTCTTACTCTTTCAGTTGACGCAGTAAAATATAAAACCCGGAAATTTGATTATTCTGACATGCTCTACTCTGTTGATATGAGACTTTTCTATGGCATTTCCGTTTTTGCAAATATAAATACCGATAAAGATATCTCATTCGGATTCAGCATGCCTTTCGGTATTCCTGGAAGCAGATATCTTACTGCCACGGCGGATGCCTACGCAAAAATCAATAATTCCTCATTACCCGATTCAGCATATTTCGGCATGACAATCGCTCAGGGAAAGGCGGAATTATCTCCTGCTGCTCATAAAAACCTTTTAAGAATAACCCTGAATGATACCATAAGCGAACTGAAAATCGAAAGCATATTTGGCAGTGACCGGATTATATTTTATGATATTCTTCATGCAATAGAGAGAGCGTCAAATGACAGCAGTATTGCCGGATTAATTCTACAAATTGACGATACAGGACTCGGCTTCGCACAGATTCAGGAATTGCGGGACCAGATAAAATTATTCAGAGAAAAAAATAAAAGAACACACGCAATTCTAAATTCTTCCGGAAATATGGAATATTACCTGGCCTCATCATGTAAGGAAATTTACTTTTCTCCGGTTAATGTATTTTCAATTACGGGACTGAAAGCCGAAGTATATTTTGTTAAAAAGGGCCTTGAAAAAATCGGTATTAAATTTGAATCCGTAAAAAAAGGAATTTATAAATCATATCCTGAAACATTTGTAAGGGAACACATGTCGCCTGAATTCAGGGAAAATATGATTTCAATCCTTTCAGACCTTAACGATCAGTTCCTGAACGACATATCAAATGACAGGCAGATGCCAAAGGAAACTATTGACAGCTTACTGGAAAGCGGTTTCTTTAAACCGGAGGCAGCCCTTAGCGCCGGATTTATTGATCACATCGCCTACCCTGGTGAGGCCGAAAACGAGATCAGAGAAAAAAATTTAACCTTAATATCCATGATAGATTACAAAAAACAACAAGTAAAAAGTGATACATGGGGGCTCTATCCTGAAATAGCTGTTGTTTATGTAAAGGGTTCAATTACGAGGGGAAAATCCAGAGGATACAGAGATATTCTGCCTGCGGATACAGGCGACCTGACATATCTTGAAGCTTTAAACACTGCTTTTAAAGACTCCAATATTAAGGCGGTAATAATAAGGATTGATTCAGGCGGAGGCTCCGCAGCCGCGTCAGAACTTATGTGGCATTATCTGATGCAGCTAAAAGCAAAATTCAAAAAGCCGGTAGTTTTCTCATTCGGTAATATGGCAGCTTCCGGCGGATATTATATTGCATGTACCGGTGACAAGATTATCAGTGAAAAAGGATCAATTACCGGATCAATAGGTGTAGTTGCCGGAAAAATATCTCTGCAGGAATTTTACAATAAGCTAGGTATAAACAAAGATATTATCAAAATGAGCGAATTTGCCGATATTTTTAATGAAGCAAAAAATTTTTCTGCTAAAGAACGTGCTGTAGTCATGCAGGGAGTTGACTACACATATAACAGGTTTACAGACAAGGTTTCAGCCGGAAGAGGCATTGATAAAAAAGACATGGACAAGGTTGCACAGGGAAAAGTCTTTACCGGAAACCAGGCAAAAAGAAACGGCCTGATTGATAGCTTCGGCGGACTGCTCACTGCTGTTAAACTCGCTGTAAAAAATGCAGACATAAAGAAAGAATTTAAGATAAGGCATCTTCCGGAAATATCAGCTCCACTGCTGAATATTCTGGGTTTGAATGACGAAAGCAGATTAAAGGCCGGCCTGAAAAGATATCTGCAGTTTTTTGACTTTATTGATTTTAAAAATGAGTATACTTTTTACTATTTCCCGTATAGAATAATGATAAAATAAAAATTCCTTTTTCATTCTTTCTGCATATTAATATTGTTTATTATGATTTAGTATCTTTTTCCGGTTGCTTTTACCAGGGCAGCACCTTTAGGGAGGATTTTATGGATGTAATCTTTACTGAAAAAATAATCGTAAGAATACGATTTATTTTCATGTTATTTTTTCTTTTCAGCGGTATATCCGCATTGAGATCCAGTTCAGAACAGGCGGTTTATACAGCAATTCTGTTAGGAAGCGGAATACAGTTTCTTGTCTGCATTGTTAATTATACTTATATTAAATTAAAAAAAATGCCCCAACCGGTTATATATATATCCGCAATTATTGAAATCCTGAACGTATCCATGGTCAAATTCGGTTTCCATTACGACCTGCATAATGCCTGGGGGCTTGCTATAAAAGAGCAGGCAACATTTATAATGTTCATACTTTATTGCGTTATACACGGCCTCAGATTCAATAAAAAGCTGAATCTTACTCTGGGCGCTATGAGTATAATATGTTACGGTTCACTTCTCGCCATGGGAGTTACTCAGGGTGATATGAATTTTGTAAAAGACTCCAAACTGATATTTGCCCCCGGCTCATTGCGCGTGCCTACAGAGCTGGCAAAAATCCTTTTTATGGCAGGCAATTCATATTTTCTTTACCTGATGGCAAAATTTACATCAAGGAATATTACAACAATCGAAATTTCCCGGAAAACAGCCAGCGAGAATCTCATGTCAACTAATGTGCTTCTTGATAATGTAAAAGGTATTACTTCACAGCTCGCATCCTCGATACAGGAAATGTCGGCAACAACAATGTCACTTTCCCGGAATTCACAGACTCAGTCCTCGATGGAAGTTGATGTTGTGCAGGCCAGCGACAAAAATGTTACCGGTATAGACGAACTTGCTGTAAATACAGAACTTCAGTTTAAAACATTTCGTGAACTTTCTGAACGCGTTAATCAGCTTTCAAAATCAATTGAGGAACTTGAAAGAGAAACAACAAATGCTATAAGTCTTACCCGCGTAATCAGTCAGAATATCTCCGAAGGGGAGCAGGCAATAAATACCACGAATGCTACCATGCTTGCCATAGAGGAAAGCTCCAGTGAAATAACCAGCATAATGTCACTTATCAACGACATTTCCGACCAGATAAATCTTCTGTCTCTTAATGCGGCTATTGAATCAGCGCGGGCAGGAGAAGCAGGAAGAGGATTTGCTGTTGTTGCTGACGAAATATCTAAACTCGCGGAAAAAACAGCACAAAGTATTAAAGACATTGATCTTCTTGTGAAAAAGAATACTTCAGAAGTTGAGAAGGGGCTTGCAGGTGTAAAATCCCTGGGCATAATTATAAGTAAAATTATAAATGACATTACGGCAATAGAAGACCTGATAAACAAGATATCACAATATATGCAGGCGCAGTTCAAACACAACAAGGAAGTAATTGAAGAATCCGATAAAATGCAGGAAATCTCCGAAACGATCAACACGCTTCTTGAGTCGCACAGGCAGTCTACAAAGAATATATCTGAATCGATAAAACAGATAGGCAAGATGGGCCAGGAAAACACAAGCGCGGCTGAAGAAATGGCAGCGAATAATGAGGAAATTTCCGGAATATCCGAAGAGCTAAAAAGGCTTGTGGACGGATTTAAATATACAGCCTAAAGCGTTAACCGGAACCCGTCGATTCCTGTTCTTCTTTCCGTATCTTGTAATAATCCAGAATTTTTCGAATTGTTTGTGAAAGAATTTCAGTGCTTACAGGTTTAATAAGGACTTCATCTATAAGCCCTTTTGCCGAATCATCCTTATTTTTCAAATAAGATAATCCGGTAGTCAGTATAACCGGTATATTTTTTTTCTTTTTCTTTATTTGTTTAATCAATTCCAGTCCAGGCATGCCTGGCATAGTCTTGTCAGTAATTAAGAGATCAAATGATTCACTGTTCATAATAAAACGTTCCAAAGCGTCAAAGGGATTAGTTTCAGCAACAACAATATATCCCAGAGACTCAAGGATTTTTCTCATTATAGCCGCAAGAGACTGCTCATCATCAACCAGAAGAATGCATTCATTTCCTCTGGGAATTACACATGGAGATAAACTATCTTTCCGGTTTTCACCATAAACCGCCTCAGCCAAGGGTAATAAAATATAAAATGTTGTTCCGGCTCCGGGTTCACTGTATACCCGGATCTTTCCTGCATGCTCCTCAACAATAGCATGCACAACAGCCAGACCCAGTCCTGTTCCCTCTTCCTTATTTTTCGTCGTAAAATACGGTTCAAATATACGTTCCAGATATTCTTTAGGTATTCCGTGCCCGGTATCCTGAACTGTTAATCCAAGATAAGACCCGATTTTCAGCCCGGGATAGTTGGTTATGTCAATTTCAGAAAGTTCAATATTATCAAGTGAAATTGTTAAAATCCCTCCGGAGTCTTTCATAGCATGACCGGCATTTACGCATAAATTCATAAGAAGCTGATGCATTTTAACCGGGTCCGCCATAACAATATCATTATTGCAGTGAATTTCAGATTTAATTTCAATAGTTGAGGGAAGTGATGCGCGTATAAATTTAATTATCTCTTTAACGATAGGATTTATATTAATAGGATTTTTTTCGGTTTCAGTCTGTCGGCTGAACGTCAGTATTTGCTTAACAAGGTCCCTTGCCCTGTTTGCTGCCTTAAGAATTTCATTAAGTTCAACATATGTCTCCGGCTGGTCAATAGTATTATCCATGCAAAGCTGGGAGTATCCGATTATAATTCCAAGTATATTATTAAAATCATGGGCAATACCGCCTGCAAGAGTTCCAATCGCTTCCATTTTATGTGCCTGCCTTAGCTGGACTTCTATTTTTTTTCTGTCAGTTATATCATGTGCGAGACCTTCAACCTCAATTAATTCTCCATCTTTATCCAGAACAGGGGTCTCTGTTATCAGAAGGTAACAGGATGTGCCTTTTGACCGGGGTATTTCAATTTCATAAGAATGTTTTTTTTTATTTTGTCCGTCTGTTTCACGATTATTGTCATTCAGCACGGAATATTTATTTTTTATTAAATATCCGGTACAAAACCTGTAGATTTCGGCCTCCGAATATCCCAGTACAGCAGTCATTGATGAACTGATATATGTAAAATTTCCCGCATTATCGTACTTGTAAAAAAAGAATGTTTCCTGAAGATCATCTATCAGCCTTTTAAATCTTTTTTCGATTTCAAGGTAATTTTTAAGTTTATCCTGCATTTCATTTATAGTTGCAACTATTTCATCCAGTTCATCATCACTCTTCAAATATCTCTTGCTTCGGTTTAAACTGAATTTTTCAAAAGATTTACCTATTTCAATATTTTTCAGCCAGTTTAAAATAGAATGAAGGTGCCTTGTAATAAAAAAATTAAAAATCAGCAGAATAAATCCTGCCATAAGAAATGTTTTTACTGAGTTAGCTGCAAGAGTAACCAGCGCGGAATTCAGCAGTCTGTCGTAAATCTCATCAAGACTTATTACAGCTTTTAAAGTTCCGATTTCGAAGGACATATTATTCTGAGTGTATATCAGCGGAAAATCCTTTATTAGATGCCTCTTAGATTTCATTTCTCCTGAAGACCAGGCATATCCATCTTTTGACTTGATTATAAGATAGTCCAGGTCGGGAAGATTAAGCAACCCGTCAAGCTGCAGTTTAATTTGTATATCGTCGTACATCCAGACACTTGTTGTAATGCTGTCAAGGTATGTATTTTTTATTAGCATTTCATAAGCACTCACTCTTTTTATTTCACTATTATAATCGATGAATATATGAAATCCTGTAATGAATAGAGTAATTACAAAACTGAAAGCAAGAATACTAATTATCAGTTTTTTTGCAATACTGCTTGTCATTATCATTAAGGCATAGCCTCCATGGCAGCTTTTTCCCTGAATATATCCATCTCGCCACTCTTACTCATATCCCGTAATACCAATTCAAGCTTCTTTGAAATATTCTTATTTTTCTTATGAATGTAATGGTAAAGATGCCTTGAACTGAGCGGTTTACCGATTATATGAATGCCTGAATCATGAAAATGTTTCGCAATCTTATATCTTCCCATATCATAATCAGCAACAGCCACATCAATGCGGTCTCTGGAAAGAAGACTAAAAAGGTGGAACAGGTCCTTTGCAATAATCCGGTTAAATCCCTCTATCCGGATTACTGAATAACGTATGCCGCTTCTGATTCCAATGCTGAGTCCACTGAGATCTTCCCATTTGTGAACATCCCTGGTAATATTTTTAGTGAAAACAACCCCTTTGATTGTCAACAAAGGCACAGGTATCTTTATTAAATTGGAATATTTAGTTTCAGTATTATCTATTCGCGCCAGGTCAGCATCTGTTCGGCCTATATTCGCCCACTCAAGAGACCGTCTTGCAGGCAGCTCAAAAAAATTCACTTTAATGCCCAGTCTTTTATATGCTGTACGGACAATATCTTTTATAAGACTGTGTATATAATCATTTTCAATTGCGGAAATGGTAATATTTTTTTGATTGAAGTTCAGCTGATTACAGAAAGCAGGAGCTGTATTTACAGGGAACAGAAAAAAACTCAGGCATACTATTAACATAAAAATTTCTTTCATACTTCAACATCCATGCTGACAGATAGAAAGATATTACAGTTAATCCGATTCCGGGCAATTAAACTATCTGCATGCTCCCTGTGTTTATATTCAATATAAAAGGTAAAATGCAAATTTATTATAACAATTATATTATTCCTAAAAAATTACTAGTTCAAGAAAAAAATATTAAAAAAGGGTATTAATTATTGACAAATACATTCTAATATCGCAATATTGCAATAATAAAATATAAATGGAGATTATTATGCCTTTTATGGAACGCATTAAAAATTTTCCCATATCTTTTTTTGCCATTATTCTGGGCATGTCGGGATTCACATTGGTTTTTCAGAAAGCTGAAAAAATATTAAGCTTATCAGTACCTTTGAGTAATTATCTTCTGGTAATAACTGTCATTTTGTTCGCGATTGTTTTTTTACTGTATTTAATGAAGATGATTTTGTTTACTGATAATTTCATAAACGAATTTAATCACCCGATAAAATTAAATTTTTTCCCTCTTATTGCCAAAATATTACTTGTTAACAGTGTAATATTACTAGCCCTCAATAAATCTGCTTCGAAGTACTTATGGATAGCAGGTACCATACTTCAGCTTCTTTTCAGTATTATAATTATTTCATCCTGGATAAACCACTCAAAATACGAAATTCATCATTTAAATCCTGCATGGTTTATACCAATAGTAGGATTTGTAATTGTACCGATTGCGGGTATTGAATTTTATAATCACGAAATCTCATGGTTCTTTTTCAGTATTGGAATTATTTTCTGGATTGTACTTTTCACTATCATAATAAACAGGGTCATCTTCCACCATCCTATTGCAGATAAGCTGATCCCGACTTTCTTTATTTTGTTTGCTCCTCCTGCAATTGCTTTTATTGCGTATGTAAAATTAACAGGACACCTTGATCCGTTCGCTAAAATTCTGTATTATTTTTCACTGTTCATGTTTATTCTTATTATCTTTCAATTCAAGAAATTCAGAAAATTAAATTTCTTTCTTTCCTGGTGGGCTTATTCATTCCCCCTTGCAGCAATCACAATCGCTACGATTTTCATGTATCATTTAACCAAAGTGATTCTGTTTAAATATATATCAGTTATTTTACTGGTTTCTTTCAGTTTGCTGATTATTTATCTTTCAATTAAAACCCTTAAAGCAATATTCAGCAAACAGATTTGCGTGGAAGAAGAATAACAGTGATGACATTTATTAACTGTTCAGCACACATTCTTTCTTTTCAACAAAATAGAGAATACTGTTAATGGTTCGATAATTAAAAACTGATTACCTCTTGAAGAAGAGATAATCAGTTTTTAAAGCTCCAATTTCATCTGCAAATGCACAATATCAAATTACCGGCAATAGTAATTAAAAATTCATCATAATTTTACTGTGCTGCCCTATTAAAAACTGTTTGACCTTAAATTACTCAGGGGAAGTATATGAACTTTAATTTCCGAATCGGAGTTTTATGTGTCTGTAAAATTAAAATTTATTATTTTTCAGATAATAATTATCGCACCTTTTGTTACAGGATATTTTTCCGGAAAATTTCCCGGAAACTCACTCAATACCGCTAAAAAATTAATAAAATTAAATCTGGTATCATTTGAGCCTTTTGTAATCTTCTGGAGCATATGGGGGCTCACTCTCTTATTTGACCAGATTTTTCTTCCGATATCAGGCGTCGCTATAGTAATTACCGGATTTTTAATTGGCATTATAACTATTCCCGTTCTCCGTTTGACCGGCACAAGCAGAAAAACATACCTGATCAGTTCATCCCTTGCAAATCATGGATTTACAATGGGTGGATTCATATGTTATCTTCTTCTCGGAGAAAAAGGAATAGGACTGGCTTCGATCTTCACTCTGTATTTTCTTCCATATACGTTTATTTTTATTTTCACTTATGCGCGTACAGATTCCGTAAAAAAGCTTCTCAGCATAAGAGGTTTTATTAATAACTTTATTAATCTGCAGAATATGCCGCTTTATGCAACTTTTTCCGCACTGATCCTGAATCTCGCAGGCATAAAGAGGCCGGAAGTATATATGCCCATTGACGTGCTTCTTATTATCTCTGTAGGAATTTATTATTTTACACTCGGACTCAATTTTAATTTCGGGAATATTTCATCAACCTGCAAAGAACATCTTATACTGGCCTTCACAAAATTCCTGATACTGCCTGCTGCAGTATATATTATTCTGAACTTTACTGATCTTAGCCATGATGTAAAAACAGTCATCCTTGTGGAATCATTAATGCCTGCTGCCGTTTATTCGGTAATAACTTCAATACTTTTTGATCTTGATTCAAAGCTTGCTTCTTCGCTTTTTGTGGTAAATACAATCCTGTTTCTCCTTTTTATTCTGCCGGCTATATTTATTTTTAAGGGAGTTGCAGGAATTTAGATCAATTTTACATTACAGGAAATCAGACAAAAGACATCAGATATCACGGATTAAAACATAATAATAAAAATCGTTGCAAACGTACAGATTTTGATTTATATTGTTTAAGCAGTTTTATTTATTCTATCTTTACAATCAGTCTCTTTACATGTAGAAGCAGAAACTGCTTTTACAAATTTTCCCTGATTCCACAAAACATACTCTCTGAAAAGGAGCTCGATTTATGGTAAAAAAGTTATTTTGTTTATCTATCCTTTTTGCTGTTTTTCTTCAATGCGCTTCAGAAAGTACACAGGTTTTAAGAAAAGTCCCGAGATCGGAAAGAAAAAACCTGATGGTGCTTAATCTTGCCAACATTACTCCAGTAAAAAGAGCTGAAGAATTTAAACCATGGGAATTCGGAATTGCTTCTATGCTAATGACAGACCTTGAATCAATCGGACTTTTTAACATTATAAGCAGAGAAAGACTTAAAGACATTCTATCAGAGCAGGAATTCCAGATTACCGGAGTTGTTGATCCATCAAAAGCCGTTAAACTCGGAAAAATAACAGCTGCAAAATATATTCTTACCGGATCATTCATGGAAATGAATGGAAATTTAAGAATTGAGTCGCAGGTATTTTCAGTTGAAACAGGAAAACAACTAGGGGCAGCAGCAGTTACAGGCAAGACAGCTAAATTTTTCGAACTTGAAAAAGAGCTGGTAATTAAAACCACGGCTTATCTTGATACAATGCTTACCTCTTCAGAGGCATCCGCAATAAAAAAGAATATAGAAACCAGGTCAGTTGAGGCTTCTCTCAACAACTATGCCGGTGAAATCGCGATGCTGACTGCAGAGGAATTAAAAGAAAAGGGCAATGACGATAATGCTAAAGATGTTTTAAACAGAGCAAAAGAGGATTTCAAAGAAGCATTAAAGTATGACCCGAACTATGAAAGAGCTAAAAACAATCTTTCAAAAATAGCTATGTCTATTCCGGTTACAATATGATACCGGTACTTTGTTAAAAATATTATTCTATTTCATAACATATTATGCGATTCAGGCCATGCATTGATTTACATAACGGTAAAGTTGTACAAATTGTCGGCGGAACACTTAAAGGTGATTGTCCCGATGTAAATTTCGAGACTGAAAAATCTCCGGAAGATTTTGCTATGCTTTACGCGCAGGATAATCTTTACGGAGGCCATGTAATTTCACTCGGCTCTGGTAACTACGATGCCGCATTATCAGCATTAAAAGCTTTTCCAGGCGGATTACATATGGGAGGCGGAATCAATCCTGACAACGCGAAGACCTTTCTTGACGCAGGTGCCAGCCATGTAATTGTAACGTCATATGTATTCACAAACGGAATTATAAATTTTAGCAGGCTGGATTCTCTTATAAAAACCGTTGGCAAAACCAGGCTTGTCCTGGACTTAAGCTGCAGAAAAAAGGAAAATGAATTTATGATTGTAACGGACAGATGGCAGAAATTTACCGACGTACAGATCAGCCATGAAAATCTTCTCAGGTTATCTGACTACTGTGACGAATTCCTTGTTCATGGAGTTGATGTAGAAGGTAAAATGACCGGGATTGATTCAGAACTGGTATCTCTGCTTGCCGAACACTCACCTATTCCCACAACCTATGCCGGCGGCGTAAAATCAATGAACGACCTTGACCTGATAAAAGACATAGGCAAAAATATAATTGATATTACTATTGGCAGTGCGCTTGATATTTTTGGAGGTAGTATTCCGTATAAAAGCGTTGTAGAATGGCATAAAAAGAATATTTAAGCAATTGCTTTTATTTTGCCTCTTCAGGTATGAACCTTGATTAAAGGATTAAGGGAGTAACATAATACCTTGATTTATGGCTTCATATACAAAAATACAGACATTGTGATAATACACTTATTTTATATACAGTCAGGATGAAACACATGATTTATAAGGAAAATGAAATATATTATAAAAACAAGATCATAACTACCGACGAAGTAATTGAAAAAATAAGGCCGGGTGATAAAATATTTCTCTCAAGCGGGGTTGCTGTTCCGGGAAAAACTTTGTCTCATATAATACAAAGTGAGAGTACGAATATTCAGGATATTGAATTTATCCAGCTTGTAGCACTTGGAGATTATTTCTCATCTTCGGAGAATTCCGATAAATTCCGTTTAAAAGCTTTTGTTCTCGGTGAAAGCATCAGCAGGGAGATAGCCAAGGGGAAAGTAGATTTTATACCTGCCAACCTTCGTGAACTTCCGCACATTTTTCTTGATGAAGTTGTTCATGTTGACATCGCAATTGTGCAGACATCAATGCCTGACAACAAAGGTTTTGTCAGTCTTGGAGTCGCGTCAGATGTAGCCAAGATTGTCATTAAACGCGCGTCTATAGTAATCGCTGAAATAAATCCCAATATGCCTGCTACAGCCGGAGAAACGTCAGTTCATTTAAGCAGTATTGATTTTATTGTAAAAAGCGACCTTCCTTTAATTGAGCGCGAAAACGAAGCCTACGATTCCGACATGAGACGCATTGGATGGAATGTATCGAACCTGATTGAAGACGGGTCAACCGTCGTACTTCATGTGGGCAAAATTTTCAATGCAATAGCGGATAATCTGAAAAGCAAGAAAGATCTTGGAATTCTCACTCATGTAATTTCAGACTGGGTTATTGACCTGATTGATGCAGGAGTAATCTCCTCTGACCGCACGAGAGGTACTGGAGGGCTTGTCACAACCAGCTACTGTCTGGGTACAAGGAATCTTTATGATTATATTAACAGAAATCCTATTATAGGTTTTTTACCAATAGCATGGCTTGTAAATCTTAATATGATACAGGGAATGAGAAGCCTTATAAGCATCCTTAATGTTAAAAAAATCGATATTTCCGGCGAAGCTGTTGTATTTCATTCCGGCGACAACCTGCTCTCAGGACATGAAAGCAAATTGCATTTTGCGTCTGCAGCCAGTTATTCCGGAGATGGAAAATCAATTATAGCCCTTAAGTCAATTGATCAGGACGGGAACAGCAATATTGTGCTGCAGCATGATAAAAACGCGGATAAACCTCACAGCACTCTGGGACTTATGAGATACGTTGTAACCGAATACGGCATTGCGAATATTTTCGGAAAATCAATTCGAGAAAGGGTTATATCAATGATTGAGATAGCGCATCCCAAGCATCGTGAAAATCTTTTAAAACAAGCCAAGGAATTAAACTATATTTTTCCGGACCAGATATATGTTGTCAATAATGCCGTAAATTATCCGTCAATGCTTGAAACAAGAAAAACACTTAAGAAGGGCCTTGACATAAAAGTCCGTCCGATCAAACCATCGGATGAGGATTTGATGCGCCGTTTATATTATAATTTTTCCGATGAGGCAATCTATCGCAGATACTTCGTGCCCAAACCTGTTATGCCGCACGATGAAATGCAGGAATACGTAAATATTGATTACGAGAAGACAATTTCTGTAGTCGCGATTGTAAAGAAAAAAAATACCGAGATTATCATAGGTGAAGCCCGCTACGCTTATGATAAACATTCAGACATTTATGAAATGGCATTTCTTGTTGACGAGCAATATCAGAGTATCGGAGTGGCAACTTTTCTTCTTGAAGTTTTAATAAAAACCGCATGCGAACGCGGTATTAAAAAGATAAGGGCTCTTGTTCTTCACAGCAATAAAGCAATGCAGAAAGTCGCAAAAAAACTGCAGGTTAAACTTACCGAGACTTCTGAAGATAATTACATTGTAATGGATTTTGATCTTACTCAGCAGGCCGGGAATTGCGGGACGACGATAAAACAAAGTAATATCTAATTTTATTAAAATAAAAATTTCAGCCGGGTATACGGGATATACTATTTTTCCTGCCAAAATTTTTAACTCAGAATATTGCCTTCAAATCTGCATTAAATCATTAATTATTTTTAAACGGATTTAAGGGAATAAATTTTTTTAGCTGCCGTAATCCTGACAGAACAGCGCGAAGTCTGAATAATCTGCTGTACATTAGAACCTGCCAGCTTTCACAAATACTTAAAGAACAAATGAATACCAATTTCAGGACACTTAATCATTATTTTCTGTAACCTGGCGTCCTTGCGGGAAAGTATTAATTATTGCACCGGAAAATTAATAAAATAGGCTCTTCAGACTATATGGTGAGAGCAGGCATGACATCCAACCCACCTAAATGGAACAGGATGGCATTTTTAAAACGTTCT